>JBIQKP010000159.1:0-4482 GCA_044506405.1 Lysobacterales bacterium | reverse complement strand
TTTCTCTCTTACCTCCGCGTCTCTGCGCCTCCGCGAGAATCTCTTGTGGCGGCTTGGAATGGCTACGCGGGTGCGACAAACGATGGAGGCTGTGCGTTGCGGAAACACTTTCCGTCATCCCCGCGAAGGCGGGGACCCGTCCGGATG
Source organism: Lysobacterales bacterium (assembly GCA_044506405.1). Taxonomy (GTDB): domain Bacteria; phylum Pseudomonadota; class Gammaproteobacteria; order Steroidobacterales; family Steroidobacteraceae; genus Steroidobacter. Next base: position 4,335 of record JBIQKP010000159.1, on the reverse strand, counting down.
ACGCATTGATCTCGCCACCCCTGTTTGCCAACCGCGGTAATCCTCTCCATCATTGCCCGGTCTGTTCAGCGGGTGCCCGTACACCTTCATCGAGGAGCAATTCATGAAACACGGCAACAAGGTTTCCGGTGCGGCGATCGCGACGGCCGCTGCGCTGCTGTTCGGCACGGTGACGACGACGGCTTCCGCCGCCGAAGAGGCGAAGGTGAAATGCGAAGGCGTGAACGCGTGTAAGGGCACGTCGGCCTGCTCGACCGCAACGAATGCCTGTGCGGGGCAGAACGCCTGCAAGGGCCAGGGTTACCTGATGCTCTCGAAAGCCGAGTGCGATGCCGCGAAGGAAAAAATGAAGCAGGAAAAGGCGTGACGCGTCGCTAGCGACATCAGCGACGCGCCAACAGGCGCGTCCTGCTATCTGTACTGCACGGCGGCGAGTACCTTCTCCGTCGCGCGCTCAACCGAGACATCCTTGCCGAGCACCGCGAGCACGCCTTTGGGTGCAGGCACGATCATCCCTTCGTAGCCTTCTTCGGCGAAGCGCTGGTTCGTGTTCGTCGGCTTCTCCTCCGTCAGCACCATCACCGTCACCGGTCCTTCGTCCGTCTGCACGACGAAATGCGGCACGCCGCGGCCGCGGAACGTGCAAATCGCCGCGTAGGACACATCCGCAGCATCGGGGCGCAAGCTCACGCCCGATTTCTCCAGAATGTTCGCGAGCGCTTGCTCGTCCACCCGCGCGTCGGTACGAACCATCGCGAACGCTTCGTGCTGAGTGTGCGCGACGATTTGTTCGGCAAACGAGTCGCGCGTCGAGGCCACCCAAATCGACGTGCCGATCAGGACGGACGCAACAAGACTCGCAGCGATCTGCCAGCGCGCCATCCACGATTGCTTCGATGCGGTGCGACGATTCGTGGACCCGGAGAGCGTCGAATCCTCGACCGACACGACGAGCGCCTTGTAGATGAGCCGATCCATCGCCTGCATCTGGTCGCGATAGGTCGCGCATGCGCTGCAGGATTCCAAGTGCTCGAGCACGTCCAGATTTGTGGAGTTCGGCTCGGCGCTGATCGCAGTCTGGAGCTCGTGACATTTCATTCTTATGCTCCTTCGCCCGCTGCATCGCCCAGCATATGCTTGCGCAGCGCGTGCCGCGCGCGATGCAATCGCGTGAGCACCGCAGGAAGACTGATCTCGAGATGGCGTGCGATCTCTTCTGTCGAATAGCCGAGCATGACTTGAAGAACCAAGGGTTCGCGATGAGTCGTATCCAGTTGCATGATCGCGCGGCGCATCTCGCGGACGTCGTGATCGTCCTCGATGGCGAAGGCGTCGCGATCGGCCGCGAGCCCCGCATCGATGTCCACCATCGGCAAGCGCTTACGCTCGAACGTCCGCGCGAACTCTCGTCGGGCGATCGTCATGAGCCAGGGCCGCACTGCTTGTTCGTCTGAAAGCGCATCGATCGATTTCCACGCACGCAGCAAGGTCTCCTGCATGACATCCTCCGCGAGATTGCGATCGCGGCAGAGCCAGTACAGAAACCGGAACAGATCGGCCTTCAATGGCGCGCACAAGGCCTCGAAGCGTTGCCGCTCGCCCTGTGTGCGATTGCCGGTCACCTGAATAGACCGGTCGGCCGAAGAATTCATTGCAGCAAGAAGATCGAACGGCTTAATAGTTGACGGCCAGACCGCTTCCGATGAGGCTCTGTATCGATTCCGGAAGTATTGCACATGACCCGTACCGCTCAACACGATCAGACGTCGCCTACCGATTGGCAGCCCATTGCCGGCCTCACCGGCGTCTGGGAGATCCGGCGCACCCACGGCGCGATCCCGTTGCGCGCGGTCGCCGTCGCGCTGGGCGACGATCGGGTCTGTGTCTATAGCCCGGTGCCGCGCGCGGGCGAAGCAGCGATAAGCCAGCTTCGGGCGATGGGTCGCCCCATTCTGCTTGCACCGAATGCCTATCACACGCTCGGCCTACCCGAGCACGCTGCCGCATTCGACAATGCACCTGTCATCGCGTCCGATCGCGCGTACCAGCGCATCAAGCGCAAGACGAAACTGTCCGTCGAAGATCCGCGGCTTCTCGAGGCGCATCTGCCGTCGCATGTTTCGCTTCTACAGCCGCCTGACCTTCGCAACGGCGAGGTCTGGCTCTCGGTCCGTGACGCAAACCGATGCGCATGGATTGTCTGCGATGGATTCCTCAATCTCCCGCGTCTGCCAGGCAATGCGATGGGTCTTGCGTTGAGGCTCATGCGCATGGGGCCAGGTCTTTCGATCAGTGCGACCTTCAAGTTCCTCCTGATGAAGGATCGACGCGCCTACCGCGACTGGTTGCTCGCGAAGATCGCGGAGGATCGTCCGTCGATGCTGATCCCGAGCCATGGGCAAGTGATCGAGGACGATCAGTTGCCGGAACGCCTCGAGCGGCTCGTGCGGCAGAGACTTTGATCGGCCGGATCTCCCATTCCGACGCATGAAAGGTCGGATTGAAATCCGACCTACAAGCTCGCTTGCGCTGTGGGCCGGAATTTGTTCCGACAGATGAAGGGTCGGATTGAAATCCAACCTACAAGTCTGCTTCCGCTGTAGGTCGGAATTCATTCCGACACATGAAGGGTCGGGTTGAAACCCGACCTACAAGCGCCGGCACGGCGAGATTGGGTGAAAACCTGACCTCCAAGCGCCTTTCAAATGTCTGACGATCCGGCTAGGCTCGTTCGCTATTCCAATAACAACGACTCAGGGGGCGCTCCGTGCTCAAAACCCTTGCTCGCTACACGCTCTTGATCAGTTCCGTCGCGCTCGTCGCTTCCGCATGCACCTCATCCGACGGAGGCGCGCGTGTGAAGATCGCGAACGGCACGCTCGTCGGCACCGTGGATCAGGACAAGGGCATCCGTATCTTCAAGGGTATTCCGTTCGCGCAGCCGCCGGTTGGCGATCTTCGCTGGCGAGAACCTCAACCTGTGAAGAATTGGAAAGGCGAGCGTCAGGCGACCGAGTTCGGTGCGCAATGCATGCAGCCTCGCATCTTCGATGACATGGTGTTTCGCGCGAGCGGCATGAGCGAAGACTGCCTCTACTTGAACGTGTGGACGCCGGCGAAGAGCAGCGCTGAGAACCTTCCGGTCCTCGTCTACATCTACGGCGGCGGCTTCGTCGCCGGCGACGGTTCCGAGCCGCGGTATGACGGCGCCAGCATGGCGCAGAACGGCATTGTCACGGTCACCTTGAACTATCGCCTCGGTGTGCTCGGCATGCTGGCGCATCCGGAGCTCACGCAAGAGAGCCCAAACAAGGCTTCCGGCAACTACACGCTGCTCGATCAACATGCTGCGCTCAAGTGGGTGCAGCAGAACATCGCCGCGTTCGGCGGCGATCCGAAGCGCGTCACGATCGCAGGCGAGTCCGCCGGGTCTTTCTCGGTCAGCGCGCAAATGGCATCGCCGCTCTCGCGAGATCTCATTGCGGGCGCGATTGGTGAGAGCGGCGCGATGATGGGTTATCTAATGCCGTTGTCGGCGGCCGAAGAGAGCGGCACAAAGTTCGCTGAATCAGTGGGTGCGAATTCGCTCGCCGAGCTGCGCGCGTTGCCGCCGGAGCGCATCCTCGAAGCTTCGAAAGGACTCGTCATGCCGCCCGTGATCGCTGATGGATATTTCTTTCCCAAATCGCCCGTGGAGATCTACGCAGCGGGCGAGCAAGCGCACGTTCCGTTGCTCGCGGGAACGAATTCGCTCGAGTCTTGGTTCGGCGCGATCCTCCAGGGCCAAGAGCCGACGGTCGAGAACTATCAGAACGCGCTCAAGAAGCTCTATGGAGAGCACGCCGAGCGTGTCGCCTCCATGTATCCGGCGGCATCGCCGGAGCAAGTGATGGAAGTAGCGACGGAGCTCGCGAGCGACCGCTTCTTGAGCTACGACACGTGGAAGTGGGTGGACGAGCACAGCAAAACGAGCGGCAAGCCGGCGTTCTATTACTACTACACCCAACCGCGGCCCGCGCAACGCGCGAACCCGGACGCACCGGTCCCGAATGGCGCCGTGCATTCGGCGGAGATCGAGTACGCGATGGGCAACCTCGATCTCAACGAGGCGTACGCGTGGACCGAAGATGACTACAAAGTCTCGCGGATCATGCAGCAGTACTTCGCGAACTTCATCAAGACCGGCGACCCGAACGGCGAGGGCCTTCCGGAGTGGTCCGCCTATTACAGCGGTCCCACCCACCCGCGCTTGATCATCGACGCGAACACCCGCCTGGGCCCCGACACGCGGCGGGCGAGGTATCAGATGCTCAATGAGATCGGACCGCCGCGCTA
>JBIQKP010000158.1:0-4508 GCA_044506405.1 Lysobacterales bacterium | reverse complement strand
TCCGGCCGGCAATCTGGATCAGGGTCCGGCACATGTTTAAGGTCGTTCGATTCTTTTCTCTGGCTGCGCTCGCATTCGTGAGCGCAGCGTGCACGCTTGCGCCGCGTTATGAGCGGCCTGAGCCGCCCATTCCCGATGAATGGAGCGCGCCCGTTAGCGGACCTGCCAAGACGGCGGCGGAAGACGAATCCATCGATGCGTTGCCGTGGCGCGAGTTCGTACTCTCGCCCAAGCTCGAAGGGCTCATCGAGCTTGCGCTCGAGAACAATCGCGATCTGCGCATCGCTGCGTTGAACGTGGAACGGGCACGCGGGCTCTATCGAATTCAACGTGCGGACTTGCTGCCGAACGCAGATGCGTCCGGAAACTTCACGCGACAGCGTGTGCCGCCCAACGCCAGTCTCACGGGGCGGACCGGCATCGTCGAGCAGTACAGCGCCTCCGTGGGTGCGGCATTCGAGCTCGACTTCTTCGGTCGATTGCGAAGCTTGAACCGTGCGGCGTTGGAAGACTTTCTCTCGCAAGAGTCCTCGCGGCGGAGTCTGCAGATCAGCTTGATCGCGGAAGTCGCACAAGCATTCCTCGTCACTGCGAACGACGTCGCACTCAAGGAGCTCGCGGAAGCGACGGTACGCAATCAAGACGAATGGTTCGCGCTCACGCAAGAGCGGCATCGCCTTGGTGCGGCCTCGGGGCTCGAGCTCAATCAAGCGCAGACTCAGGTCGAAAGCGCTCGCGCGGACGCGGCGCGCTACGAAGGCGACGTTGCACGTGATCTCAACGCACTGCGCGTGCTCGTCGGCGCGAACATTCCGCCCGAGCTCCTGCCCGCGAGCAACGACGCGCAAACGGCCCTTCTCGGCTCCGTGCCGGTCGAATTGCCGTCGCGCGTGCTCTTGAGCCGCCCGGATATTCTTGCGGCGGAGCACACGCTGCGTGCTGCGAACGCGAACATTGGCGCGGCGCGCGCGGCGTTCTTCCCGCGAATTTCGCTGACCGGCAGCGGCGGCTACATCAGTACCGAGTTGTCCGATCTCTTCGAGACGAACAATCGCACGTGGAGCTTCGTCCCGCAGTTATCCATACCGATCTTCCAGGGCGGGCGCCTCAAGGCCGGCCTGGACGTGGCACACGTCGATCGCGAAATCGCGCTCGCACGCTACGAGCAAGCAATTCAGATCGGATTCCAGGAAGTGAGCGATGCACTTGCATTGACGGGCACGCTGACGAAGCAAATGGAAGCGCAAGAGCGGCTCGTCGCCGCCTCGTCGCGAGCGTTCGAGCTGTCCCAGGCTCGACGTGAAGCGGGCCAAGAAAGTTATCTCACGCTGCTCGATGCGCAGCGCAGCTTCTACGGCGCGCAGCAAGGATTGATCGCGACCCGGCTCGCCGAACAGTCGAATCTCGTCTCGCTCTATCGAGCGCTTGGCGGCGGCTGGGAGGACGCGCCCTGATGATGAACGAGGAGCACGTCTTCAGCGAGCGCGCACTCAAGCAGCGCGAACGCATCTTGGAAGCCGCACGCTTGTGCTTCCTGAAGCGCGGGTTTCACGCTGCGAGCATTGCGGACATCGCGCAAGAAGCCGAGATGAGCCCTGGGCTCATGTATCGGTACTTCGCGAACAAGCATGCCATCATCAAGGCGATCATCGAGCGCCAACTCGAGTCGGGCCGCAGGCAGCTCGAGGAGATCAAGTCGCCCGCCGATCTCGTGCAAGGCATTCTGAATGCGATCGAGCGCTGGCGTAGCGGCAGTGCCGATCAGATGAATGCACCGCTCTTTCTAGAGATCTCCGCCGAAGCAACGCGGGATGCGGAGATCGCCGCAACCGTTCAAGAAGCGGATCGGTTGATCAAGAACCATTTGCTCGAAGCGATGCAGCGAACTGCACCGACCCGAGCACTCTACGAAGACCCCCGGCGCGCGAACGCACGCATCTTGCTGCTGCTCAGCGTCGTCGAAGGTCTTGCGATTCGCGCATGCCGCGATCCGCAACTCGATCGCGAGTTGCTACGCTCTGCCCTCACCAAATTCATTGCCGGATTGCAGGCCGACGCGCAAGACGGCACGGTTAGGAGCTGATGAACAAAGCATCACTACGCAGCCGCATTCTCGAAGCCGCCGACGAAGTCGCACGCAAACGCGGCGTCGCGAATCTGACGCTCGATCTCGTCGCCGAGCAGGCCAGCATCAGCAAAGGCGGCTTGCTGTACCACTTCACGACGAAGGAAGCGCTGCTGCGAGGCATGATCGATCGCGCGCTCGATCGCTATCGCGAGTACCTGAAAGCAGAAGTTGAACGACAGGGGACCGAATACCACGCGTACTTGAAGGCGAGTCTGATCGCGCGCAAGGACAGCGACGAAGGATCCGAGTGCTCACGCGCGATGTTCGCGGCAGCGGCAAACTTCCCAGACATGCCCGAACGCGCGCACGTCGATGTCAGAGAACATTTCGATCTGCTGCGCGCGGACCCGAACCGCTTCGCAAGCGCCGCGATCCTGAGCCTCGCGATGAACGGCCTCCACTTCCTCGAACTGCTGAACCTCGCACCGTTTACGCCGGAAGAGCGCGAAGCGGTCGTCAGCAAAATGTTGGAGCTGGCGGAGCGGACCTAAGAACGATTGCTCGCGGCGAAACGCGGCGAGAGTCACTTTTCTCGGCATAGACGGCTACGCCGAAGCAGGCTGCGGCACGAGCTCGCTGTCTTTCATCAATCGATCGATGTTCATGCGGATGTGCGCGGCTTCCGCGGCAGTGCGCGCAAGGGAGATCGCGCGATCGAAATCCGAGCGCGCATCGTTCTTTCGCCCGATCTGCACCAGGAACGCACCGCGTACGCCGTAGAAATGGAAGTAGTTCGCCAACTGCGGCTCGAGCGGCTCGATGAGCTCGAGCGCCGCGGCCGCGCCTTGGACCTTGCTGACCGCGACCGCACGATTCAGCGTCACGACGGGCGAAGGTTGAACCTGCTCGAGCACGCCGTAGAGTTGCTCGATCTCCGCCCAATCCGTGTCTTGCGGTGCGGCCGCGCGAGAATGAATCGCCGCAATCGCTGCCTGAATCTGATACGGCCCTGGCCGCCAATGGCGCAGCGCCTTGTCGACCAGCGCGAGACCTTCGGTGATGAGGCTCTGATTCCACAGCCGGCGATCCTGATCGTCGAGCAGCACGATCGCGCCATTCGCATCGAGCCGCGCGGCAGCGCGCGCGTGCTGCAGCAACAGCAACGCCGTGAGCCCCATGATCTCGGGTTCACCCGGGAACAGTCGCAACAATAGGCGCGCGAGACGAATCGCTTCTTCGCACAAGGGCACACGCACGTGCACATCGCCGCCGCTCGCCGAGTACCCTTCGTTGAAGAGGAGATAGATCATCGCCGCAACGGTGTTGAGGCGCCCTTCTCGCTCTGGCTGACCGGGCGTCTCGAAGGGAACTTGCGCGGCGGCAACGCGCCGCTTCGCGCGCGTGATCCGCTGCTCCATCGCGCTTTCGCTCACGAGGAAGGCGCGCGCGATCTCTTGCACGGTCAAGCCGGAGACGATGCGAAGCGCGAGTGCGATTTGCTGCGTCGCCGGCAGCTCCGGATGACAGCAGATGAACAACAAGCGCAGGATGTCGTCGCGGTAGTGCGCATTGTCCAACCGCTCCGCGAGATCCGACTCCGCGTCGTCCGTATCGGAGAGCACGGCTTCGTCGGGCAAACTATCGAGCCGCTTGTTGCGCCGGACTTCGTCGAGCGCGAAGTTTCGCGCGACGAAAATGAGCCACGCTGCGGGATCGCGCGGCGGACCATTCGCAGTCCATGCCTTCAAGGCGCGTAGCGAAGCCTCTTGGAACGCCTCCTCTGCCGTATCCAAGTTTCTAAAGTAGCGCAAGAGCGCCGCGACCACTTGAGGCCGCGCGGCAGACAGAGCCGCGTCGATCCAGGCGATATCCGTCATTGAACGTCTCTCTCGAGCGTGTCTGCGTTCGGCTGCCCTCGCCGCTGCGCAAGCGTACGCGAATTGCTGAGATCCGAAAAATGTTGAATCGGCCGGATCTCGATAGCGCCGGGCCCTTCCACGAGCTCGGATGCGACGCGGATCGCGTCCTCGAGCGAGGTGCAATCGACCACATAGAAGCCGAGCAGGTGTTCTTTCGTTTCCGAGAACGGGCCGTCGATGACGACCGCCTCGCGGCTGCGACGCACTGTCGTGGCGGTCGTGGTAGGCAACAGGCGAACGACAGGTCCGACCTTATCGTCCTTGGCAAGCTGCCGCTCGACACCGAAGTGGTGGGCCATGACGGATCTGTCCTTCTCTTCGGACCAGTTGGCGACGACTTGCTCGTCGCTGTAGCAAAGGAGTGCGTAAAGCATTGCGGCGCTACAGCGTGCGACCTCGTTCGGAACGATTCCTCGCCGCAGGGTCGACACGCCGCCGTTTGCGTAGCTTAACGGCGAGGAACCCAATCAACCCACCGGCTGAGGTAGCGCCAGTTGCGAGTAATGCAGCAGTCGTCATGC
>JBIQKP010000157.1:0-4561 GCA_044506405.1 Lysobacterales bacterium | reverse complement strand
CTCTTCTTTGCTAGCAGCCATTGTCGTTACTCCAACCTTGTTACCGAAATTCGAATCTCAAGCCTCGTAGGTCGGGTTTTAGCCCGCCGAGGCCTTTTGGTCCTTCACTGCAGCGATCGTCCGCACCAACTTCGCGTGCGGCTCCGCAACCGTGCGTACGAACTTGCCGATCGGGGCTTTGAGGACACCAGCCAATTGGCTGAGCGCCTGCAAGCGCGTCGGCAAGCTCGCGACCTTGTCGATGTCTTTCGCAGCGAGCGCCGTGCCGCCGAGCGACACGACCGTAGGAACCAACTTGTCGTTGTCCTTTGCGAAAGTCTTGACGAGGCGCGCGGCTGCGCCCGGATCGTCCTTCGAGAATGCGAGAAGTAGCGGACCCTTGAGGCTGTTGCTGACGCACTCGAATGGAGTGCCCGCAATCGCCCGACGAGCCAGCGTGTTCTTCACCACTCTCAGATAGACGTTCGAGCTGCGGGCCTGCGAACGCAGATTCGTCATCTGCGTCACGGTGAGACCGCGATACTCTGCAGCGACGACCGACTGCGCTGTCGCCGCGACGGAATTCACCTCCGCAACCAACGCCTTCTTGTCATCGAGTCTGAGCGCCATGATTTCCTCCTGGCGTGAAGAGCTTTAACGTGCGAACGCGCGTCCCAGCGCGTTCTCCTAAAGGCTTCGGCACCAAGCGCCTCGGCCCATCCTGACGGCGCCCTTCAGCCGGATCCCATCGCGACGAATCGCTCTTGAGCTCCGATTCGGGTAACACCATCTGCGCGGGCGTTCATTAAGGGCTGGGGGCTGGAGGCTGGAGGCTGGGGCAGAACTGAGAAAACGCTGGGCGCTTCTTGCTCCGACTCGAACCTCGCAATCTCCTTGCCCGCTTCCCGCCTGCGGTCTTCGATGATGGTCGGCTTTGAGTTGGCAGCTGATGAATCAGCCACCCGCTCTAGACCGGCCCTGCATCAATCTTCACCTGACCGGAGACTGGGGCTGGAGAGTGGGGCCAAGAGGAAGAATCGAATCTCCTCCTCTGCTCCAGCCTCCAGCCCCCAGCCTCCAGCCGCGCGCTCGCGCCTTACAGCGCGAGCGACGAAACCTCAACCGGCACGCCCGGCCCCATCGTCGAAGACACAGCGATCTTCTTCAGATAGATGCCCTTGGCGGCAGCAGGCTTTGCCTTCTGCAAGTCCTGCAACAATGCGACCAGATTCTCTTTGAGCTGATTCGCGTCGAAGTCCGCTTTGCCGATCGTGCAGTGAACGACACCGGCCTTATCGGCGCGGTAACGCACTTGACCTGCTTTAGCGTTCTTCACGGCACCCGCGACATCCGGCGTGACCGTGCCGACCTTCGGGTTCGGCATCAACCCACGGGGGCCCAAGATCTGGCCGAGCTGACCCACGACGCGCATTGCATCGGGGCTCGCGACGACGACGTCGAAATTCATTTCACCGGCTTTCACTTTCTCGGCGAGATCTTCGAGGCCGACGATGTCCGCGCCCGCGGCGCGTGCGGCATCCTGATTCTTGCCAGACGTGAACACGGCCACTCGCACGGCCTTACCGATGCCGTTCGGCATCACGGTCGAGCCGCGAACCTGCTGATCGGACTTCGAAGCATCGATGCCGAGATTCACAGCGACGTCGACGGACTCGCGGAACTTCGCCTTCGCGAATTCCTGGACGATCGCGATCGCTTCATCGATCGGATACTGCTTGCCGGGCTGGATTCGATTTGCCCACGCTTGTACGCGCTTTGCTACTGCTGCCATGTCACACCCCCTCCACATCGACGCCCATGCTGCGCGCGCTGCCCGCGATCGTGCGCACCGCGGCTTCGAGATCGGCGGCCGTGAGATCCGGCTGCTTCGTCTTCGCGATGTCTTCGAGCTGCTTGCGCGAAATTCGGCCCACCTTGTTCGTGTTCGGTGCGCCGCTCCCCTTCTCGATACCGATCGCCTTGCGGATCAGTACGGACGCGGGCGGGGTCTTGAGGATGAACGTGAAGCTGCGGTCGCTGTACACCGTGATGACCACGGGTGTCGGCAAACCTTTCTCGATGCTCTGCGTCTGCGCGTTGAACGCCTTGCAGAACTCCATGATGTTCACGCCCTGCTGACCGAGTGCCGGACCGACCGGCGGGCTCGGATTCGCCTGGCCTGCAGGGATCTGCAGCTTGATGTAGCCAGTGACTTTCTTGGCCATTGCTTTACTCCGTGGGTCGTAGCGCTCGTAAGAGCTCCCCAGTCATCCTTGCGTTGATACAGCCGCCACTTCCAGTGTTCGGCTGGGGACTGGGGTCTGGGGACTGGGCCAGAGTCTCTTGCTCCAGCCTCCAGCCCCCAGCCCCCAGCCTATGCTTTCTCGACTTGCGAGAAATCCAGTTCGACCGGCGTAGAACGTCCGAGGATCTGCACTGCGACTTGCAGGCGATTCTTCTCGTAGTTCACCGATTCGACGACGCCGTTGAAATCATTGAACGGACCATCAATGACCCGCACGACCTCGCCAGGTTCAAACAAAACTTTCGGTTTCGGCTTGTCGACGCCTTCTTCCACCCGACGCAGGATGCTCATCGCTTCCTTGTCGGTAATCGGCGCGGGCTTTTCCGGCGTTCCACCGATGAAACCGAGCACCTTCGGCACTTCTTTCACGAGGTGCCAGGTGTCTTCATCCATCTCCATTTGCACGAGGACGTAGCCAGGGAAGAACTTGCGGTCGCTCTTCCGCTTCTGCCCGTCGCGCATCTCGACGACCTCTTCGGTCGGGACGAGAATTTCACCGAACTTATCCTGCAAGCCCTGCAGCTTGATTCGATCCTTCAGCGCCTCCGCTACGCGGTGCTCGAAGTTCGAATACGCGTGTACTACATACCACCGCAGAGCCATCTCAACTCCCCTGTCCCGTCAACCAACGAGTGAGCGCGCCCAGCAGCGTGTCGAGTCCCCAGAAGAACAGGGCAAGGATCAGAATCATCACGAAGACCACGAGCGTCACTTGCATCGTTTCTTGACGATTCGGCCATACGACCTTGCGCAACTCGATGCGCGAGCTCTGCACGAAGGACTGCAAAGTCTTCCCTTGATGCGACTGCAGCCCGACGAAAATGCCGGCCCCGAGCCCTGCGAGCACGATGATCCAACGCAACCAAATCGGCTGATCGGAGAGCAGGTAAAAGCCTGCGATGCCCGCCGCCAAAATGGCTACGCCGGCCGCGAGTTTCGCGACATCGAGCGGAGTAGCGCCTTGTTGTACCTGTTCAGTCATGTATTTAGCGGTCAGCGGTTAGCGGTTAGCGGTTAGTTCGGAAAGAGCACTGTTCCTCTGACTAACCCCTACCCCCTAACCCCTAACCGCTCTCTCCTGCTCGTGGCAGGCCAGGAGGGAATCGAACCCCCAACCTGCGGTTTTGGAGACCGCCGCTCTGCCAATTGAGCTACTGGCCTAGACCTTGATCGTTAAACCGTCGGTGATCTCGCTCGCTGGTTACGCGCGGATCACCGTCGGTCCTCAGACAAATATGCGGCAGCCGTCTTCGGCTGCCGCGCTATCCGAACTCGCTCTCGCGAGGGTGACGCCGCTTCAGCGCCGTCACTCCGTGGGGGCAAAACCCCGACCTACAACCTTACTTCAGAATCTTCGCCACCACGCCGGCGCCCACCGTGCGTCCGCCCTCGCGGATCGCAAAACGCAGGCCGTCTTCCATCGCGATCGGCGCAATCAGCTCCACCACCATCTTGATGTTGTCGCCAGGCATCACCATCTCGACGCCCGCCGGCAACTCCACCGCGCCCGTCACGTCCGTCGTGCGGAAGTAAAACTGCGGACGATAACCCTTGAAGAACGGCGTGTGACGACCACCCTCTTCCTTCGTCAGCACGTACACCTCCGCCTCGAACTTCGTGTGCGGCGTGATCGAGCCGGGCTTCGCCAACACCTGACCGCGCTCGACTTCCTCGCGCTTCGTGCCGCGCAACAGCACGCCCACGTTGTCGCCCGCCTGACCTTGGTCCAGCAGCTTCCGGAACATCTCAACGCCCGTGCAGGTCGTCTTCGTCGTGTCCTTGATCCCAACGATCTCCACTTCGTCGTTCACCTTCACGATGCCGCGCTCGATTCGGCCCGTCACCACCGTGCCGCGGCCCGAAATCGAAAACACGTCTTCCACCGGCATCAAGAACGCACCGTCAATCGCGCGCTCCGGCACCGGAATGTACTTGTCCATCTCTTCAACCAGCTTCAACACCGCCGGCACACCAATCTCGCTCTGATCGCCCTCGAGCGCCTTCAGCGCCGAGCCCTTCACGATCGGCGTCGTGTCGCCAGGGAAGTCGTACTTCGAGAGCAGCTCACGCACTTCCATCTCAACCAGCTCGAGCAGCTCCGCATCGTCCACCATGTCCGCCTTGTTCAGGAACACCACGATGTACGGCACACCCACCTGACGGGCCAACAAAATGTGCTCGCGCGTCTGCGGCATCGGACCGTCCGCCGCCGAACACACCAGAATCGCTCCGTCCATCTGCGCCGCACCCGTGATCATGTTCTTCACGTAGTCCGCG
>JBIQKP010000004.1:0-123613 GCA_044506405.1 Lysobacterales bacterium | reverse complement strand
TCCACGTCGTGAGTAGCGATACGGGCGAGCGTCAGCTCCTCATCGTGCGCGATGTCAGCCGTGAGCAGCAGCTCGAGGCAATGCGCAAGGACTTCGTCGCGAATGCGTCGCACGAGTTGCGCTCGCCACTTACGGTGATCACCGGCTATCTCGACGCGCTCGCGGATGACGAGAAGCTCGACGCCGCTTGGAGCTCACCCGTGTTGGAGATGCGCCGCCAAGCCGAGCGCATGAGCACGATCATCAACGACTTGCTCGAGCTCTCGAAGCTCGAAGCGAGTACCGGACCTACTCACGATCGACCGGTCGACATGGGCGGCCTGCTCGCATTGTTGCGAAAGGAAGCATCTCAGGCCGAGCACGGACCGAAGCGCATCGAGCTCAAGCTCGAAAGCGATGACTTGCTGCTCGGTTCGGAATCGGAGCTGCATTCCGTCGTCTCGAACCTGCTTTCGAATGCGTTGAAGTACACAGGCCCGGGAGGCGAGATCGAGCTTCGGTGGTGGACCGACCAGAAGGGTGCTCACCTCGCAGTGCGCGACACGGGGATAGGCATCGCGCGCGAGCATCTTCCTCGTCTCACTGAGCGCTTCTATCGCGTGGACGCGGGCCGCGCGCGGTCGATGGGCGGTTCCGGACTCGGTTTGGCCATTGTGAAACACGCATTGCAGCGTCATGACGCAACGCTGCGCATCGATAGCAGAGAAGGCGTGGGCAGCACCTTCACGTGTGACTTCCCGCCAGAGCGCATCGTTCCGAGACAAGGCGTAGAAGCCGCGAGCGGCTAGCTTCTGCGAGGCGGCCGATGCAGCGCGCCGCGCTGCGGTTATCCACTCGCTCGACTGTCACATCGCACTCATCCCATTGAAACTTTCCTGTCACGTTAGGGCGTTATAAATCCGCCCATCGTGAGCGTTGGCTCATCAGCCCCCAGGAGAGTCCTAGTGAGAAATGCGATCGTTGCAGCGCTTAGCGCTGCCGTGTTGTCCATCTCGGTTCCCGCGCAAGGTGCGGAAGCCGACGAGATTCGCGAGATCCGAGCGCAACTTCAAGCGCTCATCAATCGCGTCGATCGCCTGGAAGCGGAGAATACGAAGCTCCAATCGGAGAACGAGGAGCTCAAGGCGCAGGGAGACTTCTTGCGTGCCGAGGCGCGCGATCTACGCAAGGAATCGGCGGTTCGCACTGGCGAAGCGGAGAAGGTGAAAGGCGCCGAATGGGCGGGGCGCGTCGCGCTCAAGGGCGACGTTCGATATCGCTACGAGATGATCAGCGATGACACCCTGAACAGCTCAGGCGTGCGAGCGACCGACGATCGCTACCGCGATCGGATTCGTGCTCGAATCAATGCCGACGTCAAAGCGACCGACACGATTCGGCTCGGGATCGGCTTGGCGACGACCGAAGGCGGCGATCCGCGGTCATCGAACCAGACGCTCTCTGGGGTCTTCTCGCGTAAGAGCCTCTACTTGGATCTCGCGTACTTCGATTGGACGTTTGCCTCGTGGGGTCACTTGGTTGGCGGCAAGATGAAGCAGCCGTTCTTCAAGCCTGGCCAGAGTCTGTTCTGGGATGGCGACATCAACCCGGAAGGGGTGGCGGTCGGGTTCTCACGCGGCAGCTTCTTTGGTACCGCGTACAACTACTGGATCAACGAAGTCTCGGGCGCAGAGAACGCGGTGACATCCGACACGATGCTCCATGGTCTGCAAGTCGGGGCGAAGTTGCCGGTTGGCTCAGCCACGTTGGCGTTGGCAGCGCACTACTACGACTTGAGCGGGGGTGAAGGTCGGGCCCCTTTCTATAATGGCAACCCATATGGCAACACAACGATCAACGTGCCGTCTGGTTCATCCACGGTTGCAGTGCTCGCGAATGACTATCAGGTCCTCAGCCTCGGGGCAGAGCTCAATACGGACATCGGCACACTGCCGTTCCAGGTCTGGGCGGATGTCGCTCAGAACCAGGATGCCGACGAGCTCGACACCGCCTGGGGTGCCGGCGTGATGCTAGGCAAAGCGAGCAACAATCGGACCTGGGAGCTCGGTGCGAGCTACCAAGTGATCGAGAAGGATGCTTTGTTCGCACAGCTCATCGATGCTGACTTGGGCGGCGGCGTGACGGACAGCCGGGGGGTCGTGATTCGTGCCGCCTATGCGCCGGTTCGCAATTGGGTGCTGAATGCGACGTACCTGATCAACGAGCGCAACGTTGATGTCGCGAACGCCGTCGGCCAGACCGGAGTGAACTACGATCGGCTGCAGTTGGATTTCAGCGTGAAGTTCTGAGGGGAGGCGGCGCCACCCCGTGTAAAGTGTCATGTGTAACGTGTAGAGTGGGCGTATCGAACTCTGAGGCGATTCTGACCTTACACTTCACACGCTACCCCACACCGCGGCAGCAAGCACCATGGAAAAGTCCGACCTCTCACATCACATCCTGAGCCGCTACAACGACGATCTGGAGCGCGTGCGTACGAACGTGCTCCAGATGGGCGGTTTAGTGGAAGAGCAATTGCGCCTCGCGGTCGAAGCGCTGGTGGAAGGGGATAGCCGATTAGGTGAGCAAGTTGCACACGGCGACGTGAAGGTCAATGCAATGGAGGTAGCGATCGATGACGATTGCAGCCGCATTCTCGCAACGCGCAGCCCCGCGGCGTCCGACTTGCGTCTCATCGTCGCGGTGATCAAGACGATCACGGATCTGGAACGCATTGGCGATGAGGCTGAGAAGATCGGCTACATCGGTTCTCGTTTGGCCTCGGTCGAGCGCCCAGCGGATCGCTATCGTGAGCTCAAGCATCTCGGACGCATCGTCGGCGATCTGCTGCATGAAGCACTCGATGCGTTTGCCCGACTCGATCCTGAAACGGCGGTGGCGGTCGCGAAGAAGGATCGACTCGTCGATGAGGAATACGAGGCCATCCAGCGCCAGTGCATCACCTTCATGATGGAAGACCCGCGTCAGATTCGTCGGGCGTTGGACGTACTCTGGGTGGCGCGTGCACTCGAACGGATCGGCGACCACGCGAAGAACGTGTGCGAATACGTCGTCTACATGGTGTATGGGAAAGACATCCGCCATCTGTCGATGGAAGACGTCGAGCAGCACATCAAGACGCGCACGCCGCGCACCTAAGGCCTTCTTAGAAGAGTCCGCCCATGCAGTTTCCTATCAGTGGCCGGCTCGGCAACGGGCTCGGATTCCTAGCCTGTGCAGCGCTCATCGGCTATGCGCTCTACGCGGAGCACGTGCTCGGTCTCGCACCGTGCCCGCTCTGCATCTTCCAGCGCGTCGCCGTCATCACTGTCGGCGTCATTTTCTTGGTCGCAACGATTCACGGCCCCGGAAGAATCGGTGGGCGCATCTATGGTGCGCTGATCGCGCTCGCGGCACTGGGCGGCATCGGCATCGCGGCGCGCCACATCTGGATCCAGGCGCAACCTCCTGGCACGGTCGCGGCGTGCGGCGCGGACCTCGACTACATGATGGAAATCTTGCCGCTCAAGGAAGTCGTCGCGAAGGTGCTCACCGGATCCGGCGAATGCGGCACGGTGGATTGGACGCTCCTTGGGCTGTCTATGCCCTGGTGGGTTCTTATTAGCCTCGTGGCACTGGCAGCCTACGGGATAATCGTGAATCTCAGTGCGCTCGATCAGCGCAGTGGACGTGTCTAGGGGATAGGGGATAGTCGGAAAAGAAGGCGGCAGCGCGCGCTGCGGCTCTGACTATTCCTAGCCCTGATCATTATCTCCTAGCTCGCGAGTAGCAGCTCCATCACTCGCTCATACATCGCCGACAGCGCATCGATGTCGGCGATGCGCACGTTCTCATTCACCTTGTGAATCGTCGCGTTGATCACGCCGAGCTCGACGACTTGCGCGCCGGTCGGAGCGATGAAGCGTCCGTCCGAGGTTCCTCCTGTCGTCGACAGCTCGGGCGTGCGACCCGTCTGTTCCTTGATAGCTTGCACGACAGCATTCGAAAGCTCGCCGGGCGGCGTGAAGAAGGGTAGGCCCGAGACGAACCACTCGAGTGTGTAGTTCACCTTGTGGCGATTGAGGATCTCGGTAATCGTCTGCTGCAGCTTCTCGACCGTCTGCTCCGTCGAGAACCGAATGTTGAACCGCGCTTTCAGTTCGCCGGGAATGACGTTCGGGGCACCCGTGCCCGCACTGATGTTTGAAATCTGAAACGTCGTCGGCTGGAAGAACTGGTTGCCCTTGTCCCATACGCGGCCGGCGAGCTCAGCCAGCGCGGGTGCGGCGGCGTGCACCGGATTGTCCGCGAGGTGAGGATAGGCGACGTGCCCCTGCACGCCGTGCACCGTCAGCTTGCCGGAGAGCGAGCCGCGCCGTCCGATCTTGATGACATCGCCAAGCGTATCGGTGCTCGTCGGTTCGCCGACGACGCACCACGTGATCTTCTCGCCGCGCGCTTCGAGCACTTCCATCACGCGCCGTGTTCCATCGACAGAGGGACCTTCCTCGTCGCTCGTGAGGAGGAATCCGAGCGTGCCGGCGTGTCGAGGATGCTTCGCGATGAACCGCTCCGTCGCGGTGATCATCGCGGCAAGCCCGCTCTTCATATCCGCCGCTCCGCGCCCATACAAGACGCCATCGCGAACGACAGGCTCGAACGGATCGGTGTGCCATTCCTCTCGCGGGCCCGTCGGCACGACGTCCGTGTGGCCAGCGAAGCACAGCAGCGGCTTCTCATCGCCATGGAGCGCCCACAGGTTCTCGACCGGACCGAAAGGCATTCGCTCGACGCGAAATCCGAGCGCGCTGAGCCGCTCGCCGATGACTTGGAGGCAGCCCTGATCTTCGGGGCTAACCGACGGTCGGCGAATCAAGTCTTGAGTGAGGGCGAGCGAGGGGGAGGCGGCGCTGGACAAGGCTGGGCTCCGGGAGGACGCGGATGCGAAAAGTCGCGGACTTATAGCGAACGCACTCCGCCGCGGCAAGCGATCGTGCCGATCGCAACAACAAAACCCCGTCATTGGGCCAAACCGCGCCCACCGAGGCGGCGCAGGTAACAGAACTGTCATGAAAGATTGTCAGACTGCGCGCGTCTGGAAGGTCACCCACCCACAGCAACGAGGCGAGGTTAGAGCTCATGAAGATGCGGCATAGGCTCGGCGGATCCATTGTTTTACTGGCGCTTTGTGGAACAGCGGTGCCCCATGTCGCCGCAGCCCAAGCGACGGTGAAGATCGACGGCTCGAGCACCGTGTTTCCGATAGCGGAAGCCGTCGCGGAGGAATTCCAGATCTCGAAGCGCGGTAAGGTTCGCGTCACGGTGGGCATTTCCGGCACGGGTGGCGGCTTCAAGCGCTTCTGTCGTGGGGAAACCGATATCTCGAACGCTTCGCGCCCTATCTTGAAAGAAGAGATGGAGGCATGCCGCAAGGCCGGCGTGCGGTACATGGAACTGCCGGTCGCCTTCGATGCGCTCACCGTCGTCGTGAACCCGAAAAACACTTGGGTCGAGTCGCTGACGATCGCAGATCTCAAGAAGATGTGGGAGCCGAGCGCTCAGGGGCGCGTCGCACGCTGGAACCAGATTCGTCCCGAGTGGCCCGCAGAACAGCTCACGCTCTACGGGCCGGGAGCCGATTCCGGCACGTTCGACTACTTCACCGAAGCCGTGAACGGTAAGTCGAAGGCAAGCCGCGGCGATTTCGCAGCGAGTGAGGACGACAACGTCATCGTGCAGGGTGTCGAGAGCAACAAGAGCGCGCTCGGCTACTTCGGCTATGCCTATTACATCGAGAACAAAGAACGCATTCGCGCGGTGCCGATCGTGAACAATGCCGGCAAGGCGGTAATGCCGAGCATTGAAGCCGTAATCGATGGCAGCTACGAGCCGCTCTCGCGCCCGCTGTTCATCTACGTGAGCGAAGCGGCGACGAAACGTCCCGAAGTTCGCGAGCTCATCGAGTTCTATTTGACGGAAGGCCCAGCACTCGCTCAGGAAGTCGGCTATGTGCCGCTGCCTCAGGCAGCGTATGAGCTTGCGCTCAAGCACTACAAGGAGAAGAAGCTCGGCACGGTGTTCGGCGGCATGCCTGAAGTCGGCGTCACGATCGATGAATTGTTGGCGCGGGAAGGGAAGCTGTAGGTCGGAATTTATTCCGACACAGCGGGTATCGGAAGCCGAGGATGCGTCGGCATGAATTCCGACCAACACCAGCCGCGAAGCGGCTCTGTCTGGTAAAGTGCGCACCCGGCGCGCGGCCCCCCACCGGGCTGCGTGCCGACCTCAGCCGTAAAATGTAAAGTTCTACTCTTGAGCGCTACAGATTTCACACCGGCTCTTTCGCGCAGCGCGCTGCGATATCGCAAGATGCGGGACCGCGTCATCGAGCTGTTGCTGCTGGCCGCGGGACTCGTGGCCGTCTTCACGACACTCGCGATCGTCGCCATTCTCCTCATCGAGTCGAGCGCCTTCTTCGAGCACGTCTCGATCGTCGAGTTCTTGACCGGCACGATGTGGACGCCGCTCTTCGCGGATGCGCGTTACGGCATCTTGCCGCTCGTCGCAGGCACGTTGACGACAACGATCGTCGCGTTGTTGGTCGCTGTGCCGCTCGGCACGCTGATCGCGATCTACTTGAGCGAATTCGCGCCCAATAAGGTGCGCGAGACCGTGAAGCCGATTCTCGAGCTCTTGGGCGCGGTGCCGACCGTCGTTTACGGGTATTTCGCGCTCACGATGGTGACGCCTGCTTTGCAATGGCTGATACCGGATCTGCCGGGCTTCAACATGCTGAGCGCGGGTCTCGTGATCGGGCTCATGATCGTCCCTTACGTCAGCTCGCTCAGCGAAGATGCGATGCGCTCGGTGCCGCGTTACATGCGCGAAGGCTCGTACGCGATGGGGGCGACTCGCTTGCAAACAGCGCTTCGCGTCGTCGTGCCGGGCGCGTTTTCCGGCTTGGCGGCAGCGTTCATTCTCGGGATCTCGCGCGCCGTCGGCGAGACGATGGTCGTCGCGATCGCAGCGGGCATGCAGCCGAACTTCACGTTCGATCCGACTGAGCCCGCAGCGACGATTACGGCGTACATCGTGCAAGTGAGTCTCGGTGACTTGCCGCACGGGAGCATCGGCTATCAGAGCATCTTCGCAGCCGGACTGGTTCTCTTGTTCCTGACGCTCATCTTCAACGTCGTGGGCTTCTCGCTCACGCGTCGTTTCCGGGAGGCGTACTGATGAGCACGAATCCGGCGATGGCGCCTTTCCTCGATCCGAAACTCGTACGCGAGGGGCTCTCACGACGCAAGCTGCTCGATCAGATCTTCGTCATCGTCGGTCTGCTCGTGATGCTCGTGTGTCTCGCGATTCTGGCGGTGCTGTTCATCGATCTCGTGCGCGACGGTTCCGAGCGCTTCACGTGGGATTTCTTCACGAATTTCGCGTCCCGGCGCGCCGAGCGCGCCGGAATCTTGGCGGCGTGGGTGGGCACGACCTTGATCATGATCGTGACCGCGGTATGCGCGGTGCCCGTCGGTGTGGCGGCTGCGATCTATCTCGAGGAGTACGCGCCGAAGAACTGGTTCACGGCGATCATCGAGATCAACGTCACGAATCTCGCGGGCGTGCCGTCGATCGTGTACGGACTGCTCGCGCTCGGATTGTTCGTTTATCAGTTCGACCTGGGACAAAGCATCGCGGCCGCGGGGCTCACACTCGCGCTGTTGATCCTGCCGATCGTCATCGTCGCGACGCGCGAATCGATTCGCGCGGTGCCGAACGCGATACGCGAAGCCGCGTATGGCCTCGGTGCCACGCGCTGGGAAGTGACGAAAGACCACGTGCTGCCGTATTCGACGGGCGGCATCCTCACCGGCATGATCCTCGGGTTATCTCGTGCGATCGGTGAAACCGCACCGATCATCACGATCGGCGCTTTGAGCTTCATCGCATTCCTGCCGGAGTCGCCGTTCACGAGCGAATTCCCGTTCATTTCGTTCGGGTGGCTCAACGACCCGTTCACGGCCATGCCGATTCAGATGTTCAACTGGGTGTCACGCCCGGATCCCGCGTTCCAAGCAAACGCAGCGGCGGCGGGCGCCATTCTGCTCGGCATGACCCTGCTCATGAACGGGGTCGCGATCTGGATTCGCTACCGTTACCGCAAGAAGATCAATTGGTAACGGCCGGATCCCCGCTGAAACCGCGCCGATTTACACGATCGCCCGATCGACAGGTAGACAATGATGGATTCCAGCCCGACGGCTCGCGCACAATCTGTCCCGCAGGGTCTCGAGCAGACCCGCGAGGAGCAGTCATTGCCAAACGATCAATCCGCCCCCTCGGCGGCAGAGCCGCGAACGACGACGCCGAGAATTGCCATCAATGTCGACGATACGCGCAAGACCCGCGCGTTCAACGTGAAGGCCGCTGTCGACAATCTGAGCTTCTACTACGGGCAGCATCGCGCGCTCAAAAATCTGACGATTCCGATCGCGGATAAGCAAGTCACCGCGCTGATCGGGCCCTCCGGCTGCGGTAAGAGCACATTCCTGCGCTGCTTCAATCGCATGCACGATCTGCAGCCGGACACGCGCTACGAAGGCAGCATTACGCTGCATCCGGACAACCTCAATCTCGTCGGCCCTGGGGTCGATCCGATCGAAGTGCGCATGCGCATCGGCATGGTGTTCCAGAAGCCGAACCCATTTCCGAAGTCTGTGTTCGAGAATGTGGCGTATGGATTGCGTCTGCGCGGTGTGCGAAACCGCGCCACGCTCGCCGAGGAAGTCGAGAAAGCGCTCCGCGGTGCGGCGCTGTGGGATGAGGTGAAGGATCGCCTACAGGATTCCGCGCTCGCGCTCTCGGGCGGACAGATGCAGCGCCTTTGCATTGCTCGCGCGCTCGCGACTACGCCGGAGATTCTCCTGTTCGACGAGCCGACGTCCGCGCTCGACCCGATCGCGACGGCGAAGATCGAGGAGCTGATCTCGACGCTGCGCGATCAAGTCACGGTGCTCATCGTGACGCACAACATGCAGCAGGCCGCACGTGTGTCCGACTACACGGCGTTCATGTACTTGGGTGAGCTCATCGAGTTCGATGAAGCCGCGAAGATCTTCACGAATCCCGGTAAGAAGGCGACCGAGGACTACATCACCGGCCGCTACGGCTAGCGCGCTACGCGTGTGCAGCGACGCGCCAGTGCGCGAGATTACTCGCGCAACAACGCGTTGATGCCCACCTTCGCTTTCGTCTGCGCATCGACGCGCTTCACGATCACCGCGCAGTAAAGACTGTACTTACCGTTCGCCGCGGGCAGATTGCCGGCGACGACGACTGCGCCAGCGGGCACGCGGCCATAGGTCACTTCGTCGCGCTCGCGATCGTAGATGCGCGTGCTGGCGCCGATATAGACACCCATCGAAATCACCGCGCCTTCCTCGACGACGACGCCTTCCACGATTTCCGAGCGCGCGCCGATGAAGCAGTTGTCCTCGATGATCGTCGGATTCGCCTGCAGCGGCTCGAGCACGCCGCCGATACCGACGCCGCCCGAGAGATGCACGTGCTTACCGATTTGCGCGCAGGAGCCGACAGTCGCCCAGGTGTCGACCATGGTGCCTTCGCCGACGTAGGCGCCGATGTTGACGTAGGAGGGCATCAGCACGGTGTTCGCCGCGACATACGCACCGCGACGGACGATCGCATGTGGCACAACACGCACGCCGTCGCTGCGCAGCCGCGCCTCGTCGTAATCCGCGTATTTGAGCGGAACCTTGTCGAAGAAACGCGTGTAACCGGCATCCATCGGTTGGTTGTCGTTCAAGCGGAACGACAGGAGCACCGCCTTCTTCAACCACTGATTGACCCGCCACCCGCCGTCGACTTTTTCCGCGACGCGCGCTTTACCGCTGTCGAGCAGCGCGATGGCTTCTTCGACGGCTTGCCGAACGTCGGCGGGTGCGTTCTTGGGATTGAATTCGGCGCGGCGCTCGAAAGCGGAGTCGATCAAGGATTCGAGGGACATGGATAGCTGCGACTAGAGTGATGCGGATGACGAGGGCCAGAGTTTAGCGACGAGGCCTCCCGACCTCCATCACTTTCCACGCGGGATCGATGCACTCAGCGATTTGCCACGTAGTCGCGAATGCGCTCCGCCGCTTCCACACATTGCGGCACGCTTGCGACGAGTGAAATCCGCACGCGGCCGACGCCTGGATTGCCGTGCGCGGTGTCGCGTGCGAGATAGCGTCCCGGCAGGAGCGTGACGTGCTTGCGCTCGAACAGTTCGCGGGTGAAACGCTCGTCGTCGCCGACCTTCGCCCAGAGATAGAAGCTCGCATCCGGAGCATCGATAGGCAAAGCGTGGCGCAAGATTGGCATGACCTTCGCGAATTTCTCGCGGTACATCGCGCGGTTTTCGACGACGTGCGCATCGTCGTTCCACGCGGGGATGCTCGCGAGCTGCGTGTGCACGGGCATCGCACAGCCGTGGTACGTTCGATAGAGCAGGAAAGGCTTGATGAGGTTCGGGTCGCCCGCGACGAAACCCGAGCGCAAGCCCGGTACGCTCGAACGCTTCGACAGGCTGTGAAACACCATGCAGCGTTCGTACGACGTATGACCTGCCGCGATCGCTGCTTGCAGCAGACCCGGCGGAGGCTGTGCCTCGTCGAAGTAGATTTCGCTGTAGCACTCGTCCGATGCAATGACGAAGTCGTAGCGGTCGGCGAGCTCGATTGCGCGTCGCAGGTAGTCGATGCTCGCGACAGCGCCCGTCGGATTACCCGGCGTGCACAGGAAGAGCAGTTGGCAGCGGCGCCATACGGATTCCGGGACGCGCTCCAGATCCGGCAGAAAACGATGCTGCTCGTCCTGGTCGAGGAAATAAGGCTCGGCACCCGCTAGGAGCGCGGCGCCTTCATAGATCTGATAGAACGGATTCGGCATCGCGACGACCGGTGCGCCCGCCGGGTCAATCACCGCTTGCGCGAAAGCGAACAGCGCTTCGCGCGTACCGTTCACGGGCAGAATCATCGTATCCGAATCGACGCTCCCCGGCGGCAACGCGAATCGGCGCGTCAACCAATCGCGTACGGCCGCGCGAAACTGTGGCAGGCCGAGCGTCGCGGGGTAGTTGCCGATCGTCTCGAGATTCTGCGTGAACGCGTCCAGCACGACGCGCGGCGGCGCGTGCTTCGGCTCTCCGATCGACATCGAGATGTGCGGCAGCGAGGCGGGCGCTACGGCGCCCGCGAGCAATGCGCGCAGGCGTTCGAATGGATAAGGCTGCAGCCTCGCGAGCAGCGGATTCATGCGCGGCGATCGAGGGTCGAGGTCAATCGCTCCGCAAGTTGCTCGCGGCGTTCGCTGCTCAAGGGGCGGCCGGCTTCATCAGACACATAGAACACGTCTTCGGCACGCTCGCCGACGGTCATGATCTTGGACGTGTAGATATCGACGCCTTCGCTCATGAAAATCTTCGCGACCTCGGACAGCAAGCCCGGGCGGTCACCGGCGATGAGCTCGACGATGGTGCGCTGATTCACGGGATCTTCGCTGAACGCAATCTGCGTGGCCGTCGAAAACATGCGCACTTGGCGCGGCGCGCGGCGCGTCACGGTGACGGTCGCATCGTCCGGACGCGAGAGCGCATGCGCGAGCTGCTGTTGGATGTCGCGGATGCGAACGGGGTCCGTGATCTCAGCTCCTGTGTCTTCGAGCACGTGATAGACATCGAGGCTGAAGCCGTCGGCAGTCGGCGTGATGCGCGCATCGACGATGTCGAGCCCGAGCTGATCGAGCAGGGCGGTCGTGCGCGCGAAGCTATGCTGAGTTTGCGGCGTGTAGGTCGAGATGCCCGTGCCGCCGCGGCCTGAGCGCTGCTCGACGGAGACGAGCGACGAGACGTCGCGCACGTCTCTGTCCATGAGCATCTTCGTGTGTCGCGTGATCTCCTCCGGCGTGTGCCGCAGGAAGTAAGCATCGGTGAAGCGCGCCCACACCCGATCGATCTTCTCGGCGCTGAGACCCGCGCGCGTCACGAGATCGCGCGCTTGCGCTTGCGTTTCGGCGATCAGTTGCTCTTTGTCGATCGGGTTCTCGAGCCCGCGCCGCAGCGCCTGCTTCGTGCGCTCGTAGAACTCCGCGAAGAGCGATGCCTTCCAGTTGTTCCACAGCTTCGGGTTCGTGCCGCGCACGTCCGCCACGGTGAGCACGTAGAGATAATCCAGGTGGACTTGATCTCCGACGAGCGTCGCGAACTCGTGAATGACCTTCGGGTCGGAAATGTCTTTTTTCTGCGCCGTCACCGACAACACGAGATGGTTGCGTACGAGCCAGGCGACGAGCCGCGCGTCGTAGCGCGACAGCCCCTGCTCGAGGCAAAACGCTTCCGCATCGACCGAGCCGAGATCCGAGTGATCGCCGCCGCGGCCTTTCGCGATGTCGTGAAAGAGCGCAGCGAGATACGCGAGCTCCTGCTTGGGCAGAGACTGCATGATGCGCGACAGCCCGGGCAGCTCGTGATCGTACTTCGGCATCGCAAGACGCCGCAGATTGCTCACGACGAAGAGCGTATGCGCATCGACGGTGTACGCATGGAACAAGTCGTACTGCATGCGACCGACGATGCGCCCAAAGGCTGGGATGTAGCGCCCGAGCACACCGTACAAGTTCATGCGGCGAAGCTCATGCGTAACGCCCACCGGCGCGCTCAGGATTTCGAAGAACAGCCGGTGATTGCGCGGGTGCTGACGGAACTCTTCGTCAATGAGCCAAAGATGGCGCGTGAGGTGCCGAATCGTGGACGCGCGCACGCCCCGGATCTCCGGGTTCTGTTGCAGGACGACGAAGATCTCGAGCAGGGCGGACGGATAGCGGTCGAACACTTCGTCGTTCGTGAGCTCCAGATAGTCGTTGCGGATCTGAAAGCGCGGATTAACGGGAAGGGGTTCGCTCGATGAATCGAACAAGATCGCTTCGCGGAAGAGCTGCAGCAGCATCTCGTTGAGCAGGCTCACGTCCATGGCCGTGCGGTAGTAGCGCTGCATGAACTGCTCGACGGCGAGCGTATAGGTCGCGTCCTCGTAGCCGAACATCTTCGCGAGCTTGATCTGATGATCGAACAGCAAGCGATCTTCGCGGCGCTTCGTGAGCACGTGGAGTGCGAAACGGATCTTCCACAAGTACGCTTGCGCGGTCTTGAGCTTGCGCAGCTCGCTCTTCGTCAGGAAGCCGTGATCGACGAGCTCATCCAGCGACTCGGCGCCGAAGTGTCGTTTCGCGACCCAACCGATCGTTTGAATATCGCGCAGACCGCCGGGGCTCGACTTGACGTTCGGCTCCAGGTTGTACGCGGTGTCGTGATAGCGATGGTGGCGAGCAGTCTGTTCGGCGACTTTCGCTTCGAAGAAATCTTTCGTCGGCCACACACGCTCGGGGGCGAGCGCTCGACGCATCGCCTCGAATAGAGATTCCGGTCCGGTCAGCAAGCGCGACTCGATCAGCGTCGTCGCGACGCTGACGTCTGCGCCGCTTTCGCGCTGGCAATCGTCGATCGTGCGCACGCTGTGACCGACCTCGAGCCCGATATCCCACATGAACGTGAGGAACTTCTCGAGATGCGATTGCCAAGGCGTCGCTTCGCTCTTGGGCAACAAGATCATGATGTCGATGTCGGAGCACAGATTGAGCTCGCCGCGACCGTAGCCGCCGACCGCGATCAGTGCGATCTCGCGCGCGTGCTCGCCGACGTGCATGTGCCACGCGCTCTTGAGCAAGGCATCGACGAGGCGCGCACGGTCGCGCACCAAGCGCTCGACGGGTTCATCGTCGAGGAAGCGCTGCTGCAGTTTCGCGTCGCCTTCGGTCAGCGCGTTGCGAAAGGCAGCGACTTCGAGGCGATTCGCCTCGAGGGTGGTGCGGAGGGAGGCGAGGTAGTCCCAGCTTGGATCGCTCACGGTCGGCGCGAGCTCTTCCATATCTTCGGTCGTGATGACTGGCATGCAGGCGGCGTTAGCGCTCGGCGGCGCCGAGCGTGAGCACTTCGTAGCCGCTGTCGGTCACAAGTACCGTGTGCTCCCATTGTGCCGAGAGCGAGTGATCTTTCGTGATGACGGTCCAGCCGTCCGCGAGCAAGCGGACGTGGCGCTTCCCCGCGTTGACCATGGGCTCGACGGTGAAGGTCATCCCTGGTCGAATCTCCAGTCCGCGACCGCGCTCGCCGTAATGCAGGATCTGTGGGTCTTCATGGAAGACTCGTCCGATGCCGTGTCCGCAATATTCGCGCACGACACTCAAGTGCTGCGCTTCGACGAAGGTTTGGATCGCGGCGCCGATATCCCCCACATGTGCGCCCGGCCGGACTTCGCGAATGCCGATCCACATGGCTTCTTTCGTGATGTCGATGAGCCGCTGCGTCGCGGGAGCGATCTTGCCCACCGTGTACATTCGGCTCGTATCGCCGTGCCAGCCGTCCTTGATGACAGTGACGTCGATGTTCACGATGTCGCCCTGTTTGAGGCGCTTTTCCGGGCTCGGAATGCCGTGGCAAACGACATGGTTCACCGACGTGCAGATCGACTTCGGAAAGCCGCGATAATTGAGCGGCGCTGGAATCGCCTGCTGCACGCTGACGATGTAGTCGTGGCAGCGGGCATTGAGCTCTTCGGTCGTCACCCCGGCCACGACATAGGGTCCGATCATGTCGAGCACGTCGGCAGCGAGCCGACACGCGACGCGCATGGCCTCTTGTTCGGCGGGAGTCTTGATCGTGACCTGCATATGTCGAGAGGCAGCGGACGGGGTCGCAGAGGGCTGACCGGCTTGGGACGGCGGCGCTTTGGAGGTCAGGGATTGCAATAGGCCGCGCATCGAAAAAGGGGAGATTTCAGCTAGGAGGACCGCGGAGAAAAAGTTCGCGGACCATCGTTGGACCATCAATGAGTTTATGGTATAAAGCGCGCGTTTTTTTGGCAACGAATCTCTTCACTTAACACTCACACTCGACCGGCACATACGACGGGGTGCTTACGAACCGCATGCGGAACGTAGGTCGTCGTATGGGGCGAGTGGAGGCTCAACCCCCAAAGGAGCTTGATCATGGCCAGCGTGTCCATGCGACAGATGCTGGAAGCGGGTGTCCATTTCGGACATCAAACCCGTTTCTGGAACCCCAAGATGGCACAGTACATCTTCGGGGAACGTAACCGAATCCACATCATCAATCTAGAAAAGACGCTCCCGCTCTATAACGAAGCGGCGGGTTTCGTGCGTCAAGTGGTCGCCGATGGCGGCCGTGTGCTCTTCGTCGGCACGAAGCGTTCCGCTCGCGAAGCGGTGAAGCAAGCCGCCCTTCGTTGCGGTATGCCGTTTGTCAGCCATCGCTGGCTCGGCGGAATGTTGACGAACTTCAAGACCGTGCGTCAGTCGATCAAGCGCCTGACCACGCTCGATGAGATGGCCCAGACCGGCACGCTCGAACAGCACAGCAAGCGCGAAGCGCAGGGCCTGCGCCGTGAGCGCGAGAAGCTCGAGCGCAGCTTGGGCGGCATCAAAGAAATGGAGTCGCTCCCGGATCTCTTGTTTGTGATCGACGTCGGTCACGAGCGCATCGCGATTCATGAGGCGAAGAAGCTCGGCATTCCCGTCGTCGCGGTCGTCGATACGAACTGCGCGCCGGATGACGTCGATTACGTCATTCCAGGCAACGACGATGCGATGCGCGCCATCGGACTCTATGCCGAGGGCATTGCCGATGCGGTGATCGAAGGCCGTTCGGCGATTCCGGAAGTTCCGGCGGGCGAAGACGAGTTCGTCGAGTTGGATGAAGAAGGCAAGCCGAGGCCCAAGACCGGTGCACCGGCACCGCGCCGTGGCAAGACGGCTGCCGTCAAGAAGAAGGCGCCGGCGCGCCGTCGCGCACCCGAGAAGGCCGAAGACGATCGCGTCGAGGACGTGGTCGCGGCCGAAGTGGACGACGTCGAGGCCGATGTGTCGCCTGAAGAGTTCATGGCGCGTCGTCGCGCGGCGCTTGCAAAGCGCAAGCCGACCACAGCAGAAGCCGCGGCGCCTGGAGCCCCGGCGGCTGAAGCGGCGGCCCCGACGACCGATACGCCCGCGGAGTAGTTCATGGCCGTTACAGCAGAAGCAGTGAAGTTGCTCCGGGAGCGCACCGGGGCGGGAATGATGGAGTGCAAGAAGGCACTCGTCGAAACGAACGGAGACCTCGACGCCGCCGCCGAGCTCATGCGCAAGGCGGGTCTTGCGAAAGCCGACAAGAAGGCTGCGCGCGTCGCAGCGGAAGGCGTGATCGTCATCGAGCGCAGTGCGGACGGAAAGCGCGCGGCCGTGGCCGAAGTCAATTGCGAAACCGATTTCGTGGCGCGTGAGCCCGACTTTCAGAGCTTCGCCGCGAACGTGGCGAAGGTCGCGCTCGAGCATCGCCCCGCATCGACCGATGCGCTCATGGCGCTCAGCCTCGAGAACGGCTCTTCGATCGATGAGACCCGCCGAGCGTTGATTGCGAAGATCGGCGAGAACATCAGCGTGCGGCGCTTTGCGATCCTCGAAGGCCCTGCGATCGTCGGCGCTTACTTGCACGGGACGCGCATCGGCGCGCTCGTCGCGATGAAGTCGGGCGATGACGCCGTGGCGAAAGACATCGCGATGCACGTGGCGGCCATCAATCCGCTGCGTGTTTCGGCTGCGGAGGTACCCGCCGAAGAAGTTGCCAAGGAGCGCGCGATCTTCATCGAGCAGGCGAAGAGCGATCCGAAGACCGCCGGTAAGCCGCAGGAGATTGTCGACAAGATCACCGAGGGTAAGGTTCGCAAGTGGCTAAGCGAAATCACGCTCCTCGGCCAGCCGTTCGTGAAGGACGACAAGCAAACGGTCGAGCAATACCTGAAGAAGGCCGGCGGCGAAGTCGCCGCGATCTTGCGATACGAGGTCGGCGAAGGAATCGAGAAGAAGCAGGAGGACTTCGCGGCCGAGGTCATGAAACAAGTGCGCGGTCAGTAGACGGCGCCTCGTTGAGTGCAAACAGAACCCCGCTTAGGCGGGGTTCTTTATAATAGGCGTCGGATCGGTAGCCGCAGCTGCCCTCTGCGCGGGGACAAGTTCGAAAAAGAAGGTCCTCCGGTGCTACTGTTCAGGTTTCTCGAGATTCTCGAGTCTTTCAGGTCAAAAGAAGGCATTCATGACAGCAAGTACAGAGGCGGGCGGACGATCGCCCGGTGATCCTCCCGGACCCGGTCTTCGGCGCATCCTCTTGAAGCTGTCGGGTGAAGCCCTGATGGGCGAGGAAGATTACGGCATCGATCCGAAGATGCTGAAGCGGGTCGCGAACGAGATTCGCGAAGTGATGAGTCTCGGTATGCAGGTCGCGGTCGTGATCGGCGGAGGCAATATCTTCCGGGGCGCCGGTCTGGCGCGCGCCGGGATGGATCGCGTGACGGGCGATCACATGGGGATGCTCGCGACCGTCATGAACTCGCTCGCCATGCAGGATGCGCTCGAAGCGCTCGGGCTGTACGCGCGCGTCATGTCCGCGATTCGGATCAACGAAGTCTGCGAGGAATACATCCGCCGCCGCGCCGTGCGTCACCTCGAGAAAGGTCGTGTCGTCATCCTCGCGGCCGGAACCGGTAACCCGTTCTTCACGACCGACACGGCTGCAAGTCTGCGCGCGATCGAGATCAATGCGGACCTTCTGCTCAAGGCGACGAAGGTGAACGGCATTTACACCGACGACCCGATGCGCAATCCGAACGCAACACGCTATTCGAGACTCACGTTCGACAAGGTCTTGATGGATCGCCTCAACGTGATGGACGCGACCGCAATCGTCATGTGCAGGGACAACAATCTGCCGCTGCGCGTGTTCGATCTGACGAAGCCGGGCGAGCTGTTGCGTATCGTGCGCGGCGAGGATGTCGGCACATTGGTATTGAATGGGTGATTTACAAGCGGCTGGCGGTTAGGGATTGGCGGTTAGATGGAGATTCCGGTTCTTCATTGATCGCCAACCGCTAACCGCAAAGCCGCTCGCGGAGCGCTTTATGATCAACGATCTCAAGAAAGACGCCACCGAGCGCATGCAGAAGTGTGTGCTTGCATTCAGGAACGAGCTCAAGCGGCTGCGCACAGGGCGGGCGCACACGAGCTTGCTCGAGCACATCAAGGTCGACTACTACGGCTCGGAAATGCCGCTGCAGCAAGTCGCGAGCCTCGCGCTGGAAGATGCGCGCACGATCACCGTCACGCCCTGGGAAAAAACCATGGTGGGCGCGGTCGAAAAGGCGATCATGAAATCGGATCTCGGCCTGACGCCAAACACGGCAGGCACGGTGATTCGCGTGCCGATGCCACCGCTCACCGAGGAGCGTCGCCGCGATTTGACGAAGGTGGTGCGGCAGGAAGCCGAGAACGCGCGCGTTGCAGTTCGTAACGTTCGCCGCGACGTGATGAACGACCTCAAGGATATGCTCAAAGAAAAGCTCATCTCGCAAGATGACGACCGGCGGGCACAGGACGAAATCCAGAAGCTCACCGACAAGCATGTCGCGGAGATCGATCAGGCGCTCGCCGAGAAAGAAAAAGAGGTCATGCAGGTTTGATGGCGCCCGACTCGCGCGACCCATCCTTACGTCTCCCGCGACACATTGCCGTCATCATGGACGGCAATGGTCGTTGGGCGGCTGCGCGAGCGTTGCCTCGCCCCGCCGGGCACAGCATGGGCGTGCGGTCGGTTAGACAAATCGTCGAGAATTGTGCGAAGCGCGGGGTCGAAGCGCTCACGTTGTTCGCGTTCTCGAGCGAGAACTGGAAGCGGCCGAAGGAAGAGGTCTCGATGCTCATGGGACGCTTCCTTGAAGCTCTCGACAATGAAGTAGACAAACTGCACGAGAACGGGATTCGGCTGCGCTTCATTGGTGCGTTGGATCAACTCGCCGGGCCGCTGCGATTGCGCATGGAAGCCGCCTCCGAGCTCACAGCGAACAATCGCCGGATGACGCTCGTCGTTGCCGTGGCATACGGCGGGCGCTGGGATGTGTGCCAAGCGACGAAAGCCGTCGCGAAGGCCTGCGTCGCCGGCGAGCTCGACAGCGACGACATCGGCGATGAGACGATCGCGCGCCACCTTGCGATCGGCGACCTTCCCGATCCCGATCTGCTCATTCGCACCGGTGGAGAGCAGCGCATCAGCAACTTCCTCCTATGGAACTTGGCTTACACGGAGCTTTATTTCTGCGACGTGCTCTGGCCTGACTTCGGCGAGGCGGAACTTGAAGCCGCGATCGAGCACTATGGTCGTCGGCAGCGCCGCTTCGGTTTGACGCCGAATCAGGCGGGGGCGCGCTGATGCTGCGCCAGCGGATCATCACCGCGCTTGCGCTTGCCGCGGTTGCGGTGACCGCGATCTTCTTGCTCCCGCACTCGGCGATGATGGTCTTGCTCGGACTCCTCGTCCTGGCCGGGGCATGGGAGTGGTCCGCGTTCCCGGGCTTCACGAGTCGTTCAGCGCGCCTCGGCTATGTCGCTTTCGTGGCGCTTGGCGTCGCGGCGGTAGGATGGGTCGCAAGCCGTGGGATGTCGGTCGATGCCGTCTTGTATGCGGCGGTCGTGTGGTGGGTGGTCGCATTGGTTTGGGTCGTCGCGGTGCCGAGCAGCGTCAACCGTGCCTCCGCGGCGATCGCCGGCTTCTTCGTGCTCGTCCCCGCGTGGCTCGCACTGGTCAGGCTCCATGCGCACGGTCCGGCGCTGATGTTCTTCATGATCGTGCTCGTTGTGGCTGCGGATGTGGGCGCCTATTTCTCCGGCCGCCGCTTCGGACGCAACAAGCTTGCGCCGCGGGTGAGCCCGGGCAAGACGTGGGAGGGGGTCTACGGCGGAGTCATCGGAGCGGTGCTCGTTTCTTTCGTAGGAGTCGTTTGGTTCTCCATGCCCGCGATGCCTTTCATTCTGGTCTCGCTCGCGACGATCGTCGCGTCGATTGTCGGCGACCTTACCGAAAGCTTGTTCAAGCGACACGCGGGCGTGAAGGACAGCGGTAGTCTGCTGCCCGGGCACGGCGGTGTGCTCGATCGTGTCGACAGCGTGACCGCCGCGGCGCCAGTGTTCCTCATCGGCTTGGAGCGCCTCGGGTTGTTTAGATGAGCGCGCCGATGCGAATTGCGGTTCTCGGCTCGACAGGTAGCATCGGGCTCAGCACGCTCGATGTGCTCGCGCGGCATCGCGATCGATTCGAGCCGTTCGCGCTCGCCGCGCGCAACAACATTGCGGTGTTGCTCGATCAATGCATTCGCTTCAAGCCGCGCTACGCGGTCGTCGTTGATGCGACGGCCGGTGCGAAATTGCGCACCGATCTGCAACGGGCGGGCTTGAAGACTCAGGTGCTGTCCGGCCCAAGCGCGCTCGAAGACATCGCCGCGCATCCGGACGTGCAGGCCGTGATGGCCGCGGTCGTGGGCGCGGCCGGATTGCGCTCAACCCTCGCCGCAGCGTGCACGGGCAAGCGCATCTTGCTTGCGAATAAAGAAGCGCTCGTCATGTCGGGACCGTTGTTCATGCAGGCGGTGCGCGAAGGCGGCGCGACGCTCGTGCCGGTCGACAGCGAGCACAACGCAATATTCCAATGCATGGGTGGCAACCAGGCGCGCGGTGTGCGGCGTGTGCTGCTCACCGCATCCGGCGGGCCTTTTCTGCGCACATCCGTGGAAGCGCTCCAGAACGTCACGCCGGAACAGGCCTGCGCGCACCCCCGATGGGCGATGGGCCGCAAGATTTCAGTGGATTCGGCCACCTTGATGAACAAGGGCTTGGAGCTGATCGAGGCCTGCTTGCTGTTCGATTTGGCACCTTCCCGCGTGGACGTGGTCGTACATCCTCAAAGCATCGTACATTCGCTCGTGGAGTACCTGGATGGGTCGATGTTGGCGCAACTCGGGAACCCGGACATGCGTACGCCGATTGCTCACGCGCTCGGCTGGCCAGAGCGGTTGTCCTCCGGTGTAGAATCGTTGGACATCATTCGTACCGCACGACTGGATTTCGAGGCGCCCGATACGACGCGCTTCCCATGCCTGCGGCTCGCAAGGAGCGCGGCAGAGGCAGGGGGGACTTCGCCGGCCGTGTTGAATGCGGCAAATGAAATAGCGGTCGAAGCCTTTCTCGAACGTCGGTTGGCGTTCGCGGACATTCCCGCGGTGATCGAGCGCGTCCTGGACCAGCACCGTACTGGGCCGGTTGTGACGCTCGAAGATGTATTGAGCGCCGATGAATGGGCGCGCCAGGAGGCGCGCGCTGCCGTTGCGCTCGCCGGAGCCTGTGCATGATTTCACCAGAGACACCGCTCGAGTATCTGATTGCGATTCTGGCGTTCGTCGTCGCAATCGGCGTGCTCGTGGCCGTCCATGAGTTCGGGCACTTCTGGGTCGCAAGGAGGCTCGGCATCCGAGTACTGCGCTTCTCGATCGGCTTCGGCAAGGCACTGTGGAGCCGCACCAGCCCCAAGGACGGTGTCGAGTACGTGCTCGCGGCGTTGCCGCTCGGCGGGTATGTGAAGCTGCTCGATGAGCGCGAAGGCAACGTACCCGCAAGCGAAGCCCATCGAGCGTTCAATACTCAACCCGTGTGGAAGCGCATCGCCGTATTGCTCGCCGGTCCGGCGTTCAACCTCGTGTTCGCGATACTTATGTATTGGGTGCTGTTCGTCGCGGGCGTGCCCGCGCTGAAGCCCTACGTCGGGGAAGTGACGCCGAACACGATCGCGGCAGAGGCGGGCTTGCAGCGCGACGATCAAATCGTTGCCGTCGGCGGTTCCGCCGTTGAAACGCTGGAAGCGGCGACGCTCGGCATTCTGGAAGATTTGGTGGATGACGGCACGATCGCGCTACGAGTCCGTGGCGTCGACGGTCGCGAACGCGATATCGAGCTCGTCGCGGGCGATCGTGCGCGCGGCCTGACCGAGCCCGAGAAACTCTTCCCGGGCTTGGGCTTTCAGGTCGGCCGACCTCGTGTGCCCGCGATCGTGTCCAGAGTGGTCGCGGATAGCGCGGCGGCACGCTCAGGGCTCCAGGCGGGCGATGAGATCGTTCGTTTCGACGGCGAAGCGATCGAGGACTTCTCCCACCTCGTGCGGCTGGTTGCGCCGAAAGCCGGCGAGTCGACGACGTTGCAGGTCAAGCGAAACGGGCAGCTCATCGAGGTCCCGATTACGCTGAGCGGGGAGGAGGTCGACGGCAAACGCATCGGACGTATCGGGGTTGAAGCGAACACCGAGCAGTTCTTTGCGGTGCAGAAATACGGCGTCGTCCCTGCGCTCGGCCATGCTGCCGTGAAGACCTGGGACATGTCCGTCTTCACGCTGCAGATCGTCGGACGCATCGTGACCGGCGATGTGTCATTGAAAGCGATCTCGGGTCCGATCAGTATTGCGGAAACAACAGGGTTTGCGGCGCGGCAAGGCTGGCGAACCTTCTTCAGCACGCTTGCCATCATCAGCATCAGCTTGGGGATTCTAAATCTGCTTCCGATACCGATCCTGGACGGCGGCCAGGTCGTATATCAGCTCGCGGAACTGGTCAGGGGCCGGCCGGTCTCAGAACGTGCATTGCTGGTGGGGCAGCAGATCGGCATCGCGATGCTGCTGCTGATGATGACGGTTGCTTTTTATAACGATATTGCTCGACACCTAAATTAATGCACCTTCGATCCATCATTCACGCGACGCTCGCGCTCGCGGCCGTCGGCATCATCGATGCCCAAGACAAGCCTGCCTACGCTCAAGCGCTCGCCGAGCGAGGCTTCGTTGTCGGCGACATCCGCATCGAGGGCCTGCAGCGCATCTCGGAGGGCACGGTCTACAACTATCTGCCCGTCAACATCGGCGACCGGCTCGACGATCGTCGTCTCGCGGAGGCGTTGCGCGCCTTATTCTCGACCGGTTTTTTCAGGGACGTCGAGTTGCGCCGCGACGGCGGCACGCTCGTCGTCGCCGTGCTCGAGCGGCCGTCGATCGAGAGCTTCGAGATCAAAGGCAACAAGGATATCAAGACGCCCGATCTGCAGCGCTCCATGCGCAACGTAGGCCTCGCGCCGGGCAAGACATTCGATCAATCGACGCTCGATGAAGTGCGTCAATACCTCACCGATCAATACTTCGCCCGCGGTAAGTACGGCGTTCGCGTCGACACGCAGGTGGAGGAAGTGCCGGGCAACAAGGTGAAGCTCACGATCGATATCAAGGAAGGTAAGCGCTCGCGTATTCGCCAGATCAACATCGCCGGCAACACGGCCTTCCCTGAAGACGAGCTGCTCGAAGGCTTCGAGCTCAGGACGCCGAATTGGCTGTCGTGGTATCGGCAGGACGATCGCTACGGGCGCGAAGCGTTGTCCGGCGATCTCGAGAAACTTCGTTCGTACTACATGGACCGAGGCTACGCGAATTTCGCGGTGACCTCGACGCAGGTGGCGATCGCGCCGGAGAAGGACGACATCTTCATCACGATCAACGTGGACGAAGGCGACGTCTACAAAATCTCCGAGATCAAGATGGCGGGCACCATGGCCGTGCCGGAAGAGCAGCTGCGCCAGTTCATCAGACTGAACCCGGGCGACACCTATTCGCTGCGCAACATCACCGCGACGACCGATGCCATGAAGTTGCGGCTTGGGTTGAGCGGCTACGCGTTTGCGACGATCGATCCCGTTCCACAAGTGAACGAGGAGACGAAGGAAATCTCGATCACATTCGTCGTGGATCCGAAGAACCGCGTGTATGT
Source organism: Lysobacterales bacterium (assembly GCA_044506405.1). Lineage (GTDB taxonomy): Bacteria > Pseudomonadota > Gammaproteobacteria > Steroidobacterales > Steroidobacteraceae > Steroidobacter. Next base: position 99,848 of record JBIQKP010000004.1, on the reverse strand, counting down.
TCGCCGCATCAACTTCAACGGCACGTCGGGCGTGAACGACGAAGTGTTCCGACGCGAGATGCGCCAGCTCGAGGGCGCTTATCTATCGAATGCGGCTGTCGACCGCTCGAAGGAGCGCGTGCAGCGCCTTCCGTTCATCGAGAACGTCGAGGTCGAAACGAACCAGGTGCCCGGTGCGGCCGACCTGGTCGATGTCGACTTCGAGATCAAGGAGGGTTTGCCGGGACAGTTCGGCGGCGGTATCGGGTATTCGGAATCGCAGTCCATCATCCTGAGCGGCAACTTCGTGCACTCGAACTTCATGGGTACGGGTAATCGCGTGGCGGCCGAGATCAATTCGGGTCGTTACACGAAGGCGTTCGGATTCACGCATACGGATCCATATACGACGATCGATGGCGTCCAGCGTACGGTCTCGTTGGGCTATCGCGACATCACGCAGCTCACCTCTGCGACGTCCGATATCGACACCGAAACGATCTCGGCGGGTCTCAACTACGATTTCCCGCTGACCGAGTATCAATACTTCGGCGTCGGTGTGTCCGCTCAGCGCGCCGAGTTGCTTGGAACGGAGAACGGCAGCGCGCAGCAAGTGCTCGAATGGCTGCGCAACAACGGTAACTCGCGTGTGCGCTGCTTCGAGGTCATCGTCAACGACAGCTGTAACGATCAGTTCGAAACGGACATCGTCAGTAGCTCCTTCACGACGTACGAGCTCAATCTCGGCTGGCGCTACGAGTCGCGTAACCGCGCGCTGTTCGCGACGCGAGGCATGCGCCATCGCTTCAACATCGGCTATACATTGCCGGGCAGCGACGTCGAGTTCTGGAACGCAACTTACGACTATCTGCAGTTCATCCCGGTCTGGCGCGACTTCACGTTGATGGTCAACGTCGAGCTCGCGTACGGCAAGGCGCTCGGCGATACGACGGCGCTGCCGCCGTATCGGCAGTATTTCGCCGGCGGCCCGGACTCGGTTCGCGGTTTCCGCGAGAGCCGACTCGGACCCAAAGACAACTTCGGCCGGCCGTACGGCGGCAACATCAAGACCGTGGCGCAAACGGAGCTGCTCTTGCCGATGCCGGAGAAGTGGCGCAACAGCGCCCGGTTCAGCCTGTTCTACGACATCGGCAATGTCTTCAACGATCAGGACATCACCTTCTACGGCCCCCGATTGTCGATCGATCAGGAGATGACGCCGATCAAGTACGACTTCAGCTATGATGAGCTCAAGCAGTCGGTCGGCGTTGCCGTTCAATGGCTTGCACCGCTCGGTGTGTTCCGGTTCAGCTATGCGTTGCCTTTGAACGAGGACCGCAAGGACCGGCCGGACCGTTGGGGTGACGAAATCGAGGGCTTTCAGTTTTCTGTCGGTCAGGCGTTCTAACTCGTTTACTATGCGCGCCTAGCCATGAATCGCAGTTCTGAGTTCTAACGAGTGTCGGCCGATCCCAGGGCCCCAGGGCGGATCGGCACTTAAACAAAGCGATAATTCGAGGTCGATCTCATGACACGTGTGAGTCTTACTAGTTGGGTTGCATTCGCCGCGCTCGCGCTTTCGGCCCCGTTTGCGGCTGCGCAGGCACAAGCCAAGATCGCGGTTGTCAACATCCCGAAATTGCTCGAGGAAGCCCCTCAGGCAAAGACGGCCATGCAGGCGCTCCAAGACGAGTTCGCACCGCGCCAGCGCGAAATCGTGGCCGCCCAGAACGACCTCAAGGCGAAAGAAGAAAAACTGCAACGCGACGGCGCGGTGATGGCCGAGAACGAGCGGCGTTCGGCCGAGAAGGAGTTGCGAGACGGTCAGCGCGAGCTTGCCCGCAAGCAGAATGAGTACGTCGAAGACTTGAATCTTCGCCGTAACGAGGAGATCGGCAAGCTGCAGCGCTCGCTGCTGCAGGAAGTGCAGGCATACGCGCGCGGCGCGAACTACGACTTGGTCGTCGGCGATGGCGTGTTGTACGTCAACGAGTCGCTGGACATCACGCCGCAGGTGCTGAGCGCGCTGCAAGCCCGCGCGAAGTCTCCGACGCCAGCGAAGCCCGCGCCCAAGCCCTAAAGCGGCACGCGCGCAAGTCGCACCGGAGCGCGCCGGGCCATGGCATCGAGCATGACCTTAGGTGAGCTGGCCGTCCGTTTCGGCCTGGTGCTACGGGGCGAGCCCGACGTCCGCGTGACTCACGTCGCGACGCTCGAAGGCGCCGACGCAAGTGCGCTGACGTTCCTCGCGAACCCGCGCTACAAGCGCTTCTTGCGAACGACGCAGGCAGGCGCCGTGGTGATCGATCCGAACCTGGCGGACGAAGCCCCCGTTCCCGCGTTGCTCGCGAAGAACCCCTATGCCGCCTATGCGCGGATCGCGGGGCTCTTGCATCCTGCCGAAGTTGCGGCGCCGGGACGCCACCCGAGCGCGTTGATCGATCCCGCGGCGGAAGTCGACGCCACGGCAAGCATCGGACCGCACGTGTTCATCGCCGCGCGCGCGAAGGTCGGGCCTCGTGCAGTGATCGGACCCGGATGTGTCGTGATGGAGGATGTGACGATCGGCGCGGACACCCGCTTAGTCGCGAATGCAACACTGTGCCGGTCCGTCGTGATCGGCGAGCGATGTTTATTGCACCCGGGCGTTGTGATCGGCGCGGATGGCTTCGGCCTCGCCCCCGATCGCGGTGAATGGATCAAAGTGCCGCAAGTCGGCAGTGTGCGCATCGGCAACGACGTGGAGATCGGCGCGAATACGACCGTCGATCGCGGGGCGATCGAAGACACGATCCTCGGCGACGGCGTAAAGCTCGACAATCAGATTCAGGTCGCCCACAACGTGCGGATTGGCGCGCATACGGTGGTCGCAGGCTGCACGGGCATTTCGGGCAGCACGACGATCGGCCAGCGCTGCATGATCGGCGGACAAGTCGGCATTGCCGGCCATTTGTCGATCTGCGATGACGTCGTGTTGACGGGGCGCTCGTTTGTGATGAACAGCATTCGCAAGCCGGGCGCCTATTCGAGCGGGTTACCGGTCGAGGAGGCGAGCCGCTTCCGCAAGAACGCGGCGCGCTTCTATCAACTGGACGAGTTCGTGCGTGAGGTGCGCAAAGATCGGCGCCGTGGGAGCGAAGACGACGAAGACGCCTCGTCCGGCGAGTGAGCAGGAGATAGAGAGTGGAAGAACAAGCTAGCGGCGCGTTGACGATGGACATCAATGAGGTGATGCGGCGGTTGCCCCATCGCTATCCGTTCCTGCTCGTCGATCGCGTGCTCGAGTGCGAAGCTGGGAAGTCGATTCGAGCGCTCAAGAACGTCACGGTGAACGAACCCTACTTTCCCGGTCACTTTCCGCACCGCCCGGTGCTACCGGGCGTCATCATCCTCGAGGCGCTTGCGCAGGCCGCCGGCATCCTCGCGTTCGTCACCGCGGGCGTGTATCCGGATGAGCACCGCCAGCTCTATTTCGTCGGAATCGACAAGGCGCGCTTCCGTCGTCCGGTGCTGCCCGGCGATCAGCTGATCCTCAAAGCGACGCTCGAGCGTTCCTTGCGGGGGATCTGGAAGTTCTCGACGATCGCGGAAGTCGAAGGCGAGGAAGCGACGAGCGCCGAGATGATGGTTGCGCCGGGTGAAGGGGGCAGGGGGTAGTCAGAGAATACGTCCTGTCCTATGGTGAGCGCAGTGACTCGTCCACGCGTGTAGTTGTTTCTGACAAGCCGACCCTAAACACGATCCCCGACCGATGGCTATCCATCCGACCGCCTTGATCGATCGCACTGCGAACGTCGACAGCAATGTCGAGATCGGCGCTTACACCGTCGTCGGTCCCAACGTGACGATTGCTGCGGGTTGTCGCATCGGCCCGCACGCGGTGATCGAAGGTCCAACGACGATCGGTCGCGACAACCATATCTTCCAGTTCGCCTCGATCGGTGCGGAGCCGCAAGACCTCAAGTACAAGGGCGAGCCGACGCGGCTCGAGATCGGCGAGCGCAATTCGTTCCGCGAGAACTGCACGATCAATCGCGGTACGACGAAAGACCAACTCGTCACGCGCATCGGAAACGACAACTTATTCATGGCCGGCTCGCACGTGGGACACGACTGCGTGATCGGCTCTCACTGCGTGTTCGCGAACTATGCAACGCTCGGCGGACATGTCGAAGTCGGCGACTGGGTGCACATGGGCGGGTTCTCGGGCATTCACCAGTTCTGCAGAGTCGGGCCGCACGCATTCATTGCGAACAACACGGCGGTCACGCGTGACGTGCCGCCATTCATCATGGCCGTCGGTCGCCCTGCGGAGCCCCACAGCGTGAATGCCGAGGGACTGAAGCGACGCGGCTACACGACGGAGCAGATTCGAGCCATCCGCGACGCGTACAAAACCCTTTATCGCTCCGGTCTCAAGTTGGCCGAAGCCCTCGAGGAGTTGCAGCAGCGCGTTGCGACTTACCCAGAGCTCGAACCGTTCGTCGCTTTTCTCAACGATTCGAGCCCGCGCCGTGAGCGCGTGGGCATCGTGCGCTAAGCCTGCCGCGTTCTGGGTGGCTGCGTGCGACCCGATAAGAACAGGAACGTGCAATCCGATCCCGACACTCGATCAGCGCGCGCTGAGTCTCCGCTGTTCGTGCTCGTTGCCGGCGAGACGTCCGGCGACAATCTCGGTGCTCAGCTCATCGAGGCGTTGCGCGAGCGCGTGCCGCACGCGCGCTTCGCGGGCAGCGCGGGCCCGCGCATGATTGCGGCCGGATGCGAGCCGTGGACGCACGCGGAAAGTCTCGCTGTGATGGGGCTGTTCGAGATCCTGCCGCACTTGCCGAGGCTGCTCGGCATCAGGCGCGAGCTCATCCGGCGTGTGTTGTCCGAGCGGCCGGCTGCGTACATCGGCGTGGACGCCAAGGAGTTCAACTTGCGTCTCGCGCCGCACATCAAGGCAGCTGGCATTCCGACGGTCCAGTACGTGAGTCCACAAATCTGGGCGTGGCGGCAAGGCCGCGTGCGAACGATCGGTAAGGCGGTCGATCTGGTGCTGTGTCTGCTGCCATTCGAAAAGAAGTTCTACGACGAGCACGGCGTACGTGCGGAGTTCGTCGGGCATCCGCTCGCGGACCGCATTCCCCTCCATCTCGACGCTGCGCAAGCGCGCGCCGCGCTGGGGCTTGGCGCGGGTCGGCAATACGTTGCGTTGTTGCCGGGGAGCCGTGTCGGCGAAGTCACGCGGCTCGCTCCCGATTTCGCGCGAACGGTCGCGTGGTTGTCGGCGCGGCGCAGCGATCTTGGGTTCGTCGCGGCGCTCGCGACCGAGCGTGTGCGGGCGTCGTTCGTGGACGCGCTCACGGAAGCGGGTGTGCAGGATCGCGTGACGATCATTGACGGCCAATCGCAATCGGTGATGGCCGCAAGCGACGTCGTGTTGCTCGCTTCGGGCACTGCGACGCTCGAGGCACTCCTTGTCAAGCGCCCGATGGTTGTCGCGTATCGCTTAGGTGGGCTGACAACTTCCTTGTTCAAGCTCCTGAAACTGTTCAAGGCGCCATTCTTCTCTCAGCCGAATCTCCTAGTCGGACGCCAGGTGGTTCCTGAGTACCTCAATGACGAAGTGCGCGCGGAAGTGCTCGGCCCCGCTGTGCTCGAGCAACTTGAGCGTGCGGATCGAGACGAGCTGATGCACACTTTCGCCTCGATTCATCAGTCGTTGCGACGAGACGCTAGCGCTCGCGCGGCGGATTCGATTTTGGAGTTGGTAGACGGCGGGCGGCGGACGGACGGTGCGAACGAGCAAAGAACGAGAGGCGATTCGCACGGCTGAACGCGAACGAAAAAGTTGCGAGGCGCGCGGCACGAGCGCACGAGCTGGGGCAGGCGGAAAGTGAGCGAGGCTGCAGAAGAACGAGAGATCGCCGTCGAAGTCCAGCAGACGATTGCGTCTCTCCGTCGCCGTTCCTCATCCGTGGTCGGGGAGTCGCTGCTCGTCGCTGGCGTGGATGAGGCGGGGCGCGGCCCGCTCGCGGGCCCCGTCGTCGCCGCGGCGGTGATTTTGGATCCGCGCAAGCGGATTCGCGGCGTGCGCGATTCTAAGGTGATCGATCCTGAAGAGCGTGTCGAGCTCGCGGCGAAGATTCGGCGCCATGCGGTGGCTTGGTCCGTTGCGTGGGCCGATGTCGAAGAAATCGATAGGCTCAATATCCTCGAGGCGACTTATCTCGCGATGCGCAGAGCGCTGATCGGCTTGCGCGTGCATCCCGCTCATGTGCAGATCGACGGTAATCGATGTCCGTCGTTCGCAGAGCTGCCGCTCAAATGCAGCTACGAGGCCATCATCGACGGCGATGCGCTTCGCACGCGTATCGGTGCAGCCTCGATTCTTGCGAAAGTCACGCGCGATGCGATGATGACCCGTCTCGATGCGATCTTTCCGCAGTACGGCTTTGCTTCTCACAAGGGCTACAGCACACCGCAGCACTACGAAGCGCTCGATCGGTTCGGGCCCTGTGCGATACACCGCAGGAGCTTCGAGCCTGTGCGGCTCTCCGCGGTGAACGGCGAACGATGAACGGTGACAAGGCATGAGTATGCGATTGATGTTGCAGCGAGTGACGATCGCGGAAACGGTTTCTCACCGTCCGCTGTCCGCCGTCCGCCGCTCACCGTCTTCACACCGTTCACCGTTCGTCGTTCACTGATCACTACACGAAATGTTCGTCCACCTTCATCTGCACACGGAGTACTCGCTGATCGACAGCGTCGTGCGCATCAAGAGCGAGGCGGAAGGGATCCCTGGCTTGATGGAAGCAGTCGCGGCGGCGGGCATGCCGGCGGTGGCTTTGACGGATCAGAGCAATCTGTTCGCGATGGTGAAGTTCTACAAAGCCGCGCAAGCGGCAGGGATCAAACCGATCATCGGCGTCGATCTGCTCGTGCGCGAGACGGGCGATCGCGTCGACCCATCGCGCGTCGTGCTCCTCTGTCAAAACACGAGCGGCTATCTGAATCTTTCGCGGCTCGTGAGTCGAGCTTATCTGGAAGGACAGTCGAAAGGCGTCGCGATGGTCGATCGCGATTGGCTCGACACGCAGACGGTCAGTGGGCTGATCGCGTTGTCCGGTGCGAAGGAGGGCGACGTCGGACGAGCGCTCCTCAATGGCCGCGACGATGAGGCGAACGCGGCGCTCGAGTTCTGGCTGGCGTTGTTCGGCGATCGCTACTACCTGGAGCTGCAGCGCACGGGACGCCCCGGCGAGGAGGCGTACCTCAATGCCGCCGTCCAGCTTGCGAGCGCACGCGGCGTGCCCGTCGTCGCGACCAATGATGTGCGCTTCATTCGGCCGGACGATTTCGAGGCGCACGAAGCGCGCGTGTGCATTCACGACGGCACGCTGCTCGACGATCCGAAGCGGCCGCGCCGCTACAGCCCGCAGCAATACCTCAAGTCGCCGCAGCAAATGGTCGACTTGTTTCGAGACATCCCCGAGGCGATCGAGAACTCGGTCGAGATCGCGCGCCGCTGCAGCTTGGAGCTCAAGCTCGGCAAATCCGTGTTGCCGCCGTATCCAGTGCCCTCGGATCTCACGACGGAGGACTTCTTGCGTGCGGAGGCGAAGCGTGGGCTCGGGGAGCGCATCGCAAGACTCACCGCGCGCGCTGAGGGCAAACAAGCGCGGATCATCCCGCGAGACGAGTACGAAGAGCGCCTCGAGATTGAGCTTGGCGTCATCTGTCAGATGGGGTTCGCCGGCTACTTCTTGATCGTCGCCGACTTCATCCGCTGGGCGCGCGAGAACGGCGTACCGGTCGGACCGGGGCGTGGCTCGGGCGCAGGGTCGCTCGTGGCCTACGCGATCGGCATCACGGACCTCGATCCGTTGCAGTATGACTTGCTGTTCGAGCGCTTCCTCAATCCCGAGCGCGTGTCGATGCCCGACTTCGACGTCGACTTCTGCATGGATGGACGCGATCGAGTCATCGAGTACGTTGCCGACCGCTACGGTCGTGAGCGCGTTTCGCAGATCATCACGTACGGCACGATGGCGGCGAAGGCGGTCGTGCGCGATGTCGCGCGCGTGTTCGGCTTGAGCTACGGCTTTGCGGATTCGATCGCGAAGCTCATTCCGTTCGAGCTCGGCATCACGCTCAAGGACGCGCTCGAGAAGGAGCTGGAGCTGCAGCGGCGCTACAAGACGGAAGAAGAGACGCGTTCGTTGATCGACATGGCGAGATCGCTCGAAGGCCTCGTGCGCAACGCCGGCATGCACGCGGGGGGTGTCGTCATTGCGCCGTCCGTGCTCACGGATTTCGCGCCGCTCTTCTGCGATGACTCTGGGCGTAGCGTCGTCACGCAGTTCGACAAGGACGATGTGGAATCGGCAGGTCTCGTGAAGTTCGACTTTCTCGGACTTCGCACGCTGACGATCATCGATTGGGCGGTCAAGATCATCAATGCGGATCGCGAGCGCAAGGGAGAGCCGCCGCTCGATATGGCGGATCTGCCGATGGACGACGCGCCGACCTACGAGCTCCTCAAGCGCTGCGAGACCACAGCGGTATTCCAGCTGGAATCGCGCGGCATGAAGGACCTCATTCGCCGGCTGCAGCCCGATTGCTTCGAGGACATCGTCGCGCTCGTCGCGCTCTTCCGTCCGGGCCCGCTGCAGTCGGGCATGGTCGACGATTTCATCGCGCGCAAGCACGGCAAGACGACCGGTCCCATCGATTACTTGCATCCCGATCTACAGCCGGTGCTCGCACCGACGTACGGCGTGATCCTGTATCAGGAACAGGTGATGCAGATCGCGCAGGTCCTCGCGGGCTACACGCTCGGCGGCGCCGACCTGTTGCGCCGCGCGATGGGCAAGAAGAAGCCAGAGGAGATGGCGAAGCAGCGTTCGATCTTCGTCGAGGGCGCGACGAAGCGCGGCGTGGATCACGACACGGCCGCACACATCTTCGACCTCATGGAGAAGTTCGCGGGTTACGGGTTCAACAAATCGCACTCCGCGGCGTACGCGCTCCTGTCGTATCAAACCGCGTGGCTGAAGGCGCACTATCCGGCTGCGTTCATGTCGGCCGTGTTGTCCTCGGATATGGATAAGACCGAGAAGGTCGTTGCGCTCAAGTACGAGTGCGATCAGATGGGTCTCACGGTCGAGCCGCCGGACGTCAATCATTCGCAGTACATGTTCACGGTGTCCGGCGAGCGCCGCATTCGGTACGGTCTCGGCGCGATCAAGGGCGTGGGACAATCGGTGGTGGAAAGTTTGGTCGCCGAGCGCGAAGCGAATGGTGCCTATCGCGACCTCGCGGATCTGTGTCGTCGCAGCGATATGACGCGGATGAACAGGCGCGTGCTCGAGGCGCTCGTGCGCTCCGGCGCCGCGGATTCGCTCGGTGCGAATCGAGCGACGTTGATGCACGCGCTACCGGCGGCCATGCAGCTTGCCGACCAAACCATTCGAGCGCGCGTCGTCGGGCAGGACGATATGTTCGGCTTGCTGGATCCGAGTCCGACGGTGAGCGCGCCGTTCGAAACCGAAGCGTTGCCCGAATGGAGCCGGCGCGTGCGCCTCGAAGGCGAACGCGACACGCTGGGTCTGTACTTGACCGGTCACCCCTTCGAGGAGTTCGAGGCGGAAGTTCGTCCGATCGTGAGCGGCAGAATCGCCGATGTCACGGGTGACCGCCCGGCGCCTTCGACGAATGAAGGTTTTCGCTTCCAAGGTAAGCCCGTCACGATCGCCGGTATGGTCTTCGACGTCGGCAAGCGCGGCGGCCGCGTGATCTTCACGTTGGACGATCGCAGCGCGCGCCTCGAAGCATCGATGTTCGAAGAGACGTGGCAGCAGTACCGAACACTCATCGCGAAGAGCGCGATCTTGGTCATCGAAGGCTCAATTCGATTCGATGAGTACATCGAGGGCTGGCGGCTCAATGCCAAGCGCGTGATCGATATCGATAGCGCGCGTGAGCAACATGCACGCCGACTCTTCATCCGTTGGCCCCAGGGTGCGGATCGGCATTTCGTCAGAACGCTCGAGAGCACGCTGCGTCCTTTCAGAGGCGGGCGGTGCGCCGTCGCGATCCGCTATCAGGGCAAAGATGCTCGAGCGGACCTCGTGCTGTCAGAAGAGTGGTCCGTCAAACCGACACGAGAGCTGACTGAGAAGCTTTCGCAGCTCTGCGGCAATGACGGCTTTCGGCTGGTGTACTCGCCGCGAATGGACGCTTGAGATCGAGCTGGCGTTATCCGCCCGCACGTTTCGCTTTGAATCCGCGCCGCGTGAGCTCTTCGACGAGGCGGTCGCGATGATCGCCTTGAATCTCTATTCGCCCATTGACGACGGTCCCGCCCGAGCCGCACTTCTTCTTGAGCTCTGTCGCAAGCTTTTCGAGTTCGTCCGCCGCGAGCCCCAGCCCCGAGACGACTGAAACGCCTTTGCCCTTCCGACCTTGAGTTTCTCGGCTTACGCGCACCGTGCCGTCGCTCGAGGACTTGCCGGGCGTGCCCTTCTTGCAGACGCACTCGCGAATGGGGCGTAAACAATTGGGACAGCGTTCACCGATGCCCGTGGAGTAGACGATTCCGCCACCGTCGGTGGCGCGCTGATGACGTGAGCTCGACATGGTCTTAGTGTAGCAGCGGGCTCGCGAATTTCGCTGAGGCGCGCACAGAAGAGCGGCGCCAGTGTCGAGACTGGCGCCGCCGTATATCGATATCGTCTCGCTCAGCGGTTCAACGCGGTTGCGATGGGTTACGCACTTCCTCGGGGTCGTGCTCCTTCGCGCGTGACTTGGCTTCCTCTTCGGCGCGACGGATTTCCTGCTGCTCCTCACCGTCGACGTCGCCGGCGTGCCGAATCTCGTCTTGCCCGCGCTCGGATTGCACGAACTTGCGTGTGGCTTCCCGATAGTTGCGATCGGCCGTCTTGTTGCCTTCGCCTTCGTTGCGGTTCGTGCCCATGTCTTCGCTCCTCCGTCAATGGCCTCGAGAAAGAACGCCTGGGTGTAACGTGGGTTCCGGTATCCTTCGGGGTTCTGTGCCTTACGGTTATGCTGCTCGCATGTACTGGATTCTCGCGGCCATATTCTTGATTGTCCTGCTCGTCGTGCCGAAGCTGCGCCCGCTCGCGCTCGCGGGGCTCGTGGTGCTGGGTGCGTTGCTCGCGTGGGGCATGCTTGGACGGTTGCGAAACGATGACGCTGCTCCACAAGCGGAGCGTGGGCGCCCGACGACACCGGCTGCCGCATTGAGCGCCTTTCCGGTTGACCAGGTACATCTCGAGAATTTCCAGTTGAGCGGCGGCGGCGCGCCGTTCCGATTGACGGGCACCGTCGGTAACCAGTCGACGAACGTGCTGCTCAAGTCGTTGATGCTCGATATCTCTCGGCGCGATTGCTATGCAGAGGCTTTGGATCCGAGCGGCTGCACGTTGCTTTGGCAAACCCGCCAATGGATCGATCTTGCCGTCCCGCCAGAGGAGGCGCGCAACATTGCGATTTCGATTTGGGCGCGCGGCGATGCGCCGCGTGCCGTCGGGACAATCAGCGATGAGTTCAAGATCGTGACGGCTAACGGCCAACCCTTCGACATAGAGAAGAAGTAATCCGCGTGCGTACGGTTCTTGCTTATCTCATTGCTGGCTGGTCTGGATTCTTCGTCATGGCGGTCGAACTGTTGGGCGGCCGATTGTTGGCGCCGACGTTCGGTAGCAGCATCTATGTCTGGGGCGCGATCATCACGATTTTCATGCTCGCGCTTTCGATCGGATACCTCGCCGGCGGGCGTTGGTCGATCCACCAACCGACCGTGCGCCGTCTCGGCATCATTCTGATCGCCGCGGCGCTGAGCGTGACGCCGATGCTCGTGTTCGGCGTGCAGTTGCTCGACGGCGTGGCTGCGGCGGTGCCCGATCCGCGATTCGGCTCGTTGCTTGCTTCGGCGGCGCTCTTCTTCGTGCCGACCTTCTTCTCAGGAATGGTGTCGCCTTACGCGGTGCGGCTCCTTGTTCAAGACCGTGCAACTTCAGGTCGACATGCAGGTCAACTGTACTTCGTCTCGACGTTCGGCAGCGCAGCCGGGACGCTGCTGACCTCGTTCTATCTCGTGCTGCTCATGGAAGTGAACGATATTCTGATGTCATTGATCGCCATCTCGCTCGTGCTCGGGGGAATTGCACTCGCGTTGAGGAGGGGCTCCGATGTCGGACAGTTCTAGGCATGCCGCACGCCTGTCGGCGGCCTTGATCTTGGTCCTACTTGGATGGGTGGGGACCGCTCCGATTGCGGCCGCGCAGAGCATGAAGCTCGTACACTCGCAGCGATCTCTCTACCGAGAGGTTCTCGTGTATGAGGGAAGCGATGTGCGGTGCATGTGCTTCACGCGCAACTGCCGGATCGGACGGCAATCCTGCATGGATCTCGATGACCCGGATCGCATCGTGATGAACTATCCGCAGATGATGATGGCCGCGCTCTACGCGAAGCCAGCACCGTCATCCGTGCTCATCATCGGCCTTGGAGGTGGAACGATTCCGCGAGCGTTGAAGCAGATCGTACCGTCGGTACGGATCGACGTCGTGGAGATCGATCCGGCGGTGATCGACGTTGCGAAGAAGCATTTCGGATTCATCGAAGATGCGCATGTCCGTGCGATTGCCGCGGACGGTCGTGTGTTCGTGAAACGCGCGCTGCGAGAGCAGCGGCGCTACGATGTGATCATGCTCGATGCATTCGATCACGAATACATCCCGGAGCATTTGCTGACACGCGAGTTTATCGCCGAAGTGAAGTCGCTGCTCGCGCCGAACGGCGTCCTCGCTGCAAACACGTTTTCATCGAGCCGCTTGTACGATCACGAATCGGTGACGTACGCAGCCGTGTTCCCGACCTTCTACAACTTGAAGAAGGACAATCGAGTGATCATCGCGTCGAACGGGGCGCTGCCGGGCCTCGACCAGTTGCGCGCGAATAGCGAGCGCTTCGAAGATGCGTTTCGCCGCTTCGGCTTCAATGCCTCGAGCCTGCTGCCACTGTTCAAGACGAAGCCCGATTGGAATCGCAACGCACGCGTGCTGACCGATCAGTACTCGCCGGCGAATCTGCTCAATTTGGAGTGATGAAGATCCTTTCTTCCTTCGTAGCGAGGAGCTAGTCATGGCGACGAAGAGCAAGACTGCGAAACGCAAGCGCGCGCCGGCTCGGCGCAAAACGCCGAAGAAGGCGGCGCCTCGCACGCGCGGCATACAGCCGGCTGAGTGCAAGCTCGAATCCTTGCCGCCGCAGGCGGCGCAGGTCGCCGATCGCATCGAGCGCGAGGGTGGGTTGATCATCGGCAGCTACTCTGAGCCGCTCGGCAAGAATCCCTTGATCCTCGCCGCGTTGCCTATCGACAGCGTGGAACCGACCCCGTTTCAGCGTGACCTTTCGGACGCGCACTACAAGAAGCTTTCCGGTGTCATCGATCGTACGGGGTTGTTCCTCGATCCCGTCATCGCGATTACGGCGCCAGAGGAGGGCTTCTGGACGCCGAACGGACGCCATCGCCTCGAGGCGATGCGCCGACTCGGGGCGAAGTCGATCGTGGCGATCGTCGTGCCGAAGCGCGAGATCGCATGGCAGATTCTCGCGCTCAACACGGAGAAGGCGCACAACCTGCGCGAGCGCGCGCTCGAAGTCATTCGCATCTACAAAGGCTTGTTGGATGAAGATGCAAGCCGCCCGGAAAAGGATTTCGCGTTCTATCTGGAAGAAGCCGCGCTCGTGACGCTCGGGTTGTGTTACGAGCGCAAGGGCAATTTCGCCGGCGGCTCGTATCACCCGATCTTACGGCGGTTGATGGAGTTCTCGTCCGAGCCCTTGCGCAAAATGCTGCCGCAACACGAACGCATCGCGGAGGACTTGTTCGATCTCGACAAACGCGTGAGCGAAGTCGTAGACAACCTCAAAGAACGAGGGCTCGTGAGCCCTTATCTACGCTCGTTCGTCGTCGCGCGCATCAATCCGCTCAGATGGATCCAAGATGATCCGCCGCCACTCGCGGACGTCTTGAAGACGATGCGAGAGCGAGCAGCGCGCTTCAACGTCGACAAGGTGAAGCCGCAGGATCTCGCGCGCAGCGGGGGTCCGCCGGACGAGGCTTGAGAGTCGAGACTCTCGCATCTTGAGAACGCTCTCGCGGAGCGGGCAGAGTCTCGCCAAGGTAAGCGCAAAATTCTCGCAAAGTCGCGAAGACGCAGAGACGCAGAGATCGAGGAGAAAAAATAGTCGTTCTTCCTTCTGACCTCCGCGTCACTGCGCCTCTGCGAGGGTACTCTTTCATAAGCTAGGAAGGGTCCGGGCGGGACGGCGCTCGTTGCCGTTGCATGAGAAGAACCTCTCGCGGAGACCGCGGCGAACGCGGAGGGAATCGGATCGCGAGTGGAGGGCCTATGTTTGCGTCGTCGCTCGGGTTCAAGATCGGGTCTCTCCGCGCGCCGCGTTCGCCGCGAGAGATATCCGCCACCTTGCTCAAGCGATGGCGGGCGGTAACAGGAGTGAAGATGGATCCCCGCCCCGCCTGCGCGGGGACGACGGCAGGTGAGATTCCTGCCTCAGGTGAGCCGCGGGCCAACCGTCAAGGGGAGGCGCTTTTGGGAGGGATTTTCTTGCTCTGAGACGGCGCGCCCGTTATGTTCCGCGTCCTTGAGGCCGGAACTTACGTCCCTATGGCAATGAATTTCCTCGACTTCGAGCAGCCGATCGCCGAGCTCGAAGCGAAGATCGACGAGCTCAAGTTCGTCTCCAGCGACGCGGAGGTGAACATTGGCGAAGAAATCGCACGGCTGCGTGCGAAGAGCCGCTCGCTCACGACCAGCATCTTCTCGAATCTGAGTCAGTGGCAGATCGCGCAGCTTGCGCGTCACCCGCAGCGCCCGTACACGCTCGATTACATCAGCGCGATCTTCACGGATTTCCAAGAGCTTCACGGCGATCGCATGTATGCCGACGATCACGCCATCGTCGGCGGGCCCGCGCGCCTCGAAGGTAAGCCCGTGATGCTCATCGGTCATCAGAAGGGCCGCGATACGAAGGAGCGCGTTCGTAGGAACTACGGCATGCCAAAGCCGGAAGGCTATCGCAAGGCGCTTCGGCTCATGAAGATGGCCGAGCGCTTTCGCATGCCACTCATCACGCTCATCGACACTGCCGGCGCCTATCCGGGCGTCGGCGCGGAAGAGCGCGGTCAGAGCGAAGCGATCGCGCGCAATCTGTTCGAGATGGCGCGCCTGCAAACGCCCGTCATCAGCGTCGTCATCGGAGAGGGTGGATCGGGCGGTGCGTTGGCGATCGGCGTGTGCGATCGCTTGCTCATGCTCCAATACAGCATCTACTCGGTGATCTCGCCCGAAGGCTGCGCGGGCATCCTGTGGCGGAGCGCCGAAAAGAAGGATCTCGCCGCAGAGGCGATGGGTGTCAGCGCCGAACGGATCGCCAAGCTCGGTGTCGTGGACGAAGTGATTCGCGAGCCGCTCGGCGGCGCGCATCGCGATCCGCAGGCAATGGCCGAATCGGTGCGCGATTGTGTCATGCGCCATTTGCAGGACCTGCAGGCCAAGCCGATCGAGCAGGTCATGAGCGCACGCGCGCAGCGTCTGCGCAGCTACGGTGTCTACAGCGACGGCTAGAGGCGCGAAGCCGACGACGGCGCTGCTCGCGCTCAGGATGAGCGACGAGCGCTGATGTGGCCACCTTCACCCTAGCGTACCTGTACGAGATTCTGCGCCGACTCGTGCCGCCCGGCGTGAGTCGTCTGTCCGTCGCATACAGCGGCGGTCTCGACTCCACGGTACTGCTCGTTGCATTGGCGCACATCCGCGATCAGCTCGGTGCCGATATCCGCGCACTGCATGTCGACCACCAACTTCAGGCCGCTTCTGCGGAATGGGCAGAGGAATGTGCGCGAGTCGCGGCAGACCTGAACGTCCCGTTCGTTCATCTTATGGTCGAGGTCGATGATGGCCACGAGGGCGTGGAAGCCGGCGCGCGCGCGGCCAGATACGCCGCGCTTCGACGCGAGCTGTCCGCACAGGAAGTGCTGCTCACGGCCCATCATGCGGACGATCAGCTCGAGACCGTTCTTCTCGCACTGATGCGCGGTGCCGGACCGCGCGGACTCGCTGCATCGCCCGCCGTTCAGTGCTTCGGGCCGGGCTGGCTCGTTCGGCCATTGCTCGACTTCGATCGCAGCGATCTCGAGCGCTGGGCGGCCCGCGAGCGGCTCACGTGGGTGACCGATCCGACGAACGAGAGTCTCTCGTTCGATCGCAATTACCTTCGCCATGAGATCGTGGCGAAGTTACGGGCGCGGTGGCCTGCGGTTGCGAGGAGTGCCGTACGTTCGGCCGCATTGATTCAGGAATCGGCGCAACTCATCGAAGAGCTTGCCGAGATGGACCTGCGTTCGATCGAACGCCGCGGGTGTCTCGAAGTCGATCGGCTCGAGGCGCTCAGCGCGCCGCGTCGTCGCAACTTACTACGATACTGGCTGCGTGCTCATGGTGTGCGTGCGCCCTCGGCACGTCGACTCGCCGCCATCGATCACGACATGCGCGTTGCACAGGCAGATCGCGTGCCGTGCTCGAAAGTGGAGGGTGCCGAAATCCGACGTCATCGCGGTCTGCTCTATTGCGTACCCACGCTACCGCCGGTGCCGGAGGTTCTTGCATGGGAGATCCATACATCACTCGAGCTCCCGTCTCGGCTCGGTGCGCTTCGTTTCGAGCCCGGCACCGGAATCGGAATGTCGGCCGCAAAGCTGCCGCCGACGCTGCACGTAAAGTTTCGACGCGGCGGCGAGACACTGAAGGTGGCCGGAGAAGCACACCGACGCTCGCTCAAGAAGCGCTTGCAAGATGCGAACATCGTGCCGTGGTGGCGCGGACGATTGCCGCTCATCTATGCGGGAGATCGACTCGTGGCCGTCGGCGATTTGTGGGTTAACGCCGAAGTCTGTGCGGGCGAAGACGAAGCGGGTTTACGCATCGTGTGGGACGATAAGCCTGCAATACACGGGGTCGAAGGGTGAGTGCTTCGCCGTCGAGCTCATCCGTCGCACAGCGGCGGTGCAGAACGTAAAAAGAATTCACGTTTCGGCCTGTCCTCACTTTCATCGTTACGAGCTCTCGGATACACTGCCCTCCCGTCGTAATGACGGCGATGCGCCACTTGCGCATTACCGTTCGAACTTCTTTCCTCTCTCGCGACGGTGCCAAACGATGACTCGTTATATCTGTGTGACCGGCGGTGTTGTGTCCTCGCTGGGCAAAGGCATCGCTGCCGCTTCCTTGGGTGCAATCCTCGAGGCGCGTGGCCTCAAGGTCAGCATGGTCAAGCTGGATCCGTACATCAACGTCGATCCAGGCACGATGAGCCCGTTCCAACACGGAGAAGTCTTCGTCACGACGGACGGCACCGAAACCGACTTGGATCTCGGGCACTACGAGCGCTTCGTGCGCACGACGACCTCACGCAACAGCAACTTCACGACCGGCCGCATCTATGAGCGGGTCATCGCGAAAGAGCGGCGGGGCGACTACTTAGGCGCGACCGTTCAAGTCATTCCGCATATCACGGACGAGATCAAGCATTGCATTCGCTTGGGTGCGGGCGATGCGGACGTGTGCATGGTCGAGATCGGCGGCACGGTTGGCGATATCGAATCGCTGCCGTTTCTCGAAGCCATTCGCCAGCTCGGCGTTGAGCTCGGCCGCAACAACGTCATCTACATGCACCTCACTTTGATCCCGTACATCCCGAGCTCGGGTGAGATCAAGACGAAGCCGACCCAGCATTCCGTGAAAGAGCTCCGCTCGATCGGTATCCAGCCGGACGTGTTGCTCTGTCGTGCGCGCAATCCGCTGCCGGAAGAGCAGCGCCGGAAGATCGCGCTGTTCACGAATGTCGAGGAGCGCGCGGTGATTTCCGCCGTCGATGCAGACGATCTGTACAAGATTCCTTCGTTGCTCCATGAGGAAGGGCTGGACGAAATCGTCGTCGACAAGCTCCGCCTGAACGTGCCGCCGGCGGACCTCTCCGAGTGGAAGCAGGTCGTGAATGCCAAGGCGAACCCGGACATGGAGGTGACGATCGCGATGGTCGGCAAGTACGTGAACCTTCGCGACTCGTACATCTCGCTGACTGAGGCGTTGATTCATGCCGGCGTGCGCACGCGCACGCGCGTGAACATTCAGTTCATCGAAGCCACCGACGTGGAAAAGCACGGCACGGGTTGCCTCGAAGGCGTCGATGCGATTCTCGTGCCGGGCGGATTCGGCGAGCGCGGCATTGACGGCAAGATGGCCGCGATCCGTTACGCACGCGAACACCAGATTCCGTATCTCGGCATTTGCTTAGGGATGCAGCTCGCGATCGTCGAGTACGCTCGTAACGTTGCGGGGCTCGAAGGCGCCAACTCGACCGAGTTCGACCGTTCGTCACCGCATCCCGTGATCGCGCTCATCACCGAGTGGCAAGATCAGAAGGGTACCGTCGAGCAGCGCAGCGAGGAATCGAAGCTCGGCGGCACGATGCGGCTCGGAGCACAGGAGGTGCGCCTCTCGCACGGCTCGCGTGCGCATCAAATCTACGGCTCGGATACGATCATGGAGCGTCATCGACATCGCTACGAGTTCAACAACCGCTACTTGCAGAAGTTGATGAACGCGGGTCTGCGCTTCCCAGGATTCTCGCGCGATGGTCTCGTCGAGATGGTCGAGCTGCCGAATCATCCGTTCTTCGTCGCGAGTCAGTTCCACCCCGAGTTCCGCTCGACGCCGCGCGACGGTCATCCGCTGTTCACAGGATTCATGAAGGCTGCGCGCGCACACAAGCAGCAGCAGATTCCTGTGGCGGTCAATGCCTAGGAGGTCAGCGGTTATCGGTTAAGAAACGCAGTGAGTCAGAACGGCGCTAAACGCCTCTGGCTACGGCCTGCAGCCTTCAGCCTATAGCCCAGAGCGCATGCGACTCTTCAACTACACCGTCGATAACGATCGTCCCTTCTTTCTGATCGCCGGCCCGTGCGTCGTCGAGAGTGAGGGGCTCGTGCTCGACACCGCCGGAAAACTGAAGGAGCTGACGGATCGACTCAGCGTGCCGTTCATCTTCAAGTCCTCGTTCGACAAAGCGAACCGCTCGTCGAAGGCGAGCTTTCGGGGCCCAGGGATGGAAGAGGGGTTGAGGATCCTGTCCGAGGTGAAGCGCCAGTTCGGTGTTCCAGTCCTCACGGACGTGCACGAAGATACGCCGCTCCAGGAAGTGGCCGCTGTCGTCGACGTGCTGCAGACGCCGGCCTTCTTGTGCAGGCAAACGAATTTCATCCTCAACGTGTGCTCTCAGAATCGGCCCGTGAACATCAAGAAGGGCCAGTTCCTCTCGCCGTGGGAGATGCAGAACGTCGTCGACAAAGCGCGGTCGACGGGTAACGATCAAATCATGGTCTGCGAGCGCGGCTTCAGCTTCGGCTACAACAACTTGGTTTCCGATATGCGCTCGCTCTCAGTCATGCGCTCGACCGGCTGCCCGGTCGTGTTCGACGCGACGCATTCCGTGCAACTCCCGGGGGGGAAAGGCAGTGCTTCAGGCGGTCAGCGCGAGTTCGTGCCGGTGCTCGCTCGCGCGGCAATCGCTGCAGGTGTCGCAGGCGTTTTCATGGAGACGCATCCGGATCCCGAGAAGGCGTTGTCCGACGGTCCGAACGCCTGGCCGCTCGATCGAATGGAATCGCTGCTCACGACACTCAAAGAATTAGATCGCATCGTCAAATCCAAGCCCTACGAGGAAAGTTTGTTATGAGTAAGATCGTCGACATCCGCGGCCGCGAAATCATCGACTCTCGCGGCAATCCCACCGTGGAGGCCGATGTCATTCTGGAATCGGGCGCTCTCGGCCGTGCCGCGGTGCCCTCCGGCGCATCGACCGGAACGCGCGAAGCAGTGGAGCTGCGCGACGGCGATAAGAGCCGCTACCTAGGCAAGGGCGTGACGAAGGCCGTAGCGAACGTCAACGGCGAGCTCAAGAAGGCGCTCATTGGACGCGACGCTGGTAATCAGGCCGAGATCGACAAGATCATGATCGATCTCGATGGGACCGACACGAAGGCGCGGCTCGGTGCGAATGCGCTGCTCGCGATTTCGCTCGCGACCGCACACGCGATGGCACGCGAAACGAAGCTCTCGCTGTTCAGGCGCTTGGGCGGGCCCGGGCCGAAGACGCTGCCGGTGCCGATGATGAACATCATCAATGGCGGTGCGCACGCCGACAACAGCGTGGATATCCAAGAGTTCATGGTATTGCCGGTCGGCGCGCCTTCGTTGTCGGAAGCGCTGCGCTACGGCGCGGAGATCTTCCACACGCTGAAAAAGGTGCTGCACGAGCGCAAGCTTGCGACGTCCGTGGGCGATGAGGGCGGCTTCGCGCCGAACTTGCCTTCGAACGAAGCCGCACTCGAGACGATTCTCGAAGCGATCGACCGCGCCGGGTACAAGGCCGGCAAGCAGGTATTCCTCGGGCTCGACGTTGCGAGCTCGGAGTTCTTCAAGGACGGCGTGTACGATCTCGAATCCGAGAATCGCAAGTTCACGTCCGCGCAGTTCGTCGACTATCTCGAGGGCCTCGCGAATCGCTACCCGATCGTGTCGATCGAGGACGGTATGAGCGAAGGCGATTGGGACGGTTGGTCCCTCCTGACGCAGCGCCTCGGCAAGCGCGTGCAGCTCGTGGGCGATGACCTGTTCGTCACGAACACGAAGATCTTGCGTGAAGGCATCGACAAGAAGATCGCGAACTCGATCCTCATCAAGCCGAATCAGATCGGAACGCTCACCGAGACGCTCGCGGCGATCGATCTCGCGGCCGACGCGGGCTACTCCGCGGTCGTCTCGCATCGCTCGGGCGAAACCGAAGATTCGACGATCGCCGACATCGCAGTCGCGACACGCGCGACGCAGATTAAGACCGGCTCGATGTCGCGCTCGGATCGCATCGCGAAGTACAACCAGCTCTTGCGCATCGAAGCGGAGCTCGGCAGCGAAGGGAAGTACGCTGGCGTCGAAGCCTTCCCGGTGCCGCTCCCGGGCATTTCGTGCTGACGAGGCGCTCCGTGCGCGGCAAAGGTCGCCAACCGAGCTCGTTCTGAGTCATGAAATATCTCGCGGCCACGTTGCTGATCGTGCTGGTGCTCCTGCAGTACCGGCTCTGGTTCAGCGACGGCGGCATGCGAGAGGTGACTCAGCTGCGCGCGGAGATCGCCGCCCAACGGCAGGAGAATGACACGCTGCGCGAGCGTAATCGCACGCTCGCGGCGGAGGTGCAGGACCTCAAAAAGGGCACTGTCGCGATCGAAGAACGTGCGCGGACGGATCTCGGCATGATCGGCAAGGGCGAAACGTTCTACCAGGTCGTCAAAGAACCCAAAGGAACGGATGAAGCTTCCGCCGGAGACTCGGAAGATGCCTCCGCGGCCGAGTCACCTTGATGTAGCGCTCGCCATGGTGTTGCGTGAGTCGTAAACCTCGCTGCTGGGGCGTGATTCCGGCAGCGGGCAGCGGGCGCCGTATGGGCCTCTCCGAGCGTCCGAAGCAGTATGCCGAGCTCGCGGGACGTACGCTCCTCGAATGGGCGATCGCGCCGCTCCTAGCGCATTCGGCGATAGAGCGCGTCGTCGTCGTGCTCGCACCCCACGATTCTCATTGGCGTGAGACTCCGCTTGCGCTCGAGCCGCGCGTGAGCTGCGCGATCGGCGGCGCGGAGCGGGCCGATTCTGTGAAGGCGGGGCTGTCGGCGCTGGCGCGCGATGCGCACGCGGACGACTGGGTGCTGGTGCACGATGCGGCTCGACCGTGTTTGACGGCGCAGGACGTCGAACAGTTGATCGGCGCCCTCGCAGGCGATGAAGTCGGCGGCTTGCTCGCAGCGCCCGTCGTGGACACGCTGAAGCGCGTTGACGAGCAGGGCTTCGTTGCGCAGACCGTGCCCCGAGCGGGCCTCTGGCGGGCGCTAACGCCGCAGATGTTTCGATATAGCGTCCTCGAGCGCGCGCTCAACGCCGCCGCCGAGCAAGGCATTGCGGTGACGGACGAGGCGCAAGCCGTGGAGCTGTTGGGGTTGCGCGCAAAGCTCGTCGAAGGCGATGCCGACAATCTCAAGATCACGACCCCACCGGATCTCGAGCGAGCCGCACGCATCTTGGCGGCACGGGGGCATTCATGAGCGGGCACAGAATCGGACAAGGCTTCGACGTGCATGCGTTTACGGACGGGGAGTTCGTCACGCTTGGCGGCGTCAAGATTCCGCATACGCGAGGCATTCTCGCGCACTCGGACGGCGATGTGTTGCTGCATGCCGTCTGCGATGCATTGCTCGGTGCTGCCGCGCTCGGCGACATCGGCATGCACTTCCCCGATAGCGATGAGCGTTGGAAAGGTGCGGACAGCCGCGCATTCGTACGTCATGTCAGTGCGCTCCTGGGGGAGCGTGGCTACCGCGTCGTGAATGTCGATGCGACGGTGATCGCCGAAGCGCCCCGTCTCGGCAAGCACCGAGAATCGATGCGCGCGAATCTCGCGGCAGATCTCCGGCTCGAGCTCGATCGCGTGAACGTGAAAGCGACGACGACCGAGAAGCTCGGATTCACCGGGCGCTCTGAAGGTATTGCGTGTCAGGCGATCGCGCTGATCGAAGAGGTCTCTTGAGCGCATCTCCATTTCTCACCGTGCCGACCGCGTTCGGCGAGCCGCTCGGCCGCGCGACGTTGCGAGGTACGCCTGAAGACTTTCTCGTCCGCGAGTGGCTGGGTTTCGACGCGGACGGCGAGGGCGACCATGTCTTGTTGCGCGTCCGTAAACGCGGCGCAAACACCTTTTGGGTTGCGAAGCAGCTCGCGCGCCTTGCGAAAGTAGCCCCGCACGATGTCGGCTACGCCGGCCTCAAAGATCGCGACGCGGTCGCGGAGCAGTCGTTTTCTGTACCGCTCCGATCGGCGATCGGCCTTGAATGGGTGGGTGTGAGCGGCGAGGGCTTCGAAGTGCTCGCGGCATCTCGCCACAAGCGCAAGCTCAAGCGCGGTGCGCTGCGCGGCAACGAGTTCGTCATCGTGCTCAGAGCGTTCACAGGCTCGCCAGGCGCGCTCGAAGCACGTTTGCGAGCGATCTCGGCGGACGGCGCGCCGAATTACTTCGGCCCCCAACGATTCGGGCGCGACGGCAACAATCTCCAAGTGGCCTATCGTTGGTTCGACGGTGGCGCATCGCCTCAGGATCGATTGCAACGCGGCTTCGCGATATCGGCGGCGCGCTCAGCGCTCTTCAATGCTGTCCTCGCGGAGCGCATTCGCGCACGGACATGGAATCGTTTGCTCGAGGGCGATCTCGCCAATCTTGACGGCACGGGCAGCATCTTCGCCGTCGAGTCGGTCGACGACACGCTCCGCGAAAGGTGCGAGACGCTAGACATTCATCCGACGGGACCCTTGTGGAACGGTGACTCATCTGCCTCGGGCAGTGTTCATGCCTTCGAAGGCAAGATTGCTGCCGAGCACTCGGTGCTGGCGAATGGACTCGCAAGCGTGGGGTTGGAAGCGGAGAGGCGGGCACTTAGGGTGCGGGTGGCAGACTTGCGATGGACGATCGATGGTCACGACGTGACGCTGTCCTTCCGTCTCCCGCGAGGCGCGTTCGCTACCGCCGTTCTCCACGAGATTCTCGAGAACGCATTCGCGACGGAGATGCCGGACGGAGACTAGCGGCAGAGGGCGTGCGGAACGCTCAAGTGCGCAGAAGAACGTAAATCGCACCGCTTCCGCCGTCGACGGCACGAGCGGAGCCGAATGCGAGCACGGCGTTCGAGCGTTGCAGCCAGTGATTAACGACATTCTTGAGCACGGGGCCGCGTGGACCCGAGCGACGCCCCTTACCGTGAATGACGCGCACGCAAGTCATGTGGCGATCGACAGATTCTGCGATGAACTCGCGCAACGCGGCCTTTGCCTCGACCGCGGTGAGCCCGTGCAGATCGATCTCGGCGTCGACCGCATAGTGCCCGCGCCGAAGCTTCGTCAAGATGGCTTCGGGCACGTGCGGGCGGCGAAAGCTCAGCTCATCGCCCGTGCTGAGCGCGATTTCATCGGTCGGGAGGGTCAGGCTTTCCCGCAAGACTTCCTGCTGATCCGCCCGCGTGAATCGCGCGGTCGGCTCGGGCTTGGGCCGAGCGAGCACGCGTGTTTTCGCACGCAGACGCTTGGCATCACGCATGTGCTCTCGAAAGAGATCTCGCTCATCTGAGTCGCCCATGCCTCGTCTCCTCGCTCCGAGTCGGTGCGTGCAGCGGCGCACGCTCCTGATGAACCGTTTGCAGTATAGTGCGCATAGCCTGGCTGACGCGCGCAAGCGCGAGCTCAGTGCGCTTCCTGGCCGAAGCGCTCGATGTGGGCAATAGAACGTTGCATAGAAGCTGACAGCTCTCGGACTTGGGCATCCTTGAAGATTCTCATCAGTAACGACGACGGTTATCGCGCTGAAGGATTGCGCGCACTCACCGCAGCGTTGAACGAGATTGCAGAGACGACGGTCGTCGCACCGGATCGCAATCGCAGCGGCGCGAGCAATTCTTTGACGCTCGATGTTCCGCTGCGAGTCATGGAATACGATACGCGCAAGTATCTCGTCGCGAACGGCACGCCGACCGACTGCGTGCATCTCGCGATTTCCGGCCTGTTCGATTACGACCATGACATGGTCGTCTCCGGAATCAACGACGGGGCGAATCTCGGCGACGACGTGCTCTACTCCGGCACGGTCGCCGCAGCGATCGAGGGACGCTTCCTCGGCCTGCCTGCGATCGCGGTTTCGCTCGTGATCAATACCGAAGGTAAGCCCCACTTCGAAACCGCAGCGCGCGTTGCGGCGGAGCTCGTCATGCGCGTCCAGCGCACACCGCTGCATCAAGCGACGATTCTGAACGTCAACGTACCCGATCTACCGTACGACGAGCTCAAGGGGTATCAAGCGACGCGCCTCGGCTTTCGTCATCGTTCCGGCCGGATCGTACGCTCGCAAGATCCGCGTGGACGTCCGGTATATTGGGTCGGCGCCGCGGGTGTCGGGCACGATGCTGGACCGGGTACGGATTTCCACGCAGTCGCGAACGGCTCCGTTTCCGTGACGCCGCTGCAAATCGATTTGACGCGACATACGATGCTCGAGGACATTCGCGAATGGCTGCAAGGGCGCCTGACATGATGCGCGGCAATCGCGCCGGAATCGGCATGACTTCGGCGCGCACTCGAGAGCGGCTCGTGCAGCGCCTGCGAGACCAAGGGATTACTAACGCTGCGGTGCTGGATCAGATTCGCAATGTACCGCGCCACCTATTCGTCGACGAGGCGCTCGCGACACGTGCCTATGAAGACACCGCGCTGCCGATCGGACAGGGCCAAACGATTTCGCAGCCCTACGTCGTCGCGCGAATGACGGAGGCGTTGCTCGAGAACGCCGCGCCACGCAAGGTTCTCGAGATCGGCACCGGCTGCGGTTATCAGACCGCGGTGTTGTCACCGCTCGTTGGCTTCATCTACAGCATCGAGCGCATCAACGTGCTCCTCGATCGGGCGCGCGCGCGCTTCAAGGAGCTTCGGATTCCGAACGTTCACGTCCGCTACGGCGACGGCTTTCAAGGCTGGCCCGCGCACGCGCCGTACGATGCAATCATCATGGCCGCGGCACCGCTCGCGATTCCGCGCGTGCTTTTCGATCAACTCGCGCCAGGCGGCCGCCTCATCGCGCCTGTCGGCCCCGAAGGACGTCAGCAACTCGTGCGTGTCACGAAAAAGGGAGACGATCTCCTCACCGAGACGCTCGGTCTCGTGAGCTTCGTACCGCTTCTGCAAGGACTCGGGTGACGTCTCGCCGCAGCGGCGTTCTCGAGTGAACTAATCGGACGCTCGCGGAACGAATGTTCCGAGATTCAGGTTCACTACAGATTGCAGGTCACAGACTACGGGCCAGAGTGCGACCAACATCCATCGAGCCCATTTACCGCGCGCGTTCCGAGACCGTGCGATGTCTTCTTCTAGCGCTCACTCTGGCGCTGCTCGTCGCGTGCGGCTCGACTCCGTCGCAGCGCGCGACGACGTACACCGTCAAACGCGGCGATACGCTGTACGCGATCGCGTGGCGTCATGGTCTCAACTACCGTGACATCGCGCGTTGGAATGGCATCGGACGTGATTACGTCATCCATCCCGGGCAGAAGCTCCGGCTCTACCCGAGCGGCAAAGACGCACGCGTCGCGAGCGCCGCGCAGCCTGCCGCGAAAGCACGTCCCACGAAGCAGCCTGCGCGGCCGCGCACGACAGCTGCCCCCGTTCCGGCTTCGCAGGCGGTGCGCTGGCATTGGCCGGTTTCGGGCGGCACAGCGACGCTGACGTCGCGCCCGAACGGCGGTTATGGCCTCACGGTCGGCGGGAAAGTGGGCGATGAAGTGCGTGCTGCAGCGGACGGCAGCGTCGTGTACACGGGTTCCGGCCTCTTGGGGTACGGACAACTCGTCATCCTCAAACATAATGAAACCTACTTGAGCGCATACGGGCACACGCAAGCCGTCGCCGTGCGAGAAGGCGACCGCGTGAAGGCCGGTCAGCGCGTGGCGACGATGGGAACGGGGCCGCACGGCGCGCCGCTGCTTTACTTCGAGATCAGAGTGAATGGCACGCCGAGCAATCCGCTCGAGTTGCTCCCGCAAAGGAAATGACTTGTGATTCGCGATCCGCGAGGCGACGGAAGTGCGCGCGGTGCGCTGTTCTGACGAGTCGCGAATCACGAGTCACTGCCGCTGCAAAGTTGAGGGATCAAAAGCGCGCTGTTAAGGAGTCAACACGCGCGCGCAGACTTCTCAACGGGGGTGGGTCGTCCTGGCGCGAAGATTGCAACCTGAAAAAGTTGCGCGTAAGTAGTTGCACTTCAGTCTGTCGTGTGGCTAACATCCGCCCCCAGTCGCAGAGTGGCGACTCACTCAGGGTGACCGGTAGGAGACGCGTGGGCGGAGGGGGATTCGAGGAAACAGCGCCAAGAAGAAAAAAATCAAAAC
Source organism: Lysobacterales bacterium (assembly GCA_044506405.1). GTDB lineage: Bacteria > Pseudomonadota > Gammaproteobacteria > Steroidobacterales > Steroidobacteraceae > Steroidobacter. The sequence goes on along the minus strand of JBIQKP010000004.1, from coordinate 72,746 downwards.
AAAAAGAATAGTTCGTCGTGAAGACGCTCCTTGTGAGTGCGCACGCCGAGTTGGTCGAACGAACTTCAGTCCCTCGCGTCTCCTCCCGGTCGCCTTGACCGCGCCGGGAGACTTCTCTCCCTCCAGAACCCCCGACCGTCCTCGTCCGGGTTCAGACGCACAGATCAGCAGTCGACACGAAGCGGATAGAAGATCCCGCACGCCTCGAATTCCAATTCAGTTTTTCAGCGCGCGATTATCTTCGCTGCTACTCCAGCAGCAGTGCTGCGACGACGCGTCGATCTTCGCTGACCAGCACGTTGTATGTGCGGCACGCGGCGCCGGTGATCATCACTTCACAGCCGATACCGCGGGCGAGCAGAGCGGCGGTCCATTCCGGTCGCGGGAAGCGCTGCTGCTCTCCCACGCCCAGTACGACGATCTCCGGCTCGAGTGCGAGGATGGCGTCGATGTCGCCCAACTCGAGATCATCGATCGATTGAGGCCGCCAGTCGGACACGATCTGTGTCGCGCTCACGAGGCAACTGTGAGTGAGTGCGATTTCGCCGATGCGGACCTCGCTTCGCGCATAGCCGCGGATCGTGTTGACGCCCGGCGTACGTTCGTCAGTCAGTTTCATGTGCGAACGATAGCGCACTCGCGGTGAGATGCCAGCGCTACTACCATTCACGCATGCGGCCGTCAGAAACGCCTTCCCCTTCACTTGCGCTCATCGTCATCGACACACCTCGAGAGCCCTCGAGCTTCGGCTCGGTCGATGACCGCTCGCTGCTCGCGCGAATCGCATCGTTCGGACAAATCTCTTGCCTCCAACACGCGCGTGAGCACAGCGTGGCGGCGCTGCGGCGATGGGAGATGGCGCTGCTCGATGCGCTTGGCTTGGCCGATCAGTCCGGCGAGTTGCCGAGCGCGGCGATTGCGCAGTCGGGCGAGTCACGGGCGATTGTTCCCGCGACCGAGTGCTGGGCCTATCTCGCATGCGTTCACTTCGCCGCCGGCATGAACGATGTCGCCGCATCGACGTTGGTCGGGGCTGGAGCGCTGACAGAACAAGATCGCGCGGAGATCGCGGCCACGCTCGCGCCGCATTTGGCTTCTGCCGGGTACGAGCTTCACGCGGGGGGCGCTGAATGGCGTGTGCGCTGTCCGCGCCGGCTCGATGCGCGAACGCTTCCGCCTGCCATCGCGTTCGAAGCCTCGCTCAAGGATGCATTGCCCTGCGGCACGGATGCGGCAGAATTGCGGCGGCTGATGACCGAGATGCAGATGCTCCTGCACGAGCACCCGGTCAACCTGAGCCGCGCCCGCGCACAACGACCCGCTGCGAATGGGACGTGGATGTGGAGCGTCGCGAATCTGACGCGTGGACCGTCGAGCGCGCGCTTACCGGTTGCGTTCGGTGATGAATCGTACTTGAAGGGCCTTTATCTCTTGCATTCGCAAACTGTTCGAGCTGAGCCATTCGATGCCGCAACCTTGCGCGAGGCGGCACGAGTACACCCGGCCACTGTCGCGATCGTGAAGGCGCCGACGGTCGCGGCACTCGATGCTGACTGGCTTCGACCCACACTCGATGCGCTGCGCGCCGGGTCCTTCCGTCGACTCACGGTGTATTTCGATCGTTGGCGGCTTGTGCTCGACCGCCGAGACCTCGTGCGGTTCTGGCGCCGGCCGCTGCCTCAGAGTCAGTGGCCGACATGATGGTGCGGACGATCCGTCGCCGAGTGGCGAGCGACGATGCGGCGTTACCTTCGGACTTGCATCCGCTCTTGAAGCGCATCTACGCGGCGCGCGGTGTTCGCGCGTCCGCGGAGCTCCACCTTGGGCTCGATCAGCTGATTCCCGTGCGACAACTCGGCGGTGTCGAAAGGGCTGTCGACCTCTTGTGCGATCACTATCGACGCAAGAGCCGTATCGTCATCGTGGGCGATTTCGATGCCGATGGCGCGACGAGCACCGCGCTCGTCGTGCGTCAGCTTCAGAGGCTCGGATTCGAGCACGTGAGCTTCCTCGTGCCGAATCGCTTTCAGTACGGCTATGGGCTCACGCCGGAGATCGTGCGCCTCGCCAGCGCGCATCGACCGGATTTGATCGTGACGGTCGACAACGGCATCTCGAGCCTAACCGGTGTGGAAGAGGCAACACGCCTCGGAATACAGACGTTGATTACGGATCATCACTTGGCCGGCCCGGCATTGCCCGATGCAGCGGCTATCGTGAATCCCAACGCGCCCGGCGAAGCGTTCCCGAGCAAGGCATTGGCCGGCGTCGGTGTGGCGTTCTACGTCATGGCCGCGCTCACGCGCGAGATGCAAAGCCGTCAGCTTGCGAGCGGCAAAGCTTCGGTCGCGGACTTGTTGGATCTCGTCGCGCTTGGGACGGTTGCGGATCTCGTGCCGCTCGATCGCAACAATCGCATTCTCGTGCACGAAGGGTTGCGCCGCATCCGAGCGGGGCGCTGCGTTCCAGGCTTGCGTGCACTGCTCGAATGTTCCAACCGTCAGGTCACTGAGGTCGTCGCGAGCGACTTGGGTTATCAGATCGGGCCGCGCTTGAACGCGGCAGGTCGTCTGGACGATATGACGATCGGCATTCAGTGTCTGCTCACGGACGATTTGACGACCGCGCGCATGCTCGCTGCCCGGCTTGCGCAGCTCAATCAAGATCGTCGCGAGCTGGAGTTGCAGATGCAGCAGGAAGCGATGGCCGCGATCACGGAGATGCGCGCAGAAGATCCGGCATTGCCGCTCGGGCTGTGTCTGTATGACGAGTCGTGGCATCAGGGCGTCGTGGGTCTCGTCGCGTCGCGCGTGAAGGAGCGGGTGCACCGTCCGGTGATCGCGCTCGCTCGCGCCGACGAGCGAACGTTGAAGGGCTCCGCGCGCTCGGTCGCGGGCGTGCACATCCGCGATGTACTCGACGCGGTCGCGAAGAACCATCCCGGTGTGATCGATAAGTTCGGGGGCCACGCGATGGCAGCCGGATTGAGCCTGCCGGCGGATCGCCTCGCGGAGTTTCAAGCGGCGTTCGATGCGGAAGTGAAACGCTGGATGTCGCCGGAGGACGCGATCGGCATCGTGTATTCCGACGGCGCGCTCACGCGTCAAGAGCTCACGTTGGACGTCGCACGGTTGCTGCGCGCCGCCGGGCCTTGGGGTCAATCGTTTCCGGAGCCGATGTTCGACGGCGGGTTCAATGTCCGCGGCGTTCGCGTTCTGGGCGAACGTCATTTGAAGCTCGATGTCTGCGACGGCGATGCCCCTGCCTGTGAGGCGATCGCCTTCCGGCACTTCGACGATGCCGACGCGCCCGTCGTGCGCGCGAACGATCGTGTCGAGATGGCCTATCGATTGGACGTGAATCAGTTCAATGGCACAGAGAAGGTGCAGATGGTCGTTGAGTATTTGCGCGTCGTGTCGTGACATCCGCGTGCTACCATTCGCGTCCTCATTTCTGACCGATTCACCCTTCATGGAAGTCAATCAAGTCCGTCGTTCTCTTGAAGATCTCACTGAGCGCAGCGAGGCGCTGAGGAGGTTCCTTTGACTACGATCTCAAGAGCGAACGTCTCACGGAGGTCAGCCGCGAGTTAGAAGATCCGGCGATCTGGAATACGCCGGATAAGGCACAGGAGCTTGGCAGGGAGCGGGCGCGCCTCGAGCAGGTCGTATCGACGCTCGATGGCATCGCGACGGGGCTCAAGGACGCCGCGGAGCTCCTGACGCTCGCGGTCGAAGAGAACGACGAATCCGCAGTTCAAGAAGTCGAGCGCGACCTCCTCACGGTGGAAGAGGACGTGAAGAAGCTCGAGTTCCAGCGCATGTTCCCGGGCGAGATGGATTCGCATTCCTGTTTCCTCGACATCCAGTCCGGTGCGGGCGGGACGGAGGCTCAGGATTGGGCACAAATGCTGATGCGGATGTACCTGCGCTGGGCCGATCAGCGCGGCTACAAGGCGGAAGTCGTCGATGTGAGCGACGGCGAAGTCGCCGGCATCAAGGGTGCGACGATCAACATCATCGGCGACTATGCCTACGGTTGGCTTCGGACCGAGACGGGCGTTCATCGACTGGTGCGCAAATCTCCCTTCGACTCCAACGCGCGTCGCCACACGTCGTTCGCATCTGTGTTCGTGTCGCCCGAGATCGATGAGGACATCCAAATCGACGTCAACCCAGCGGACTTGCGCGTCGATGTCTATCGATCGAGTGGCGCGGGCGGACAGCACGTGAACAAGACCGAGTCGGCGGTGCGTATCACCCACATACCGACCGGTATCGTCGTCGCTTGTCAAAACGAGCGCAGTCAGCACAAGAATCGCGACAAAGCCATGAAGCAGCTCAAAGCGAAGCTGTATGAGCTGGAAGTCAACAAGCGCAACGCCGCCGCAAAAGTCTTGGAGGACGCGAAGTCGGACGTGAGCTGGGGCAATCAGATCCGCTCGTACGTGCTCGACCAATCCCGCATCAAGGATTTGCGCACGAACGTCGAGATCGGCAACACGACCGCTGTGCTCGATGGCGACCTAGATGAGTTTCTAGAGGCAAGTTTGAAACAAGGGCTATAAGTCAGTGAGCGACGACACCATCCCGACCGACGAGAACAAGCTCATCGCGGAGCGCCGCGCGAAGCTCGAGCGCCTGCGCGAGAAGGGGCCCGCGTTTCCGAACGATTTCCGGCGCGATGCGCTCGCCGATCAGCTACTGACTGCGTACGGCGATCGTGCGCCGGAGTGGTTCGATCAGCACACGATCCGCGTGAAGGTCGGCGGCCGCATGATGGTGAAGCGCATCATGGGCAAGGCGAGCTTCGCGAAGATCATGGATCGGACCGGGCAACTGCAGCTCTTTCTGCAGTCCGAAGCGCTCGGCCCGGTGTATGAGGAGTTCAAGCATTGGGACATCGGCGACATCGTTGCTGCGGAAGGTGCCCTGTTCAAGACGAAGAAGGGCGAGCTGTCCGTGCGCGTCGAGAAGCTGCGGATCCTCACGAAATCGCTGCGCCCATTGCCCGATAAGTGGCATGGGCTGTCGGATCAAGAGATCCGCTATCGGCAGCGCTATGTCGATCTCATCGTGAACCCGGAGAGCCGGCGCGTGTTCGAAACGCGCACGCGCGTCATCAAGTACCTGCGCGATTTCCTCGATGCGCTCGACTTCCTCGAAGTCGAAACGCCGATGATGCAGGCGATCGCAGGCGGCGCGGCCGCGCGACCCTTCGTGACGCATCACAACGCGCTCGACATCGATCTTTACTTGCGCATCGCGCCCGAGCTCTATTTGAAGCGGCTCGTCGTCGGCGGCTTCGAGCGTGTGTACGAGATCAATCGCAATTTCCGAAACGAGGGTGTTTCGACTCGGCACAACCCAGAGTTCACGATGCTCGAGCTCTATCAGGCCTACGCGGACTACAAGGACCTGATGGATCTCGTCGAGCGGATGTGCCAAGGGATTTGCGACACGATCTACGGAGCGCGGCGTGTCGAGTATCAAGGCGAAGTGTTCGACTTCGGGCAGCCGTTCCGTCGCGTGACGGTCGAGGATCTCGTCGTGCACTTCAATCCCGGCATCGAGCGTGCGAAGCTGCGCGACGTTGCGTACCTGCGATCCCACTGCGATCGGTTGGGCATCACGTACGGCGAGGGCGACGGCGCGGGCAAGTTGCAGATCGAGATCTTCGAGAAGACGGCGGAGCATCGAATCGTCGCGCCCACGTTCGTGTATGCCTATCCGGCCGAGGTCTCGCCGCTCGCGCGCCGTAACGATGCCGATCCGTTCTTGACCGATCGTTTCGAGCTGTTCGTGGGCGGACGAGAGATCGCGAACGGCTTCTCCGAGCTGAACGATCCTGAGGATCAAGCGGCGCGCTTCAAGGAGCAACTGGCGCGTAAAGACGCGGGCGACGAAGAGGCGATGCAGTACGACGCGGATTACGTGCGTGCGCTCGAATATGGATTGCCGCCGACGGCCGGCCTCGGTGTCGGCATCGACCGGCTCGTCATGCTGTTCACGAACTCGCCTTCGATTCGCGACGTCCTGTTGTTCCCATATATGAGGCCGGAAGGTACGTGATGTGCGGTGCGATCAGCGCGCGAGCGACACCGTCTCGATCATGTCACCTCGTAGGGGAGCGTGAGCAGCTCGAGCGGTACACCGATCGCCGATTCGAGTGAAAGTGCCTGCTCCAATTGAGGCAGGCTGACGACTGCGAGCAGCTCACATCCTGCGGCCGTCGGGATCGCATCCACGACATCTCCCGCATGTTGATCGCCTACGAGCACGCGAGTGCCGGGCGGTGGTGGCGGGCACGCGGCTTGGAAGCGAAACATCCGACGCTTGATCGCCCCCCGGTAGTGAGTGCGCGCCACGATCTCCTGGCCCGTATAGCAGCCCTTCGTGAAACTGATGCCGCCGAGCAGGTCGAGGTTCAGCATCTGCGCGACGAAGCGTTCGTGCGTTTCCGCATAGATGTGTGGCAGTCCGGCACGCAGATACTGAGTCCTCCACTCGAGGTCACGAGCGGGATCGGCGGCGTTCTCGAGGGCGGATGCAATAACGAGCTTCTGCGCGAGACCGCGCCAGCGAAGCTCGCTCACCTCTCCAACGAGTGTATGCGACCGGTCCGGCCCATCGGTTTCAGGTGCAACCGATTCCGGCGCCACGCCGACCTGGAGTTGATCCCGCGCGATCGAGACTTTGGCGCGCAACACGTAGCGGCGGAGTCGTTGTTCGAGGCTGTCGGCGACGGAGCGACTCGTCAGAAGCGCAATCCCCTCGGGGCGCTCTACGATCCACACAATCGCTTGGACGCGCCCTTGCGGGGAATTGCAGGACGCGAGCGCGAGATCGTTGGGCGCGAGCACTTCAACATCGGCGCTGAGTTGCCCCTGCAAGAAGTTCCGAGCATCCGGGCCCGAAACGAGGAGCGCGCTCAGGTGTTGGAGCGTTGTGGCTGGAGTCATCATATGAGCAATGCTACGGTGCGTTCGCAAAAGCCGAATTCAAGCCTCGCCACTTACGGCGGCGTTCCGGTTCCGGCAAAAATGGCCTTCTGGCACACTACGGGAATTGCCAGAAGTATGCGGATTGCTCGAACCTCGAACGGTTCGCGATCGCGTTGACCTCATGATAGACGAAGTTTCCGATCGCAGTAGTACTCAACCGTCTTCATCTGAGACGCCGGTGAAGACACCTGCGCAGCCACAATCTCCACCGCGCGAGATTGGCGGCCGCGATGGCCCGGAGCCGACGCGCTTCGGTGACTGGGAGAAAGCGGGTCGGTGCATCGACTTCTAGTCGCACCGATCCTTTCGCATCATCTCGAGAGACGCCCTATGCAGAGTCCAACTCGCTCGGCACGTCCGCTATCGCCGCATCTGCAGATCTATCGATGGCAGTACACGATGGCGCTGTCGATCCTGCACCGGCTCACCGGAATTGCATTGTCCGTCGGCTTGCTGCTGTTCGTTTATTGGCTGCTCGCAATTGCGGGCGGGCGCGAATCGTATGACCGCGCGCTCCTCGTGTTCGCGCACCCGCTCGCGCGACTCGCTCTGGTCGGATTTTCGTTCGCGTTTTTCTATCACCTCTTGAATGGCATCCGACATCTCGTGTGGGATGTGGGTTACGGATTCGAGCGCAATTCGGCGCGCTTGAGCGGCTGGATTACTTTTTTGAGCGCAGTCGTATTCACAGCATTGTTCTGGTTCGCGGTCGCAAGCCGAGCCGTGGAGAGCGCCGTATGAGCTTGCGTACGCCGGTCGGGAAAGTCCTTGGGCTGGGGAGCGCGAAGGAGGGCGCCGAGCACTGGTGGATGCAGCGCTTGAGCGCGGTTGCGCTCGTCGTGCTGACCCTGTGGTTCGTCATTTCATTGTTGTCGATCGGGTCGCTGCACTACGACGCGGTGCAGGCGTGGATCGACCGTCCAGTGAATGCCGCCTTGCTCGTGCTGCTCGTCATCGCGCTCATGTATCACTCGCAGATGGGCATTCAAGTCGTGATCGAGGACTACGTGCCGCACAAACCGACGAAGCTGTTCGCGCTCATCGCAAATCAATTCGTACACGTCGTGCTTGCGGCGATCGGCCTTTTCGCCGTGCTGCGAGCGGTGTTCGGGAGCTACGCATGAGCGCCTATCAGTTCGTAGATCATTCGTTCGATGTCGTCGTCGTCGGTGCAGGCGGCGCGGGGCTGCGCGCAACGTTCGGCCTTGCGCATTCCGGTCTGTCGACTGCGTGTATTACGAAGGTGTTCCCGACGCGAAGTCACACGGTGGCCGCGCAAGGCGGCATCAGCGCCGCGCTCGGCAACATGGGCGAGGACGACTGGCGCTGGCACATGTACGACACCGTGAAAGGGTCAGATTGGCTCGGCGATCAAGACGCGATCGAGTTCATGTGCAAGGAAGCGCCGAACGCAGTGATCGAGCTCGAGCACTACGGTCTGCCGTTCTCGCGCACGGAGGATGGACGCATTTACCAGCGACCGTTCGGCGGCATGACGACGCATTTCGGCAAGGGGACGGCACAACGCACGTGCGCGGCAGCCGATCGTACCGGCCATGCGATGTTACATACGCTGTATCAGCAGGCCTTGCGGCACGAAGCGCAGTTCTTCGTCGAGTACTTCGCGATCGATCTCATCATGGAGAACGGCGAGTGCCGTGGCGTCGTGGCCCTCGATATGTCGGACGGTACCTTGCACCGCTTCCGCGCCCACAAGACGATTCTCGCGACCGGTGGTTACGGGCGCGCATATTTCTCATGCACGTCGGCGCACACGTGCACGGGCGACGGCAACGGCATGGTGCTTCGTGCGGGCTTGCCGCTCCAAGACATGGAGTTCGTGCAGTTCCACCCGACCGGCATCTACGGCGCGGGCTGTCTCATCACCGAGGGTGTGCGCGGCGAAGGCGGGATCTTGCGCAACTCGGAAGGTGAGCGGTTCATGGAGCGCTATGCACCGAACGCGAAGGATCTGGCATCACGCGATGTCGTGAGCCGCGCGATGACGATCGAGATCCGCGAGGGCCGCGGTGTCGGCACGCACAAGGATCACATCTATCTGCACCTCGAGCATCTCGGCGCAGAGGTCATTCACGAGCGCCTCCCCGGAATCGCGGAGACGGCCAAGATCTTCGCCGGCGTCGACGTCACGAAGCAGCCGATCCCAGTCCTGCCCACGGTGCACTACAACATGGGCGGTATCCCTGCGAACTATCACGGCGAAGTCGTGACGGTGCGCGACGGGCATCCCGATACGGTCGTACCGGGCCTGATGGCGGTAGGCGAGGCCGCCTGCGTCTCTGTGCACGGCGCGAATCGACTGGGCTCGAATTCGTTGCTCGATCTGGTCGTCTTCGGACGCGAGGCCGCGCGCTATTGCGCGGAGACCGTGAAGCCGAACACGAAGCACCGCGCGTTGAGTCAGGACGCCGGTGAGCTCGCGGTCGCTCGCATCGATCGTTTGCGCCACGCGAAGGGCAAGCTCAAGACGGCCGAGATCCGCATGAATATGCAACGGGTGATGCAAGCGCATGCGGCTGTCTTCAGAACCGGCGAATCGCTCGAGGAGGGCGTGCGCAAGCTCGCTGAAGTGTTCGAGTCCTTCGCGGAGGTTTCCGTGAGCGATCGTTCGCTCATTTGGAATACGGATCTAATCGAAACGCTCGAGCTCGAGAACTTGCTCGGCCAAGCCACGGTGACGCTGCGCTCTGCGGTCAATCGCACTGAGAGTCGCGGTGCGCACGCGCGCGAAGACTATCCGGATCGCGACGACGTGAATTGGATGAAGCACACGCTGTCTTGGATCGACGATCGCGGCAACGTGCGGTTCGATTATCGGCCGGTGCACTTGAATACGCTCACGAGCGAGGTCGAACCCGTGCCGCCGAAGGCGCGCACATATTGAACGCGAGCGGTGCGGGTCGTAATCGCAGAATGTGTCTAGGTCTCTCGACCCGCTAGTCACGAGTTAGAAGCAGAGTCAGGAACATGGCCCAATTCCGCCTTCCGCCAAACTCCAAGATCGTTGCCGGCAAGACGTACAAAGCGCCCGCGGGCGCGAAGGACGTGCGGACGTTCAAGATCTATCGCTTCGATCCCGAATCGGGCGAGAACCCACGCGTCGACACGTACGAAGTCGATTTGTCGACGTGCGGACCGATGGTTCTCGACGCGCTGATCAAGATCAAGAACGAAATCGATTCCACCTTGACGTTCCGTCGCTCATGCCGCGAAGGCATCTGCGGATCGTGCGCGATGAACATCGACGGCTTGAATACGCTCGCGTGCACGAAGGCCTGCGGCGACATCAAGGGCGACGTGAAGATCTACCCGTTGCCGCACATGCCGGTGATCAAGGACCTCGTGCCCGATCTCACGAACTTCTACGCACAGTACGCGGCGATCAAACCCTGGCTGCAGACCCGCACGCCGGCGCCGCCCGACCGCGAGCGCCTGCAGTCGAAGGAAGCGCAAGAGAAGATCGATCGACCGGCTGCCTGCATCTTGTGTGCGTGCTGCTCGACGTCGTGTCCGAGCTACTGGTGGAACAGTGATCGCTACTTGGGGCCTGCTGCCTTGCTTGCGGCCTATCGTTGGATCATCGATAGCCGTGATGAGGCTACCGGCGAGCGTCTCGATGCCCTCGAGGATCCGTTCCGGCTCTATCGATGCCACACGATCATGAATTGCACGGAAGCGTGCCCGAAGGATCTCAATCCCGCGCGCGCGATCGCCGAGATCAAGAAGAAGATCGTCGAGCGGCGTCACTGATGCGCGGCCGCACGCGAGTGCGGCAGCGCGGCGGATGGCGGATGGTGAAAGAGAAAAGGTATGAAGAAAGAACCGCCGCCGCCACTCTCCGCAGCCCCTCTTTCACCGTCCACAATCGACCGTCCGCCGATCACCAAGCTTAGGTGGCGATGTCGGCGGGGGATGCGCGAGTTGGATGTCGTCCTCGAACGCTACTTAGAACAACGCTATGCTAGCGCCCCGCTTGCGGAACAACGGGCGTTCGAGGCATTGCTGGAGTTGCCCGATCCGCAGTTGTTCGCCTATGTCATGCGCCGCGAAGAGCCGACCGATTCGGGATGGGTTGATGTCATCGCCAAGCTCGCCCCCGTTGATTCTTGATGTCGCTGATCGTCCGCTCGAGCGTTGGATCGGGTTCGGGGCGATCGGCGTCGTGACGGTATTGCCTGTCAACGCGCTTCCTTTCGAGACTCATTCCATCTTGCTGGGCTCGCTTCTCGCTTCCGTGTTTGCCCTCGCTGGGCTGCGTGCATGCCGGTGGCTTGGGGGGCCTCGACGCATCGTTCAGATAGCGTGGCTCGCTGACGGACGCTGGCGCGCCCTTCAGGCAAACGGCGTGACTGAAGAATGTGAACTGTGTCTCAACTCGCGCATTGGGTCTCGAATGCTCTGGCTTCGGCTGCGTCCGATCGCAGCGCCGAGCCGTTCTTTCTCACTATTGTTGAGCCGTGCGCACGATCCGAGCGATCAGTTGCGGCGCCTCGTCGTCCGTTTGCGGCTCGACGTTCCGCGTAGCGGTGCGGCGGCCGGGCTCGGCTGACGCCTGCGCAATGACGACGCTCCATTACTGCTCGCCGGCGCCTCCCCGTCGCGCCGTCACGAAGCACGCCGTCTGCTCCATGAGCGCTCTTCGCAAGGGCGCCACGCGTGCTCCAAAAGTCAATGCAAGCGAGCCGAACTTTCGGGTCGAGTATCAGTCTATGGTTGCAGCGTTCGCCGGCCCGCGACGCGCAGCGCCGTCCCGCAGGGATGCCGGTCGATGACTCAGGACGACAACGACCAGGAGCTCGTGAGGCGCGTCCAGGCTGGCGATCAGTCGGCTTTCAACGTTCTAGTGCTGAAGTACCAGCATCGCGTGTTGAAGCTCGTGAGTCGGTTCGTGAACGACGCGACGGAGGCGGAAGACGTGGCGCAGGAGGCTTTTCTGAAGGCCTACCGGGCGCTTCCTTCGTTTCGCGGTGACAGTGCTTTTTACACGTGGTTGTATCGCATCGCGATCAATACCGCGAAAAACGCCCTCGTTGCCCACAAGCGTCGGCCCGTCGATTTCGATTTGGATCTTCAGGATCCCGAGCAGTTCGAACGGCAGGCGAGGCTCAAGGAAGCCGATACGCCGGAAGCCGTGCTGCTCACGGATGAGATTCGCGACGTCGTGGAAAAGGCGATGGCGCAGCTCCCCGAAGACTTGCGGACGGCGATCGTGCTGAGAGAGCTGGAAGGCCTCTCGTACGAGGAGATTGCAGAGGCGATGGATTGTCCTGTCGGTACCGTGCGATCCCGGATCTTCCGGGCTCGCGAGGCGATCGACAAGAAGCTGAAGCCGCTATTGGATGAGCAGGATTGAACTTCGAACCTAAATGCAGACAATGTCGTTCCACGGTAAGGACCCCATGACCGATTCGATCAAAGAACAGCTTTCAGCGTGCTTGGACGGCGAGTTGCCGGACCGAGAGCTTGCGTTGTTGCTGAAGCGGGTCGGCCAGGATGGGGAAATGCGCTCGGCGATGACTCGCTACGGGATGGTCTCCGAGACGCTGCGCACTGGAGCCGTGGCCCAGATCTCGCCGGACTTCGCCGCGCGCGTCATGGCGCAAGTGGCCTCCGAGCCGAAGGTGCGCGCTCCGCGGATCTCGCCCGCCACATGGCATCGCCTGCGGCCTGCTGCCGGATTGGCGGTCGCGGCGAGCGTCGCAGCACTCGCGCTCTTTTCCGTACAGCGGTCCGGCATGTTCCCGGCGGATGAGGTTGTCACGACGGCGGCCGAAAGCACGGTCGGGACCCCAGAACTCCAAGAGCCGCCCGACCGATACGTCGTGCCGATGAACGCCTCCACATCGAGCGTTTTCATCCCGGCGACGCGCCTTACGAATTACGTCGTAGCCCACAGCGAGTACTCCTCGCCGCTGGGCCGCCGCAGCGTGCTGAGCGGTGTTCTCGCGGAAGGCGAAGCGGACATCGTGAACGAAGTTCCCGATGAGATCGTCACCGCACCTCAGGACGCGCAACGCTGATGCTCGCCGGCAGATTCGCGGTTGGGGTCTTACTGCTGTCACTGACAGCGCTGGTGCATGCGGGAGATCGCGAGGCACGCGAATGGCTCGAGCGGATGTCCGAGTCGCTCGCGACCCGAAACTACGAGGCGCGTTTTTTCCGAGTACGGGACGAGCGCTCGGATGCGTGGCGCATCATCCATCGGGTAGAAAGAGGCAAAGCAAGCGAGCGCCTGGTCTCGCTCGATGGCAGCGGTCGGGAGTACATCCGCAACGAATCCGAAGTCATCTGCTATCTGCCCGATCGCCGCACGGTGCTCGTCGAGAAGCGTGCCGAAGAGAGCACGCTCTTGAGCACCGTGCCTGTATATAGCGAACGCCTCGAGGCCAACTACAGCATTGAGCTCGGCGGCGCGACCAAGACGCTTGGACGCAAGACCCAGCTCGTCCTCGTCAAGCCGCGCGATCAGTTCCGTTATGGCTACCGATTGTGGCTCGACCAAGAGACGGCGATGCCGCTCAAATCGCAGCTCTGCGACCGCAACGGTAATGTCATCGAGCAACTCTTGTTCGCGGAGCTTCATTTCCGCGAGCGCATTTCGGCCGACTTGCTGAAGCCTGCCGTCGCGGCCGACGGATTCAAATGGCTCTACCAGGATGCGCAACAGCCGCGTGTCAGAAGCGCGAGCCTCGAATGGGTCATTCGCCCACCCGCGGGCTTCCGCTTGACGACCTGGCGCATCCAGGCGATCGCGGGATCAAGCGCGCCAGTTCAGCATCTGGTGTACTCCGACGGGCTCGCTTCGGTTTCGGTCTTCATCGAACCCCGCAATCCGCAGACGGAAGCGATTCGCGGTCTCGCCAAGGTCGGCGCAGCCTTCGCGTACTCGCGCGACCTGGACGGTCATCAAGTGACCGCCGTGGGTGAGGTGCCGGCTGCAACCGTGCAGGCGATCGCGGCGGGGGTCATGAAAGAAACGGATGCGGCTGCATCGGCGCTTACACCGCAGCCGGCCATCCCGCCGCAACCCTAAGCGCCGTCAGCGCCGGCATTGCCCCCATGGCCGTGGAGTGGACCCTCCTGACACGTCACGGCTGTTCGCTGTGTGAAACTTTCAGCGAGGAGCTTGTGACGGTTCTCGGTGTGGCCGAAGCGGCGCGCGTCCGCATCGTCGACATCGATTCCGATCCCGAGCTCACGCGTAAGTACGGTGCCCGCATCCCCGTCCTGCTCGCTGACGGCGATTTCGTCTGCAACTACCGCGTGGATCGCGACCGGCTGACGGCGTACCTACCCTAGATGTACGTCGGCCAGCGGCCCGAGCAACCGTCCGCTATAATCCGCCGCCGATTTTGGCGCCCCGAAGGGGTTGCTCGCCGTCTATTGCGCATCCGGTTCTTTGGGACCTAGGCCGCTCGGGACGCCTTGCTGGTGTCCGGACGAGGGAAGGGGTCCGAGATCCCCTACGCGGACGTGCCGTGTGCACAAAGTCGGGGGTCTTACAGAGAATGCTGCGGCTTGGGCGACTTGAGTCGAGCCCGAGCCAGTGAGAACTGATGAAGCTGATTCGCAACTTTTCCATCATCGCCCACGTCGACCACGGTAAATCCACGCTCGCCGACCGTTTCATCCAACTCTGCGGCGGTTTGCAGGATCGGGAGATGGAAGCGCAGGTGCTGGACTCCATGGCGCTCGAACGCGAGCGGGGCATCACGATCAAAGCGCAGAGCGTATCGCTCAAGTTTCGATCGCGGGACGGTCAGACCTACCAGCTCAATCTGATCGATACGCCGGGCCACGTCGATTTTTCATACGAAGTGTCGCGCTCGCTCGCCGCGTGCGAGGGTGCATTGCTCGTCGTCGATGCCGCACAGGGCGTGGAAGCGCAGAGCGTTGCGAACTGCTACACCGCGATCGAGCAGGGTCTCGAAGTGGTGCCCGTGCTCAACAAGATCGATCTGCCCTCCGCCGATCCGCCGCGCGTCATCAACGAAATCGAAGAGATCATCGGCATCGAAGCGCAGGATGCGCTGCGCGTGAGCGCGAAGACGGGCGAGAACGTCCCCGAGCTCTTGGAGGAGTTGATTCGACGCGTGCCGCCGCCGAAAGGCGATCCGGAGGGACCGCTGCAAGCGCTGATCATCGACTCGTGGTTCGACAACTATGTCGGCGTCGTTTCGCTCGTGCGCGTCATGAATGGTTCGTTGCGGACCGGTGCCAAGATCCGCGTGTGGTCCACGGGGCGGGCGCACACTGTCGATAAGCTCGGGCGCTTCACGCCGAAATCGCTCGCGAGCGAAACGCTCGAGACGGGTGAGGTCGGCTTCATCATCGCTGGCATCAAAGACATCAACGGCGCGCCGGTCGGCGACACGATCACGCTCGACTCACGTCCGGCGAGCGCGCCGCTCGCTGGTTTCAAACAAGTCCAGCCGCGAGTCTTCGCCGGATTGTTCCCGGTGCAATCGGATGACTACGAATCGTTCAGGGACGCGCTTGCGAAGCTCAAGCTGAACGACTCCGCGCTGCACTACGAACCGGAAGTGTCCGCGGCGCTCGGCTTCGGCTTTCGCTGCGGGTTCCTTGGGCTTCTGCACATGGACATCGTGCAGGAGCGACTGGAACGCGAGTACAACCTCGATCTCGTCACGAGCGCGCCGACCGTCGTCTATGAAGTCGTGCGCACCGATGGTGAAACCATCTATGTCGACAATCCGTCCAAGTTGCCGCCTTCCAACGAGATCGAGGCGCTGCGAGAGCCCATCATTACGGCGAACATTCTGTTGCCTCCCGAGCACGTCGGTTCCGTCATAAAGCTTTGCACGGATAAGCGGGGCCGACAGACGAAGATGCAGTATCTTGGCGCGCAGGTCTCGTTGCAGTACGAGATGCCCCTTGCGGAGGTCGTGCTCGATTTCTTCGATCGACTGAAGTCGGTGAGCCGCGGCTACGCATCGTTCGACTACGAGTTCAATCGTTTCGAAACGGCGCCTCTCGTAAAGCTCGATATCCTCATCAACGGCGATCGAGTCGATGCGCTGTCGATCATCGTTCACCGAGATAATGCGTATGCACGGGGTCGCGAGCTCGTCGATAAGATGCAGGAGCTGATCCCTCGACAGATGTTCGAAGTGGCCGTCCAGGCCGCGATCGGAAGCCACATCGTCGCACGCGCCTCCGTGAAGGCCCTGCGCAAGAACGTCACGGCCAAGTGCTACGGGGGCGACATTTCTCGCAAGCGCAAGTTGCTAGAAAAGCAAAAAGAAGGCAAAAAGCGCATGAAGCAAGTAGGTTCAGTGGAGATCCCGCAAGAAGCATTCCTCGCGGTGCTCCAGGTGGGCAAGGACAAGAGCTCTTAGGCGTCGGGGGGCGCGAGCGCTCTGTGGTGTGTAACCGATCGCCCTGGCGGCGCATCCAATAAAACGAGCGAACGAATTTGGACGCAACGACTTTCTGGATTGTCGCAATTACCCTCGGACTGGGCTTGTATCTGCTCGTTGACGACCTTGTCGTCTCGACCGGACGCAAATCGAGATCGCTTCCGCCTCACCTCGCGCCGAAAAGCGTTCGGGTCTTGCGGTGGGTGCTGCTGGTCCTCGGCGTGGTGTCGGTGCGTACGCTCGCAAAGCGTAACGCGCTCGACTTCAGTCTCGTGCTCGTATTGGCTACCGCGGTCACGGGCCTCATCTGGCTCATCGACGCGCTCTGGCTCAAATCGAGGCGCCGTGCGCTCGCGCTATCGCTCGGCAAGGCGGAGTCGGATGCAGCGTTCGCACAGCCGCTCAGTGCCGAGTATGCGAAATCGTTCTTTCCCGTCATCTTGGTCGTCCTGATCATCCGCTCGTTTCTGTTCGAGCCGTTTCGCATCCCGTCGGATTCGATGATGCCGACGCTGCTCGACGGAGACTTCATCTTCGTCAACAAGTTTGCCTATGGGCTGCGACTGCCGGTCGTCCATACGAAGATCGTGCCCACGGGCGAACCCAAGCGGGGCGATGTCATCGTCTTTCGGTTGCCCGAGGATCCGGCGACGAACTACATCAAACGGCTCGTCGGATTGCCTGGAGACCACATCCAGGTGAGAGGCCGCGAGCTGTTCGTGAATGGTTCTCTCATTCCTCTGCAGATGAATGGTCCTTATGAAGGGCCGCGAAACGATGGGGTGCATGCCACCGCGGTGATCGGCACGGAATTCCTGGACGGCGTCGAGCACAACGTCTTGTTCATTCCCGATCGCGGCACGCGGGATTTCGAGGCGATCGTCCCGGCAGGGAAGTACTTCTTCATGGGCGACAACCGCGACAACAGCCAGGACAGTCGGTTTTCGAGGGTCGGCTTCGTGCCGGAGGCCAATCTCGTCGGCAAAGCCGTCAGGATTTGGCTGAACTGGGACCTGCCGTCTGCGCCAATTTGGGACCGAATCGGCGAACCGATTAAGTGAAGACGGTAGACTGTAGGTGGAAGGCTGGCACGGCCAATGAGCGGGATCGGATGGCGCATTGCCCTGAATTCTTCCCGACCTTGAACCGCTGACCGCCTAGAGCTATCGACCCGTCCTCGAAACACAGGAGCATTCGATGCGTGCTCGCCAGCGTGGCGCAACTTTTCTCGGCATGGTCGTCATCATCGCGATCTTGGGCTTCGGTCTCTATGCGGGCATCCGTTTGACGCCCGTGTACTTGGAGTACATGGCGGTCGTGCGGGCGATGGAGCAGACCGCAGGCGAGTACTCGGGCAGCGCGGTCAGCCCGCAGTCGTTGCGGACTTCTTTGGATCGTCGCTGGACGATCGAAGACATCAAGAGCATTCAGCCCAAGAACATCGAGATCAAGAAGACCGGCACGGGGTACTCGATGCGCGCTGCGTACGAAGCGCGGTCCCCGTTCGTCGCTAACATCTTCTTGGTCGTCGCGTTCGATAAAACCGTGCTCGTTGCCCAGTGAGCGACGCGATTTCTGTCTTGCCTGAGAGCGTGGAGTGAAGACGGCTGTCGAGTGGCAACGCGACGCGCTCGGCTACGAGTGTCGCGATCCCGCACTGCTGCACGCGGCGTTGACACACCGCAGCGCCGGCGGTCCCCACAATGAGCGACTCGAGTTTCTCGGCGACGCGGTCCTCAACTGTGTCGTCGCGATGCTCGTGTTTCGCGAATTCGGGGCGGCCGACGAGGGCGACTTATCCCGTTTTCGCTCGAGTCTCGTGAGCGGAGAAGCGCTTGCGGTCATCGCAGCCGAGATTGGTCTGGGCGACCAGCTCAGGTTAGGCTCGGGCGAGCTCAAGTCGGGCGGCTTTCGGCGCAAGTCGATTCTCGCGGACACGCTCGAAGCCGTGTTCGGCGCGATTTATCTCGATGGCGGGTTCGATGCCGCCGCCGACGTCATCGAACGTTTGTTCATCCCCAGGCTCGATCGCCTGCCGAGCGCAGCCGAACTCAAGGATCCGAAAACGCGTTTACAGGAGACGCTCCAGGCCCGCGGTCTGCCGCTCCCGAGCTATGTCGTTGATTCGGTCTCTGGAGAAGCGCACAGTCAGATGTTCCAGGTGAGCTGTTCGGTCGATGCGCTCGGGCTCAAGACGCACGCCACTGGCGCAAGCCGCAGGCGAGCTGAGCAAGCCGCGGCGCAACTGATGCTCGAGCAACTTCAATCCCCAATCGATCCCATAACCCCGTGACACATTCAACGGACTCCGACGGATCCACTCATCGTTGTGGGTTCGCGGCTATTGTCGGCCGGCCGAACGTCGGCAAATCGACGCTGCTCAACGCCTTGTTGGGTCAGAAGATCAGTATCGTTTCACCGAAACCGCAGACCACGCGGCACCGCATTCTCGGCATCTTGACGCAGCCCGAAGTGCAGATCGTGTTCGTTGACACGCCCGGGCTGCACGCGGGCGCACGCCGAGCCATGAACCGGCATATGAATCGGGCAGCGCTTGCTTCGCTGCAGGACGCCGACGTGAATCTATTCGTCGTGGAGGCGCTGCGCTGGACGGACGAGGATCAGCGCGTGCTCGACGAGTTGACAAAGCAGGGACGGCCGATCCTTCTCATCCTGAATAAGGTCGACAAGGTATTCCCGAAGGAGCGCTTGCTGCCCTTCATCGATGAGCTCTCGAAGCGCGGGAAGTTCGAAGAGATGATTCCGATCTCCGCGTTGAAAGGCAGTCGGCTCGATCAGCTTCCCCAGGTGATCGCGCGGTTCTTGCCCGAGTCGCCGCCGCATTTCCCCGAAGACCAAATTACCGATCGGAGCCAAACGTTTCAGGCGGCGGAGATCGTTCGCGAGAAGCTCACCTTGCGCCTGCGTCAGGAGCTTCCGTATGGCCTTACCGTAGGGATCGAGCAGTTCAAGGAGGAAGACGGACGACTGTTGATCAACGCCGTCATCTGGGTCGAGCGCAACGGTCAAAAGGCAATCGTGATCGGACATGGCGGCGAGCAACTGAAGGAAGTGGGGCGCGCCGCGAGAATCGAGATGTCCGAGCGCTTTGGGATGCCGGTACACCTCGAGCTTTGGGTGAAAGTGAAAGAGAACTGGTCCGACAACGAGACGGCGCTCAAGCAGCTTGGCTATGAGGTCTGAGAAGGTGTGACGTGCGGACGCAACTCGAACCCGCATACGTCCTTCACCATCGGCCGTATCGCGACACGAGCCGAATCCTAGAGCTCTTCACTCGCACGCACGGCCGCATCTCCGTGTTCGCACGCGGAGCACGTACCGGGCGCAAATCCGCAGCGTCACTGTCCTCTATGCTGCAGCCGTTCAACCGCCTGCTCGTGTCTTGGAGCGGACGGGGCGAGGCGGGGCAGCTCACAGCGGCGGAGTTCGACGGTGCGGTCCGCCCGGTGCCGCCCTCGCAACTCGTGAGCGGCTTTTATCTGAATGAGCTCGTGCTGAAGCTCTTCACGCGGCATGACCCACAACCCGATGCCTTCGATCTTTATGCGCACACCGTCGAATCGTTGAAGAGCGGCCCGAACTCGACGGCGCCTCTGCGGCTGTTCGAGAAACGGCTATTGGAGCTGCTCGGCTACGGTCTCGCGTTGGAACAAGAGAGTGGAACCGGCGCACCGATCGAACTGCAGGCGATGTATCACTACCGACTCGAGTACGGCGTCGTGCGCGCGCTCGACGTGGCGGAAGGGGCGATGATCTTCTCCGGGTCGACGCTGCGGGCGCTCGCGCGGGAGGACTTCGACGATCCCGTGGTGTGCTCGGATGCCAGGCGTCTGTTTAGAGCCGCGTTGGATCGGATTCTCGACGGGCAGGAGCTCAAGACGCGTGAAGTGATGCTGGCGCTGCGCCGCGGGCGCGATCGGCCGCGCCCCTGATCTGTCCGTCTCGTCTGACGAGTTAACCGGCTGAGCGTGGCCTGATAACATGCGTGCACGCACGGCCAACGTTCGTCAGCTCCCCACCTACGCAATCTCATGTCGACCATTCATCTCGGCGTCAATGTCGACCACGTCGCAACGCTTCGTCAGGCGCGCGGCACGCGGTACCCGGATCCCTTGTTCGCAGCGTTGATCGCCGAGAAGGCGGGCGCGGACAGCATCACCGTGCATCTGCGCGAGGACCGTCGGCACATTCAGGATCGTGACGTGCGCATGTGCAAGGAAGCGCTGCAGACACGCGTCAATCTCGAAATGGCAGCGACGGAAGAGATGGTCAGTATTGCGTGCGAGGTTCTGCCATCCGATTGTTGTCTCGTGCCGGAACGGCGGGCCGAGATCACGACCGAAGGCGGGCTCGATGTGGCGGGCCAGCTCGCTGCGCTCGAGAAGATGATCGACCGGCTCGTGAACGCAGGGATCCGCGTGTCGTTGTTCATCGATCCAGACGAGCGACAGATCGATGCCTCGGCCCGAGTCGGTGCACCCGTCGTCGAATTGCACACGGGCGCGTACGCCGACGCGCACGGTCCCGAACAGGCGCGTGAGCTCGAGCGGGTGAGGCGCGCGGCGCGCTACGCAGCGTCGAGAGGGCTCACGGTCCATGCGGGGCACGGACTCAACTACCACAACGTTCAGCCGATCGCGCGCATTCCAGAGATCGTCGAGCTCAATATCGGGCACGCGATCGTTGCGCGCGCCGTGATCGACGGAATGGCTGTGGCGGTGGCCGAAATGAAGCGCCTCATGCTCGAGTCGCGTGCACAGGCGCTCGACCCCGCATGATTTTCGGAATTGGCACCGACGTCGTTCAAGTCGAACGAATCAAACAGGTGTACGAGCGCCACGGCGAGCGTTTCGTCGAGCGCTTGCTGTTGCCCGCGGAGGAACAAGCCTTCCGCCGCTACACACGTCCGGTTCGATTTCTCGCGATGCGTTTTGCCGCGAAGGAAGCGATCGTCAAAGCGATGGGCACCGGCTTCGCGCATGGTATGTGGATCCGCGACTCAGGCTTCATGCCGAACGCGTGGGGACGCCCGGAGATCATTTGGTCCCAACGCGGCCAGGCGATGTGCGACAAGCTCGGCATCGGCGAAGGGCACATTACGCTGACGGATGAAGCCGGCCTGATCGTAGCGGTCGCCGTGCTCATGAGAAGGACGTGAGCGGCGGACGGCGAACAGCGGACGGTGCAGAGTAGAATGGAACGTCACATGCAGCGCCGAGCTTCTGCCCACCGTCCGCCGACCACCGTTCACTGTTCACTCAGCATATGACTCTCTTCGTGTTCGATATCGAAACCATCCCAGACGTCGAGCTGGGACGGCGTCTGTATGGTCTCGACGACCTCAGCGACAAGCAGGTCGGCTATGTCATGCAGGCCAAGCGTCGGGAGGAGTCGGGTACGGAATTCCTGTCCTACGAGCAGCATCGCGTGGTCGCCATTTCCGTGGCGCTGCGCTCGCGCGATAGCTTCCGAGTCTGGTCGCTCGGCGATCCTGGGGCATCAGAAGCAGAGATCATCCAGCGGTTCTTCGACGGCATCGAGAAATACACGCCCGATCTGGTTTCTTGGAACGGAGGTGGCTTCGATCTACCGGTGCTGCACTATCGAGCGATGCGGCACGGGATCGTCGCACCGCGCTACTGGGAGTCGGGCGATGAAGATCAAGCGTTCCGTTTCAACAACTATCTGAATCGCTATCACTCGCGACACCTCGACCTCATGGACGTGCTCTCGATGTTTCAAGCGCGGGCTCGGGTCGGGTTGCAGGCAATGGCGACGCTCCTCGGATTCCCCGGCAAGCTCGGCATGAGCGGCGACAAGGTGTGGGAGTCGTACTTGGACGGCGAGCTCGAGCTCATCCGGAACTACTGCGAAACCGACGTACTCAACACGTTCCTCGTCTACTGCCGCTTTGAGTTGATGCGTGGACGCATAAATCGCGAGGAATACTTCCTCGAGCTCGCGCGCGTACGAGACGTCTTGCGTGCGCAGCCGAAGCCGCACTTCCAAGAATTCCTCGCGGCATGGCGGGAGCCGAGCTGTTGAGGTCGCGAAGGAAAGCCGCCGAGTCGCAGGTGACGGAGACGGCGGCGATTACAGATCTCGATCACGAGGGCAGGGGCGTCGCGCACGTCGACGGCAAGGTTGTCTTCATCGACGATGCGCTGCCCGGCGAGCGCGTTGAATGGCGGCGCGTGAAATCGACGCGCACGTTCGACGAGGGGCGACTCCTGAATGTGCTCGAAGCGTCGCCGCATCGAGTCCGGCCCGAGTGCCCCCATTTCGGGGTCTGCGGCGGCTGCGTGCTACAGCACCTTTCTTCGCAGCAACAGATCGAATTCAAAGAGCGTCAGCTGCTCGATGCGCTCACTCGCATCGGGAACGTCACCGCACGATCGATCCTACCGCCGTTGCAGGGGCCCGCCTGGCATTATCGCCGCCGTGCTCGGCTCGCCGCGCGGTGGGTGCCGAAGAAGGGAAAGACGGTCGTCGGCTTTCGCGAGCGCAGCTCGGCCTTCATCGCGAATCTCGAACAGTGCTCCATTCTGGTCGAACCGGTCGCGCGGCTGATCGAACCGTTGTCGATGCTCGTCACGGAACTGAGTCTGCGTGCGCGCGTGCCGCAGATCGAAGTGGCGGTCGCCGATCGAGTGACGGCGCTCGTGATCCGTGTGCTCGATGAGCCCACCGCTCACGATCGCGCGCTGCTCGAGGCCTTTGAGCGCACGCATGGCGTCGAGATCTATCTGCAGCCGGGTGGCTACGAGACGGTTGCGCCGCTCACGCCGCCCGCGAGCCGCTTGGAGTATCGGCTGCCGAAGTTCGATGTCACCGTGCGTTTCGCGCCCACCGATTTCGTTCAGGTCAATGAGGCGCTGAACGTGCTCATGATCGAGCGCGCCATCGAATGGCTGCGCCCTGCTGCGAACGAGCACGTGCTCGATCTCTTTTGCGGTCTCGGCAACTTCTCGCTGCCGATCGCGAGAAGCGGAGCGCAGGTAACGGCGGTCGAAGGGGAGGCAGGCCTCGTCGCGCGCGCGAGAGAGAATGCGGCGCTCAACGGCCTCGCGAACGTGGAGTTCCATGTCGCCGATCTCTTCAGTGAAGACATTGCGCAAGCGGTGTGGGCGAAGCGATCGTACGATAAAGTCTTGCTGGATCCACCGCGTGCGGGTGCGCGGGAAGTGTTGCCGCTGCTCGCCGCCTCCGGAGTACAGCGCATCGTCTACGTCTCATGTCACCCGGGAACCCTGGCCCGAGATGCGGGCGTTCTAGTGAACGAGCTCGGATTCGAGCTCGATGCGGCCGGCGTGATGGATATGTTCCCGCACACGGCGCACGTGGAATCGATGGCTGTCTTCACGCGACGCGGTAAGAAGTGAGCTGCCCATGACGCTCGGCCCGCTGATGATCGATGTACAAGGTACGACGCTCACGGCGGAGGATCGTGAGCTCTTGGCGCATCCGCTCGTCGGGTCCGTCATTCTCTTCACACGCAATTTCGAAAGTATCGAGCAGCTCACGCAACTTGTTGCAGACATCCGTTCGATCCGTACGCCGCCGCTGCTCGTCACGGTGGATCACGAAGGTGGGCGGGTGCAACGCTTCCGCACGGGCTTCACTCGCTTGCCTGCGATGCGTCTCATCGGGCGCGAGTACGATCTCGATCCGGCAACGGGGCGGCAGCTCGCACGGCAATGCGGCTGGCTCATGGCGGCGGAGTTGCGCGCGGTCGGCATCGACATGAGCTTCGCGCCCTGCGTCGATCTCGACTATGGCGTGAGCTCTGTCATCGGCGACCGAGCATTCCACCGCGATCCGCGCGTCGTGGCCGAGCTCGCGATTGCCTATATGGGTGGGATGCGGGAAGCGGGAATGGCGGCCACCGCTAAGCATTTCCCCGGCCATGGGGCAGTCGTCCCCGATTCCCACGTAGCCATGCCCGTCGACCGGCGACCCCTTGCGGACCTAGACGACGATATCTATCCCTACCGGCGCCTGATCGACAACGGACTTGCCTCGATCATGGCGGCGCATGTCATTTTCTCGGAGGTTGATGGAATGCCTGCCGGGTTCTCGCGCCATTGGATGCAGCGCGAGCTCAGAGACCGCCTGGGGTTCAGCGGGGCGATCTTTACCGATGACCTGTCGATGGCGGGCGCGGGGGTGGTCGGTGGCCCGCTCGAGCGGGCCGAAGCGGCCCTCAATGCCGGTTGCGACGTACTTTCGCTCTGCAACGATCGCAAAGGTGTGCTGCAAGTCATCGATTCTTTGCGAGGGAGCGGGGATGCTCTGAGTCAAGTGCGCATGGCCCGACTTCACGGCAAACCGGGATGGACCCGAGACGTCCTGTACGCCTCGGCGGAGTGGCAGGCCTGCGACACGGCCATTAAGAGTTGTATGGAGCGGCCGAAGCTGCAATTGGATTCCTGAGCGAGATGAGTGTCGAACCCTTCAAATTCGGTGCCGGTCCCGGCGACGGCCTGGACCCGCGTCTGCTCGAGGTGCTCGTCGAGCAGGCACCGGACGGCGTCGTCATCTGCGATCGGGATGGCAAAGCGATCTACGCGAACGAGGCGATGGAGCGGCTCACGGGGTTCGCCCGAGCGCAGATCTGCGGGCGCAACTTGCGGTTCCTCCAGGCGGACGATCATGAGCAGGAAGGCCTGGCCAAGATTCGCGATGCCGTGCGGGAAGGGACAGGTTGCCGGACCGTGCTACGCAATTATCGGCAAGACGGCACGATGTTCTGGAACGACGTGACGATTGTTCCGCTTCGCGACACCAAGGGCTTCGTCGCGCATTTCGCCAGCTTCCATCGCGACGTAACGGAGGCGCAGCGGGTCGAATCGCGGGGCGAAACACGCGATCCGGCGATGAACACGCAAACGATGCTCGCTTATCTGCGAGACGACAAGTTGACCGGCTTGCTCCGTCGCACGTATTTCGAGGAGCTCGTGAGGCGCGATTGGGCGCTTGCGCAGCGTGAGTCGCGGCGCCTGAGCTTCATCATTTTCGATCTCGATTGTTTCGCACAGTATCGAGACGTGTTCGGTCGGCCGGGGGCGGAGCAGGCATTTCGACGCATTGCTCGAGTGATCGGCGGCTGCTTCCGTCGGGCGAGCGATCTATGCGGCCGCTTCGATGAGGATCAGATCGCGGCACTCACCACCGGCATGGATCTCGAGCAAGCCTCGAAGCTCGCCGACGCTGTGCTCGGGCGGGTACGCGACCTCGCTGTTCACCATCCACGCTCCATCGTATCCCGCTACGTCACGACGAGCGCGGGTGTCATCTCTCTCGTGCCCTCACACGACGTGACGATCGAGCGCGTCTACGAAGCGGCGCTGAAGACGCTCAAGGATGCAAAAGAGCTCGGACGCAATCGCGTCGTCAGCAGAGAGTTCGAGTGAACAGTGCGTGACAGCACGCGCCGCGCAATGCGGCGCCGTTAGCGCGCACTCGGGGTGATGACCGCGATCACGCCAAACTTCGGATGATCGATGTAGTGGCGTTCGTTGCTCCGCATCCGACGCGATTGACGTAGCACATAGCGTTCGCCGGGTGCATCGGGCGGTGTGAACGCAAGGTCGAGCGTGAGATGCAGATAGCGACCTCGCGACAGCGCGACCTTTCCAGACACGCCTGAGTCCGCGGGCACGAGTCCATCGATCGAGATCGAGGGCGCCGCGTTACGCGCATAGCCGGGCTGAGTCCATCCGAAATGGGCGAGTGGTCGATAAGTTCGGCTTCGCCGCAACGTGTCCTCGATCGCGCCGAGTTTCATCTTCGAAGCGGCGAGCGGCGGGAACGTCTGCGTCGTGGGTTCCGGGGAGGCGCCGGCCGGATCGAACGGCGTACCATCTTCATCCGGGATCGTGAGCCCTTCGCCTTTCGACAGCTCGAGATCCCACACTTCCTCTGTCGCCTCGGAGGATAAGTGGCGAAAGATAATCAGCTCGACATCGTACGAGGGGACGTCGCTTGCGACCTGTTGCGCACTCGCCGGTCCGAGCAGCGCCAGCGTTGCGAGGAGAAAGACGAGCGCTCCGCCTTTCACGGACTTGGTGATTCGTGCGTACATAGATGTCCTCGAAGAAGACCAAGTTTGACATACCGGGACCGGAAAAGTGGACCCGTGTCGTCAGCGTTGTTTCTTCCGATCCGTGCGGCTTTCCGGAGCGGGCGGTGCTTTTCGACTCAAGGCGTCGAGCAGTTCCTGCACGGCCTTGAAGCGCTCTTCATCCTTCTCCAAGTTGAGTGCGAAGCGAAGCTTCGTGCCGCCATCGAGCCGATGCGTGCGCGAGTGTTGCTGGATGTACTTGATCAACACCGCGGGCTCGACCTGGCTGTCCCGATCGAACGTTACAGACCCGCCGCCGGGTCCGACATCAATCTTGCGCAGGCCGAGCGCACGCGCAAGCTGCTTGAACTCCGCGATCCTGAATAGGTTCTTCGCGGGCGGCGGCAGCAAGCCGAAGCGATCGATCATCTCGACTTGTAGCTCTCTCAGCTCATCAGGATTCGCGGCCGCGGCGATTCGCTTGTAAAGCACGAGCCGCAGGTGAATATCCGGTAAATAGTCATCCGGGAGCAGCGCGGGCACGTGCAGATCGACTTCGGGCCCTTGATGCAGCGGTTCATCGAGTTGCGGCACTTTGCCTGACTTGAGCGCGTTCACGGCGCGCTCGAGCATCTCCATGTAGAGCGCATAACCGATCTCCTGGATCTGGCCGCTTTGTTCCTCGCCCAAGAGCTCGCCCGCGCCGCGAATCTCGAGATCGTGTGTTGCGAGCGTGAAGCCGGCACCAAGATCCTCGAGCGATTCGATCGCCTCCAAGCGTTTCGCCGCATCTGCTGTCATGACGTTACGAGGCGGCGTTAGCAGATAGGCGTACGCCTGGTGGTGCGAGCGACCGACGCGCCCGCGCAGCTGATGCAACTGAGCGAGACCGAGCTTGTCCGCCCGATCGATGATGATCGTGTTCGCGGATGGAATGTCGATGCCGCTCTCGACGATCGTCGTGCAGACGAGCACGTTGCACCGCTGGTGGTAGAAGTCGAGCATCACCTGCTCGAGCTCGCGTTCGCGCATCTGACCATGGCCGACCGCAATGCGGGCCTCGGGCACGATCTCTTGCAGCGCGCGCGCGGCTTTCTCGATCGTCTCGACGCTGTTGTGCACGTAGTAGATCTGCCCGCCGCGGCGAATCTCACGCAGACACGCTTCACGTATCGTTGCGCTGTCCCATTGGCTGACGAAGGTCTTGATCGACAGGCGGGCAGCCGGTGGCGTCGTGATGAGCGACAACTCGCGTAGCCCGCCCATCGCCATGTTCAACGTGCGGGGTATCGGTGTCGCCGTGAGCGTCAACACGTCGACTTCGGCGCGCAGCTCCTTCAGTCTCTCCTTGTCTTTGACGCCGAAGCGATGCTCCTCGTCGATGATCAACAAGCCCAACCGACTGAACTTCACACTACTCTGGAGCAACCGATGCGTGCCGACGACGATGTCGATCTGGCCGGACTCGAGGCCTTGCACGACCTGGTTGAGCTCTTTGGTGGTGCGAAAGCGCGATAGCGATTCCACGCGTACTGGCCAGTCCGCGAAGCGATCGGCGAACGTTTGATAGTGCTGTTGCGCAAGGAGCGTCGTCGGCACGAGCACGGCGACTTGCTTGCCTGCTTGGACGGCGACGAATGCAGCGCGAAGGGCGACCTCGGTCTTGCCGAAGCCGACGTCGCCGCATACGACGCGGTCCATGGGTCGTCCGCTTGCAAGGTCGGCGATAACCTGTTCGATGGCTTGCGCTTGATCTGGCGTTTCCTCGAACGGGAACTGTGATTCGAACGCGCGTAACTCGAGCTCGTTGGCCTCGAGCTGTTCGCCTTCCCGCGCCGCTCTTCGCGAGTACAGGTCCAGGAGCTCGGCCGCGGTGTCGCGGATCTTCTGCGCCGCCTTTTTCTTTGCCTTCTGCCATGCGTCTCCGCCCAGCTTGTGGAGTGGGGCGGATTCGGCGGGTGCACCCGTGTATCGGCTCACGAGATCGAGTGCATGCACCGGGACGTACAGCTTGTCTCCCTCTGCGTACTCGAGCACGAGAAACTCATTGGTGAGGCCACCGACATCGAGCGTGCTGAGACCGATGAAGCGCCCGACACCATAGGTCTCGTGCACGACGGGCGAGCCGGGACGAAGATCTGTCAGGTCGCGAATGATCTTTTCGGGATCGCGCTCGGGTTTGCGACGGCGTCGTTCTTGACGCGCGCGCTCGCCGAACAGTTGTTCTTCTGCGATCAGTGCAACAGGCGGCTCTCGCAGCACGAGGCCGGTCGAGAGGGGCGACACGGTGATCGCGAGGGGTGCGCTCGATTCGTGGAACGCGCTCCAACTCTCTACGAGTTGCGGCTGCAGGTGTCTACGCTTGAGGATGTCGAGCAGCATCTCGCGACGGCCCGCGGACTCTGCCGCGATCAGCACGCGGCCGGAGAAGTCGGCGAGAAACGCCGCGAGCTCGCGTGCCGGATCGTCGCTGCGCGCGTCGACGCGAAGTGAAGGGGGACGCCGTGTCTCGAAATTGTGGAACGGCGAGGATTGCGTGAGTGGATCGAGCTCGACGCGCGAGAGCTCGATGCGGCGGAATGTCGCGAGTCGATCGAGGAGCTCCGCGGGTGGCATGAACACTTCGCGCGGCGTGAGAATCGGGCGCTCTGCATCGTGGCTGCGCTGATCGTAGCGCTGCTCCATCTCGGTGAACGCTTGCTGCACGCTTCCTTCGAGCTCTGTTTCCATCGCGACCGTCGTGTTGCCGGGCAGATAGTCGAACAGTGTCGCAGTCGCATCGAAGAAGAGCGGCAAGTAGTACTCGATGCCGGCTGGCGGCGCGCCCTCAGCGATGTCCTTGTAGAGGGACATTTTCGTGAGATCGCCTTCGAACCGGGTTCGAAAGCGCCGCTTGAACTGCTGGATCCCTTCGGCCGTCAGCGGAAACTCGCGCGCTGGAAGCAAACGAAGCGCCTGCGTACGCTCGCCCGAGCGCTGTGTTTCAGCATCGAAGAGTCGGATCGATTCCACTTCGTCATCGAACAGATCGATGCGATAGGGCGCCGCACTGCCCATCGGGAATAGATCGATGAGCGAGCCGCGCACGGCGAACTCACCCGGCGCCATGACTTGAGAGCTCGCGACGTAACCCGCTCCCGTCAGGCGTTCGCGGAACGCGCCGAGGTCGAGGCGCTCGCCCACTGAGAGATCGAATGCATGTGCATCGATGTAGCTTTGCGGCGGCAGTCGCTGCAGGAGCGTTTCGAGGTCGATGACGACGATGCCTTTCGCGAGCCGCGGTAGAGTCGACAACATGCGCAGGCGCTGCGACACGATGTCCGGATGCGGCGAGAACAGGTCGTACGGGAGCGTTTCCCAGTCGGGAAAAGTTTCAATGTAAGTCCCGGCGGCACAGAAGAACCGAAGCTCGTCTTCGATGCGTCCGGCTTGTCGCGCATCCGCCGCGATGACCAGCAAAGGACCGGATGCGCGCCGCGCTGCGTCCGCAAGCCAAAGCGAAGGTGCGGAGCCATAGAGCTGCCCCCATCGCACGTGCATTTGTGTCTTGCTGGGGAGAAGCAGTTGTTCGCGGTCGGCCATGTGAACCTGAGAAAATAGAAAACGCTCGGGTCGATGCGGCGAGGGCATCCCCGAAGAGCGGCGCAGGTTAACAGGGGGCGCGTTTCGGCTCCAGGCCGGCTGGTGCGCCAACGCGTGTAAAGGTGGCGCAGTGGACGTCAGAGGCGGACGTCGTTCGATGAGGTGGGATGTATGGAGGCGTGGACGTCTGAAGGGACTTCTGACGTCACACGCCTACAGGTGCGGGATCAGCCGACCGCCGCGACGCTGTGAATGACTAGGTTGTGTTCGAAGTAGACGACGAAGCCTGGGTACTCCCAGCGAGTGATGGGCGGCTCACCGATAGCGGGTACGCGGCGTGTGGGGGCGCCATACGTCGCTTCGACCTTATCCATCGACATGCCACGAGCCGGTCGATCGCGGCTAGCCTCAGGGGCGGGCGTCATCTTCAATTCGTCAGCGAGGGCCGGACCGGTCAATGCGGCGGCGGCAAGTGCCGTGAGAATCCAGCGAGAGCATCGCATGAAAAGACCTCCAATGAAGCTCGTTGGACTGTATAGCAGGCGTGACATAAGGACCAAGCGCCAGCGCTCAATTTGTTGTCCTAGTTCACATTCTGCGGTCCGGCAGGTAGCCTTGCGCCGAGTGAATGACTGATGGCGGACAGCGGATCGTGAGAAGAACCTTATATCGGCGCCTTCGTGTCCATTCGGGAGCGGGCCCGAGCTCACGCCCGTCCGTACTCTCGCAGTCTCGGTCATTCAGTTGCGATCGGCCGCCCATCATCCGCTAGTCACCTAATCCTCGTGTTCTACCCGCTGCCGATCTACATCGGCCTTCGGTACGTCCGAAGTCGCAGCCGCGGCTTCTTCGTCTCGTTCATCAGTTGGATCTCGATGCTGGGCATCTGCGTCGGTGTGGCGGCGTTGATCGTCGTCCTCTCGGTGATGAATGGTCTCGAGGGGGAGCTGCGAACGCGACTCTTGAGCGCTGCTTCGCACGCGACGATCTCAGCCGACCCGGAGTGGATGCGAGAGTGGGAGCTGATCGCTGCCAAGTTGCGCAGTCAGCCCGACGTCGTGGGTGTGGCGCCTTACTTACAGCTGCAAGGCATGCTCGGGCGCGGCGATACGCTGCGTGCCGCGACCATTCGCGGTGTCGATCCAGCGCTCGAGCCCGAGGTGTCGGAAATCTCCAAGCGGATGCTGCGTGGCGAGCTCACGGACCTCGAGCCCGGAGCACGGCATATCGTCCTCGGAGTCGGTTTGGCTTATGCGATCGACGCGCGTATCGGCGATGAGATCACCGTGCTCGTGCCGGCTCAAGAGCGCGGCGAGCATGCAATCGCCGGAATCGGCGTGCGCCCTCGGATCCAAAGCTTTCTCGTGAGCGGTATATTCGAAGTCGGCGCGCAGGAACACGACAACGTGCTCGCGCTCATCAACTTGCAAGATGCGGCATCGCTCGCCGGTACCGAGAACGTTCCCGGCGGGTTGCGGCTCAAGTTCGACGACATCTTCAAAGCGCCGGCCCGTTCGCACGAGCTCGGTGCTGCGTTGGGCGAGCATTATGTGGTCAGCGACTGGTCGATCGAGAACGCGAGCTACTTCCGAGCGATTCGCATCGAGAAAACGATGATGACGCTCATCCTGATGCTCATCGTGGCGGTCGCCGCGTTCAACATCATCGCAGCGCTCGTCATGGTGGTGAACGAGAAGCGTAATGACATCGCGATCTTGAGAACCGTCGGGCTGACGCCGCGCGCAGTGGTCGGCGTGTTCATCACGCAAGGTCTCGTCATCGGCTGGATCGGCGCATTGCTCGGTCTTTCGCTCGGACTGGCGCTCGCGCTCAACGTCGGCGTGATCGTGCCGTTCCTCGAGAACTTGCTCGGGATGCATGTGTTCGATCCGACGGTGTTCGTGATTTCGGAAGTACCGTCAGACGTGCAATGGCAGCAGGTCGCAGGGATCACCGCGACCGCTTTGATCTTAACGGTGCTCGCGACGATCTATCCCGCATTGCGCGGTGCGGCGACGGAGCCGGCAGAGGCGCTTCGTTATGAGTAAGGCATGACGCGCTCTTACGAGCTTTTCATTGGCGGGCGATACCTGCGATCGAGTCGCGGCAATCGCTTCATCTCCTTCATCTCGACGATATCGATGGTCGGTGTCGCGATCGGCGTTGCCGTCTTGATCGTTGTGCTATCCGTCATGAACGGCTTCGAGAGCGAGCTGCGCCATCGCATCTTGAGCCTGACCTCGCATGCGACGATCAGTGCGTTCGGCGTAGGGCTCCCTGATTGGCGCGACACTGCGAATCGGATCGCGGAGAGCCCGGAAGTGGTTGCGAGCGCGCCCTATATCGAGGAGCAAGGGCTCCTCATCGGTAACGAAGAGAGCAGCGGCGCGATGGTGATCGGAGTGTTACCCGATCAAGAGAGAAAGGTTTCCTCGATCGCCGACAAGATGGCGTCGGGTGCGTTCGGCGATCTCGTGCCAGGCGAGTACAGGATCATCCTCGGAGCGGAGCTCGCGAAGGCGCTTGGCGTGACAGTGGGCGGACGCGTCGTGCTCGTGACCTCGATGCGCAGCACGACTCCGGCCGGCGTCATGCCACGCTGGCGCGCGTTCAAGGTCGTCGGCACCTTCAGCGCGGGCATGTACGAGTACGACCGCAATCTGGCGTACGTGCATCTCGAGGATGCCGCGCGTCTTTATCGCATGGGCGAGAAGGTCACTGGACTTCGATTGCAGCTCGTGGACATGTTCGACGCGCCGCGCGTCGTTCGCTCTCTTGCCTTGTCGCTCGGCGGTGAGGGCTACTACATCGATGACTGGACGCGTAAGCACGAGAACTTCTTCCGTTCTATCCAGCTCACGAAGACGGTGATGTTCATCATTCTGCTCCTGGTTGTGGGCGTCGCCGCGTTCAACATCGTCTCGACGCTCGTCATGGCGGTGAAGGAGAAGCAGGCCGATATCGCGATCCTGCGCACGATGGGCGCCGCGCCACGCAGTATCCTCACGATCTTCGTCACGCAAGGAACGGCGATCGGCATGATCGGTACGATCGCGGGGATCGCCTTGGGTGTGTTGATCTCATTGAATCTCGAGAGCTTGGTCCATGGGCTCGAGCACCTGCTCGGCACGCAGTTCATGGATGCGCAGGTGTACTACATGAGTGACTTGCCGGCGGTCGTGCAGTGGGCCGACGTGGCAAAGATCAGCGTCACGGCGTTTGGGCTGTGTTGCCTATCGACCTTGTATCCGGCCTGGCGTGCGGCGCGCACTCAGCCGGCTCGCGCGCTCAGGCATGATTGAGAAGGCCGAGAACCGTAAACTAGAGCTCGACAACGTCCGCGAACATCAATGACAACACACTCTCCCGTTCTCGCTTGCACGGCGCTCAACAAGCATTTCATGCAAGGCGATGCACGTGTCGACGTTCTGAACGGTGTGGACTTCGCCGTCTATCCCGGCGAGCGTGTCGCGATCGTCGGGGCATCGGGCTCAGGCAAGACGACGCTGCTTCAGCTCCTCGGCGGACTCGATTTGCCGACGTCGGGTACAGTGAAGATCGCGGGGCAAGCGATCAATGAGCTGTCCGATGCCGAGCGTGGAGACTTACGCAACCGCGCGCTCGGGTTCGTGTACCAGTTTCATCATCTGCTGCCCGAGTTCACCGCGCTCGAGAACGTGGCGATGCCGCTGCTGATCAGACGCGTGCCGGTCGAGGAAGCGCGTGCTCGAGCGCGCGAGCTCCTCGAGCGTGTCGGGTTGGGTGCACGGGTGGAGCATCGACCTGGCCAGCTCTCCGGCGGCGAGCGTCAACGCGCGGCCGTTGCGCGCGCGCTCGTGACGAAGCCGCCGGTCGTACTCGCCGACGAGCCCACTGGCAACCTCGACGGTGCGAATGCGCGCCAGGTCTTCGATCTCATGCTCGAGCTCAACCGCGAGCTCGCAACAGCGCTCGTGATCGTCACGCACGCAACTGACCTCGCCGAGAAAATGCAGAGAACATTGACCCTGCGCGAAGGCAGGCTCCATTCAGGCGCCTGAAGCGCCTGCGCGCGCATCGGCGCGCGATCGCCACACCTCATTTCTCGGCATTTCCCCGATCTTTGTCGACGCCAGTGCCTTTGCGCTTGTGATATTTCATCACCAGCGTGACATGCCATAGCCCGCCAAGAAATGCGTAGCCCGCGAGAGCGGACAGTACGCCCATGACGAGGCAGCCGAGCAGGAACGGTTTCCAAATCGGAAGCAGGCCTGTCTGAAGCCATTCCCAGGTCATGTGGAATTCGACGTGACGTTCCGGCACGCCGAGCAGTTGAGTGCCGACCCAGTACGCGGAGAGATACAAGGGGACCATCGTGAACGGATTCGTGAGCAGCGTTCCTGCGACCACCGCCGGGACATTCAGCCGCAGGATGAGGGCAATGACGGGGCCGAGCACGAAATGGACGGGAAGAGGTATGAACGCGATGAAGAGTCCCACTGCGAACGCAAGCGTGACGTTGCGTCGATTGAGCGACCAGTAAACGGGATGCTCGAGTAGAACGCGGAAGGGTTGCATGAACCAGCGCTCCTTCAATCGGTGGCGCTGGCGGCTCAAAGGTTTGAACAAGCGTCTGGGCATAAGTGGACGCGCAAGTATCGCAGGTCGCCGCAGCAATGTGTTGGCCACAGTTCGTCGCAGGGAGGCGCAGTGGGTCGATTCGCGCTTGCATTCTTGGCTGGGCACTGTTGCATCCACGTGCTGCCGCGCCTGCCTGATTCGTCGTTTGTCCTCGTTCTACTGATTGCCGTCACGCTGGCCGCGACTCTCCGCGCAAAACTTCTCTGCGTGTTCGCCCTTGGCATTGCATGGTCATGGGTGCATGCGAGCGCGCGGCTCGCAGGCGACTTGCCGCAGGCGCTCGAGGGCGAAGATCTGCTCGTGACTGGGGTCGTGTCGTCGCTGCCCGATGTGGGCGATCGGCAAGTGCGTTTCGAGCTCGACATCACCCATGCCGATACCGATGTTCCGAAACGGCTCCAGCTTGCGTGGTATGAAGCCGAAGCATTGCCGCGCGTCGGGGAGACGTGGCAGTTGCTCGTCCGTCTCAAGCGAAGGAATGGCTTCTCGAATCCGGGCGGGTTCGACTACGAAGCGCATCTTTTCCGAAATGGCATCGGTGCGACCGGCTACGTGCGCACGGACACGCGCAATCGCCGAATCGAAACCGCCGGGTCTTACCGCTTCATAGATCGGGCGCGTCACTTCATCGCGGATCGCATGGCAAGCGCCGTTGGGTCAGACGCGCGGATGCTTGGTGTCTTACAGGGTCTTGCGATCGGTGATACGCGGCAGATGACGACCGAGCAATGGAGCGTGTTCGCTGCGACAGGCACGACACACCTCATGGCGATTTCCGGATTGCACATCAGCATGCTTGCTGCTATCGCCGCGTGGCTCGGCGGTGCGATCGTGCGTTCGCGAGGCGCGCAGGCACGCGGCTGGTGCGCCGTTCACGGTCAAGCAATTGCGGGTTCCGCGGCGGCTATCGGCTACTCGTTGATGGCGGGCTTCTCCGTTCCCACGCAGCGTACCGCGCTCATGCTGTGCATCTATTTCATCGCGAGGTGGTCTCGACGGGATATTCAGGTCGGCCACGCACTCGGCCTGGCACTTATCGGTGTCCTGCTCATCGATCCTTTCGCGCCGCTCGCCGTCGGGGCCTGGTTGTCGTTCGGTGCCGTCGCGATCCTGGTGCTTGCACTCTCCGGCAGGCTGCAACGCTCGGGCGCGGGGCAGTCCTTCGCGCGTGCCCAACTCGCCATGACGATCGGTCTGCTTCCGCTGTTGCTCGCGGCGTTCGGTGCGATGTCGCTCGTCGGCCCGCTCGCGAACGCGGTTGCGATTCCGACGTTCACATTCTTGATCGTGCCTCTTGTTCTCCTCGGCGCGCTCTTGGCCGCCGTGAATCCTATGCTCGGCGCGCTTCCGCTTGAGCTTGCGACTGGCGTGCTCGTATTGCTCTGGACGCCTTTGGAGTGGCTTGCCGCACAACCGTTCGCGCTCTGGTACTTCCCATTGGCGCATCCGCTCTCGCTCTTCGCGATGTGTTTGGGCGCGCTCGCTTGCGTGCTACCGCTGATCTGGCCGATCCGCTTGCTTGGGCTTGCATGCAGTGCGCACATCTTCTTCGTGCCGGGCTCGACGCCCACCCACGGCGATTTCGAAGTCGGCGTGCTCGATGTGGGGCAGGGATTGGCAGTCGTCGTTCGCACGGAGCACCACACGCTCGTCTACGACACGGGACCCGCCTTCCAAAGCGGCAGAGATGCGGCCTCGCTCGCGGTACTGCCCTACCTGCGAGCACGAGGCATCCGCGAGATCGATCTTCTGATGGTGAGCCATGGTGACCTCGATCATCGCGGCGGACTCGAATCGTTGCTCGAAGGGAGCCGAGTCAAGCGCACCAGTCTCGGACCATCTGTCGCAGCGTCGATCAGGAACGCCGATGTTTGCGCGCGCGGTGATGCTTGGATATGGGACGGGGTGCGCTTCGACGTGCTGCATCCCGGCGACGAATCCGCAGCATCGGACAATGACTCGAGCTGCGTCCTGCGGATTGCGAGCGGCGCCGGTTCCGCGCTCCTGACGGGCGATGTGGAGGCGAGTGGGGAAGCGGCGATCTTGCGAAGCGGGGTCCCTCCGACCGACATCGTCGTCATCCCTCATCACGGCAGCCGCACCTCATCAAGTGGCTCGTTCGTGGCAGCGCTTGCGCCGAAGGTTGCAATCGCATCCACTGGGTACCGCAACAGGTGGGGGCTTCCGAAGCCGGACGTCGTCGAGCGCTGGCGTCAACACGGTGCCCGCATTTACACGACGGCGCGGAGCGGGGCCATTGAGATCCGCGTCGCGCGCGATACGCCGCTTGTCGCGCGCGAGCATCGCCACTCGAACAGGCGCTATTGGTCACGCACGGCGTTCGACGCGCCGCGCTGAGGAAGGGCTCGCCGATCGAGGTCCGCATTCTGCGATTTGGGAAAGCTGGTAGTATGCGCAGCCATTCAAATCAGGCGATTGCAGGCGACCATGCTCGAAATCGTGAAAGCCGGCGGCATCATGATGGGCCCGATCATCCTGGCTTCCATCATCGCTGCCGCCATCATTCTGGAACGGCTCTGGACGCTTCAGCAGAAGCGCGTGCTACCCGCTGAGCTCACCGAAAAGGTGTGGCGATGGGTCGAGCAACGTCAGATCCAAGACAAGCACATCGTCGCCCTTCAACAGAACTCGCCCTTGGGCAAGATCCTGGCGGCTGGGCTCGCGAATCGCCATCGTCCGCGCGAAGTGATCAAAGAGAGCATCGAGGATACGGGCCGCCACGTCGTGCACGAGCTCGATCGCTTCATCGGCGCACTCGGCACGATCGCTTCGCTCTCACCGCTGATGGGCTTGCTAGGCACGGTCATCGGAATGATCCGTACGTTCAACGCGATCACGACCGACGGCATCGGCAACCCCGCCGCGCTTGCGGGCGGTATCGCGGAAGCGCTCATCACGACGGCCGCGGGGCTCACGGTCGCGATCCCCGCGTTGATCGGCTACAAGTATCTGCGCGGACGCGTGGAAGGCTTGGTCGTGCAAATGGAGAAGGAGGCGATCAAGCTCGTGCAGGCGATGGAAGCGCAAAGCGGAGCGCCCCAATGAATCTGTCGCGTCGCAATCATGAAGAGCCCGAGCTCAATCTGATCTCGCTCGTCGACGTCGTCCTGCTGCTGCTCATCTTCTTCATGGTGTCGACCACGTTCGTCGACGAATCCCGCATCGAGCTTCAGCTGCCTCAGGCGAGCGCCAAGCCAGCAGCGGAACAGCGGAAGGATCCGATCGAGGTCGCGGTTACGGCTTCCGGCGAGTATCGCGTCAACGGTCAGACGCTCATCAACACGAGTCCGGCAACGCTATCCGCGGCGGTATCGAGAATCGCCGGCGAGTCGAGAGAGATCCCGATTACATTGCGCGCCGATGCACGCGCGACGCATCAGTCTGTCGTCACGGCGATGGATGTGTTGGGTCGGCTCGGATTCCGTTCGATCAGTATTGCGACCGTGAACGAAGAGCAAGGCGCGCCGAACTGATCTCATGGTGTCCATGGAGCGCGCCCCGATCCTGACCACCGCGCCTGCCGCTTGGCCGGATGCGTGGCAGACGTACCGTCGCCTGCTCGCGTATCTGCGGCCCCATCGAGGCATGTTCGCGCTCGGCATCGTTGGCGCGATGCTCTTTTCGCTCAGCATGGTGAGCTTTGCCGGCTTCGCGAAAGTCTTCGGCGATGGAACGTTCGAGAACCAAGATCCGCGAACGATCATCTGGTTGCCTGTCGCGCTCGTCGCCTTGTTTCTGCTGAGAGGGCTCGGCGACTTCACGCAAACTTACTGCATGGGGTATGTGGGGCGCCACATCGTCAAACGCCTGCGCGCTCAAGTGTTTGAGCGCATTGTCGATCTGCCGATCGGCTACTACGATCGCAGCTCCGCTGCATCGCTCCTCTCGCGCTTGACCTATAACACCGAGCAGATCGGTCAGGCGACGACGGATTCGGTGGTCGTCACCGTGCGCGAGATGTTGACGATCTTCGGGTCGCTCATCTGGCTGTTCGTGATGAACACGCGACTGACGCTCATCGCGCTGACGATGGGCCCTTTGATCGCTTGGTTGGTAAACCTGATCAATCGCAAGTTCAGACGCTATAGCCGCCGAATCCAAGATTCGATGGGCGATATCACGCGCGTGGCGAAGGAGACGCTCGAGGCGCCGCGAATCGTCAAAGTCTACAACGCACAAACGCACCAGTTGAGTCAGTTCGAGACCGTCAACGAGCACAACCGTCGCTCGTACATGCGACTCATATTGACGAAGGGACTCTCGAATCCCGTCGTCCAGATGGTGACGGCGGTGGGTTCTGCATTCGTCTTGTCTATCGCGATTTCCGATGCCATCAACGATCGGATGAGCATGGGCGATCTGCTCGCTTTTCTCGTCGCGCTCGTGAACATCGCGCAGCCGCTGCGCAGTTTGGTCGGCGTATCGGGGCCCTTGCAGCAGGGAATCGCGGCGGGTCAGAGTTTGTTCGAGCTCCTGGATGAGCCCACCGAACCGACAGGCGGCAAGCGTATCGCGGAGCGCGTGCGCGGTGCGATCGAGTTCGAGCATGCCTCGTTCTCCTATCCTACCGGCAAGGGTCCTGCGCTCGCGGATATCAACCTCAAGGTCGAGGCAGGCGAGATGATCGCGATCGTCGGGCGTTCGGGCAGCGGCAAGTCGACGCTCGTCAATTTGCTCCCGCGGTTCTATGACGTCGACACTGGCGCGGTGCGCGTGGACGGAACGGACGTGCGCGAGTATGAGCTCAAGAGCTTGCGCGAGCAGGTCGCGCTCGTGAGCCAGGAAGTCGTGCTTTTCAACGACACGATTCGGGCGAACATCGCATTCGGTCGCGACGCGTCCCCCGCGGCCATCGAGGAGGCGGCGCGCGCGGCGCACGTCCTCGAGTTTACGAGAGACCTGCCAGCAGGGCTCGATACGATGGTCGGCGATCGCGGTGTTCTACTCTCTGGTGGGCAGCGTCAGCGGATCTCGATCGCGCGCGCACTGCTGAAGAACGCGCCAATACTGATCCTCGACGAAGCGACTTCGGCGCTCGATACCGAGTCCGAGCGCATCATCCAGACAGCGCTCGAACGATTGATGGAGAACCGCACGACGCTCGTGATCGCTCATCGTTTGTCGACGGTCGAGCAGGCCGACCGCATCGTCGTCCTCGATGGCGGGCGCATCGCGGAGAGCGGCACTCATAGCGAGTTGCTCGAGGCTGAAGGGCAATACGCGGCGCTCTATCGAATGCAGTTCAAGGCGTAGGCAACTCGGTCATGCTATGGCGAAGCGACGCGTAGCCTGCGGCGAACGTCTGTCTCCGATGACGCTTCTCCGCCAGCGTACACATCCTCATGTCGCTTGATCGACATCTACAGCGCCTTTGGTACGGTGCCTTCAGTCCATGGCTGATTCTGCTCGTCCCATTGTCTTGGCTCTTCGCTGCGATCGTTGCGCTCCGTCGCGCGTTGTTTGGCTGGGGTCTGCTGCGTAGCTATCGCGTCGATGTACCCGTGATCGTCATCGGGAACATCACTGTGGGCGGCACAGGCAAGACGCCCTTTACGATTTGGCTTGCGACTCGGCTCGCCGCGAGCGGCCGCAAGGTCGGCATCATCTTGCGCGGTTATGGCGGACGCGCGACGACTTGGCCACAGCGCGTCACGCGCGCGAGTGCGTGGGAGGAGGTGGGCGATGAAGCGGTTCTGCTTGCCCGACGCACCGATGCCATCGTCGTTGCAGGCCCGGATCGCGTAGCCGATGCGCGGCTCGCGAAGGAGCTTGGCGCAGAAATCATCCTCTCCGACGACGGCCTTCAGCATTATCGTCTACAGCGCCGCTGCGAAATCGTCGTCATCGACGGCCGTCGCGGCCTCGGAAATGGGCGGCTTTTGCCGGCGGGGCCGCTCCGCGAACCGAGTGGGCGCCTCGCGCGTGCGCAGTTGCAGGTCACCACGCAGCGAGGAGAAGACTCGCAACGAGCGATCATGCGCGGCGTGCCCAGTGTGACGGCTCGTTCCCAACTGAGTGCGGCGGTCAATCTCGTCGATGGGGAAGTGCGGTCGCTGGCGAGCTTTGCTGCCGCACCCGTGCATGCCATCGCTGCAATCGGTCATCCCGAAGCCTTCTTCGAGTCGCTACGGCGCGCGGGACTCGATGTGCAGGGTCATGCTTACCCAGACCATGAGCGCCTTACACGCGAGCACATCGTGTTTGCCGATGATGCCGCTGTGCTGATGACCGAGAAGGATGCAGTAAAATGCACGGCAATCGCCGATCGCCGACACTGGGTCGTGCCCCTTGAGGTTACCTTGAGCGACGAGGACGTGAAGGTAGTGGAAACATTGATTGGGCGGATGTTTGGACCGAGCCGAGGTGAAATCGATGGATACTAAGTTGCTCGACATTCTTGCGTGCCCGCTCTGCAAAGGTCCGCTGCAGTATTCGAAGGCGCAGCAGGAGCTCGTCTGTCGCGCTGATCGGCTCGCGTATCCCATTCGAGATGGCATTCCGGTGATGCTCGAAGAGGAAGCGCGCACGCTGCAACCGACCGATCCGCTGTTGATCGAGCGCTGATGTCGTTCAAGGTCGTCATTCCCGCGCGCTACGCATCGGCGAGGCTGCCGGGCAAACCCCTGCTCGATATCGCCGGACGGGCGATGATCGAATGGGTCGTCGCATCGGCCGCCAGCAGCGGCGCTGAGGAAGTGCTCGTCGCGACGGACGATGCGCGCATTGCAGCGCGCGTGGGCGAGCGCGCGCTCATGACACAAGCGAGCCATCAATCCGGAACCGATCGAATCGCGGAGGTTGCGCGGCTCCGCGGGTGGAGCGAGCGAACGATCGTCGTCAACGTGCAAGGCGACGAACCGCAACTTCCACCCGCGCTCATCAGTCAAGTCGCCTCGCTCTTAGAGCGTCATGCCGATGCCGATATCGCGACGCTGTGCACGCCGATCTCCGGCTTGCACGAGTTCTTGGATCCGAGCGCTGTCAAAGTCGTGACGAGCGAAACCGGAGTCGCGCTGTACTTCAGTCGTGCACCCATACCCTTCGATCGGGACGGTGCATCGCGAGGCGTCGCAAGCCAGAGCCGTTTCGATGGCGCGTGTCGGCATCTTGGCTTATATGCGTATCGAGTCGATGCATTGAAGCGCTTGAGTGCGCTCCCCGTGTCGCCGCTCGAACGCATCGAGAAGCTGGAGCAGCTACGCGCATTGCAAGCAGGTATGAAGATCGTCGTCGCGGTTGCGGAGTCGCCGCCGCCAGCGGGCGTCGATACTCCTGAGGATCTCGAGCGCGTCAGAGCCGCGCTCGCGCAAAGGTAATACGACCATGCGACTGCTGTTCGTCTGTATGGGCAATATCTGTCGTTCTCCGAGCGCCGAGGGAGTCTTCCGCCGAGTGCTCGCGGAACGCGCGCCGAATATTTCGATTGAGATCGATTCCGCCGGTACGCACGACTACCACGTCGGCCATCCACCGGATCGTCGTGCGATCGAAGCGGCTCGCCGAAGAGGGATCGATCTCACGACGTTGCGCGCGCGACAAGTGACCGTCGAGGACTTCGCTCGCTTCGATCTGATCCTCGCGATGGATGACGAGAACGTGGAAGACCTCAAGCGTCGAGCGCCTTCCGAGTATCACAGTCGAATCAGATTGCTTTTGGACTTCGCGCCAGAGGCGCCGATGCGCCACGTGCCGGATCCGTACTACGGGGGGACGCCGGGCTTCGAGCAGGTGCTCGATCTGCTCGAGCAGGCCTCGGAAGGTCTTCTCGAGGAAGTGTTGAACCGTCAGCGCGGCGGGTGAGAGTAGGACGCCGCTCGCGGGCAGTGGGCAGGCTCGCCTTCGCGAGCCTGCCCGAGCGATGAGTTATTCATCTCGCGACTGAGCATCGCCCCGAGAGCTACTCGTTGTCGAGGGGCCTGAACTCCACACCGTGTAGGTCTTCGGGTCTGCCGAACCTTGTGCAGGCTGCTCGTTTCGCGGCCGTTCGGATTCCTGGCGCGGCTCATGTGCCTCCTGCGGCCGATCTCTTGGCTCGCTCGCCTCGGGCGCTCGAGGTTCGGTTGGCCGCGGATTCGCGTCGGCGCGTGCGTGTTCACTGCGAGGCTCATTCTCGCGCACCTGAGCGTTGCCGTCGCCGTTCGAGGCACTTGGCGTAGACGCATTCGCGCGTTGCCCTGAGCTCTCGCTGCCGTTTGGCTGCGCGCCGGTGGATTCTTCGCCGCCGCGTCCTCGCCCACGACGCCGACGACCGCGTCGATTGCGCCCCGTGCGTTCGCCGCGTGCGTTGCCGTCCTGTGCTGCGCCTGCGTTCTCTGGGCGCGGGTGAGCCGGTGCGCCGGAAGCCCCTTGGGCATTCTTCTGCGAGTGCTGCTGCTTCCGTTCGGTATCGCCGCGCGGCTGTGCATCCGCACCGTGCTCGCGCGGTTTACGCTCATGGCGCTGCGCATCGCGCGCGTGCTGTGCACCGCGCTCACGTTCTGGCTTGGGGCGATCGCGATCGCGCGAACGTTGGCGATCGCGATCGCGTCCATGGCGACCTTCGTGACGGTCGCGGCGACCGCCTTCTTGCTTCGCGCGCACCGGGGCGGGTTCGGCAACCGCTTTCTTGCCCGCGCCGCCAAAGAAGAAGCGCCACAGACGGACGAAGATGCCGATCTGCTCCGGTTCCGCGATGACGTGCCGTACCGGCTCGGCCGCGACCGAAGGCGGCGGTGGAATGCTCGGAATGGACGAGGAGACGACTGCTGCCGTTGGCGCCGTCGCAGAATCACGCTTCGCCGTCTCATCGATCGGCGGCAGCGGCTGCACCGGAATCTGGTGGCTCACCGCATTGTTCTCTGGCAACTGTGCCTCGTCGTCGCGAACGCGGCGGATCTCGTACGCGGGCGTCTCCATATACCGATTCGGGACGAGCACGACATGCGTGTCGCTTTTCGCCTCGATGCTGTTCAGCCATTCGCGCTTCTCGTTCATGAGATACGTCGCGACTTCGACCGGAAGCTGCGCGATCACTTTCACGGTGCGCTCTTTACGCGCTTCCTCGCCGATCAGGCGCAGGAGTGCGAGTGCGAGCGAATCGACGCTGCGAATCGAGCCCATACCATTGCAGCGCGAGCAAACGACGCTCGCCGACTCGCCGATGGAAGGCCGGAGGCGCTGACGCGAGAGCTCGAGTAGGCCAAAGCGAGAGATGCGGCCGATCTGAATACGCGCGCGGTCTTGCTTCACAGCCTCGCGCAGACGATCTTCCACCGCGCGCTGATTCTTCTGCGACTCCATATCGATGAAGTCGATCACGATGAGCCCGCCGAGGTCGCGCAACCGCAGTTGTCGGGCAATCTCTTCAGCGGCTTCGAGATTCGTATTGAGGGCGGTCGTTTCGATGTCGGTGCCGCGCGTCGCGCGGGCCGAGTTGATGTCGATCGAGACGAGTGCTTCGGTGGGATCGATGACGATCGAGCCACCGGAAGGCAGGTTCACCTTGTGTGAGTGCGCCGACTCGATTTGATTCTCGATCTGGAAGCGCGTGAAGAGCGGGACGGGATCTTCGTAGAGCTTCAGTTTCCGCAAGGTGGCGGGCATGAAGCGCTGCATGTACTGCTGGGCTTCGTCGAAAACCTCTCGGTCGTCGACGAGAATTTCGCCGATGTCGTCGGCTAGGTAGTCGCGCAGTGCGCGGATGATCGCCTTGGACTCTTGATAG
Source organism: Lysobacterales bacterium (assembly GCA_044506405.1). Taxonomy (GTDB): domain Bacteria; phylum Pseudomonadota; class Gammaproteobacteria; order Steroidobacterales; family Steroidobacteraceae; genus Steroidobacter. Next base: position 28,332 of record JBIQKP010000004.1, on the reverse strand, counting down.
ATGAGGAATGGGGCAGGGCGTCCTTCAGCCGCTTGTGCGATCGCATTCCAGACTTCCTTGAGGTTGTCCAAATCCCATTGGAGCTCCTCGGCCGAGCGACCGACGCCGGCGGTGCGCACGATGGCACCCATTCCGTCGGGAATCTGAACGTGGTCGAGCGCTTCGCGAAGCTGCTCTCGGTCCTCGCCTTCGATCCGGCGCGAGACGCCGCCCGCGCGCGCATTATTCGGCATCAATACAAGGAAGCGGCCCGCCAGGCTGATGAAGGTCGTGAGGGCGGCGCCTTTGTTGCCGCGCTCTTCCTTCTCGACTTGAACGATGAGCTCCTGACCTTCCTCGAGCAGCTCGCGGATATTGAGCCGCCCGCCTGAGCTCGGCGAGCTCTTGAAATACTCCTTGGAGACTTCCTTCAGCGGCAGGAAGCCGTGGCGCTCGGCGCCGTAGTCGACAAAGCACGCCTCGAGGCTCGGCTCGACACGCGTGATGCGACCCTTGTAGACGTTTGCTTTCTTTTGTTCGCGGGAAGGTACTTCGACGTCGAGATCGTAGATTCGTTGTCCATCAACCAGTGCGACGCGCAACTCCTCTTCCTGGGTTGCGTTGACGAGCATTCGCTTCATGAGACCCTTCTAAGTATTCCAGAAGAGCCGCGAGATCACGCACGGCGGGCGCGAGCGATGGATGGAAGGAGCGATCGGGAAGTGAGTTCATCCGAGATTGCTTGCGCGGCATCGAGCCGGCGCACCTTTTTTTATCCAGTCACGTCGTAGTAATGGGCTGGTGTTGAGATCGAAGCACTGCAGGAGGGGCCGCAACCAAATCGTCGCGACGATGTTTGCCCTCGGCGTCGACTTCGAAATCGAGCCAGCATTTACCTTGGCCCGCTCGCAGCGCTTCGCGTCGACCCGGATCCCGAGTTGCAGGTCCGGCATCGCCGTACGCGCGGCCGAGCGATGGTTCACGGCAAGCGTCGACTGGATGACGGGCAGATGACGTTGCTGGCGCAAACGTCGCGCACACCGGAGCTAGACTCCTACGGGGGCGCTCGTCGACCCTAAACCCAATACCACAGATGCACGCGGAACCAACTAAGATGCAGCGACTCATCGACTAGGAGCATGACCGGATCAATCTGTTCGACGTTGCCGAGCGCATCGCTGCGCTCCGATGTGCACCGACGCTGTGCGACCAGGGCACGAGGACGAACACGGTAATCAGGATGCTCTGCTTCGAAAGACACTGCGCGTGAGCCCCAGACCGCGAGTCGAGATACGCTTGAACTCGTGAGCTGGAGCGAAGAAATCGGCGCGGAATATAACAGAGCACAGTAGCTCAATCAATGGCTTACGCGTGATTATGGACCAACGTTCCAGCGCACCTCAGCGCCGCGCCGCGGTGTCCTATCTGGACGCGACGTCCGGCGATGCGGGTCAGCGCATCGATAACTTCTTAGCTCGGCACCTCAAGGACGTTCCGCGGAGCCTGATCTATCGAATCCTTCGCACCGGCGAGGTGCGTGTCAACGGACGTCGAGCGCGTCCCGAGTACCGGCTCAGCGAGGGCGACCGAGTCCGGTTGCCGCCGCTCCAACGAGAGCAGCGCGCGAGTCCGAAGCAACCCTCGAAGTCCCTGCGCGATTTCATCGCAGATACGATCATTCACGAGGATCGAGAGCTCATTGTCGTCAATAAGCCGGCAGGCGTCGCCGTGCATGGCGGGAGCGGGCTCAGCTTCGGGGTCATCGAAGCGCTGCGTGCGCTCCATCCCGAGCTCAAGGAGCTGGATCTCGTGCACCGTTTGGATCGAGAGACGAGCGGATGCCTGCTCGTTGCGAAACGCCGCTCCGCGCTTCGAGAGCTGCATGCGCTTCTGCGAGAACGTGAGATGGAAAAGACCTATCTCGCGCTCGTCGTCGGGCATTGGCCCTTTGGCACGAAGACCATCGATCTGCCGGTGAAGACGAATTTGAAGCAAGGCGGTGAACGGGTCGTGCGTGTTCACGCGGAAGGACAAGTAGCGATCAGCACGTTCACGCCAGTCCGCCACTTCCGCAAGATCGCGAGCCTGATGTCGGTCTCGATTGGCACGGGACGGACGCATCAAATTCGCGTGCATGCGGCGCATGCAGGCTATCCCATCGCGGGCGATGAAAAGTACGGCGACAAGGAGAAGGATGCGAAGCTGAAGGAATATGGATTGCAGCGCATGTTTCTCCATGCGCACGCGCTGAGTTTTCCACGCGCGGGCATGCGCGAGCCGTTCACGATTACCGCGCCGCTTCCCCCGGAACTGGAGGCTGTTATCGAGCGGTTGAGCGCCGCGACTTCGCGAGGCTCAACGCAACGGCATTCTTAAAACGTTCGTCGCTTCAAGGCACCTTGAATCCGTTCCTTCTGAGTGCACCCGCAAGCCAAATGAGCGGCAATCCGATGAGCGCCGTCGGATCTTGCGATTCGACTCGCGTGAAGAGCGAGATCCCGAGCGCTTCGATCTTGAAGCCCCCGGCACACTGATACGGCTTGTCTCGGGCGACATAGCTCTCGATCTCTTCATCGGTGAGCGCTCGGAAGTGCACTGTCGTGACGTCCAAGTGACTCTCGTTGGCGCGGGTCTCCGAATTGACGACGCTCACGCCCGTGTAAAAGGTCACACGCTGACCGCTGAGTAGGCGTAGTTGCGCAACTGCGCGCTCTCCAGAACCAGGTTTGCCGAGCACCTCCCGCCCACACACGGCGAGTTGGTCCGACCCCACGACGAGGCACTTAGTGTGTCGCTCCGCAACGGATTCTGCTTTCGCTCGGGAGAGGCGGTGCACGAGGTCGATCGGAGCTTCGGCCGGGAGCGCCGTCTCATCGACATTGGGTGCGGCGGTCGTGAAAGGTAGCCCGAAGCGCTCGAGCAGCGCTCGCCTCGAAGCGGAAGTGGATCCCAGTACGAGGCGCAGCCCCGGCGAGGTGCTCATGCGTTCATCGGCATGTCAGCCGATCCCTTAGAAAAACAAGCATTTATCCGCCTTTTTATTTTGACACTATCCAGGGCCGTCGCTAGTATACGCGCCCCATGCCGCGCCCCCAGGACGCCAGAAACGACAGCCTCGTGGACGCTGCCGCGTTGGCAGCGGCGGGGAGCAGGGTAGAGCGGACTTTTGCGACGGCTGACTTACCGCGCCTCGTCGAGGCGGGCATGTCTGATGCGTCCGAGCTACGCGCGAGTTTCCAGTTTTTAGAGTACGACGGCAAACCCGCCATCGACGGTTCGTTGACGGGGCGCGTCGTGCTGACGTGTCAGCGCTGCATGGCACCCGTCACGCTCGAGATCGACGATACGTTTCAAGTCATCGTCGTCGATGCCGAGCGCGAGGATGAGCCTGGAGGCTATGAGCCGGTGATCGCCCCGGCAACGCATTTGGATCTGCGTTGGCTGGCGGAAGATCAGGCGCTGCTTGCATTGCCGCTCGTAGCGATGCACGCAGCAGAGAATTGTAAGGAGCAGGCAAGCGACTCGGCGGAATCCGAAGCATCGGAGCCGACCGTACAACAACCGTTTCAGAATCTGCGGGACATGATGCGCAAGCGCTGAACCGCACACTTGGAGTAGCGACTCATGGCAGTTCAAAAGAGCAGAAAGACCCCTTCGAAGCGCGGCATGCATCGTTCGCACGACGGCTTGGGCCGTCCAGCACTGTCCGTAGACCCAACTTCGGGCGAAACGCATACGCGACATCGCATCACGCCGGATGGCTTCTATCGGGGCAAGAAGGTTCTTGTCACCCGCACCAAGGCCGACGCCGAGTAATCGGCACGCTGGCCACGGATAAAGCGGTTGGCTCGTCGCGCGCAGCGAGGGCTGTGCGCGCAACCTGCCGAGCAAGCCGATCGCTGAATGATGAGTAGCGAGCCGATCACGATTGCAGTCGATGCGATGGGGGGGGATCACGGCCCATCCGTGACGGTTCCCGCATCTCTAACTGCGTTGCGGAGCGAAAGCGCGCTCAAGATTATCCTGGTCGGCTTGCAAGAGAAGATTGAACCGCTGCTTGCGAGTGCAGGGCCGGCGCTCCGTGATCGGGTGAGCATCCACCCCGCCTCGCAGGTGGTGAGCATGGATGAGAAGCCGCAGGATGCGCTTCGCAAGAAGAAGGACTCTTCGATGCGGGTCGCGATTGATCTCGTCAAGGCAGGCACAGCGAACGCTTGCGTGAGTGCCGGCAACACGGGCGCGCTCATGGCCACCGCGCGCTTCGTGTTGAAGACAATCGAAGGCGTCGACCGTCCAGCCATCATCTCGAGAATCCCCGCTCGACACGGCTACACCCATATGCTCGACCTTGGTGCGAACGCAGAATGCACTGCGGAACACCTTTTCCAATTCGCGATCATGGGGTCGGTCGTGGCCTCGGACATGCACGGGATCGCGAAGCCACGCGTGGGCATTCTCAACATCGGCGAAGAAGAAATGAAGGGCGACGGTGTTGTCCAGGAAGCCGCGCGACGGATCACCGAGAGCACGCTCAACTACATCGGCTTCGTCGAAGGCGATGACATCTTTTCCGGCGACGTCGATGTGGTCGTCACTGACGGGTTCACGGGGAACGTCGCGCTGAAGACGATGGAGGGTCTGGTGACGATGCTCGTGGGCGCGATCAAAACCGAGTACACCCGTAATCCGCTGCGTTATCTGGCGGCAGCGACGTCCTGGCCGGTGTTCCGTTCGATTCGCAGTGAGTTCGATCCGCGCTCCTACAACGGCGCGAGTATGGTCGGGTTGACCGGAGTCGTCATCAAGAGCCATGGCAGTGCGGACGTGGTGTCGTTCACAAACGCGCTGCGCATCGCGTCGATCGAGGCTCGCAAGGGCGTCCCGACGCAGATCGCGAATTTGCTCAATGCCCAACAGGCGGGAACGGCCGCTTAGAACTTGCCCTGGATACGGAAGTCCAAGCTTGCGTAGACTGCAAGAGGATGAACGTGCAAATTAAATCTCTGCTGATGGCGATGTTCGGAGCGCTCGCGTTGAGTGTTTCCCCGATCATTGGGGCGGCGACCTACTTGCTGCCGGAAGGGTCGGATACGGTCATCGGTGAGGTCCAATACGCGACCGCGCGCCACGAGGACACGCTCCTCGACATCGGTCGGCGCTACGGCGTCGGCTACGAGGAGATCGTCGCAGCGAATCCGGGCGTCGATCCGTGGTTGCCGGGGGAGGGCACGCAGGTGCTCATTCCCTCGCAGTACATCCTGCCGAAAGGGCCGCGCGAAGGCGTGGTCGTGAGCCTGGCCGAACACCGCCTCTACTATTTTCCGAAGTCGAAGCCCGGCGAACCGCTCGTCGTGAAGACCTATCCAATTAGCATTGGGAAGATGGATTGGAAGACGCCGCTCGGCACGACGCGCATCATCAATAAGCGCACGAAGCCGATCTGGTATCCGCCGGAATCCGTGCGCCGGGAACACGAGCGCGAAGGTCGGCCGCTTCCGAAAGCGGTCCCGCCCGGCCCAGACAATCCGCTCGGAGATTACGCGATGCGCTTGGACATCCCAGGCGGTGCCTATCTCATTCACGGCACGAATCGTCCTGCCGGCGTGGGAATGCAGGTCACGCACGGCTGCATTCGCATGTTCCCAGAAGACATCGAAGAGTTTTATCAGCTCGCGCCAGTGAACACGCAAGTGCGCATGATCGACGAGCCATACAAGATGGGCTGGCACAAGGGCGACCTATACATAGAGATCCATTCGCCTTTGGAAGGGCAGGTGGACGAGAACGTCCACAGCCTCACGAACATCACGCGGTTGCTGGTCTCCGCGACTGAGGACCGCACGGTGCCGATCGATTGGGCACGCGCGGAGCGTGCCTTCATTCGTGCCTCGGGTGTTCCCGAGCCAGTCGTCCTCGGAGCCAGCGCGACAGCGCAGGCCACGTCGTCCCCATAACGCTTCACATTCCGTTTGTGAGATCGAAGCCGCGGCTCCGCTCGCGCTGCTGCTACACTCCGCACGCGGACCCTGCGGCCGAGGCTATCTATCCACCGAGTTAGTCCATGGCTGAGGCTGTGGGGTCCGCCTCAGCCCGGTGCACGCGGCAGGTCTTTGCCGCACCTTCGACTGTCTCTGCCACCCTGATTTCTGCGAGAGCGACCTGGCTCGTCGTTCGTCTGCAGAGCGTTTTCTCAGACGCAAAAAAAACGCCGCGGATCTCTCCGCGGCGCTTTTTCGTTCGTCGAACGCTTCGACTTACTTCGAGACGGACTTCTTGAACATGCGGTCCATCTTCTCGTTCGTAGCGTCGCAGCACGCCTGGCTTGCCTGAGCGGCCTGCAGAGCCTGGTTTGCAGCGCTCTGCGCGCTGTCGGCTGCCGAGCGGGCCGACTGAGCCGCGCTCGCCGCAGAGTCGGCAGCAGCCTTAGCAGCAGCAGCGTCCTGCACGGCCTTGTCGGCCGTTGCGCGAATCTCATCGACGGTCGCCTGAGAGACGCAACCGCTGCCCGCAACGAGCGCGAGGGCGGCAAGGCTTGCCTTCACTGTGGTGGAGATCGTTTTCTTCATGACTTCTTTCCCCTTCTGGGTCGGACAAAAATGACCAGAGCGACAAATTTTCACGGCCTCTTAATCCGCAGGACTTATGGCTTGTTCCCGCAGATATCGCCTCAGAAGTCCCTTTTTTGTAAAAGCTCCTGGGCACGACCGAGCGCGGAGGATACAAGATTGAGTGGATAGGTTAAAGATAAGTCCGCAGGACGCTCGTATCCGTCTGTGAGGAGCGACAGGCATTGTCTACGGGACAATCTCGGGGGCGGTTCGCATAATCAGAGAAGCTGTCTCCAAGATTGTCTACTGACCACGCGAATGTCATTGCCAACGGCATTCGGACCATCGATGTTCACTTCGGGTGCTCGCACAACGATACTCTGGAGCACGACTCGTATACGACCCTCGCGCAGACTGGCTGCGGTGATCCGATAGTGATCGGGTCGGGGCAAGGCGTGCACTGCGGCCTCATCCCTATCTTCTCCGTGCTGCGTGACCTCCTCGAGAACGAACCACAGTTCACCTTCGGGTTCGGATTGGATACTCGAGCGCTCGGGGACATGCCTCCATCCATGCTCGTGCCACCAAGCGGGACTTCTTCGGGCCGCACTCAGGTTGATAGACCCCGCAGCGTATACACGGCAACGGCCGCTCGAACAGGGCAGGGCCGGCGGATTGAAGTCCGGCTCGCTCACGACACTTTCTCCCGCGGCAAGCGCGGCCTCAGCTGCCTGAAATGCGAAGATGCCCTGTTGCAGCCGATTCGGCTCGGCAGTTTGCATTCGAGTGACGCGGCTCGCGCCCAAGGCGAGCACCGTTATGATGACCAGCAGTAGCAAGCTAGAAACGAGAATCGCGCCACGGCAGCGGCGCGACGCGATTACGCACAAGGATGAGGACGTGGAGAGCATACGCGTCTTCAGGTCGCGCGATTACGTAGAGATGTTGTCGCCGAGAACACTCGTCGCAATCGATTATCCTGCGCTCGAACGACCTCATCGAGTAGCTGAAACGATCTCTCACCTGATTCCTGGGCATCGTTCGACGCTACGAGTATTGCGACGTTGACGCTATAAACGCCCCGCCAATCAGAGACGGCCTCCGCAGTCACGTAGTGATCGATGACCCCATCGCCAGAGACGTCGACGCCGAACTGAAGCTGCATCTGTTCGACACCTTCGATGAGCTTCTCTGGCGCATTGGAGCCCACCTTTCGCCACAAGGCTTTCGCGTCGCTTTCCGGCGAGTCCCGTCGGATGTAATAGATGACCGTGTGCACCGGGATGATCTCTGCGCCCGCACGAAACGGATGTCCGAGCGAATCGCTCGCATTACCCGGGGTTTGCGAACCGGATGCGTCATGCCGAATGACGCCGTTCGACGTACTTGTCGCTTGGAAGTACACCCGCGCTTCGCAGTCGTAAATGAGGCCGATCTCGTGCGCCTGCAAGCCAGTCTCCATCGGATGAACTTCGATGTCGTCCTCTGGGTTCGCCATGTCGGTGCGCAGGCGCAGCGGATCAGCACCGCGTTTGGGGACGCGTAGAACGAGGATGTCGCTGCCTTGTGCTGCCGCGGGAATGAATTCCTCCGGGGCCTCAGGTCGCCATCGTTCTCCCTGCGCTTGATAGCCTCTGATCGCACCGTCGAGGAAGGCCCAAGGCAGGGCGTCGCTGTTGTTGAGCGACGAGCCCACGAAGCGAGGGTTACGCGTGCACCCGCCGAATCCGGCACCGCGGATATCCCTGGATAGGATGTCGAGCGCACGCCATCCACGTTCCTCCAATTGCGTCGTCCGTTCCGCGTTCTGATAGGACGTGTAAGAGCCGGAGACCATCGCCACGACGCCCGCGAGCAGGAGGAGGCTGAGGGCGACGGAACACAGGAGCTCGATCATGCTGAAGCCGCATTGGAATCGACTGCATGAGCCAGCGATGGATGCGGGGCGAGCGTTCAACTCACAGCTCCGAATGCAGCTCGACCTTGGGCATCTGCTGGGCGACGGAATGAGCTCCGCCCCAACGGACAATGACCGTCACGGTGTTGCGACGGGTGCCGCGCTCGATTGCTCCAGCGTTCTCTGAAGGGGTGCCTGGCAGCGTTCGATCGATCTCACGCTGCCACGCAGAGAGGTCCATCTCCGCGCTGCTGCCGGGCCGTCCCGTTTGATCGAACGCGACGATGTAGTCGTCGTTATCGAAGCCGGATCTGTTCGCGCGTATGCGTTCGAGCATGTCGGCGGCGAGTGCGTTCGCGCGTAGCCGGGTAAAGGTTTCGTTCCCCGCCCGTAACCCGGACACTTGAAGCGCGGCGATCCCCAACAAGCCGACCGAAACGAGCACGAGCGTGACGAGTTGCTCGACGAGCGTCATGCCTGTTTGCAGGCGTGATCCCATGAACGGTACTAGCTCGCTGTTCGGTACGCCGGTGGATCGCCGGCGTCCGAATGCCGCGCGATACAGAGTCACTACTTATTCCAGCACTCAGCGTCGCTCCGACTTGCGTCCTCGACGGTCTTCGCGCCGGCCTGGTTTAGGACGAATGTGCCGCACGGGTCGCCAGCGGCAGCGCTACCCGCGATGGGTATAGCGCGCAGTTCGAAAAGCAGAGGGGAACCTGCGTCCACGGAAATTGTGATCGCGTACCTAGGCGTCCCGTCCCGGGGCGTGAACTGCACGGGCAGGCTGGCATCCGCAATCGCGTTGCCTGCACTGTCTCGCGCATACGAATTGGACGTCGTAAAGATGCGCTCGAGGAACTGTGCGTTCTCGAGAAGCGCGGCCTTTGCCTCCGAGCGTGCTGAGCGTCGCACGAACTCGGTGTACGACGGATAAGCGATCGCGGCGAGGATCGCGATGATCACGACCACGATCATGAGCTCGATGAGCGTGAAGCCGCGTTGTCGGTGGTCCATGTCTTGAATCTCTCGAATTATCGAATCTGTATCCACGATCGGCGGAACACGGTCGACGGATTCGTCTCTTCCTCCTCTGAGCTGCACCCAGCGGGGTTGAGACAGATCTTGTTCGTTTCGGTCTCGCCCGTAGTACCGGTCTGGATGACGAAGCCGATATTCGCGCGCAAGTCATTCGCATCGACCGGATCATTCGGGTCGTCTGGCGTCGGATCTTCTACGATCAACACCGGCACGTTGGTGACACCTAGCCGATCCGTACGCAGCACGGAGAAACTCTGCTCTTCGACGATGGAGTCAAACTCGCCATCGTCGTCTAGGTCGAAGAGCGCGCGATTGACCTCTCCGCCAGTGCTCGAGTTGAGCACCATCAGCCAGCTTGTGCCGCCCGGAGTACACGGATCGGTGCTCGGGATGATGGACGAGAAGATCACCATGTCGCGCACGACGAGCGAGGTATGTACGACGCGCTCACCTTGTTGCGTACCGGCGCCCACGCCATCGACGAGATCCAGATACCAGCCTCTGACGCCGCCGCCCCAATCCACCGTGTTGTTCGAGACCGACCGCGCCATGCGGCCAAGAACATTCTGCTGTGCGTCGAAGGTTTGTTGCTGCAGGTTGCTGCGCAATGCGGTGGTTGTCTCGCCATTGTCTCGGATGCCGTAATAGCTCTGCCGCGATGTGTCGAAGACATCAGCATTGGCCAAGTAGCGTCCCGTACCGAAGAGCACGAGCAAACCACCAAGAGGATGGCCTGCAACCTTGGGTTGCGACGTAATGGGCTGACCGACTCCACCGACGCGCGCCGAGAACAACGGTCGACCGTTGGCGACGCCCCAAGAAGCTGCGGTCGCGCCAGATAAGTCGAACTTCCACAAGTTGCCGTGGAGATCGCCGGCGTACGCCACGTCGATCATCTTGTCGCCGTCCGTATCGATCAGGACGGGCGTAGACAACCCATTGCTTTCGTCTTCTCCCGCGGCATCGTCGGCCTGGATCTTGGCGAGTTGCGCGCCCGTGAGGAGGTCCACCACGTACAGGTACGCCCCGCCATTTGGACTGTTGTATCCGTTGCCAAAGACGGCGACCCACTGGCCGTTCTCCAGAACGCCGATCTGCGGGCGGCTGAAGGTCAGGCCAAGATCGTCCGGGTCGTCAGTCGAGTCAAACTCCCACAGTACGTTGGACGCGTCGAACGAGTCCGGATTCGTCACATCGAGGGCATAGATCGAGCGACCGCCAGCGTTCAGTCCCGCAACGACGACCGTTCTCCATGAACCGTCGAGGTATGCGTCACGTGCGATGATGCTTCCATCTGCGAAGTAGCGGTGTGTATATGAGGGGTCGGTGAGATAACTCAGTTCGTGGTACACGCCGCCCGGGATATAGGAGAACTGTTCGACGCCCGACTGTTCATGGCCCGAGTCGCCGCGGATGCCGTACATGCGGCCGTCATTCGAGCCGACATACACCATCGCGGTACGGTTCGCATTGGCGATTCGATAGGCCTCGTACGAATCCTGCCCCGGCGTCCCGGTCGGCAGGCCGCTATATCCATAGTCGACATCCTTAACGTACGCCGGATCCGAGTTGATGATGTCGCCCATCACCGTATCCGTACGATTGCGGAATAGGTTCAGGGATCCGCTCGTCGTGCTGCTGACTTCGTCTTTTTGGTCTCCGCGCAGCCAGGCCAGGCGGGCTTCGCAAAGATTATCGACCGTACCGCCGCTGCTCCTATTCAAGGCATCTCGTTGGCTCGCGCTCAAGTTCGAGCAGGAAGAAAACGCCACACCCGAGGTGCCGTTATAGGTGAAGATGTTTCGAGATGAGTGATTCGGCAGGCGCTCGCTTGCATCCCACGCCGGCGTTGCAGATACGACGCCATTCGAATTGACCGGCAAGCCGAGCAGTGTGCCGCTCCAATCCTGGTTGAACTTGGCCTGGTACACCATCGCGGTGCCGGTGAGACTCGTCGAGTTCGCGGACAGTGCAGCCGACGAGCCCGAGGCTTCCGTGATGGCAGTCAAAGCGGCGCGGAAAGCGAGACTCAGCGACGCGGGATCGTCGGCACTGAAGAAGCGACCGCGGCTATTGATCGCGGCGTGCCAGAGGTCCGCGACGTTCGCGGCGTTGTTGTTGTCGCTATACGCGTGCGGCCACTGGACGGTGTTCGCCAAGATCTGCGGATAGCTGCCGCCATACATGTTTCCGTCCCAGGTGAGACCTGCTTCTTCAAGGAAGCCGGTCAAGCCGAGACCGATCGTGAAGTTCACCATGTGCTGCCAGGTCGCGGGATCGTTGCGCGGGTTCCAGAAGCGCTCGATCTCGTTACCGGTCGTGTCTCGAATCGAGGGCAGTAGGTTGTTCTGGAGGTTCGTTAGATCCGTAGCCCAGTAGCGGAAGGCGACGTCCGCGAGCGTATTGGAATAGGAATCGGAGTAGGGATCGCGTGCGGTGTATGTACCGACGCCATTGACCGTTTCAGGAAGCACCCGACTCGCCGCGCCGTCTAAATTGCCGCCGATATCGATCGCGGTGTTCCAGATGCCGTCCGTCATCAACACGTGGTAGTTACGGCGGCACGTCAACTGCCCTGAGTTGTTCGTTGTGAAGTCGTTGTCGTAGGGGCTGTTCTCTCCAGTCGTGGAGAAGTATTCGCCGGCACGCCTCATGGCGGTGGGCAATGGCGTCGTGCTGTCGGTCGGCAACTGGAACAGCCAACGGAAGAAGTTTTCCTTGTGCGTGCCGGCGAACGGCCTGATCGCATTACTGATGCCGGTGAAGTTGTTTCTCCACCCGTCGCAATCGGTGTCTACGAAGCTCGTGCTGCTGCCTCTGCAGCTGTTCAGCGCCTGCCACGCGACACGTACTTCGGGGTCGATCGTCGCGAAGGCAAGAGACGTGGCGGTCTGCGTCGCGAGGTTGCGTGTCCGAGCAAAGGAATACCAATTCGCAAAGTTCTGACGCTCATCTCTGTCGGCGGCGTCGATGACCCCGTCACCGTTCAAATCGACGGTCCCTGGACCTGAAGTGCTGCTCACGACAACCAAGTCGTAGCAGTCATTGTCCTCCGGCGTATTGTTGCAGCTGGCGTTGGATGCGTCGTATCGATAGTAGTAGGCAGGCACACCTCTAGTGCGGCATTGATCATCGTTGCTGCAAGAGACTCCGCCCGCGAACCAGGTTCCACTCGCGTTGCGAACCTCGCATCGGCTGGCGCGACATCGAACGTCGCTCGCGAAATTTCGCGCGAACCCGTGACTTGCTGTTCCGCCCATTGGAAGATCCAAGAAGGCTGTGGGACGGTATTCGTTGCGCAGATTGACTGTTCCGAGTGCGGAATCGAATCCATTCACCAGCGCCGCTTCGAAGGAGGTTGTGAGGGAGTCTCCGTTCGCATTCTTGGGCGCGGGATAGACGACAGTGGGATCGTAATGAAGCAAATTGTAGTTCGCTGCTTTGGGGTATCGGTTATCGAGCCGAGTGCACGTGTTGCTCGAGGCGCCATCGCAGATCTCGGGTACGTATGCACGCGCCATACTTCCCGAATCATCGAGCGTCACCGCGATGTTCGGTGCAACGGCAACGGTGATGAAGAGCGGAGAGTCCGCGACGGTGATGACCGCCTGCGCAGGCGCAGCGGCAAGCACGAAAGCCGCGCTGCCGAGCACATACAATGTCCTGACCAGGGAACGCACTGTCATTGACATAGGATCACTCTCGTAAGAATCAGATGGCGTACTCTGCTTGGATGATCACGATGGAACTCGCGTTGCCACCGAATCCCCGCACCGTCACGCGATAGATTTGTGTCGCACCCACATCCGGCTTTCGTTCGAGGACGTACTGCGGTTGACGCGCGACAGCCCCGCTACCTTCCGTCTCGAGGGGCGTGCTCGGGGTGTACGTCACTGCGCAGGGCCCGCTCGAACCCTCGAAACACGCCTGCCAGAAGGCGTCGTCATTGGCGTTCGTTGCCACGTAAGTGATCGCGGCACCCCTGAATGTCGAATCTTCGAGGCGCTTCTCGGCATCCCGTAAAGCCAACTCGGCCGCCTGCAAGGCGAGGTCGCGGTCGCGAGTATTGCCGGCCATTCGCTCTTGCAGCGTCGTGACGTTTGCGACCGTGACGCCGAGCATCGCCATGATGACGAGGAATACGAGCGCAACGAGCAGGCTCGCTCCCCTCTGGCGCTTTGCGATGCGCTGCTTCTTCATCGATTCCTCAAATTGATGACGTGAGTAAACACCGTGCGAAGGCGCCTATCCGGCGCGTCGACCGTCGCACCGTTGTACGTGTAGCGTTGAGGTGCGCTGCCCGGGACGACGTTGTCCTCGACCGTTCGGAGGAGAAGACTGACGCGCACGCTCACCACGCGACCCCACTTATCCTGTGCCGTTGCTCCGGGCACTGCGCCCGAGTTCACTTGGTCGGCGCGGAGGTAAGGGTCGCCATCGCCGTCGGGATCGACGAAGTTCGGCGCGCCATCGGGAACCGCATCCGTATCGACGGCGAATGCGAACTGGATATCTTCGACGCCTTCCACCAGCTCTTCCGCCGTGACGGTTGCGGTGGCGCCAACAGGGCGGGCGCGGTAAAGCGCGAGCTCGCCCGCCGGATTCTGTGCAACGTAGTAGGTGACGCCGCTCAGTTTGTATAGGCGCGATCCTTGGACGAACGTGTATGCGGCGCCGACTCCGAGATCTGCGAATGCGTTGCCAGGCGTACCGCTGGAGGCGTGAGAGACGGTCGGGCTTGCCGCAGCCGATGCCTGGAAGACCGCTGCGTGTGTGCAGTCGGTCGCGAGCAAGATGTCTCCTGCTGCGATGTCGTGCGTGCCGACGTTGAATTGGGACGCTCCTGCATCGTGCGCCTGGACAATGTACTCGCGCGACACGTCGGCTCGGACGATCCGTAACGCATCGCTGTACTCACGAATGCCAGCGTTGTTGTCGCGCTCCAAGCTCACGAGCGGCTGTTCGAACAAGTTCGCGTACCAATTCGTCGTGAGATTGTTCACGACATTCACGCGGGTGTCGTTGCCGCAGGCAGTTGCCCCGGCCATGCGCAGGTCGTTACTGATCAACTCGAATGCGTAGCGAGCGCCTTCTTGCATTCGGGACAGGGCATCCTGTGTTCGATAGGTTTGCGTCGTGCCGAGATAGACCCAACCCACTGCGGCAATGATCACGAGGCCGAGCGTCATGGCGATCATGAGCTCGACCAAGGTGACGCCGTTCATGCGGCGCAATGAGCGCGAAGGTGAGAGGTTACGCATGCGGGTGCTCAGAGGCGCGATCGGGTGATGAACGAGTTCGCGAATCCTCCGTCGGAGACTTCGCCCCACTCGATCCAGATTTCCGCGACATGGCTGTTGGGATTGCTGTCGACCGTGACGCGCGCTTGGCCTCCGGGAAGGCTGCTCTGAACCATGGAAATCCACTCCGCGGTGTCATAGCGAGACATCGCGGTCGTCGCCGAGTAAGTGGGTCCAACGCCGATGTTGTAGTTGCCAGCTCTCGCGTCTTCCACGTTCGCGCGCATGCGATCGAGGATGTCATCGGCGAGGACAGTCGCTTGGCTGCGCTGATAGGCAGTGTTCGTGTTGCGCATGCTTGCGCCCATGAGTCCGGCAGTCCCCAGCAGGCCGACCGACAGCAACACGATCGACACGAGTACTTCGACGAGAGAAACGCCGCCGTTGAGCGTTTTCATTGAGGTGCCATCAGCCATCGGGATTCTCACAGCTTCCGATATTCGCGCCGTCATCCCTGTCGGGGATGCGATCGCCGTTCGTGTCGCGCGCCATTCTCGGGCGCAAACGGGTCACGATGAGCGACCGTGCGCCCACTTCTTCGCCGTCGTGACAGAAGGTCATCATGCCCGTGTTGAGGGCTGAGCCATCGCGACGGTATGTAATGTTCGCGCTCAGATTCGCGCTGGCGCCGATGCTGTAGTTCCCGCCGACGCCGGAGTAGGTTTTCAGGATTGTCTCGCCATCGTCCACTGCAGCCGGCTCGTCTCCGTCGCTGTTCACGAAAATGATCCAGCCGTCGCTCCAGGTGCCGGAGCACGTCGCGCCGTCGCTACTCGCGCAGATGGAGATGGGCGTGCTCTGCCGAATCGCCTCGCTGCGTGCATAAGCGATCGAACCGATCACATCGTTGCTGTGCCCGGCGAGCGCATTACGGATGTACATGTTCCGAAAGTTCGGCGCGGCGATGCCGAGCAGCACAGCCGCAACCGCGACGGTGAACAGGAGCTCGAGTAAGGTGAAGCCTTGGGCCCGCCTGGGTTGTCTAAGTGGCTCGTGCATGGTGGCGGACTATAGTCAGCAGGCATTCTTATGCACGGGGGTCCCGACCGACGGTCAAAGCGGGTGGACGATCGGCGGTTCAGGGCGATGTTCTGTCAAGACAGAGCGAAGCAGGAGGCCCTGCTTTGGGGGGTTGCCTTAACCGGTCGTGGCTGTATATATTAACAACCACTGATTATCTATGCAGGTGCTGCGCGTGAGCGAACTCACTCCACGTCAACGGCAAATACTGAAGCTCATTCAACAATGCATCGCCGATAACGGCATGCCGCCGACGCGCGCGGAGATCGCACAGGAGTTCGGTTTCAAATCCGCGAACGCTGCTGAAGAGCATCTGCGAGCGCTTCAACGCAAAGGCGTGATCGATTTGATTCCGGGCGCTTCGCGCGGCATTCAGTTGAAGGATTCTCTCCGTGAGCAGTTGGGCTTGCCGCTGATTGGTCGAGTTGCAGCCGGCAAGCCCATGCTCGCGGAAGAGCATATCGAAGCTCGTTACCAAATCGATCCGAAGATCTTCCAGCCGAAGGCGCACTACCTGCTGAAGGTGCGCGGCATGAGTATGAAGGACGCAGGGATTTTCGATGGCGATCTCGTCGCCGTGCATCGCACGCCGGAAGTGCGCAATCGCCAGATCGTCGTCGCGCGGCTTGACGATGAGGTCACCGTGAAGCGCTACAAGCAGGACGGACGCGTGGTTTGGCTGTTGCCTGAAAACGATGATTTCGAGCCGATTCGAGTCGACATGAAAGAACAGTCGCTCGTAATCGAAGGTGTGGTCGTTGGCGTACTGCGCCATGGAAAAAGCAAAAGCTTCTTCCAATGACGCTCGCGAAGCTCTGAATGGATGTCTGCAGAGCTTCGGGAAAGGAAGTGGTGGAGGCGGCGGGAATCGAACCCGCGTCCGCAAGCACTACGCTACAGGACACTACATGCTTAGCCCATTCTTTGGTTCTCGCTGCCCGCTACCCGAAGGGCAGGGAAGACGTGCAGCAAGCTACAGGACGTTTTAACAAGCCGGCCTGGAGCACACCGGACTTGCGAGCTTGTGAGCGCGTCCCCCGAATCTGGATGCACAAGCACATACCAGGCGAGGGTTAGGCGGGATTAAGCCGCCAGAGCGTAGTTGTCTTCGTTGGCAACTATAAGTTTGTAAGCGGTTTAGCGAGGAACCTACACCTCGGCATGCACCTGAAGTTTCGCAACCCACGTCGAAGCCGGTCGCCCCCAGAGCAAGCACTAGTGTAGGGGCGCGGGCGGGAATAACAAGAGCGCGATGCAAGATTCGATCGGCGACTACCGCGACCCGTGCTTCATCAGTCGCGATTTTTCTCGCTGCCAATCGCGATCTTTCGAAGTCGCGCGCTTGTCGTGCTCCTTCTTGCCTTTCGCGAGGCCGATACGCAGCTTTGCGCGGCCGTTCTTCCAGTACATTTCAAGCGGTACGAGCGTGTAGCCCCGTCGCTCGACGGCGCCGACCAACCGATCGAGCTCCGAGCGATTGAGCAGGAGCTTGCGCGTGCGGATCGGATCCGGCACGACATGCGTGGAGGCGGTCGGCAGCGCGGAGACATGTGCGCCGAACAGGAATGCTTCGCCATTCTTGATGAAGACGTACGCCTCCTTCAGTTGCGCGCGACCGGCGCGCAGACTCTTGACCTCCCAGCCCTGTAACGCCATTCCCGCCTCATACGTTTCTTCGATGAAGTACTCGTGGCGCGCCTTCCGATTCTCGGCGATCGTCGGGTTGTCGGCAGTTGGCTTCTTCTTACTCATAAGCGGTTTGCATTGTAGCCGCTGGCGGGACGAGCGGCCGGTTCCTTACACTTCGCGCATGCAATGCCAATCCATCCTACATGCGTGAGCTCGCCAGAAGCGCGCTGGTGCCATACACGCCGGCGCAGATGTTCGCGCTCGTTGCCGAACTAGAGCGTTATCCCGAGTTCGTGCCGTGGGTCTCGAAAGCGCAAGTCATCGAGCGCGGAGAGGATTACGTCATCGGCCGTCTCGAGATGCAACGAAGCGGTACGCGCGAAGCGTTTACCACCCGCAACGCCATGGATCCTCCTGCGCGGATCGACATGCAGCTCGTCGAAGGACCGTTCAAGACCCTCTCGGGCCTTTGGACATTCGATGATATCGCGGGACGCGGCTGCAAAGTCGGGCTGCAGATGCGCTTTGAATTCTCGAATCCAGTACTCGCGCTGCTGCTCTCGCGCACGTTCGAGAAAAGCTGCAGCGAACTGGTAGATGCGTTCGTCGTGCGAGCTCGTGAAGTCTATGGAACCACGTGAGCGCATCCGCGTGTCCGTCATCTATGCGATGCCGGAGCGTCAAGTCATCGCCCATGTCGAGGTGGCGCACGGCGCAACGGTCGGCGAGGTGCTCGACGCTTCGGGTCTAAACGCTCGCGTGGCGAACCTCTCCGAGACGTCGTGCGCGATCTTCGGTCGGCCCGTGACGCGAGCGCAGACAGTGCGGTCGGGAGATCGAATCGAGATCCTCCGCCCGCTGTTGATCGATCCGAAGGAAGGCAGGAGGCGCGCAGCGTCGAGCGCGCGCACCAAACGCACTTAGCGTGTCGTTGCCGTTTGGCGCGGATCGGAATCCGGCGAGGGCACCGAATCCGTGTTCTCGCGCTGTCCGAGCCGCTCGACGCTTGCGACCTTGTCCTCATCGTCGAAGTGCACGACGAAGTGCTGACGAACCGGACCGCGAATGTGCTTCGACACGAAGTAGTAATAGTAGTCCCACCGCGATTGATGGAATGGATCGGCGACCATGGGCGTGCCGAGCAATGCTCGCACCTGGACGCGGGTCATTCCGGGCGTCACGCGATCGACGTCCTTCGCCTCCAGGAAATTACCCTGTTGGATCGGAATTCGGTGGACACAGCCGCTCGCGAAAGCGCCGAGCAACAGGAGCAACGATGCACCGATCGCGGCGCGAAGGAGGCGAGGGGAGCACGAGAAGGTCATCTTCATCTCTGTTTGGACAAACCGACTGTTGTCGGCAGTGGCATCCTCAATGGTGGCCAGCCCTGCCGACGTGCGTGATAATGGCCGCGCATCATACTGAAAACCCGCTGCTCAGGCAGGGTTGGCGTAACGGGGGTGGCCCGCCATGAAACCGGTTGAAACTGAAGATCTGCGCAAGGCGGGCCTCAAGGTCACGTTGCCGCGCTTGAAAATCCTCGAGATCTTGGGGACGGCCACGCCTCGCCACATGAGCGCTGAGGACATTTATAAGCACCTGCTCGAATCGCACGAGGACATTGGACTCGCGACCGTCTACAGAGTTCTCACGCAGTTCGAGGCCGCAGGGCTCGTGAGCCGTCATCACTTCGAGGGCACGACGGCGGTGTTCGAGCTCAACGAGGGCGATCACCACGACCACATCGTGTGCCTTGATTGCGGGAAGGTCGAGGAGTTTATGGACGCAGGCATCGAGGAGCGGCAGCGGGCGATCGCGAACAAGCTGCAGTTCGAGCTCAAGGACCACTCCATGATCCTCTACGGGCGCTGCAAGCGTCCGAACTGCTCGTCTCGCGAGCAGCAGCCGCGCCGGCGCTCATAGCGGGTCGCATCCGAGCCTACTTGCGAGCGGATTTCCTCTTGCCTCCAGCGGGCGGCCGGAGCATCTCCGCCGCGTGCTCGCGGGCCTTTGCCGTGATGTCGACACCGCCCAGCATGCGTGCGATCTCTTCGATGCGCTCGTCGGGCGTCAGCTTGTGCAACAAGGTCCGGGTCGTCTTGCCATCGGTCATCTTCGCGACCCGAACGTGCGCGTGCGCCTGACTCGCGACTTGCGGCAGATGCGTGACACACAGCACCTGCGTGCGCTCGCCCAACTCGCGCAACTGCCTGCCAACGATCTCTGCCACAGCACCGCCTACGCCTGCGTCGACCTCGTCGAATACGAGACAGGGGAGCGCCGCATCTTGAACAGCTGCGACTTGAATCGCGAGGCTGATACGCGACAACTCGCCGCCGGATGCGACCTTTGCGAGGGCCTTGGGCGGCTGGCCTGGATTCGCGCTCACGAGAAATTCGATCTCATCTGCCCCCGTGGCACCGGCTGCATCCTGATCTAACGGGCGTACTTCAACGCGCAGTACGCCGCCCGGCATGCCGAGCGTTTGCATGAGCGCGGTGATACGTGACGACAAGGCTTTTGCCGCATCGGTTCGCGCTGCGGAAAGCTTCGCGCAGGTCTCTTCGAAGCGACGCTGCGCGTGTGCGAGCGCCTTCTCGCTCGCGTCGATCGACGCTTCGAGGCTTTCGAGCGTTTCGAGCTCCACGGCGAGCTCGCGCTGCAAGCTCACGAGCTCTGCGGGCTCTACGCGGTGCTTGCGCGCGATCGATTCGGCCGCAGCGAGGCGCTGCTCCACCCACTCCTGGCGTGCGGGGTCGGCTTCCAGATCAGCCTCGTAGTGCTCGACCGCATCAACGCCTTCGCGCAGGGCGATCAGACTTTCGTCGATGAAACGGGCGATCTCACCATAGCGGGCATCGAGCTCTTGCAGATTGCGTGCGATACCGAGCGCGCGAGCGAGCGCATGTTCCGCGTTCGCATCTTCCGCCTCACGCAGGAGCTGAACGATCTCTCGTGCGCCGGCGCCTAAACGACCGCTTTGCGCGAGTCGCTGTCGTTCGGCGCTCAGTTCCTCGATTTCGCCGGATTTCAGATCGAGCGCACTCAGCTCGCCTAGGTGGTAGCGGAGCAGCTCGAGACGCGCGTCTCGATCCGAACGCGATGCGCGGGCGCGCTCATACTGCGTGCGGACGGCAGAGAGCGTCGACCATTGCTGTTGGACGCGGTCGAGCAGCTCCGGATAATCCCCGCCGCGGTCGAGCAGCTCGCGTTGTGCAGCACGCTTCACCAGGGATTGGTATTCCATCTGGCCGTGCACATCCACGAGCGTCTCGCCGAGTTGCCGCAGCGACTGAATCGACATCGATTGACCGTTCACGTAGGCGCGGCTGCGTCCATCGGATCCGATCACGCGACGGAGCAGGCATTCGCCATCGTGCTCGATAGCCTGTTCGGTGAGCCAGTCGAGCGCTGCACGGTTCTTGTTTACCGTGAAGGTCGCCGACACCTCGGCGCGATCGGCTCCGTGTCTGACGACTTCAGCGCCAGCGCGTCCGCCGGTCGCAAGGAGCAAAGCATCGACCAAGATCGACTTGCCAGCGCCCGTTTCTCCAGTGAGTACGGTCAGACCGGCATCGAGCTCGAGCTCGATCGCGTCGATGATCGCGAAATCGCGTATCTGAATATGAGTCAGCATCAGTCCGATGATTGCGGCGCCATCGCACGATCTCCGCGGCCCCAGCGAAGTTTCGAACGCAGGATTCGATAGTAATCGTGGTCTTTAGGGTGCAGGAGCGTCACGTGCTCGTCTGAGGGCGTCACCATGAGTCGATCGCCCGGCGCAAGTTCCCCGATCGTGACGCCATCGCACGTGACCTGCGCCTGCGTGTCCGGGCGCTCGAGCAATCGAATCTCGATGGTGGAGCTGCTGCGCACTACGATCGGTCGATCCGATAGCGTATGGGGGCAAATCGGCGCGAGTACGACGGCCTCGAGCTCGGGGTAAAGAATGGGTCCGCCGCACGACAGCGCATAGGCGGTCGAACCCGTCGCTGTCGCCACGACGAGACCGTCGCCACCATGCGTGTTCACATAGCGGCCGTCGATCCAAGTCTCGAAGTCCAACATGCGTCCCGTACGCCATTTCATCAGGACGACGTCATTGAGGGAATGACAGTTCCGATCGGACTGCGTCGGGCTCAAGATCCGCGCTTGCAACATCGCACGTCTGTCGCGCACGTACTCACCTTGGAGAACCTCGTCCAGACGTTGGCGTAGGTCGGCAGGTCCGATATCCGCGAGAAAGCCGAGCCGACCACGGTTGACGCCGAGCACGGGGACTCCATGCGGCGAAGCGAGCCGCGCTGCATGCAGCATCGTGCCATCCCCGCCGACCGCGACGATCAAATCGACGCGTTCGCCCAAGTCGCTTTCCGGAATCCGGGCGACCTCCGCATCGAAGTCGACAGTGGTGGTGGCATCGACGCACACCTTCCGCGCCCTGAGCTTCAAATGACTCGCGAGCGCCCGCAACGAATCGACGACGCGAGCGTCCCGATCGTTACCGATCAGCGCGACACGTTCGAATAGGCTTACGGCCGATGACATAGAGAGGTTTTAGCATGTTGAGAAGATGGCCGGGCAACCTTATATCAGGGACCTCGAGGCGCGAACTGCCGAGGGGCAGGGAAGTCGAACGGTAAAGGGCGACGGATAGGTGCTGCAATATCTGCGGCCGGCAACGGCGAACGGTTGCTTGACAGCGGCGCGTGCCATGCTAGCTTCGTGGCGCAGCCAAAGAGGACCTGAAAAACGCTTTCGCCACATGGGTTTGAGCAAATTCGAAGGTCGGTTGGTTGAGTGAGAGAAGCAGGCAGTGGTTGCAAACTCCATCGATACGACTGAAGAAAGTTTGAGCGAGCGCGCACAGCAACTGCTCAAGCTTCTCGTCGAGCACTACATCCGTGACGGCCAGCCTGTTGGGTCGCGCACGCTCTCCCGCGATCTCGGTCTTAAACTGAGCGCCGCGACGATCCGCAATGTCATGGCCGACCTCGAGGATCTCGGCTTCGTCGCTTCACCGCATACATCGGCGGGCCGCATCCCAACTGATAAGGGGTACCGCTTCTTCGTCGATACATTGCTGAAGTACCAGCCTCTCGAAGACGACAAGGTTGCCGCAATTCAATCTCGGCTCGGCGAGCATGCCGACGATCCGAAAGCGCTGGTCGCGGCGGCATCGCAGCTCTTATCCAGCGTGACGCGCCTCGCTGGCGTCGTGACATTGCCGCGACAAAGCCACGCCGCCTTGAGCCAGATCGAATTCGTACCGCTCTCCGATAACAGGGCACTCGTTGTGCTCGTCGTCAACGGCCGGGAAGTTCAGAACCGCATTCTTCAGCTCGATCGGTACTACAGTCCCGACGAGCTTCGTCGCGCTTCCAACTACCTCAATCAACAGTTCGCCGGTAAGGAGCTCAGTTCCGTTCGCGAGCACCTGCTGAGCCAGCTCAAGCAAACGCGCGAACACTTGAACGAGATGATGACCGACGCGATTCGTCTCGCTCAGCAAGCCGTTGCGCCGGCCACCGCGTCGGGCCGCATGGAGTACGTGATCGCCGGCGAAACGAACCTGATGGGATTCGCGGAGCTTTCGAACGTCGAGAAGCTCCGCAGACTCTTCGAGGCCTTCACACAGCAACGCGACATCCTTCACTTGCTGGATCAGAGCCTCAAAGCGGAAGGCGTGCAGATCTTCATCGGCCAAGAATCGGGTTACACGATTCTCGATGACTGCAGTGTGGTGACGGCACCGTACACCCTCGATAAGGAGGTCGTGGGCGTGCTCGGCGTCATCGGCCCCACCCGTATGGCGTACGAGCGGGTGATCCCCATTGTGGATATCACCGCCAAGCTGCTCGGCGCCGCCTTGAATTCCCGATCCTAGCCCGCACTACCCCCGAAAATCGGCTGGCCGGCGGCCGCGGCCGGCTATTGCCTTGCATAATGGAGTCTTCTCAACCATGACCATGTCGAACGAGCAAGAAGTACCGTTGGATCAACAGCATCCGGACCAAGCTACACCTAGAGACGAGAAGGACGTGCAGGACGTCGAGACGCTACGCGCTGCGCTCGAGGCGGCCGAGGCACGCGCACTCGAAAGCCGGGACTTGTATCTGCGCGCGCTCGCGGAGCTCGAGAACGTCCGCAAGCGTGCCACGCGGGATATCGAGCAGGCGCACAAATTCGGGTTGGAGCGCATCGCGAACGATTTGATCGCAGTCAAGGATGGACTCGAGCTGGGCCTTGCGAGCGAAAGCGCCGATGCCCAGGCGCTCCGTACCGGAACGGAGACGACCCTCAAGCTTCTCATCAAGGCATTCGACAACGCAGGGCTCGTGGAGATCGATCCGCAAGGCGAAACGTTCAATCCGGAGTGGCACGAAGCCATGATCGCTCAGCCCTCCGCGGAGCACGTGCCGAACACGGTCATGCAGGTTATTCAAAAGGGCTATCAGCTCAACGGGCGTCTCTTGCGCCCAGCCCGTGTCATCGTCGCGAAAGAACCCTAAGAAGTGACTGGAGGCTGGGGGCTGGAGGCTGGAGCCAAAAGAAGTAGGGAAGGCGCTCGTGCTTCCATTCTTCTGGCCCCAGCCTCCAGCCTCCAGTGCCCAGCCGATTGACCGCCCACCTTGAAAGCCGGACGCCGGTCCGCATAAACCCCTCAGTTTCATTTCAACGATCTCGACCACATTCAGGAGTCAGGAGTTACAGGCCATGAGCAAAGTCATCGGCATCGATCTCGGCACGACGAATTCGTGCGTTGCCATCATGGAAGGCGGTAAACCGCGCGTCATCGAGAACAGTGAGGGCGACCGCACGACTCCCTCGATCGTCGCTTTCACGAAGGACAACGAGGTGCTCGTTGGTCAGTCCGCGAAGCGTCAGGCGGTCACGAACCCCCAGAACACGCTCTTCGCGATCAAGCGACTGATTGGCCGGCGCTTCGAGGACGACGTCGTGCAGAAGGACGTCGGCATGGTGCCGTACCAGATCGTCAAAGCAGATAACGGCGATGCGTGGGTCGAGGCCCAAGGCAAGAAGATGGCGCCGCCGGAGATTTCCGCGCGTGTGCTCATGAAGATGAAGAAGACGGCCGAGGACTTCTTGGGCGAGCCGGTCACCGAAGCGGTCGTCACAGTGCCTGCCTACTTCAATGACTCCCAACGTCAGGCGACGAAAGACGCCGGGCGCATCGCAGGTCTCAACGTCAAACGCATCATCAACGAGCCGACGGCGGCAGCGCTGGCCTACGGTTTGGACAAGCAGGGCGGTGATCGCAAGATCGCGGTGTACGACTTGGGTGGCGGCACCTTCGACGTGTCGATCATCGAGGTCGCCGACGTCGATGGCGAACGCCAGTTCGAAGTGCTCGCGACGAACGGCGATACATTCCTAGGCGGTGAAGATTTCGACAAGCGCATCATCGATTACCTCTCCGACGAATTTAAGAAGGAGAGCGGGGTCGACGTGCGGCGCGATCCGCTCGCAATGCAGCGACTGAAGGAAGCGGCGGAGAAAGCGAAGATCGAGCTTTCGTCGAGCCAGCAAACCGAGATCAACCTGCCGTACATCACGGCGGACGCGTCGGGTCCGAAGCACCTCAATATCAAGCTCACGCGTGCGAAGCTCGAGTCGCTCGTCGAAGATCTCGTGCAGCGAACGATCGAGCCGTGCCGAACGGCGCTTCGCGACGCTGGGTTGTCCATCAAAGACATCTCCGAGGTGATCTTGGTGGGCGGTCAGACCCGCATGCCGCTCGTGCAGAAGGCTGTCAAGGATTTCTTCGGCCAGGAGCCGCGCAAGGACGTCAACCCTGACGAAGCCGTTGCCGTCGGTGCCGCGATTCAAGGCGGCGTGCTCTCCGGCGAAGTCAAAGACGTGCTGCTCCTCGACGTGACGCCGCTTTCGCTCGGCATCGAGACCCTCGGCGGCGTGATGACGAAGTTGATCGAGAAGAACACGACGATCCCGACGAAGGCGACGCAGACGTTCTCGACGGCCGACGACAACCAAGGCGCCGTGACGATTCACGTGCTCCAAGGCGAGCGTCAGCGCGCGGCCGACAACAAGTCGCTTGGTCAGTTCAACCTGGAAGGCATTCCGCCCGCGCCGCGTGGCATGCCGCAGATCGAAGTAACCTTCGACATTGATGCGAACGGCATCATGAACGTGTCCGCACGCGACAAGGCGACGGGTAAAGAACAGAAGATCGTGATCAAGGCCTCGAGCGGACTGAACGAGGAGGAGATCAAGCGCATGGTCAAGGACGCCGAGGCGCACGCGGAGGAGGACCGCAAGTTCCGCGAGCTCGTCGAGACGCGCAACAAAGCCGATGCGCTCGTGCACTCGAGCGAGAAGGCGCTCAAGGATTTGGGCGAGAAGGTTTCGGCTACCGATCGTGCGAACATCGAATCGGCGATCTCGGACCTCAAGCGCGCCTTGGGCGGAGATGACAAGGACATCATCGATCGGAAGGCGGAAGCGCTCGCGCAGGCGTCGGCTACGCTCGCTCAGCAAGCGTACGCCCAGCAAGGCGCCTCCGGTGCCGAAGCGGGCAGCGCAGGCGGGGACGCCGGCGGCAAGAACGACAAGGACGATGTCGTGGATGCCGAGTTCGAAGAGGTAAACGACAAGAAGAAGGGCGCTTAATGGCCCTGTCGTCGACAGTTGACGGTTGACTGTCGACGGCTCGAATCGAGCACCGCCTCTCGTTAGCTGCGAGGGGCGGTGCGCTAGTATCCGCGCGAGCGGGCGCTCTGGCTCTCAACCGTCAACTGTCAACCGTCAACCTGCGACTCAAATGTCCAAACGCGATTACTACACGGTGCTCGACGTCGCTCGGACGGCGACTGAAGCCGACATCAAAAAAGCGTATCGCCGTTTGGCGATGAAATATCACCCGGATCGCAACCCCAACGATCACGAGGCGGAAGAGAAATTCAAAGAGGCGAAGGAAGCCTATGAAGTACTCACCGATCCGCAACGTCGCGCGATCTACGACCAGTACGGCCACGATGGCCTCGCGGCGCGAGGCGGCGGCGCCGGATTCGGTGCTGCCGACGCGTTCAGCGACATCTTCGGGGATGTGTTCGGCGACATCTTCGGTGCGGGCCGGCGCGGCGGGGGGCGCCAGGTGTATCGCGGCGCGGATCTCCGCTACGACCTCGAGCTCGATCTAGAGCAAGCGGTCTTCGGCCACAGTGCCACCATCGAGTTCACGACGCTCGGCGAATGCGAGCCGTGCAACGGCACAGGCGCGGCGCCGGGCTCGAAGACCGTCACGTGCGAAACCTGTAACGGCATCGGACAGGTCCGCATCCAACAGGGCTTTTTTGCAGTTCAACAGACCTGTCCTCGCTGTAAGGGGCGCGGTCAAACGATTGCTCAACCGTGCGACACCTGCCTCGGTCAAGGACGCCTCCGCAAGAAGAAGACCCTCAACGTCAAAGTGCCGGAAGGCGTCGATTCGGGCGATCGCATCCGCTTGGCTGGCGAAGGCGAAGCAGGGCGCAACGGCGGACCGCCGGGCGATCTCTACGTCGAGATTCGCGTGCGCGAACACCCGATCTTCGAGCGCGACGGTGCCCACCTCTCGTGCGAAGTACCGGTGAGCTTCGTGATCGCGGCGCTCGGCGGTATGGTCGAGGTGCCGACCCTTGGCGGCAGCGTAGAGCTCAAGGTGCCTTCCGAGACGCAATCGGGGCGCGTGTTTCGCTTGCGTGAGAAGGGCGTCAAGCCTGTGCGCGGCGGTCCAGCCGGCGATTTGTTTTGTCGAATCGTCGTCGAGACCCCGGTCAATCTCACCGAGGAGCAGAAGAAGCTCTTGCGCCAATTCGACGAGACGATGCACTCGAGCAAGCGCAATCACAGTCCGCGCGAGAGCTCGTGGCTCGACGGCGTCAAACGCTTCTTCGAGACTATCAAGAATTAGAAGTAGAGCAGCCGGATGGTGCGGCGCTGCTATGATTCGCTGACGTGTCTATCGGCGAGCATGACGCTCTGTCGCTAATCGCTAACCTGCTCTTCGCTTCAAGAATGTCCGACACACTACGCATCGCGGTCTTCGGAATCACAGGCCGAATGGGAAAGGCCCTCATCGCTGCGATCGACGAGCGTGAGCAGGCCGTGTTGAGCGGTGCAAGTGCATCGCCGCAAAGTACTTGGATCGGCCGAGAGGTCCGTGCGCTCGGGGCGAAGTCCGATGCCAACGTGTCGGGCGATGCGAAGAGTGCGCTCATCGGTGCGCGCGTCGCGATCGACTTCAGCCTGCCGGAAGCGACCCGTGTGAACCTCGAGGCGTGTGTCGCGAGCAAATGCCCGCTCGTGATTGGCACGACGGGGCATTCGAGTGATGTACGTGAAGCGATCGAAGCTGCGGCTCGAGAGATTCCGATCGTAATGGCGCCGAACATGAGCCTCGGTGTCAATCTGCTGCTGCGCCTCGTCGAGCTCGCCGCGCGGAAACTGGATGAGACTTACGATATCGAAGTGTTCGAAGCGCACCATCGCAACAAGAAGGATGCGCCGTCCGGAACGGCGCTCGCGCTCGGCAATGCGGCGGCGCGTGGCCGAGGCGTGGCGTTGCAAGACGTCAGCGAGTACGACCGCCATGGCGCGAGCGCGCTGCGGCGCAAGGGCGCGATTGGCTTCTCGGTCTTTCGCGGTGGCGATGTCGTGGGCGATCACACCGTGACGTTCGCTGGCCTCGGCGAGCGTATCGAGTTGACGCATCGTGCGAGCGATCGCCTTGCGTTCGCGCGCGGTGCCGTCGAAGCTGCGTGCTGGCTCAGCGACAAGAACCCCGGGCTCTACTCCATGCAGGACGTGTTGGGGGTTTAATTTCACCCTTCCATCACCATCCTCACTCGCGTAGACTCCCTTCCCTCAGCACGCGGTGAAATTCATCGAGCGGGAT
>JBIQKP010000044.1:13542-32197 GCA_044506405.1 Lysobacterales bacterium | reverse complement strand
TGCTGTACGTCGCGATCCTCGCGGTGCGCGCCGTTTTCGTCAGGCTGGACAAGGCTGGCAAGCTGCGTACCGCCATCGATTCGGTCGCGCGTTGGTGCATGAGCGGGTACGTGGCGAACTTCCTGCTCGGGCTGCCGCTCGCTGCGTGCCTGTTAGCGCTTCCCTTCTGGGTGTATTGGCAGGGCATTCCCACGCCCGATCACTCGCTCCTACCGCAATTGCCTTCGTTCGTCGGATTCTCGACTGCGATGATCGTCGGTTGGATCGTGCATCGATCGACGAGCTTGCTCGGGGAGATGCAGCGGCGCTATGTGGGGCACCTCGCGTTGGCCGTCATCGCGTCGGCGGTCTGCGTCTGGATCCTGCATTCGCAGGCGCCGCTGACGCCGGTTGCGCCGGGAACGTATCGAACTGTATTCGTCCTTTCGTTCGGCATCGCGCTCTGGAGCTGGGTGTTCGGCCTCGTTGGTGCCGCGCTTCAGTTCTTCAGTGGCTACAGTGCGGCTCGCCGCTACATCGCCGATGCATCGTACTGGATCTACATCGTGCATCTGCCGGTGGTCGCGGCGCTTCAGGTCGCCGTTGCGCAATGGCCGCTGCATTGGTCACTCAAGTACACGTTCGTGCTCGTTGCGAGCCTCGCGATTCTGATTGCCAGCTATCACCTGTTCGTGCGATTCACGTTCATCGGCCAGCTCCTCAATGGTCGCAAGTACTCGCGGCGAGCTGGAGGTCAAGCCGAAAAGGACGTGAGCCCTCAGGAATCGAAGGGCTCGGTCGCGCGGCTGCACGAAGTGTCCAAGAACTATGGCGCGACGCGCGCGCTGAATCGGGTCGATCTCGACATCGCACCCGGTCGACTGACTGCGGTTCTGGGACCGAACGGCGCGGGCAAGTCGACCGCTATTTCGCTCTTACTCGGGCTACTCGAGCCGGACGAGGGCACGGTGGCAATCTTTGGCGGCTCACCGCTCGCAGTCGAGCCTCGCCGCAAAGTCGGCGTCATGATGCAAAGTGTCGAGCTGCCGCGGGAGCTGCGTGTGCGTGAGCTCGTTACGCTTGCCTCGAGCTACTATCCCGATCCTCGCTCCATAGAGGATGTGCTCGCCTTCGCTGGGATCGAAGCACTTGCCGATCGTACGTACGGCACGCTTTCGGGGGGACAGAAACGACAAGTGCAGTTCGCGATGGCGGTTTGCGGCCGTCCGCAACTTTTGTTTCTCGATGAACCTACGGTCGGCTTGGATGTGACGGCACGGCAAACGCTGTGGGCCGCAGTGCGTACACTCCTGAGCGAGGGCTGCTCGATCGTACTGACGACGCACTACTTGGAAGAAGCCGAAGCGCTCGCCGACCACGTCGTCGTTCTTGCTAAGGCTCAAGTCATCGCACTCGGCACGATCGATGAGGTCCGTTCGATCGTCTCACGCCGTCACATCAGCTGCGAGTCGTGCGTCCAGCTCGATGAGATCAAGTCGTGGCCGGGTGTGATCGCCGCATCGCGCGACACGGCGGTGATTCGTATCACGGCAACGGATGCTGAGGACGTCGTGCGCCGACTGTTCGCGAGGGATGAGAAGGTCCGTCGGCTCGAGATCCGCAACGCAGGTCTTCATGAGGCGTTCGAAACACTGACGAAGGAGGCCGCATGAGTGCCGTACTGACTCAGAACGCTTCGATGCCGTCTGGGCGTTTGTTGAACGCCTACTGGACGGAAACCTACTGCGAGTTCCTGCGCTTGCTGCGCACCCCCGGACTCGTGATTCCGTTCTTGATCGTGCCGCTCGCCGCTTATCTGCTGTTCGGCGTCATGATCGCAAGCGAGGCGATCGAGAAGGATCCGTACGTCGCGGACTACCTGTTCTCCGGGTTCTCAGTCATGGCGGTCATCGGTGCTGCGCTGTTTGGCATCGGTTGCACACTCGCGGTCGAGCGTGAGGCCGGCTTGCTGCAGCTCAAACGCGCGATGCCTGCACCGGCGGGCGCTTGGATCGTGGCCAAGATGATCGTCGGCGTCGCCTTCGCCGCACTCGCCTATCTGCCGCTCGCGATTGCGGCGATGAGCATCGGCCAACTCACGGTGAGTCCGGGCGAGCTCGTTGCCATGAGCACCGTATACCTGATCGGTACGATCCCGTTCTGCGCGCTCGGTATGTTGATCGGAACGCTCGCGTCCGCAAACGCCGCGCCGGCGTACGCGAATCTCCTTTACCTGCCCATGTTATGGCTGTCCGGGATGTTCTTCCCGCTGCCTGAGTTCCTGCATACCCAAACGATCGCATGGCCTGCGTTTCATCTGAATCAGATCGCTCTCAACGTCGGTAATGTCGACAAGTTCATCTACGTGCCGGTGCAGCTATCGCTCGGCGCACTCGCCGGCCTGACCGTGCTTTGCAGCGCCGTTGCCGTGTGGCGCCTCGCCCGCCGCGGATAGTTGTAGGTCGGCCGGGCAATGTTCCCTACCAGCCCGGCACTTCCTACTTCCCTGTAGGTCGGCCGGGCAATGTTCCCGACTAGCCCGGCACTTCCTACTTCCCTGTAGGTCGGAGTTCATTCCGACAATTTCCCGGAACGTGTCGGAATAAATTCCGACCTACATTCTTCTTGTTCTCGCCGCGCTCTCCGCGTTCGCCGCGAGAGTTATCTCCTATGAAGGATCTCATCGGCCAGCGCACTTTGCCCCGAGTCGGCTCGACACACAACGCTCCTCCGCTCACAACTTACATCTCTATCTACTATATAGATAGTTGACATTGCGATGCGCCCGCCTCAAGATACTACGACCATAGTAGTTCAGGAGGAGCCATGCGCGTCGTACTGACCGATCGTGAAGCGGAGTTCATGGAAGTGCTCTGGGAGCGCGGTCCCTCGACCGTTGCCGAAGTGCGCGAGCATCTCAGCGACGATCTCGCCTACACCACCGTGCTCACGATTCTGCGGAATCTCGAGAGCAAGGGATACGTCGGCCCGAGCAAGGACGGTAGGGCGCATCGCTACGCCCCGCTCGTCGATCGCAACGTCGCGCGTAAGAGTGCGCTTCGCGACTTGTCGCAAAAGCTCTTCAAGGGCTCACCCGAGTTGCTGCTCACCCATCTGGTATCGAGCGAGAAACTGAGCGACGCGCAGATCGCACGCATTCAACAATTGCTCGACGAGCGCCGCAACAAGGGGAAGAAATGATCTCCGCCTTCATGCTTTACGCGATCGCCTTGTCGGCGGTCGTGAGCGTCGCTGCGCTGCTGCTCGACAGAGCGCTCGCCGCCATCGGCCGACCGCGCCGCGTCGTCTGGCTCATCGCCCTACTCCTGTCCGCGACCGCACCGGTCCTCATGCAAACAAACGCTAGCGAACTCCCGCCGCCGATTCCGGTGTCGACGCACTCGCTTGCGCTACCCCGTTCATCGGCTGAAGTCGTGGCCACCCCTGCGATCACTCAGCCGGTCTCTATACAAGTCAAGGAAACGCGCGACTTCGCCTGGCCTTCACTCCCATCGCTCGACACCACGCTACAAACACTGTGGCTGACGCTTTCCATTGCAACGTTCTTGGTCTATGCGCGCGCCTGGCTGCTCCTGCACCGTTCTCGGCGCGCGTGGCGCTCGCAATGGATCGACGGCACAAACGTCCTCGTAAGCGAGGATGTCGGCCCCGCAGTCGTTGGATTTCGGCGCGCACAGATCGTCGTGCCGCGCTGGCTCATCGGCGCGCCGCGTGCAACTCGGGCGCTCGCCCTCCGTCATGAAGCCGAACATATCGCTGCGCGTGACCCGCTCGCACTGTTGCTCTCGCTGCTCCTGATCGCACTGATGCCATGGAACGTCGCACTGTGGTGGCAACTCCGTCGGTTGCGATTCGCCATCGAGCTCGATTGCGATGCACGCGTTCTCCGCAGCGGCGCGAACGCCGCCGATTACGGCGAGGCCTTACTACTCGTGGGCCAACGTCACACCGGCGCGCCGCTTGGCGCCGTCGCGCTCATCGAGCCCCCTTCCGATTTGGAGAAAAGGATTCACACCATGATGACGAATCGTCCTCGCTATGCGGCGTTGACCGCGATCGGTTGCGCGGCGCTCTGCATCTCGCTCTTGACCGCCGCGGCACAGGTCAATCCGCCAAGCAACGAAGAGCGGCTAGTATTCCCGCCCCCGCAAACGGGATTTCACCCACGCGTCGAAGGCGTCGTTCGCGCTCGGTTTCCAGAGGTCTTCGACGCGAAGCTCGATGCGCCGGTGCTGCTGAATGTCCTGCTCGATAATGCGTTGCAGATCGAGAGCGCGTCGAAGACAGCGCTTGCGCCGGGCACGACGCTCGATGCGGCATCGCCGCCAGACGCGGCAAACAATGGCTTCAGCCCCGAGCAGCTCCATCCCGCGGATGAGCGCTTCCTCGGACGCCTGATCTATGAGGACCATCCCGGCTCAGCACCCGTCTTTCTCAACTACGCAGCACGCGGCGTTCACCGAACGAGATCGGCGAGTGTCGTCGAACCCGTGATCCGCGCCACGCTGCCGGAGCTCTACGATGAGACACCCGATGGAGACGTACTCGTCACCGCCGTGTTCGATGCGAACGGGACGTTGAAGAGCGCCAAGCAAGCACCCTACAAGAATGAGGACAGTCTCGACGGCCGTGACAATCAGTTGAAGCGACTCGCTGCTGCGGGCACTCCTCTCGAGCGCATCAGTACAACCGCAGTGATCCCCGGCAGCGGGAGCGCTCCTTTCAAGCCCACGGTTCTGTACGCCTTCGAGAAGTCGGACGACCCGTTCGTGGAAACGCATCCTTTGAGCTCGGAATCCTTGGAAGAGGCTGCGGTTCAACGTGCGCTCGTGGAGCGGTACTTCCCACAGGTCGCGACCGAAAGCGCGCAGCCGCACGAGCTTCTGTGGGTGCTGCTGAACGAAGAAGGTGAGGTCGTGCGGACCGGACGATCGGCCTCGAACCCCGAAGCGCTCAGCGCAAGCATTCCCAACCTGGCACCAGGTGCAGACGTCTTCGTCAGGCGCACAAAATCAGTCGGTGAGCTCCTCGGCCGCGACGTTCTCGACGTGCAGCGACAACCCGTGCTCGTGAGCTTTCTCTGGGGTACGTTCGCCGGCTCCGAGGAAGGGCGATCCGAAGCCGACGTGATCGTCGACTCGAACATCTATCGCAACGACAAGCTCGTGACCTCGAATCCGATGTCCTTGCGCTTCGGAGAGCGATGGACGGAGGAAGTCGCCGACGAACTGCGCGTCGAAACGTCCGCAGTCGACATCGGCGAGAACATCGTCGAGTTCCGGATGCGTCTTTTCGCTCGCGCCCAGACCAAGGGCGTCGAGTTCGCCGATCCCTGGGAACCGGCGATGGAACCCAGGATTCACATCCGGTACGGAATGGAGGGCACCATCGAGCTCGGGGTCCGATATCCCGAGAATCCTGAGGGTACGATCTGGCGAATAGAGCTCAAACCTCGGCGCGCTGCTGGGTGAGGTAACGCACTGCGACGTTTCGCGCCACAATTGATCACTTTCGCCTCGCGCGCTTCGTGGATAATCCGCCCGGATCACTCACACGAGCGCGCGGGGTGCATGCATGTCCTTCAGGGAGAATCTATGGCGCGGTGAACGCGGGCTACCGATCATTTTGTTGGCCGCGGTCATTCAGGGTTGGGCACTCTACGGTCTCCATCAGTCGCTCGTCGGGCAACACTGGCCCTCCACTCACACGCCTCTACTGCTCGCACTCTACGCAGTCGCGATATTCATTCCGCTGACGCTGCAATTCCTTGCGCAGCACACGCAACAACGCGCAACGTGGATCATCCTCGCTGGCTTGAGTGTGCTCGTTGCCTATTTCGGATGGCACACCGGCGCGATGTCCGGCCGTGCCGCACGTGATCTTCTGCAAACCGATGACTGGGTCCAGCTTGCGTTCGCCCTCGCTGTGCTCTGGTTGATTGCGCTGCCTTTCATCCAAGCGCGCCTGACCGAAGGACGCTGGCGTGCGCGCTACCCATTCTTCTTCGCGACGGCGTGGACGAACAAGCTCGCGCTGGCCGAGGCGTTCGCCTTCACGGGCTTGTTCTGGCTGCTGCTGTTTCTGTGGAAATCGCTGTTCAATCTTCTCGGCATCGGGTTCTTCGATGCTTTGTTCGAGGCGCCGATCTTCGTCTATCCCGTCACCGCGATTGTGTTCGGCGTCGCACTGCACCTGATTGGCTCGGTCGAGCGCCTGACGAGCATCGTCCTCGAACAGGTGCTGAGCGTGCTCAAGTGGCTCGCGCTGATCGCGGGACTGATTCTCGCGCTCTTCACTATCGCACTCATCGCGAAGCTGCCAGGGATGTTCGAATCAGGACAGCGGGTGATCGGTGCAGCGTGGCTGCTTTGGCTCGTGGCGGTCACCGTGTTGCTCGTCAATGCCGCGTATCGAGACGGCACGGTCGAACAGCCTTATCCACGACCGATTGCAGTCGCGTTGCGCTTCGTGATTCCGCTCGTCGTGATCATCGCTTTGACGGCTGTGTTGGCGCTCTACCTGCGCATTCAACAGTATGGCTTCACCGTGGAACGCGTGTGGGCATGCATCGTCGCGGCAGCGGCCGTGCTCTACAGCATCGGTTACGCTTTCGCGGCGAAACGCGCTTCGCCCTGGATGAGCAGCATCGCGCACGTGAACATCGCGGTGGCCGTGTTCATGCTCATCGTGATCGCGCTGGCGCTCACCCCCGTGCTCTCACCGCACCGCATCGCCGCGAACAGTCAGTTCGCGCTGGCTCTCGCAGAGCGGCCCAGCGAGTCGGGAACCTATGGCAGCACGCCCTTGCACTACCTGCGCTACAACTCGGGCGTGTACGGAACAAGAAAGCTCGAGGCGCTGGCGGCAATGGACGATCGACCGGAACTGCAGAAGGAAGCGGCCGCGATCTTGACGCAAGAGCGTTGGACGCCTCGCTCGCCCTCCAAAGAAAACATCGAGTCGCGTCTTGCGGAGATGATTGTGCATCCGGCCGACCGCGCGCTTGACCCCATCCTCACCGCGCAGATCGAGAATGACATGAGCAATCCCTCGATCGGATGGCAATACAGCACGACGCGCGGTCCACTCATCGGCGTGTTCATCGATCTGAATGACGACGCAGCGGACGAGTTCGTCGTTCTCGCCGATCAGAATGCGCATGCGTACGAGCGTACGGCGGACGGATGGCAGCGGGCAGGATACTTCGTTTCCACCAGTCTACCGATGGACGATCTTATCGCCACGCTGCGAGAGCAAGGCATCATCGCGGAATCTCGAAGATTCCGCGACTTTCGCATCGGCACTCACGTATTCCGGCTTACGCCGAACATGCCCTGAAGAGATGCCGAGCCTCATCGAACAGCGTACAGCACGACCAGCCCTGCGGCGTAGGCAAGCAGTACCGCGATCGAGTCATAGCCCATTCGGAGCAGCACACGATCGCGCCGTTCGATCAATCCGACGAGAAAGATCGACGTCAGCACGATACCGAGCAACGCGCCGACGCTCGCCGGGCGCCCGACTTCCGGCAAGACCGGACCGCCGGGATGTAGCGCATCGACGAGCACGATGATCGTGACGTTGAAAATATTGGTGCCAAAGATCCCAGAGATCGCCATCTCGTACTGATGGCGTCGCGCGAGCGCGATCGTCGTGCTGATCTCGGGAAGCGAAGTGGTCACCGCGAGAAACACAGCGCCGAAGAAGCTCAACCCCAAACCGGTCTGTTCGGCGAGCGCGGCGCCCGTCTGTGCAAGCGTCACGCCCGCTGCGACAATGCCGGCCGCGGCCACGGCAATCAGCACGATCAGCTTCGCGAGGGAGCGATTTTCTTCGTCGTCCTGTTTCTGTTTAGGGCGGTCGTCCGAGTCTTTCGGCTGCCAGGCTTCGCCTTGCTGCGCGCTCTTCAGCAGCAGGATGGAAATGACATAGACGGCGAGCATGAGCCAACTCCACACGCCGATGCCGACGAACAATACGTCACCCGCGACGTAGGCGCCGATCGATAGCGCCATGACGACGATGCCGAGCACGCCCTGCATCATCACGCGGGAAGAGCCTTGGATCGACGTGAGCGCACCGCGACCGAAGCTCGCATCCGCAATCGCGAGGATCACGACGTTGAGCGCGGCACTCCCGAGCACATCGGTGATCGATAAGAGTGGCGTTCCTTGCAGCGTCGAGGTCGTCGCGATCGTGATCTCAGGCAGCGACGTGACGCTCCCGAGCAGCATCATGCCGACGGCGACGCGGCCGATGCCCGTCTTCTCCGCGAACGCGTCTGCGTAGCGGGCGAGCCGTGTCCCTGCGAACCAGACGACCGCGCCGCCCGCGACGAATAGCGCGGCGTTGAGCCAGAGCGGAAACTCGGCGGCGTTCACTCGTGCGGGATTCCTGACGTTTAGCAACCAAGGCAACAACAACGCGCCGAGCGGTTTTGTTTCACGCCAGGGAAGAAGCGGGCGACGCTAGCGAGCGGAGCTGCGAGGTGCGATCTCCTCCGCCTCGATCACCAATCGCTTGTCATAGCGCGCACCGCCCTGGCGCAAATCGCCGATGACCTCGATTCTCTTGCCGAGTAGCGATCTACATAGAGTGTACTGGTCCGATCGCACCACTAACTGTATCTCGCGCTGGTAGTGCTCACGCGGATATCTTGCATCGGGATCGAGCACGCAAATGCCCGGCTCTAGCAACAGCACCCAAATCGCTCGCGGCTCGTCCCCTTTGGTGACATCCTCGTAGTCGGGTGGTCCTGGATAAGTTTGACGGACGAGTGTTCCGGTCAAGGTCACGCGGCCATATCGAAGGCATGATGCGGCTTCGGATGTGCGCGAGAACGACTGGACCATAACGGAGGCCAGAATGATCAGTGAGCACATCCACTTCGCGGATCGCACTATGAAAAACCTGCTGCTCACGATGCTGTCGTGTCTGGCTGTAGCGAGCGTTGCGAATGCGCAAACGGCTGCGCACGAGATTCAAGCGCGAGAGATCTACAGCCGCATCGTGGCGTTCCGCACAGCATTGGGTCATGGGCAAACGGCCCCCATGGCCGCGTACCTCACGGAAGTGCTCACGGCCGGTGGCGTGCCATCGACTGACATCACGACATTCGAAGTGGGAGAAGCCACCGCGATGATCGTTCGCGTTCCCGGTCAAGTGAATCGCAAGCCGATCTTGTTCTCGGCACACATGGATGTCGTGGATGCTCGACCGGAAGAATGGGAGCGCGATCCGTTTACGCTGGTCGAAGAGGACGGCGCGTTCTTCGGACGCGGCACCATGGACAACAAGGCGGGCGTCACGGCGCTCGTCACGACGATCCTGCGCCTCAAGGCCGAACGCTTGCAGCCCGCACGCCCGCTGGTGTTCGCATTCGTCGGCGACGAGGAGACGAGTATGAACACGACGCGCCGCATTGCGCAGCACCCGTGGGTCAAAGACGCGGAGCTGGCGATCAATACCGACGCAGGCGGTGGGTTTCTCGATGAGACCTCCGGCGCGCCGCAAATCTATCTCGTACAGGGCGCCGAGAAAACGTACGCCAGCTTCGATGTGACGGTGAACAATCCGGGCGGGCACAGCTCTCGGCCTCGCTCGGACAACGCGATCTATCAACTCGCCCACGCTTTACTGGAAGTAGAAGCACACCGCTTTCCGGTGATGTCGAACGCGTTGACGCGCAGCTATCTCGGTGCGGTCGGCGAGGCTGAGAAAGGCGAGCTTGGCGATGCACTCCGTCGATTCGCGGCGAATCCCGACGACGCTTCAGCGGCCGAGACGCTTGCCGCATCGCCGGAGTTCGTCGGCACGACGCGAACGACTTGCGTCGCAACGAGGCTCGACGCGGGCCACGCGGAGAACGCGCTGCCTCAAACGGCGAAAGCGATCGTGAACTGCCGCATCTTCCCGGGCGTCGAAGTCGAAACGGTGCGCGCGGCGCTCATCAAGGTGGTCGATGATCCCGGCGTGAAGATCACCGTGCGCGGCAATCCCGAGTCGAGCCCCGTGTCCGAGATGCGCCCCGATGTCATGAAAGCGATCACGCGTGCCGTACACGCGAACTATCCGGGCGTGCCGATCGTGCCGTATCTCGAATCGGGCGGCACGGATGGGAAAGCGTATCGCAAAGCCGGTATTCCGACGTACGCGAGCTCAGGGCTCTTCATGAAATCGAGCGAAATGTTCGCCCACGGGCTCAACGAGCGGCTGCCCACGCGCGCGTTTTACGAGGGCTTGGAACATATCTATGTTCTC
This sequence comes from Lysobacterales bacterium, assembly GCA_044506405.1. Lineage (GTDB taxonomy): Bacteria > Pseudomonadota > Gammaproteobacteria > Steroidobacterales > Steroidobacteraceae > Steroidobacter. The sequence continues at coordinate 21,937 of JBIQKP010000044.1, read as the reverse complement.
GCGGTCGCGCTCGGCGAGGTAAAGCGCGCTCGATAGCACCGATTGGCGATCGACGGCGGAGGCTGCTTCTTCTCTGGCCGTCAACCGTCGACTGTCAACCGTCACCGATTCTTAGAACACCATGTTCAGCGCGACCGCCGGTGTAACGGTCGCGCTCGTATTGCGACCGGCGCCGAACCATCGCGCGCCGACAATCACACCGATTCGGCTGCTGAAGTTGTATTCGACGGCGGGCGCCACACCTAATCGCCACGCCGAGCCGAAGTCCGCGCGGATGTCGCGCGGCTCGCCGGTCAGGGGATCGGTCGTGGAACCGCGCAAGGTCGTGTTGTCATCGTGCTGATACACGAAATCGAGCGCGAGCACCCAATTGCGCGTCACGCTGTACTCCCACGATGAGTTGATCGTGAGGACGTCACCCGGCTTCGCAATGCCGCGAAACCCAGCCTCCGTGCCGTAGACGCTCACATCCCGTATCCGTACATCGTCCGAGAGCGCGTACGCCACATTGAATCGCGTACGCACGATGCGACCGTTCGGCATCCAAAGGTAGTACTGAGAGTAGAGCGCGAGCGTCGTCGTGTACGCGCCCAAACCGAGGCCGTCGTTCGGACGCAGCCCCAAGCGGTCATAGTTGCCGGTCGGCAAGGTTTGCTGGATCACGACCGACGTCGTCGGAACCGCACTGCCCTCGCGAAACTGCGAAAGCCGATACTGCGCCTGCAGCGTGAGATCGCCCATTTGCACGCCCGAGCTATCGCGGCCGCCGCGAACGTCGTTGAAGCCAAACGTGGGAATCATCCCGACCGTGAAGTCGTCGGTCACGCCATACAACATGTACGTGAGCGATCCGTACCCGTGAGCGCGCGGCACGCGGTGTCGATCGCCGCCGTCGTCAAAGCGTCCGTATCGGATGACATCGAATAGATAGGGCTCGACGAGCGCATGACCCTGGGGCAACGTGCCTGCGCCTGCGGCGACGATCGGGCCGGTCCACCACGCGTCCTCGAGGGATTGTCGCTCAGGCGCTCCCGCATGCGCGCGCGGCGCGAAGATCGCACTCGAGATTGCACACAAGATCGCCACCTTGTTCGTCACTGAACTCCCCGGCTGGCAACGCTCCGTTCGGTGCAAATGGTAATGCTCGCCGACGTGAAGAACCACTGCGCGCGATCTGATAGGCTCCCGCCGACATGGGCATTCTCACGAACTTGTTTGGTCGATCCGCCGGATCGACGTCAGCTCTTTGGGTCGAGGACTCGATCTATGCATTCGTGAAGCATCACATCGATCCGGTGAGCGGCAAGCTCGAGCCGCGCGGGGACGCGTTACCCGATGAAGACCTGAGCGGCGGCTCCAAGCTTCGCTGGGCGGATGGCGCGCTCGATGGCACGTTCGCGCACCACTCGGCCACGCGTACCTCGCTCGCGATCGCGAAACGCTTGGCGTCGAAGATCGATCGCGTCGCGAGATACGGCGACGATCGTGCAGCGGCGACGGCGTACGCGGTGCTGAAGGAAGAACCGGTGATCGAGATCATCGATCCTCTATTGGAAGCGCTCAAAGAGCTCGAAACGCCGATCGATCCGCACCTCGAGGAATTCGCGGTCAAGCTCGCCACCCGGTCGCGAGATCGAGGACCGGTGAAGGCCGGGATCGCGCTGCTCGGGGCGATGCGCGCGCAGGAACATGAAGAGATCGTGACCGTGCTCGGCAAGCATGAAGAGTTCACCCTCTTTTCCGCCGTCGCGCTGTCGAACATGTTCGAAGATCCGAGCGAGCGGCTTTGGGCGCTTGCGAAAACTGTCGAGGGCTGGGGTCGCATTCATCTCGTCGAGCGGCTCGTGCCGACCGACAATCCGCAAATACAACGTTGGCTCCGCCTCGAGGGCTACCGCAATTCGGTGCTCTACGAGTACGTCGCCCTCACGGCGGCCGTTCACGGTCGGCTGCGCGAAGCGCTTTCGGCTCCGCGCGTCGATGCAGCCGAGCTCACGAGCGCGGCGGAAATCATCGATGCACTGATCGCCGCCGAGAACGGCGCCGCCGCCGGCATCAATGCGTACCCCGATGCGGCCGCGGCGATCCTGCTCTACCTGGAGCACATCTCCACAGCGCCGCTCGAGCTGCTTCATCTGCTAACCGCGAACGTTATTCTGGAATATCTCGAGGAGGATGAACGCAGTGACGCGGACCAACTCGCGAAAGGATGGAGCGAAAGCGCACTTCGCGCGGTCACCACGAGCGGACGCGACTATGTCGATCGGCCCGAGTGGGATTCGTTGATCCGTGCCGAGCTCGAACTCGACGACCCCATCCGCTTCGATCGTGCGAACCGCGCGGCGAAAGTGAAGGACATCGATACTTACGACTGGCACGTTCGTCGACTCCAGCGCGATCCCCTCGACTCGAGCGCCTGGTTCAATGCGATGCAAGCGGCGACGCAGAAGCGGATCGACGAGCTCGTCGCGATCGCGGAACGCGGCCTGCCGCTCGATGAGATCGCAAGCGGACCGGGAACGCAGCTCGGCTTGGGTAAAGAGTTCGCGGCGCACGGCTGTCTCGATTTCATCCTGCAGGATCTCAAACACTTTCCCGGCAAAGGGCTCCGACTCATCGCGACGGGTCTGCGCAGCCCGGTGATCCGGAATCGGCACATGGCGATCAATGCGCTCGAAGCGTATGAAACCGATTTGCTGCGGAAAGAAGCAGCCGAAATGATCGAACGCGCTCTGGGCGAGGAAGTCGACGAGGATGTGCAGGGACGGCTCAAAGACCTGCAGCAGCGGCTCGGGGCACGCTGAGAAAGCGTTCGCTCATACCAGCGTTTGTTGATGCACGACGAGCTGCCAAGGACCTTTATCCCGCGCATACGTACTGCTGATGAGCGCTCGATACGGCGGACTGTCTTTGCGCTGCGCACTCACGGAGTAGGTCAGCACGGCAGCATCTCCCGACAGCGAAACCACTTCCGGCTCTTCGATCCGGAAGGATTCCCAAGGCTGAGCTGCCAGCGATTCCAGGATGCGGTCGCGACCCACGATGCGCATCCCGCCCGGGAAGAGCATGACCGCGTCTTCTCGAAGAATGGCTGCGTAAAAGTTGCGCCCTGCGTCGCCTTCCGTCGCAAGCGCTCGCCAGCCTCGTTCTTCCAACTCCAGTAGCTCGTGCTCCATTGGCGCCGCGCTCTTTGAATCCGCGCTCAAGCGGGTGCGGTTCGAATGCGGCCCGCAGCATCATCGGCATCCGGCACGAGTGGCACGGCCTGACACCAATCGCCTCCGACGTTCCACTGCAGCACGCGTCCGTTCGCGACGACTCGGAGCGGACGCGCAACGACGTTCTCGATGAAGCGCACCACATCGGCGCGCATATCCTCCGACAACTCCTGCACCGACGAAGCGTCGTAGCCCTGATAATCGCACCAATCCTGAAACTTTCCGCCGGTGGCGCGATCGTCCACTTCGACCCACCACTCGAGGACGGCGCGCGGAATCAAGATCGACAGCGAAACTTCGAACCGATCGATATGCACTAGAACGTGCCCAGGCGCCTCGGACATCGTGATGCCGCGTTCATCGACGAACCGACCGAGATCCGCTATCAAGTGCTCATTCATATCGCGTCGAGGTACGCCTGCCATCCAGATGAGCGCGTGCGCGCTCCTTGAAGGAAGGCTGCTCTCGGGCGCCGCGCGTGTCAAACGACCGTGTAGAGTCGCTACGGCTCGTAGCTCAGCTCGGGGCGATATCGCAGCAGCTCGCTCGTCGCCCGCACCGCGATGCCCGGTGGAACTTCGATCGGGGCCAACGACGCCGCGTTGCCGAATGACGTCGCATTGCGCATGACGAGGTATTCGCTTCGCGGGCCACCGATGCGCAGCTTGTAACAGGTCCAGCGGTCGATTCCCGCGGACGTCGCGCTTTGCACCAACGCTTTCTCGAAAGCGCTTTCTTGGCCTGGTGCGACTTCGAAGGTGTCGAGTACGAGCATCGCCGATGGGTCGGGCAGCGGAGCGCCGCGACTGATCGCATCCAATCGCTCGTAGACGCCATGGCTCACGAAGTCGGCGTGGGGCGTGACGTTCTTCGCGTTGTCCGCGCCATCCTCGGCGGGCTTGATCGCGGCATCGAGGCCAGCCGCGGTATGACCGAAACTGCCATCCATGAACAATCCAAGGCGATGCCCCAGGACGAAGCTCCATCCATACCAGCGCCACGGGTCCTCGTTCTGGCGGTGCCATTCCAGATGCCGCTGATAGCCCGCTTCGAAGTCGGCTGCTTGGCCGGGCTTCGGCTGAATCAGGACGATTCGAGCCAGGGTGCCGCTTTGCGCGTGCACTATCGGGATGTGCGCGCAGAGCGAAAGAATCAACAGACTCGCTGCTATCCGTGACGAGGATCGAATCATCTATTGCCGCCTCTACAACACGCGCGAAGGACGCGACCGGAGCGAATACGTATCGCCCCTCGCGTGCCATGGCAAGCGACCGCGATGCATTGCTCAACGTCTGCGACAGACGGCTTCTCTGACCGTCAACCGCCAACCGAAACTAGAACAGCTGCTCTTCCAGCAGCGTCGTCACGAACCCGATGCCTTTCGCCCCGCCGCGCTTCACCCGATCGAGCGGCGCCTCTCCGTCCAACCTCGGATGCGTCGAGGTCATCCACTTCTCGCGCAGCGTGGGATGCTCGGGGTAGAGCATCGCGAGATAGCGGTAGATGCGCACGAGTGCACGCGCACGATCGACGAGCTCATCCGGGGCGAGATCGTTCCGCTCGCGCATCGAGACGAGCACGCCTCGATCTTCGGCGCCGATCCCTAACACGAGGAGCTGATCCGTCTCGGACAAGCGCCACTGATCGAATATCCGAGAGATCGCTTTGGCGAGCATCCGGCGATCTGAGTCTGATGTCGCGCTCGCGGGTCGTTCGTCTGGATTCATAGGTTCTTCTGGGCTCGCACGATGCTAAGCGAGTTAAAAACGGGTGAATTGCAACATTTCACCACGAGAATGGCCGACATGGGGAACAGCGAGGGCACTTCGTCGTTTTGTGGATAACGAAACGACACAGCGTCCGCCAAGGCGCGGGCGAGCGAGGAATCTTCCATGCCTAGAACCGCAACCGCGAGCAGACCTAAGGTCCGATTAGAACGTTGGTGGATCGCCGGGGGCGATGAAGAGTGTCCACATTGCGGGACCGTGTACGCCTACGAGGCCGAGTATCGCTGCCCGGACTGCGATGGACCGACGTGTATGCACTGCATCGTCTCCCACGAAAGCCGATACGTGTGCCCCGGCTGCGTGCCACAGCGAAAACACGCGGCGAAACGAGGCCAATAGGCCGTGGCGCGCGCGATCTGGAAGGGTCACCTGCTCCTCGGCAAGCACGAGGTGCCGGTGAAACTGTATTCAGCGATCGAGGATCGAAAGATCCGCTTCCGGTTGTTGCACGAAAAAGATGCAGCGCCGGTAGAGCAGCACATCGTGCGCAAGGACACGGGCAAGGACGTCGACAAGGAGGATCGACGTAAAGCCTATCCGCTCACGCGCGAGACCGCCGTCATTCTTCAGCTGGAAGACCTCGAGACGCTCGAGCCGCCGGAGTCGCGGGACATTCACCTGTGTCGATTTGTCGACCCCTCGCTTCTCAGCGATCAGTGGTACGACCGACCGTACTATCTGGGGCCCGATGGCGACGACGACAGCTACTTCGCGTTCTCGGAAGCACTGAGCAAGAAGAAGCTCATCGGCATCGCGCGCTGGACCATGCGCAAGAAGCGATACCTGGGCGCGCTGCATCTGAATGACGGCTATCTCATGATGACGACGCTCCGCCGCGCCGAGCAGGTACTGAGCTTCTCGAACATCGACGTCGCGAAGGCGAACACGCCGCAGGCGAGCGAGCTGAAGCTTGCCGAACAGCTCGTCGCCTCGATCAGCGGCGACTTCGAGCCCGAGCAGTGGCAGGACGAGTACCGCAAGCGCGTTCAGACGCTGATCGACGCGAAGCTCAATGGCAAGAAGATCACGCCGATCAAGCGCAAGCGGAAGGCACCTGAGGCGAGCCTCGCGGACGCGTTGAAAGCGAGCCTCTCGCAAGCGCGGGAGAAGAAAGTTGCCTAAGCGGTCGACCAACGGCAGCGGAAACGGAAGTGACGCCGGCGCCGGTCCGGCACCCGTCCGCTCCTTCTGGTCCGGCACGATCACGTTCGGGCTCGTGAGCATTCCCGTCGATCTATTCTCCGGCACGCGCCCGCGCCAAACGTCGATGAAGATGGTCGACAAGGACGGTCATGCACTCGGACGGCAGTATCGCTGCTCGAAGGAAGGCAAGAAGCTCAAGCAAGACGACCTCGTGCGCGGCTACGAGACCGAGTCGGGCGAGGTCGTCGTCATCACCGACGAGGAGTTCGAGTCCGTCGCGCCGGAGATGTCGCGAGACATTGAACTGCGCCGCTTCGTTCCGTTCGCGCAGATTCCGCCCTTCTACTATCAACGCCCATACTTCCTCGCGCCCGCCGGTCGTTCCGCGAAGGCGTACAACCTGCTCGCAATGACCATGGCGCGCACGAATCAAGTGGCAATCGGCGCCTTCGTCATGCGCGGTCAGGAGTACTTGGTTGCGATTCTGTCGGACAACGGCGTGCTGCGCGCGGAGACGCTGCGCTATGCGGATGAGATCCGCGCACCCGAGATGATCGAGTTACCGAAGAAGAAAAAGGCAGCCGCGAGCAAAGTCCAACCCTTTACGAAGGCAATCGAAGCGCTCAAAGCCAAGTCGCTCGACATGTCGGAGCTCGAGGACCGTCAAGCCGAAGAGCTACACCATTTGGCCGAGGAGAAGCGCGAACGAGACGAGGACGTCATCAAGATGCGCGGGCTCGAGGAAGAAGATGCGGACGCACAAGGCGCCGAGATCATCGATTTGATGGAAGTGCTCAGGAAGAGCCTATCGAAGAACGCGGTCGTGACGAGCGCGAGCAACACGCCCTCGCCTCGCCAAGCGGCTCGAGTAACGCGCAGCACGAGTCATGCACGAAGCACGAAACGTGCGTCGGCCGGCAGTCGTGGGAAGAACGCATCCTCAACGAAAGACGATCTCTCGAGATCCTCCAAGAGCGACCTTCTGAAGATGGCGTCCGAGCTCGACATCGCGGGACGCAGCAAGATGGACAAGAGCGCGCTTGTCAGTGCGATCCAGAGGGCGAGTTAGCTTGTAGGTAGGCCGGGCAATGTTCCCGACTAGCCCGGCACTTCCTACGTCCCTTGTGTCTTGGATCCTGAGCTGTAGGTCGGAATTTATTCCGACACTTCTTGCTTGGTCGGATTGAAATCCGACCTACAAGTCGGAATTCGTTCCGACGCGTGCTTGGTCGGATTGAAATCCGACCTACATCTCTGGAGTGAGTGACATGAGTCTTCATCGTCGTGATTTTCTGAAAGCCGCGAGCACCGCAGTGGCGCTCACTGCGGTTCCTTTCGGCGCATACGCTACGGAGGCGAAGAAGATGAAGATCGGTGTGATCGGCTCCGGCAACGTGGGGAGTGCGATCGGCAGCGTTTGGGTGAAGGGCGGACACGAAGTCATGTTTTCGTCGCGCACGCTCGCGAACGACAAAGCGCTTGCGCAGCGGCTCGGCGCGAACGCACGCGCCGGCACGCCACTCGAGGCCGCGCGGTTCGGTGACGTGCTGCTCTTTGCTGTTCCTTATCGTGCGTTGCCAGAGCTCGGTAAGAGTCTCGGCGATGCCCTCAAAGGCAAGATCGTCATCGATGCTTGCAATCCGTTCCCAGGCCGCGACGGCGAGATCGCGAATCAAGCTAGAGAGATCGGCGCCGGGCTCATGTCGGCGAAGTTGCTGCCCGGCGCACGCATCGTGCGCGCATTCAATGCCATCGGCGCCGCACGCATGGGCTCGGCGCATGAAGAACCGGGCAAGATCGGCATGCCGATCGCGGGCGACGACACAGAAGCCATCGAAGTGGCATCGCAACTCATCCGAGAGGTCGGCTATGAACCGGTGCTCATCGGCGGACTCGAGATGGGCAAGTACTTGATGCCAGGCACCCCGCTCGCAGGCGAGCGATCGGGAGACGAGATCAAGAGAATCGTCGCGACGTTCTCGGGCCAGTGATCAATCGAGCGCTCCCGCGCTTTTCGGATGGATCCCCGCCTCCGCGGGGACGACGAGCCAAACCACTGTCGCCGCGCTCGCGGAGGCGAGTGCCTATCGGGACGACGGGTTACGTGTGGACACGTAACGTGCAGACCCAGAGCGCTCCCGCGCCTTCCGGATGGATCCCCGCCTTCGCGGGGACGACGAACTAGAAAACTTTCGTCACACTCGCGGAGGCGAGTGCCTATCGGGACGACGTGCAACGTGCGGACGT
>JBIQKP010000044.1:8623-13442 GCA_044506405.1 Lysobacterales bacterium | reverse complement strand
TCGTCACACTCGCGGAGGCGAGTGCCTATCGGGACGACGTGCAACGTGCGGACGTGTGAACGTGTAGACGTCAGAGCGCTCCCGCGCTTTTCGGATGGATCCCCGCCTCCGCGGGGACGACGAGCCAAACCACTGTCGCCGCGCTCCCGCGCCTTACGTGCGCAGGATTTGCTTCAGGCTGTTCTTCACGACGCGCCATCCGTGCGGATCACCTTTGATCAGCGATGTGGTGTACGCCTTTGCCTGCTCGAGCGTAATGTGCGGCGGCAAGGGAGGCACCTCAGGATCGGCCACCATTTCGAGCAACACGGGACGCGTGCTGCTGAAAGCGCGATCCCACGCCGGCGCGATCTGCTCCGGGTTGTCTACGCGGATCGCCTCGAAGCCGAGCAACTCCGCGTAGCGCGCATAGGGGAAGTCGATGACGTTCTGCGCCTCGCGGTACTTCGGATCACCCGCGAGCACGCGCTGTTCCCACGTCACCTGGTTCAAGTCGTGATTCACGAGCACCATCACGACGAAGCGAGGATCCTTCCACTCCTTCCAGTACTGCTGAACAGTGACGAGCTCGGAATTGCCGTTCATCTGCATCGCGCCGTCGCCTACGATCGCGAGCACGGGACGGTCTGGATGCGCGAACTTCGCCGCGATGGCGTACGGTACGCCGCTCCCCATCGTCGCGAGCGTGCCTGACAGCGACGCCATCATGCCGCGCCGGATCTTGACGTCGCGTGCATACCAATTCGTATGCGAGCCGCTGTCGCCGCAGATGATGGTGCGATCCGGCAAGCGCGGAGAAAGCTCCCAGAAGATGCGCTGCGGGTTGATGGGGTCGGCGCTCGCCATCGCCTTCTTCTCGAGCTCCGCCCACCACGCTGCAACGTTCTTCTCGATTCTCGTCTGCCAGCGCCGGTCTTCTTTCATGCGCAGGAGCGGCAAGAGCTTGCGCAATGTCTCTGCGGCATCGCCGACGAGATTCACCTCCGCCGGGTAGCGCATGCTCAGATTGCGCGGCTCGATGTCGATCTGGACCGCACGCGCCTGATTCTCTTCGGGCAGAAACTCCGAATACGGAAAGCACGTGCCGACCATCAGCAGCGTGTCGCATTCCTGCATGAGATCCCAGCTCGGCTTCGTCCCGAGCAAACCGATCGATCCGGTCACATAAGGCAGGTCGTCCGGCACGGCCGCTTTGCCGAGCAGGGCCTTCGCGATGCCGGCGCCCAGCAATTCAGCCACACCAATGACCTCATCCGTCGCGTTCAATGCGCCGGCGCCGACGAGCATTGCGACCTTCGAGCCTTCGTTCAGCACTCGCGCTGCGTGCTGCAACTCCTCTTCGCTCGGCACAGGTGTCGCGTTGGAATAACCGCTCCCAGACACCACGTAGCCATGCTCCCGCGGTGGAGCGTCCACTGCGTCCATCTCCTGCAGATCGTTCGGAACGATCAGGCACGTCACCGCACGCTCGGCAGCCGCGATGCGCATCGCACGATCGATGCAATGTCGCAACTGACCTGGGTGCACAACCGTCACGACGTAGCTCGCGACATCCTTGAAGAGGTTTGCGAGATCCACCTCCTGCTGATAGTCGCTTCCGAGCGCTGACCGTGCTTGCTGTCCCACGATCGCGAGCACGGGCACGTGATCCATCTTGGCATCGTAGAGACCATTCAGAAGATGGATGGCGCCCGGACCCGACGTCGCGATACAGACGCCGACCTCGCCAGTGAACTTCGCATGAGCGCCCGCCATGAAGGCCGACATCTCCTCGTGTCGAACACGCACGTAGTCGAAATCCGGTTCCGCTCTATTCAGCGCTCCCATGAGACCGTTGATGCCATCTCCCGGATATCCATACACGCGCCGCACTTTCCACTCTTTCAACCGCGCCCACAGGAAATCTCCGACCGTGGTGGCCATGCTCGTCTCCTGACATCGATGCGTGTTCTTGGGATCAGCGCGCGATTCGCGCATAGGGGCTCGAGACTCGACGCGTCCTAGATCTCAACACCCTAAGCAGCGCGAGGTTCCCACGCGGCTGCCCCTTCTTGTTCGATGCTTTCGGCAGTGATGGGATCAGACGAACGTGTGGAGAGCGCCGAGGTCTTGGCATGTCCGGCTGCCATCGGCGTCGAATCCGCGCAGGGCACTACATCGCGGGGCCCGAGTCAGTTGAATCGCTCGATCGCATCACGCGTACGAGCACGCAGCCGAAGCTGAGGCTCGTTCATTCAGCGTGAGGCTTGGAAGCTCACTGAGCCGAGATCCTGCAGAGCGTGTCAGCGTACATAGCCGGTGAGACGCAACGCTTCCGGGCGCCCATCCAGAGTGTTGGCAATCAACGGGGTCGTCGATAGCGCGCCCGAGCTTTGATCGATCGTATACGAGAGAATCGTTCCTGCTTCTGTCGTCACGAAGAGGAAGCGTCCGCTGATGTCTGTGCGCACGACGAGCGCGCCGGCGCCGAGCGCATATTCGCTCGTAGCCAACGGCTCCAGTGCGCCGGTCTCCGGGTCGATTCGATAGGCTGATACGTCGCCTGATCCCTCGTTCGCGACGTATGCGAAACGGCCGGTGCGTTCAATCGCGATCGATCTGGGTTGCGTTCCGGCAGCAAACGGGGACCCGGCTATTTGCGTGAGCTCTCCCGACACACTGTCGATCGTGTACGCCGAAATATCGTTAGAAGCTGAGTTGACGACGTACAAGAAGCGCCCGCTCGGTGCGATCGCGAGCTCTCCGGGCGAATTGCCAGTCTGCACTTCACCCGGGATACGCTCGAGCTCGCCAGTCGCAGGGTCCACAGCGAACATCCAGAGCGTATCCATCGCTCCATGGGCGACGTACGCGAATTTGCCTGCCGGCTCGATTCCGATGGCGGTAGGCCCTGTACTGCTCTGGCTAACAGCGCCAACACGCGTAAGGACGCCACTCTGAGGATCGGTGAAGTAGCGCCAGATTTCTTCGCTGCCATGCGTGACGTATACGTAACGACCGCTCGGGTCGACAACGATAGCAGTGGGTGCGGCGTGCGCGGCGAATGGACTGTTGTCCACGGGATCAAGCGCACCGTCTTCGCCCACCTTGAATGCAAAAACGGAATCGCTCGCAACGTTCGCACCGTACAAGAAGGAGGTTCCCACAGTATTGGCTAGCGCACTTGGAGCACTGCCTGTACTAACAGGGTCGCCAACGGTACTCAACTCACCGCTGTCGCTATCGATTCCGTATGTCGATATGTTGTTGGAGCTCGCGTTCGCAACGTAGGCGAATGTCGGCACGAAGGACAGCGAGGTTGAGCCGACCTCATGCAAGGCGAGAAAGGACGGACCGCGGGCCGCGGACGTTGCAGCGTAGTCATCCATCGGCTCGAGGGCACCGGAGCTCGCGTCGATGACGAATGCCAAGATCTCGTTGGTTCCAAAGCTCGAAACGTAGACGTGCCGACCGCTTGCGTCTACCTCGACCGAGCTTGGTCGTTTTCCGGCGGGAACGGGCGCGCCTACCGCGGTGAGAGCACCGCTGCTCGCATCGATGCTGAAGGCGCTGAGATTGTCGCTGTCCTCGTTCGCGACGTAGAGGTATCTGCCCGTGGGATCGAACCTGCTGCTGCGAGCGCCGTCACCCGAGGTGTCGAACGGTGAACCTTCGATTTGCGTGAAGGCGCCCGTGTCTTCATCGATCGTGTACGCCGAAACCGTGTTCGCATCGCTGTTCACGACGTAAGCGAAGCGGCCGTTTCGGTGAATGTGCACCGAGCTTGCGCCGAGCCCTGCAATGAATGGACTGCCTTCGACTTCGACGAGCGTTCCATCCGAATCGATGGTGTACGCTGAAACGTCGCCGCTTCCGCTGTTGGCGACGTACATAAAGGTGCCGTTGCGATGGATCGTGCCGCGCGGGCTCGTCGCGAGGCCCGTGGATGCTCCCGTCGATATGCCGCTCGAATCCAACTCGTGCAATACACCGCTGGCAGCATCGATTGCATAGGCCGAGATCGTGCTGGAGTCTCGATTGAGCGCGTACAGATGCGCGCCGTTACGTGTCAGCAGCAGATCAGTCGGAGAGTCGCCCGCTGCAAAGGGGCTGCCCGCTACTGCGGTTAGAGATCCATCGTCCTCGTCGATCGAATAGGCTGAAACCGTGTCTGCGCCGCTATTAGAAATGAATAGGAATGTGCCATCTGGCGACAGCGCCATGCCCGTGGGCGCAGCGCCGGTGAGATACGGACTGCCGGGGATCTCGATGAATCGATGCTCGGCCGAATCGAAGGAATACCCTGAAATCGTGGACGATCCGCGATTCGCGAAATAGACGAATCGACCGCCCGATGTCGTTACGGTCGCAACGGGTTCATTTCCAACCTTGATACTGCCGAGGTTGTCGAGCCTCCCGCTGTCGCCATCGACGCCGTAGATCGTCCAGATCCCGTCGGTGTGGCCGATCGACGTGGCAATTCGCGAGTACACGGACGTACAGACGACATCGACCACGACATCCGAATTCGCAATCGCTCCTATTCCCTGCTCGACGGTGCACAGCTGTATCGGGTGTATGGGTTGGTTGACGATCGTGATGTTGTAACGAGCTGCATCCTCCAGCTCATTGGCGAAGCTCGTCGCGCCATCAGCGCTTATTTCTAGATCGTCGCTGCCATTGTTCTGAAGCAGAAGACCCGACCCAGACAGGCCGGTGACATTGACGCTCAGCGTGTAGGTTGGAGGAGGGGTCGTACCGCCGCCACCGCCACCGTCTCCACCGCCGTCTCCGTCTCCGTCTCCGCCACCACCACCGGTGCCGCCTCCGCCACCGCCCC
>JBIQKP010000044.1:0-8523 GCA_044506405.1 Lysobacterales bacterium | reverse complement strand
CCGTCTCCGTCTCCGTCTCCGCCACCACCACCGGTGCCGCCTCCGCCACCGCCCCCGATGCCGCCGTTACCAGCGCCGCTACCTCCACTACCGCCACCGCCGCCTCCGCCGCAGCCGGCGAGACCGAGCGCGAATGCTAATGTTGCAGCGACCAGAGCAGAGGTGACCTTCATCGAACGTACCTGTTTTTACTTCCACGACGGGAATGGGTGTCCGGCGAGCGTCGATTGCTCGGCATCGCTCGGCCCAGAGTCCATTGCTCTCGATTCCGTATCGAGTTTTTGAGCGATGGTATTTTCAGGTAAGAGCCTATCCGGCACTTCCCTTCACTTTAACGACGTACGTCACAAGTTGTGCAGACGGCCGCGGACCGATGCGGAACGGACCAAAGAAGCGAGCGACAGCCGCGCCGCGCTCGCTCAGCAACGTGTCCTCTATCGGATCTGAACGCGGGTAAAGCGATTCGACTCACGCCCGTAATGTCGGTGCAACGACTCTTCGTGCTCCGGCTTGAGATCGCTCGGATCGTAGTCGGGGCTGGCGCGCACTTCGTCTCTCAACATCGTGACCTCCACCGCACGCTTTTCCCAACTGACACGTTCGATCCAATCGGTGGAAATCAGCACTTTGCGGCCCGGTAGCCATCTACGCGTATCGAGCACGAAGTACCGCAAGGACCAGTTCGTCTCTTCGAATAGGAAGTCCTTTACGGAGCCGATCTCGCCGTCCTGCGCCTCGATCGTGTAACCGTGCACCTCGTCCGCGCTGCGCAGATGCGGATCGCCCTGATCCTCATCGCGCTCCGTTCGTGCCTGCGCTTCGGCTCGCTGCGCCAACTGCGCTGCCGCGATCTCGGCGCTGCCGCTCGCTCCCAAGCCGCCGTCCCACATCGGGCCGCTCCAATAGTAGGGATAGCCGAGGTAATCGAAATAGGACGCTTCTTGCTGGCGAGAGACGGGCTTGTCGAGCTCAATGCCCGGCGCATCGCGTATCTGTTCGCGCGTGAGGTCCACGTCCACGCGCTGGTGCTCCCAATCGACGCCGCGAATGGCTTGCGGCACGAGCAATACGGTACGCCCGCTCAGCCAGCTGCCGGTCGTTGCGACGAGATAACGAAGCGTCCAGTGGCGATCGTCAAAGTAGGCGTCCTTCACCGTACCGATATCGCCATCGATTGCGCCGAGCGATAGGCTCTTGAGATCACTGAATGCGCGCAGCATGGCACCTCCGCGAATAGACTTGTTTGCGCACGAGCTGCTTTGCCCGCGCATGACTGACTCCTTGTCAACGTATCTTGTCGCTCTGGGTTCCCGCGCTGCGAGGCCTCTAGTCGAGCCTCACCACCCACGCACTGTCGTGCGATCGAATGCGCTCGTCGTAGCCGCCGACGAGCAGCACGTCGCTCGACGGCAGCACGGTCGCCGTCGCGAACATCAACTCGCCCGGCAGCTCGCCTTCGATCTCTTCGAACTGCTTCGCGCCGGCCCGCAGAATCTCTGGGTGACGCGCTCCGCCGAGCACGAGCACATCACCCGACGAGAGCGCGACGACGGCATCCGGGATCTTGTGACGCGCGGAGATCAGGTTCGGCCCTTCCGTGAACGCGCCCGTGGCGGGGTCAAAGATTTCCGTCGACGAGAACCGCCCTTTGAAGCCGCGCGCATCGGAGCCGCTGACGATCAAGATGCGCTGATCTGGAAGACGAACGGCCCCGTGCTTCGTCCGCGGCGTGTTCATGTTGCCGACCGCGGTGAAACGATTCGTCGCAGGGTCGAAGATCTCTGTAGACCGCAAGATCTCATTCCGCGCGCGATGACCGCCCGCAACGAACACGCGCCCGTCTTCGAGCACCGTTGCCGTGTGATTCATGCGCCGATCGGTCATGCGACCGACGATCGTGAAGCGTCCCGTTCTCGGATCGAATATCTCTGCCGTATCGACCGGCTCGCCCGTGCTCACTTCGCCGCCCGTGATCAGCACCCGACCGTCTTGCAACACGATGGCCACCGGATGAATTCGCGGACCCGAGAGGTTGGCCACCGAAGAGAACCGCTCGGTCGCGGGATCGTAGATCTCGGCGGCCGCGGTCGATGCTGCACCCGTCCAGCCGCCGACGATCAACACGCGCCCGTCAGCTAAAAGCGCAGACGCGTGGCTCGCCCGCGGAACCGCCATCGACGGCGCCGCGCGGAATCTGCCGCGCTCGGGTTCGAACATCTCCGCGGAGCGATAGACCGTTTCGCAACTGGGGCCGCCACAACCGCCTGTGATCAGCACACCACCAGGCAAGCGAATGGCTTGGTGCGCAGCGCGCTCCGTGCTCATGGGGGCGACGCTCGTCATGCGCGGCGTCGTGGGCACGGCGCCCACCAGCGCGACTGCGCACAGCGAACCGCATGCGGCATATAGAATGCTTCGGGCACGCTTGGCTTGCTTATCCACACAAATCTCCTTGCATTCACTGCGTGCGCCAGGTGTAGCTCGATCCACGATCCAACGCATTAACCTTCGTTAAGAGCGCCGCGCCGCGGTGCGGGAGCCGGTGTCGGTTTCAGGGGTCTTCGTTCGTCTTTACGATATCCAGCAGCAACAACAGACTCGGAGCGACACGTGTCAAAGGTCAAGGTTTGTGCATTCACCGTCTCCATCGAGGGATTCGGCGCCGGTCCCGACCAAAGCTTGGAGCAACCGATGGGCGTCGGCGGAGAGAGCCTCCATCCGTGGATGCTCCATACACGCACTTTTCAGCAAATCATCGGCAAGTCAGGCGGCACGGAAGATGTCGACGATCAGTTTGCCAAGCGCAGCTTCGAAAACCTCGGCGCATGGATCATGGGCCGCAACATGTTCGGGCCGGTGCGCGGCGAGTGGCCCGATGAGAGTTGGAAAGGCTGGTGGGGCGACAATCCGCCGTATCACGTGCCTGTGTTCGTCCTCACGCATCACGCGCGCAAGCCGCTCGAGATGCAAGGCAATACGACGTTCTATTTCGTGACCGGCGGCATTCATGAAGCGCTCGAGCGAGCGAAGGACGCCGCTCGCGGCAAGGACATTCGCATTGGCGGCGGCGTTTCGACCGTGCGCCAGTATCTGCAAGCCGATGCAATCGATGAGATGCACATTGCGATCTCGCCGACGCTCCTCGGTCGAGGTGAATCGCTCTTCGCTGGCATCGATCTCAACGCGGCGGGCTTTCGTTGCACCGAGCAGGTCGCGACCGACAAGGCGTTGCACGTCGTTCTGACGAGATAAATTAGTTGCTGACGCCTGCGAAGGGCCGATAGAACGGAATCTTCTCGGCCCTTCCCCATTCGGAATAGACCTCGATGATCGCGCGCGCGGCTCCTTTCACGGTCTCGTCGTTGTACACGTCGGCACGTTCGACCTCGAGGAATGCAGGCTCGAAGAACTTTTCGGCCTGCACGAACTGACCCAGCCTTCCGAGACACACGCCGATGCGCAATCGGATCATGTGAATCTTCGGGTGCTCTGGCATGTGAACTTCAAAGATCGCCAGAGACGCTCGATACAACTCCAGGGCGGATGCGTGGTCCTGCATCTGATAAGCGAGATCGCTCAAGTTGACGAGCGCGATGCCTTCGTCTGGGTGACCGGGATAGAACTTGCGCGCAAGCTGCAGGGTTTTCTCGAACTCCTCCTTCGCTCGAGCGAGATCGCCCTGACGCCAGTGATCGTGTCCGATATTGTTGACGACCAGGTAGGAGTAGCGATTGTCTGGACCGAACATCGATTCATAGAGCGCAAGCGCGCGCTGGTTCGTGGCGATGGCATCATCCAGCCGTCTCTGTCGGCTCAAGTTCGTGCCGAGCGCCATGAGCGCTTCTGCCACCTCCGTGTGTCGCTCGCCGAGGAGCCGCTCGCGAGTCGCAAGCACGCGCCGCAGATAAGTCTCCGCCTCCGCGTTGCGCGAGAGCTCGTCATAGAGCACACCGAGCTCATATAGTGTGTCCGCGTATTCGAGTCCGTCCTCCCCAAATTCCGCCCGCCGAATCGCAAGCGCCTGCTCGTACAGCGACGCCGCCTGCGTGTGCTCACCTTTGAGATGGTGCAGCAGCCCGAGTTGGTGATAGTTCTCGGCGATGCCCGGCGCGAACCGCAGGGCGGTGTTGATCTCTAGCGCACTGCTGACCGTCGCGAAGGCGGATGCGTAGTCGCCGAGCTTCTCTTCTGCGCGAGCGCGCTGCGCCAACGCTTGCGCGTATGCCAAGCTGTTCTTGCCAGACTCCTTCGCGAGCAGAGTAAGCTGCATCTCGAGCGCTTCCTTCTGATGATCCAGCAATCGCAGCACTTCGAAGACCTCGGCGAACACCTGCAACAGCTCGACTTTCGTCCCAGGATCGTCGTTGAAGCGGTCCTTGATCGTCGCGAACTTCTCTTGCACGACGGCCTTGACGGTCATGTCCGCCGCCGAAAGATTCGGATCGGCGCTCTTCAGGATGTCGATCACGAACTGCTTGATGCTGTCGGCGCGCTCGCGCTCGAGCGAGATGCGCTGCGCGTGCTCGGCCGTCACCTGCGCGTAGCGAAGCGACACACCGGTGGCGCCGATGAGCGCAACGACGAGACCCGTCGCGCCGATCACGCCCGCGCGATGTCGCTGCACGAACTTCCGTGTGCGATACAACGCGCTGTCAGGTTGGGCGAGCACCGGGCGCCGATCGAGGTATCGCACGATGTCATCTGCCAGCGCGTTCGCTGTCGTGTACCGTTCCCTAGGATCTTTCTTCAGCGCCTTGAGCACGATCGTGTCGAGATCGCCCCGCAGCGTACGCCGCGTGACTTCGTCGCTCGTCGAGCGGCTCGGCACCGTCGCATCGGTGTTCACGATCGCTTCTTCGAGCGCGCCCCGCGAGGTCTGGGACACTTTGTAGGGCTTTTGCCCGGTCAGCAGCTCATACAGAACGACGCCCAAGCTATACACATCGACGCCGACAGTGATCGCCTCACCCGTGACTTGCTCGGGTGCGGCGTAGTCAGGCGTCAACGCCCGGCCCGCAACGAGCGTGAGCGACGACTCGGGCGTCGGCTCCGGTGCCAGCAGCTTCGCGATGCCGAAATCGAGCAGCCGTACGTGCCCGTCGGTCGTCACGAGAATGTTCTGCGGCTTGAGATCGCGATGCACGATGAGCTTGCCGTGCGCGTACGCCACCGCGTCGACGACCTGCAGGAACAGCTTTAATCTCGCAGGAATGTCGAGCTCGTGGGCGGCGCAATAGAGATCGATCGCTGTGCCTTCGATATAGTCGATCGCAAGATACGGCTGCCCTCGTTCGGTGACGCCGGTGTCGAGAAGCCGCGCAATGTTTGGGTGATCGAGCGCACCGAGAATCGCCCGCTCGCGCGCCATCCGTTCGGCGAGCCCGCGCCGCTGCCAGGTTCCATGCGGTAGCTTCAGTGCAATGAAGCGCTCGATGAGACGATCGGTTCGCTGCGCTTTCCAGACCTCGCCCATGCCGCCGACACCGACCAAGGCGACCAGTGTGTACGGGCCGACTTCATCGCCGACGCGTGCCTCCGAGGCTTCGAGGTCGTGAGAGCGTTCGGCGCGGTCGACGAGCGCGGCCGCGCTGACTTGCCCGATCAGGTTGTCGAAGTACGATTGCGACTCTCGTGCGGCAACGAGGAGCGAGTCGACTTCTGCGCGCAGCGCATCGTCATCCGCGCACTCCTGCCGCAAGTAGGCCTCGCGCGCGTCCCCCTCGAGCGCCTGCGCCGTGGCGAACACGTGCTCGATGCGGTCTTTGTTTGGTTGGCTCACGGCCGTTCCGCTCGTGTTCTAACTTTGCCCGTCGACGGTAAGAGGGCCGCCTCGACACGACATACAGGATCATCGAAGGTTTGCGGCTCAGCAGCGCACCGCCGTAAACCGAGGCACCGCGAACCTTCAACCTTCGACCGGATTCAGCTCCCGATACAGCATTGCGCTCGCGACCTGCCATTCGCGCTTCACGGTGGCCGGCGAAATATCGAGTGCGTCCGCGGTTTCCTCGACCGACATGCCGCCGAACACGCGGCATTCCACGATCCGACAGCGTCGTGGGTTCTCCGCTTCGAGCCGCCGCAGCAACTGCTCTAGATTGAATAGCTCGTCCGCGCTCGCGGCACTCGCGAACTCGGCCTCATCGAGCGGCACCTGCACGAGATCGCCGCCGCGCTTGGCGGTGCGCTGCTGCTCCGCGTAGTTCACGAGGATCTGCCGCATCGCTTTCGAAGCGGTCGCGTAGAAGTGCGTGCGATTGGCGTAGCCTTCGCTGCCGGACAGCTTGATGAAGGCTTCGTGGATCAGCGCTGTCGTGTTGATCGTCTCGTTGCCCTGCCAACGACGACGATGCGAGCGCGCGAGCAGCTTGAGCTCGGCGTACACGGAGGCGAACAGCTTCTGAGTCGCGGTCGCATCGCCGGTCTTCGCCGCTTCGAGCAACAGCGTGATGGATTCGCTCATGACGGGTCCCTTCGCACGCGCAGCATTCTCTCGCAAACGGCCCTGATCCGGTCACTGGCCGAAAGTTGTATGGGGTGGAATGCGTCCTGAATAACTATACGCCCGCCGAGGGGGCAGGTGTCTATGAGGCGCTGAAGCCCCCATCGCCTTCAACGGGTGAGATGCGCGCCCCTATGCTTCGCTAGTGACGCTTTCACGATGCGCTCTTGGCAGAGTCGCGGTGAAGGTCGTGCCTTCTGCCTCAGATGAGGCCACCGCAAGGGTTCCTGCGTGCCCCTTTGCGATCGTCGAGGCGATATAAAGACCCAACCCCAGGCTCGTTGGATCGTTGCGCCGTTCGCCCTGCTGCATCGGATTGAACACGTGCGAGATCTGCGCGCTCGGAATCGGCGCACCGTAATTGTGGACTTTGAATACGACAGTATCGTCCAACCTGTGCGCGCTCAGCGTGATCGGGCGGGTCATGTCCCCGTGCTGGGCAGCATTCCGCACGAGGTTCGCAAGCATCTGCTGGAGGCGCTTTCGATCCCATTCGCCGCTGACTGATCCGTCGATCTGCAAGCGAAAGTCGCACTGGGGATAGAGCACACGAAACGGATGCAGCACTTCGTCGCATGCGAGCGCCGCGTCGACTTGGCCGATATCCATCGGCAGCTGCCCCCCTAATCGCGTTCTCGCGACGTCGAGCAGATCTTCGGCCATCGCGCGGATGTTGTTCGTGCTTTCCCGTATGTGCGGCACATACTCCTTGATCGCCTCTTTGGAAGACGAACGCTCGAGACGATCCGAGCATGCCAAGATGAGCTGCAGGTCCGTACGGAGATCATGGCCGAGCACGCCCATGAAGAGCTCGCGCGCATGCTGCAATTGTTCTAGAAACTTGAAGACAGATTCGGCCAAGAGCTGATCGATGCTCTCGTTGAATCGAGTGAGCTCATACAGCGTGCGCTCCTCGAGCGTCGTATCGCGAGCCCATAACCGTATCACGGTTGCTCGAAGCGCTCGGTACTCGGAGACGAGCTCGGGGATCGTGAACCCTTCTATGTATCGCTGATCTCCATGAGCGAATGCGGCGCTACCCGTCTGTGATTCGGAAACGGAGACCTCACCGCGGCTTTTCGAGCGTTGTCGCGCATCGCTCTGGTGCGTCGTCATATCGCGGGCAACTGTGAGCAGCATCGCCCTGGCATGGTCGCGCAGGGCTTCCAATTCGAGGTGACTACCCGAGGCCAGCGTCCGTGCAAACTCGACCCATTCCTCTAAGATCTCATCGAGATTCTCGACAATGAAGTCCGCGAGCGTCATGAAGTGAGTACCCAATCCGTCTGTACCGCCTTCATCCTACCCCACTCGTTTGGCGCGTCACACCATTGATCCGCCTTAGCGAGGCTGAGCGCTTCGCGGTAATCTTCTCAGACCGGCGAGGCCCGAACGGCCTCGTCCAGAGATCGAGGACCTGCTTTGACATACTCACTTTACTACTCGCCCGGCGCGGCGAGCTTGGCTGTGCATTGGATGCTGATCGAGCTCGGCGTTCCGTTCGAGACGAAGCGAATCGACATCGACACAGGCGAGCAGCGATCCCCGGACTACTTACGCATCAACCCAACCGGCCGAGTGCCCACGCTCATGATCGAGGGCCATCCGCACTTCGAGTCGGCGGCACTCCTCATGCTGCTCGCGGAAAGGCATCCGGAGAAGCACCTGGCACCTCTGCCGGGCACACCTTTCCGTGCTCGATGGCTCGAAACGATGATCTATCTTGCCAACACGGTGTTGCCGGCCATGCGCGACTGGTTCTATGCAGACAAGGACGGCGATCCGCTCGGCGCCGATCACGTCAAGGCGCTTGCGCGACGACGCATCGAAGAGGCTTGGGATCGGCTCGATACTCTGCTCGCGGACAATCGTCCCTACTTGATCGGTCCCGATCTCAGCACAGCCGATCTGCTTGCGATCATGGTGATGCGATGGTCGAGGAATATGCCGCGGCCGGCGACGATATGGCAGAACCTCGCACCGTATATCCGCCGAATGCGAGATCTGCCGTCGTTCATCGA
>JBIQKP010000156.1:0-4700 GCA_044506405.1 Lysobacterales bacterium | reverse complement strand
GTGCTCCGCGGGGAGAACTACAATTATCAATATGAAGGCGATTGGATGACGCTGCACGACGGCAACGTGCTCGTGGGTCGCGCAGTCACCGCGACCTTCATGCCGGGTCGACCGGACATTCATCGCGCGATTGACGACCGCGGCCACAACAAAGATGGCCGAGTACAGTCGCAGAATTCATGGACGATCGATATGTTGACCAAGCGTGACGTCTACGTCGTCGATCAGTTCGGTGCGCACATCGACGGCCCGACCATTGGGGATAATCTCGGCAATTCGATCTTTACGAAGACGGGCAACGGCATCGTGTACTACGGCGCGCTGCGCGACGTTGCGGGCCTGAAACAAATCGAAGGCTTCACCTCGTTCTTCAAGAGCTATCACCCGTCGCATCATCTCAACAACCCCGCGGGCCGGCTCAACACGACGCTCGTCGGCATCAATCAACCGACACGCATCGGCAACGCCACCGTGATGCCGGGCGACGTCGTGCTCGGACGCGACGGCGGCGTGATCTTCATCCCGGCGCAGCTCGCCGAGAAAGTCGTGAAGACCTCCGAGATCGTGCGTTTGCGCGACATGTTCGGTCACCAACGACTGCGCGAGCAGAAGTACACGCCCGGTCAGATCGACACGCGTTGGTCGGACGAGATCGAGCGAGATTTTTCCTCCTGGCTCAACGAGCACATCGATGAGCTGCCCGTGCCGAAGGAAGAAATCCAGGAGTTACTCAAGACCCGTACTTGGTAGCGCTGAGTCAGCTCAGCGTTTGTGTAGAACCGCGTTTCAACGCGAGGTCGATTCAGAGCATTTGAGATGAAATACAAACAATCCCGTCGCGATTTTCTTGGCAAGAGCATTCAAGGCACAGTGCTTGGTTTGGGAGGGATCGCGACCTTCGGTGCAGGACTCGAGCAGGCCGTCGCGGCCACGCCGGCAAAATCATCGGCGCCGTCCGATCTCAAGATCACAGACGTCAAGTGCGGCTTCATCCGTCGGGGCTCCGGCTTGTTCGTGAAGATCCACACGAACCAGGGCATCTGGGGCTGCGGTGAGGGTGTCGATGCCGTGCCCGGCACTTATCACTTGGTGAAAATGTTCGGCGAGCGGCTCAAGGGTAAGAATCCGCTCAACGTGCACCGACTGTTCGAAGACATTCGACGCGGCGGTTTCTTCCAGGGCGCGCAGGCCGGCATGTACGTCGCGGTGCTCTCCGCGATCGAGACCGCGCTGTGGGATCTCGCGGGCAAGGCGCTCGGCGTTCCCGTCTATCAGTTGCTCGGCGGGAAGTTCCGCGATCGCATCCGCGTCTACATGGATACCGCGCTCTATCAGACGAATTTGCCGAAGCCCGAGGAGTTCGGGGCGGCGGCGCGAGAGGCGGTGAAGATGGGCTTCACGGCAGTGAAGTTCGATCTCGACCAGTACAACGATCCGCAGAAGTACGATACGTACAACTGGACCGCGAGCCCGGGCGAGTTGCAACGCATGGTCGATCAGATGACTGCGGCGCGCGAAGCGGTCGGACCGAACATCGACATCTGCGCCGACATGCACGGTCGCTACGACGCGATCACGGGCGAGAAGGTCGCGAAGTTGATGGAGCCGCTTAAGCTGATGTGGCTCGAGGAGCCGATTCCGGCCGAGAACATGCAAGCCTACAAGCGCATCACCGATTCGACGACGACGCCGATCTGCGCGGGCGAGAACAATTATCTGACCTACGGTTTCCGCGAGATGCTCGAGATGGGTGCGGTCGACATCGTCATGCCCGACTTGCAGAAGTGCGGCGGGTTGGGTGAAGGTCAGCGCATCGCGAATTTCGCGAACATTTACTACACCCCGTTCGCGCCGCATATGGTGGCCTCCTTCCTCGGCGCCATGGCCGCGTGCCATGTGTGCGCTTCCGTGCCAAACTTCATGATCATGGAGTGGCAGATCTACTTCCATAAGAATCCGATGTTCGAAGAGATCGTCACCTATGACGGGCCGAAGATCGAGAAGGGGTTTGTCCCGCTCTCGGAGAAGCCTGGCATCGGCGTCGAAATCAACGAAGAGGGGATGCGCAAGTACGCCGCGCCCGGAGTTCCGTTCTTCGAATAACAAGACCTGGGGTTCGTATGACCTCTTATCACCAGACGCTGCTGCGCCTGTCTTTCGTATTGCTCGTTGCAGCCATCGTGCTGTTCGTGGTCTCGATGCCACTCGCGGGTGGCACCGTATTGGCCGCGTTCTTCTTGATGGCTGCAATCGGCGTGCGCGGCAGCGAACGGCTGAGGGGCATCTCCTATAGCCTGATGATCTTCGGCGCGGTGACGCTCGCGATGTGCTACCCCACGCCCATGGTGGCGTGGGGGGATTTCAAGCTGAGCAAGCTCATCGTGCCGTTGCTTCAGATCATCATGTTCGGGATGGGCACGGTGATGAGCGCGAAGGATTTCGCGGGGGTCGTGAAGGCACCGTTCGCTGTGGGCGTCGGGATCGCGTGTCAGTTCACGATCATGCCGTTCGTCGGCGCGGGCCTCGCGATCGCGTTCGACTTCCCGCCTGAGATCGCCGCGGGTGTGATTCTGATCGGTGCGGCGCCGAGCGGTCTCGCGTCGAACGTGATGGCTTACATCGGTAAAGCGAATCTCGCGTTGTCCGTGACGCTCACGACTGTCGCCACGCTGCTCGCTCCGCTCATCACGCCGCTTTATATGCAGTGGCTCGCGGGCCGCTACATCCCGATCGATCCCTTGGCGATGATGTGGGACGTGACGAAGATGACCATCCTGCCCGTCATTGCGGGACTGATCTTCAATCACCTGTTCCACGGTCGCACCGCGTGGCTCGATCGCTTGATGCCGCGAGTGTCGATGGGCGGCATCGTCGCGATCCTCATGATCATGACGGCCGGGCGCCGAGATGACTTGCTTGCGATCGGATTGATCATCGTCGTGGTCGCGCTCCTGCACAATATCTCGGGTTATCTTCTCGGCTATTGGGCGTGCCGTGCGCTTCGGATGGATGAACGCACGTGTCGAACCATCTCGTTCGAAGTCGGCTTGCAGAATGCTGGCCTTGCCACGGGTCTCGCATTGGAGCTCGGTCGTGCGGTCGCGCTCGCGCCCGTCGTGTTCGGCTCACTCATGAACATCACCGGTGCGACCCTCGCGACCTGGTGGCGCGAGAAGCCGATCCGCGGCGAGGAGCAAGGGCCCGCCGATCGGTGAAGATCGCACATGCCTGTGCGAAGATGCGAACCATAATAATCCGCTTGGGCACGCTCTCATGATTCGGGGCTCTGAGATCTTGAAGTCGTCGACCGCGGTTCTGCTGTTGTGTGCGGTCGGCTTTGTATCTCCGTCGCTTGCTGCGGAAGGTGGCGCGAAGCCGGTGCGCAGAGCGCCAAGCGCGCCGGTGGATCCGGTCACTGCTTTTCCGCCGAAGATGCAAGCGTTCGCGTTGTACGGAGAGGACGCGATTCCGAACTCGAAACCGACACCCGATGAGGAGTCCGGTGCCGAGCAAGGCTTCGTGAGGAACGTCTCGCGCCCGCAAATTCAGGTCTACCTGCCCGCAAGGATGAGAGCGACCGGCGCGAGCGTCGTGATCCTGCCCGGCGGCGGATACGCAGGGCTCACGTTCAACTACGAAGGCACGCAGCAGGCCCAATATTTCGTGGATCATGGAGTCGCGGCTTTCGTCGTGAAGTATCGGATCCCGAGCGACAAGACGATGGTCGACAAGTCGATCGGGCCGCTTCAAGACGCGCAGCAGGCGATGCGCTTCGTTCGCTCACGGGCCAGCGAATGGAATCTCGATCCGGCACGCGTCGGCGTCATCGGCTTTTCCGCTGGCGGTCACTTGGCATCGACGCTCGCCACGCATTTCGACAAAGCGCATGTGCCGAATCCCGACGGGATCGATCTGCGGCCGGACTTCGTGGTGCTGGTCTATCCGGTGATCAGCATGCAGAGCGATATCACGCATGCGGGTTCGCGCGAGGGGCTACTGGGTACTGCGCCGACCGATGAGCAGGTGCGATTGTTCTCCAACGAGTTGCAGGTCAGCGAACACACACCGCCGACGTTGATCCTTCACGCGACGGACGATCAGCTCGTGGACGTCAGCAACAGTCTTCGTTACTACGAAGCTCTTCGACACGCAGGCGTTCCAGTCGAAATGCGCTTGTTCGAGAAGGGGCAGCACGGCTTCTTCCTGATGCCGCGTGACCGCTGGCAGTCCACGATCATGGAGTGGCTCGCATCGAGCGGATGGCTGTATCCGCGCGCGGGCGCGGCGAACAAGAAGTAGGGCGCCGCGACCGAGCGTTGAACTATCCGCGCTCGCCCGTAGCGCGCTTCACCGCGAACGGACCGAATGACTGGCAGTTCGGCATCAGGCTGATCACGTTGATCGTGATATGCGGTGGGCGGGTCGCGATCCAGTAGACGGTCTCTGCGATATCTTCCGCGGTAAGTGGCGTGGTTCCCGCGTACACCGCCCGCGCGCGTTCGTCATCGCCGGCAAATCGCACGTTCGAGAACTCCGTACCGCCGCAGAGTCCGGGTTCGACGCAACTTGCGCGCACGCCCGTGCCAACTAGATCGGCATTCAGATTCTGCGTGAACTGATGCACGAACGCTTTCGTTGCGCCGTACACGTTGCCGCCGGGATAGGGAAACTCGCCGGCAATCGAACCGACGTTCACGATG
>JBIQKP010000043.1:0-32550 GCA_044506405.1 Lysobacterales bacterium | reverse complement strand
TCGTGACCGGCAATCGGGCACCGAGTCTCTCCGCGAACGGCTCGTATCGTCGGCAACGGCTAAGCGAATACGGAACAGGAACGCGATTGATCGAGGCAATCAATGTTCCGGGCGATCGCGGCACGATCATCGATGCACTGAGCGAACCGCACGATGTCTATCAGATTGGCTTCGACGCCGGATGGGAGCTCGATCTCTGGGGGCGCATGCGGCGCGCGGTGGAATCCGCAGACGCTGCGTTCGTCGCGAGTACGGCCGATCTGCACGGTGCGCGACTTTCGACGATCGGTGAGGTCGCGCGCACCTACCTGGAGCTACGCGGCGTGCAAGACCAGTTGCGCATCGCCCGAAACGATCTCGGCGCAACGGAAGATCTACTCGAGCTCACGAACTTCCGTGCGAACGGCGGTCTCGTGACTCAACTCGACGTCGTTGCTCAGCGGTCGAAACTGGCGCAATCACGCGCGCGAATACCGGAGCTCGAACAGCAGGAGACCCAACTGCTCGACCGGCTTGCGCTGCTGCTCGGCCAAGAGCCGGGATCGCTGCGCGCGGAACTGGCGGGTACAGCATCGCAGCCGGTGCCGCCCCCGCAACTCGCGATGGGTGTTCCTGCGGAGCTCGCTCGCCGACGGCCCGACATTCGAGCTGCGGAAGCACACTTGCAAGCCGCCATTGCTGAAGTCGGCGTGGCCGTCGCCGATCTCTATCCACGCTTCACGCTCGTGGGCGGGTTTCTGTCGGAATCGCTGCGAGCGGGGGACTTGAGCGAATGGGGCGCCCGGCAATGGAGCGTCGGCCCGAGCTTGAGTCTTCCCATCTTTGATGGCGGACGCCGGCGTGCTGTCGTCGAGCTTCGCAAGCTGCAGCAGCAGGAAGCGGCGGTCGCCTATCAGCGTACGGTGCTCGCCGCTTGGCACGAGATCGACACGACCCTCGACATCTACATGCGCGAGCAGCGTCGCAATGAAGAGCTGGCGGCTGGCGTCGAGGCCAGTCGCGACGCATACGAGATTGCGACCCTGCGCTACCGGCATGGCATGAGCGACTTTCTGGTCGCGCTCGATGCGCAACGAACGCTGCTGCAAGCGGAGCGCGCGTTGAGCGAGAGCAATACGCTCATCGGGACCCGTGCCGTCGCGCTCTATAAGGCGCTCGGCGGCGGCTGGGAGTAGGGCGCACTTCACAGCCTTTGATATTGAGGCCTGTCATCCTCGCGGACGGGAACCAAGGCATCGCCGTGGCCTTTCTAAGGATAAGATCTCGTGAGATCGGGACTTCGCGGGGGACGATTGCTGCGATTTGCGCTTTCCTTGATGCTAATGATCGCGTTGCAGGCCATGGGCGGGTTGCGGCCCGCGGCAGCCGACGAGCCGCTTCCTATGAAGCCGGTCGCTTTGAGCAACCTATCGGAGACGGCCACCTCGACTGTTCAAGGACCCCCGACCGAGGATCGCGCGGACACGTGGGCTGACCGCGCGCACGATGGTCTACATTCCTTTCTGTGGCGCACGTCGATGCGCGTCGATCGCTGGTTTGGGGCCGACGTATCCGAAGACGTGTATGCACAGAACACGCGTGGCAGCATCACGCCGATCATCCTTTGGGACGAGTTCAACGGATTCGATCACAAGTTCCGCTTCCGAGTGCGCATGCCCTTGCCGCATCTCGACGAGCGCTACAACGCGTTCATCGGTACGTTCGATCGCGACGAGTTCGTCACGGAGCGCGAGCAGCCATCGGGCACGATCCCTCGGCAGCGAAGCGGCGGAGGCGTCGAGGAAGATCAAACGCTGCTGGGTATCCAGTATCGCGAGCGTGAAGGCGGTGCCCGCTTCGAAGCGGACGCCGGTATTCGCATCCGCTCGCCGATCGATCCTTTCGTCAAGGGCGGCTATCGGTTCGAGCACACGACAGAAGGACACATCCTGCTGACGTTCCGAGAGATCGGATTCTGGCAGAACAGTGAGGGCTTCGGCTTCACGAGCCGCATCGACGTCGAGCGTGCGCTCGATATCGATTCACTGATTCGCTGGACCGCGTCGGGAACGATCTCGCAGGAATCGGAAGGCGTTCGCGGATACACCTCGCTCACATGGTATCGCGCACTGCCCGAGAATCGCGGAATTGCCGCCCAGATCTTCTCGAGCGGGGAGTTCGATGCGCCCGTGCCGCTCGAAGAATATGGCTTGCGCGCGGCCTATCGGAAACGCATCTTCCGCGACTGGCTCGTGCTCGAGCTCAGACCCAGCGTGACATGGCCGCGCGAACGGCGCGATCAACCGCGCAAAGCGAGTTGGGGTTTCGGTATCGGCTTCGAGATGTTCTTCGGCGAGAACGGATTCCAGGCGCGGCCCGCGACGCTGTGATGCGTGGACTGGAGGCTGGGGGCTTGGGGCTGGGGCAAGAGATCAACCAAGACGCTTGAGCTCCGCAGGTCGCATCGAGAACGGGTCTGTCTATCGCTCTGCGTCTCTGGCCAGCCTCCAGCCTCCAGCCCCAAACCTCAGCGAGCTTCCTCGCTCGCGTAGACTCCCTCGGGCAGCGCCATCTCGCCTTTCGCGGCGAAGCGCACCGAATTGAAGACGGGCCCGGCGAGCTTGCCGCTCAACTTGTATTCGATTTTCTCGTTCGGCTTGCCAAACACACCGACTGCGCTGCGAACCAATCGGAACGCGGAGACACTGACGGGAACGCTGAGCACGGTCTCGCCGAAGCGAGGAACCTCGCCGCTCGCATTGCTCACGCCACTCGCGAACGCCCGACCCTGCACATCGAGATCGACATAGATGCCGTCATATCGAATCGGCGTGTCGTTCGGGTTCTGCACGCGCAGCTTGACGAGCATGCGCAGCTCCAACCCTTCGCCTTGCAAAGGCTCGATCCCGACGACATAGACCTGCACGGGGTCCTGCCGCGTGAGGCTTGCGCAACCCACGCATGCAATCGCGACGGCCAATAAGAAAGTCAGTCGAAGACGCGGCACTCTCGTCACAGATCACCACTCATTGAGCGAGATACGCACCATCGACGGGATAATACGCGCCGTTGACGAAGCTCGCTCGATCGCTGCTCAGCCAACAGACGAGGTCCGCGACTTCTTCGGATCGCCCGAGTCGCCCGATCGGATGAAGCTTGACGAGCTGATTGCGCGCCTCGGCATCGAGATTATCGAGGAGCGGTGTGTCGATGTAGCCCGGCCCGACCGCATTGATGCGCACGTTTTGCGCCGCATACTCGATCGCTGCCGTCTTCGTGAGTCCGAGTACCCCGTGTTTAGCCGCGACGTATGCGACCGAACCTGCGGTTCCGACCTGGCCGAGGATCGAAGCCATGTTGACGATCGCGCCGCCGCCGTTCTTCACCATGTGTGCGATCTGCACTTTGTTGGCGTAGAAGACGCCGGACAAGTTGATGTCGATCACCTTTTGCCAGGCCTCCACGCTGTGCTCGGCAATCGGGTTCAGCTCACCGCCGATCCCGGCATTGTTGCAGGCGACGTGCAGCCCGCCGAACCGCTCGGTCGCGGTAGCGACGAGGGCTTCGTGATCTTCGTACGACGCCGTATCGGCGCGTACGAATAGGCATTCCGCGTTTGATGAAGTCTCTTGCACGAGCCGGACGGTCTCTTCGCCCTTCTTCGTGTCGATATCCGACACGATGACGCGCGCACCCTCGCGAGCGTACGCAAGTGCGACGGCGCGACCGATGCCGGACGCCGCGCCCGTGACGAGCGCCACTTTGCCTTCAAGCTCCATTTCCCACCTTAGAGGCCGCGGCGACATTCTCTTCCAGGTGATCGACCGAAGAGGTCCCTGGGATAGGCAAAACCACAGGCGAGCGCGACAGCAGGAAGACGAGTGCTGCTTGTGCCATCGTCACGTTGCGTTCGCGAACGATTCGCTCGAGCTCGCTCGTGCTCGAAGCCTTGGTGGCGTGCTCGCCCGCTGAGAGCGGATACCACGGGATGAAGGCCATCGAGTGTTGCTCGCAGTAGTCGATGACATCGTCGTAGCGGCGGTCGCCAGCGTTGTAGCGGTTCTGCACTGAAACGATCGTTGTCACCTGACGTGCGCGGTCCAAGTCAGGCACCGTGAAATTCGAGACGCCGATGTAGCGGATCTTTCCCTCAGCTTGAAGCTTGACGAGCTCGCCTAACGACTCTTCGAGCGGTACTTTCGGATCGATGGCGTGCAGTTGGTAGAGATCGATGCAGTCCTTGCGCAGATGTGTGAGGCTCGATTCACATGCGCGACGCAAATGCTCGGGTCGACCGTCGCGCACCCAGTCATCTGGGCCCGGCCTCACCAAGCCGCCTTTCGTGGCAATCACGAGATCGGCGGGATAGGGGTGCAGTGCTTCGGCGATGATCTGCTCGCTCACGTGCGGGCCGTAGGAGTCCGCCGTGTCGATGAAGTTCACGCCGAGCTCGACCGCGCGCTGCAGAACGCGCTTCGCGGTGGCGCGATCCTTCGGCTCGCCCCACACGCCCGCACCGGTGAGGCGCATCGCGCCGAACCCCATACGGTTGACGACCGTTTTGCCAGCAAGCGCAATCGTGCCTGCGGCCGAGGCTGGTGCTGCGTTACGCGCCATGCTTCTTTATCCACGCAATGAACTGATCCATCCAGCCTTGCAAGAACTTCTTGGTGTCGGCGTTCGCAATGCCGCCTTGTGCATCGAAGAACGCATCGTTCACCGTCAAGAAGACCTCAGGCTGACCGAGCGTCGGCATGTTGAGGTAGGCAAGCGAGTTGCGCAGATGCTGCTGCGCGATTGCGGTACCGATTGCCCCGATCGAGCAGCCGATGACGCCCGCGGGTTTTCGATCCCACGCGCTGTCGCCATACGGGCGGGAGGCGTGGTCGAGTGCATTCTTGAGAACGCCGGGAACTGAACGATTGTATTCCGGCGTGACGAAAAGAACCCCCTGCGAGGCACGGATCTCACTCTTCAGACGCTTGACGGAATCGGCCTGATTGCCGTCGTCGTCTTGGTTGTAGAGCGGCAAGTCGTCGATCCGTAGGTGTTTGAACGAAAACGCGCTCGAGCCCAATGCGGTGATCGCCTCCGCGAGCTTGCGATTGTAGGAATCCCGTCGAAGACTACCAACGACGACGGCGATTTGAGCTTGAGCCATGAGCCTCTCCTTCGATCAGAGATACGAGCCACAGTGCCTAATCTCACAAGCTCGGGTTTGTTCCCTGCCGCCGAATCCCTGACACGATACTTGCATGATCCCGTTGCCCGTGAACGCAGAGGAGCTATGCGATGGTGGATCAACGCGTGGGCACCGGAGCAATCGCCTCAGTGCGCTGGGGCTCGTTGGACAAGGAAAGAACGATCGCGCCGGAGAACTACAATCGCTGGCTCGTGCCGCCTGCGGCGCTCGCGATTCATCTGTCCATCGGCATGGCCTACGGCTTCAGCGTGTTCTGGCTGCCGTTGTCTCGCGCGATAGGACTCGAACAGCCCGTCGTGTGCGCGGACGTCGGTTTCCTGCAGCGCATCGTTTCGACGAGTTGCGACTGGCCGATCTCGATGCTCGGTTGGACTTACACGCTGTTCTTTGTCTTCCTCGGCTCATCGGCTGCGCTATTCGGTCATTGGCTCGAAACGGCGGGACCGCGTAAGGCGGGCGTCGTCGCGGCAGTGTGCTGGAGTGGCGGGCTCCTGATCTCCGCACTCGGCGTGTATTCGCATCAGATCTGGCTGCTCTGGTTGGGTTCCGGCGCAATCGGCGGCATCGGTCTCGGACTCGGCTACATCTCGCCCGTATCGACATTGATCAAATGGTTCCCCGATCATCGCGGCATGGCGACCGGGATGGCGATCATGGGCTTCGGCGGCGGGGCGATGATCGGTGCGCCGCTCGCCGATCGGCTCATGAAGGCTTTCGCGTCTGCTACGTCGGTCGGTGTGTGGCAAACCTTCGTCGTGTTGAGCGCCATCTACCTCGTCGCCATGCTTGCCGGGGCGTTCAGTTATCGCGTACCTCCATCCGCTTGGCGTCCTAACGGCAGCACCGGGCGGATCAATCAGTCGAAGCCGCTCGTCACCGATCGAAACGTTCACGTCAACGAAGCGCTGCGCACTCCGCAGTTCTGGCTGCTCTGGTCACTCCTGTGCTTGAACGTGAGCGCAGGCATTGGCGTCATCGGGATGGCCTCACCGATGCTGCAAGAAGTGTTTGGCGGTGAGCTCATCGGCACTTCGCAACGCCTGTCCGAGCTAGGCGATGCGCAACGCGCGCAAGTCGCGACCATCGGCGCGGCGTTCGCAGGATTGCTCTCGCTCTTCAATATCGCGGGCAGGTTGATGTGGGCATCCTTCTCCGACGTGATCGGCCGCAAGGTCACTTATACGATCTTCTTCGTGCTCGGAATCGCACTCTATGTTTCCGTGCCATTCGCCGGAGAGGCGGGCTATGTGGCCTTGTTCGTCGGTATCTTCTGCGTGATCTTGACGATGTACGGCGGCGGGTTCTCCACCATCCCGGCGTACCTGGCGGATCTCTTCGGCACGCAACACGTCGGGGCCATCCACGGGCGACTTCTCACGGCATGGTCCGCGGCAGGAATCTTGGGTCCGGTCGTCGTGAACTACATACGCGAGCTTCAACTTGCGCGCGGCGTTCCGCCGTATGAGGCCTACAACATTACGATGTACATACTGGCGGCGATGCTACTCGCCGGCCTTGTCTGCAATCTGCTCGTACGACCGGTCGGAGAGCAGCACTACATGAGCGACGAACAACTTGCGCGCGAGCGTGCGCAAGCACACGAGCGCTCGGCGCCCGAAGCAGCTGGGGTGCGCACGCGTTCATGGATGAGCGGCACACCCATGCTTGCGTTGATACCATGGGTCGCGATCGCGATCCCCCTCGGGTGGGGGTTGTGGATCACGCTCAGCAAGTCTCTCGAACTGTTTCGCTGAGCGGCAGCAGCGTGTGCTGCGTGGAGCCGGTCAGACGACTTTCGAGTCGAATATCAGCAACTCGACGCCAGCTTGTGCGAAGTTCGCAAGATCGCCCGCGGCGGCTTGTCCTTCGGGAGAGGCGAGCCCGCGCTGCAGCGCTTCGAGCGAGTCGAAACTGAGCGTCGCAACGAGTTGGTAGTCGGAAGGACCTTGCGTCGAGACCGTTCCGGTGCTGATTTCATACGTTCGAAGCCCAGGAATCTTCTTCGCGAGCGGAGCGTGGGTCGAGGCGTAGTGAGCATCGAAGGCGGCAGGGTTCTGTGCCTTCTTGTACAAGACGACGAGCTTGGCCATCACTGCTTCTCCTTCAGAGCGGGTCATCAACTCGTCAGGCAAGCGCGATTCGTTGCCGGACGACCTGGAAGCGCGACGGTGCGCGCTACTTCTGCGCCGCAGCCGCCTCTTCGGCAAGGCGTGCGATTGCCTTCGATGCAAGATCCGTCAAGCCAGTGCCGCCGGCGCGGTAGTGCGCGACGATCTGGGCGCGCATGCGCGGATCCCAGAAGCGCTTCACATGGGCGAGTACGCTGGCCGCGGCTTCTTCTTGATTGGGATCGGAGGAGAAGAAGCGGCTGATATCGTTTGCCATCCGAACGAGGTAGTCGCTGTGCATGGTGTGCTATGCCTTCAACCGATACGCGTGTGCGTAGACGACATGTTGATGCTCGCGAGCGAACCCGATGAGGGTGAGCCCGCTTGCTTTCGCGAGCCGAACGGCGAACGCCGTGGGCGCCGACACTGCTGCAAGTAGCGGCACGCCGACGAGCGCCGTTTTCTGAACCATCTCGTAGCTCGCGCGGCTCGTGATCAAGATCCAGCCGCGCGAGAGATCTTCCTTCGCGCGAATGAGCGCACCGATGACCTTGTCGAGCGCGTTGTGCCGACCGACATCCTCGCGCGCGAGGAGAATGCCCGCACCAGGGACGACCCACGCAGCCGCATGGACGCTGCCAGTCTCGCTGTTGATGACTTGGTGTCGTCGGATCGCGATCAGCGCCTCGTGCAACTCCGCGGTGCTCACGGACAAGTCGCTCTCGACACGTTCGGGCGTGCGGATCGCGTCTTCGAACGTCGCGGCGCCGCAGAGACCGCAACCCGTGCGGCCGGAGGTATTCCGCTGCCTTCGCAACAGATTCGCGAAACGCTCGGCAGCGATGCCGATGCGGACCTCGAAGTTCCCGTCCTCGTGCTGACTCGTCTCCACCGAGAGAATTTCACTCGGGCTCGCGACGATGCCCTCACTCAGCGTGAATCCGGCCCCGAGATCTTCGAGATTGGATGGCGTCGCCAGCATGACCACGTGCGAGACGCCGTGATAAGTGAGTGCGACAGGCACTTCTTCCGCGACACGATCGGGTACGCGCTCGACGGCTCCATCGCGCCAGCGATCGACGAGCACTTCCGTGCTCGTCGGCGCTTCGAGCGAAGGCGGCATGGGTATTTCTTTCGGTTCGCGCATTCAATTAAGCCGGGAGAAGATATTTCTCTCGCAAAGACGCAGTGACGCAGAGATAGGAATCAGATTTAGAAATTCAGATCTATCTCTGTTCTCTCTCTTATCTCTGCGTCTCTGCGTCACCGCGAGAGTATCTCTTAACTCAGGCCAAGCCTCTGCGCCCTCGTGCCGCTGCTAGACCTCCCGTTCGAGGGAGGAAGGGAGCCTCACTCGGAGGGCGACTGCGGAGGCGCGGGGACTCGTCCACCCCCCGCGCGGCGCTGAACGCGCTGCTTCTCCGTGAGCTCGCGGTGACGTTTCTGCCACTCCGACGGTTGCGATACCTTCAAGACTTGTACGGCTGTGACTTTGTATTCAGGACAGTTCGTCGCCCAATCCGAGTTATCCGTCGTCACGACGTTCGCGCCCGACTCCGGGAAGTGGAACGTCGTATAGACGACGCCAGGCTGCACGCGCTCCGTCACATCCGCGCGCATCACGGTCTCGCCCGCACGGCTCGCGATGCCGACCCAGTCGCCGTCTTCGATACCGCGAACGCTCGCATCGTGCGGATGGATCTCGAGTCGGTCCTCGTCATGCCACACGACGTTGTGCGTGCGACGCGTCTGCGCGCCTACGTTGTATTGCGTCAGGATGCGGCCCGTCGTGAGCAACAACGGGAAGCGCGAGGTCGTGCGTTCCTCTGTTGGGACGTACTCCGTGACGAAGAACTTGCCCTTGCCGCGCACGAACTCATCGACGTGCATCGTCGGGGTGCCTTCAGGTGCGTGCTCGTTGCAAGGCCATTGGATGCTGCCGAGCCGATCGAGCTTCTCGTAGCTCACGCCCGTGAACGTCGGCGTCAGCCGAGCGATCTCGTCCATGATCTCCGACGGGTGCTTGTAATTCATTGGATAGCCGAGCGCGTTCGAGAGCAGCATCGTGACTTCCCAATCTTGATAGCCGCCGAGCGGCGTCATGATCTTGCGTGTGCGGGAAATGCGTCGCTCCGCATTCGTGAACGTGCCGTCCTTTTCGAGGAAGGATGAGCCCGGCAAGAAGATATGCGCGTACTTCGCGGTCTCGTTCAGGAACAGATCTTGGACGATGACGCATTCCAGCGCAGAGAACGCCGCGATCACGTGCATCGTATTCGGATCCGATTGCGCAAGATCTTCGCCCTGCACGTAGAGCGCCTTGAAGCTGCCATCGAGCGCGGCTTCGAACATGTTCGGAATGCGCAAGCCCGGCTCGGACTCGAGCGGCACGCCCCACGACGACTCGAACTGCTTGCGTACGCTCACATCCGACACGTGGCGATACCCGCTGAACTCGTGCGGGAAGGAGCCCATGTCGCAGGAGCCTTGCACGTTGTTCTGGCCACGCAAGGGATTCACGCCGACGCCTTCACGACCGAGATTGCCGGTCGCCATTGCGAGGTTCGCGATGCCCATGACCATCGTCGTGCCTTGGCTGTGCTCAGTGACACCCAAACCATAATAGATCGCGCCGTTACCGCCGGTGGCGTAGAGCCGTGCGGCACCCCGGATGAGCGATGCCGGCACGCCAGTGACGTCCGCAACAGCTTCGGGCGCATTCTTCGGGTCGGCGACGAAGGTCTTCCAACGCTGATAGGACTCCTGGTCGCAACGCGCATCGATGTAGTCGTCTTTCGTCAGCCCTTCCGTCACGATCACGTGGGCGAGCGCATTGATGATCGCGACGTTCGTGCCCGGACGAAGCTGCAAGTGGTAGTCCGCCGCAATGTGCGGCGCGCGCACGAGTCCGATCTCGCGCGGGTCGATCACGATCAGCTTCGCGCCCTGGCGCACTCGGCGCTTCAACTGCGAAGCGAACACGGGGTGACCTTCGGTCGGATTCGCGCCGATGACGACGATGACGTCCGACTTCATGACGGACACGAATTCCTGCGTCCCCGCGGATTCGCCGATCGTGTTCTTCAAGCCGTAGCCGGTCGGCGAGTGACACACACGCGCGCACGTATCGACGTTGTTGTTGCCGAACGCCGCGCGCACGAGTTTCTGCACGAGGAACGTTTCTTCGTTCGTGCAGCGAGACGAAGTGATACCGCCGACCGAATACTTGCCGTACTTCGCTTGGATGCGTTTGATCTCGGATGCTGCGTAGCTGATCGCCTCTTCCCAACTGACTTCGTGCCAGGGATCGCTGATCTTCTTGCGGATCATCGGTTTCACGATGCGGTCAGGATGCGTCGCGTAACCGTAGGCGAAACGGCCCTTCACGCACGCGTGCCCCTGGTTTGCGTGACCCTCGCGGTTCGGCACCATGCGCACGACGGTTTCGTCCTTCACCTCGGCCTTGAACGAGCAGCCGACGCCGCAGTAGCCGCACGTCGTCGTGACCGTGCGCTCGGGACGCCCAAGCGCGATCAGGGACTTCTCCGATAGCGCTGCGGTCGGACACGCTTCGACGCAGGCGCCGCAAGAGACGCACTCCGATGAAAGGAACGATTCGTTCTGACTCGCCGCGACTTTTGAATCGAAGCCGCGCCCATCGATCGTCAAGGCGAACGTGCCTTGTATTTCATCGCACGCGCGCACACAGCGAGAGCAGACGATGCAGAGATCCGGGTCGAACGCGAAGTAGGGATTACTGATATCCTTCGGCGATTCTTGATGCGTGCGGCCGCCGATCGAGTAGCGCGAGGTCGTGATGCCGTGCGCATCGGCCATGTCCTGCAACTCGCAATGACCGTTGCCGGGACAGGTGTCGCAATCGAGCGGATGATCGGAAACGTAGAGCTCGAGCACGTTTTCGCGCAGTTGCGTGAGCTTCTCGCTTTGCGTCCGAATCTTCATGCCGGGCGCGACCGTCGTCGTGCACGAGGCCGGGTAGCCTTTGCGGCCTTCGATCTCGACGAGACACAGTCGGCACGAACCGAACGCTTTCAACGTGCCCGTCGCGCACAGCTTCGGAATGCGATTACCCACCATCGAGGCGGCCCGCATGACCGAGGTGCCGTCCGGCACGGTGACCGACACGCCGTCGATCTCGACGGTGACGAGCTGTTCTTCGGTGCTGACCGGAGTACCCGGGTCGATGTAGTCCTGCGCGTACATAGAGCTCAGCCTGATCTAAATCTGTGTGTCGTGTATTAACGCCCCGAACGCGCTCGAAGTCACGCCGCTATTGACTGACGCGCGCGAAATCCTCGGGGAAATGCTTAATAGCGCTCTGCACTGGGAACGGTGTCATGCCGCCGAGGCCGCACAACGATCCGTGCAGCATGGTTTCGCAGAGCTCCTGCACGAGCAGGAGGTTCTTCTCCCGATCCACGTTCGCGAGAATGCGATCCATGAGCTCGACGCCGCGTGTCGAACCAATGCGGCACGGCGTGCACTTCCCGCACGATTCGATCGCACAAAACTCCATCGCGTACCGCGCCATTTTCGCCATGTCGGCCGTGTCATCGAAGGCAACGACGCCGCCGTGGCCGAGGAGTGCGCCGATTCCCGACAGCGCTTCGTAGTCGATCGGCGTATCGAATTGCGACGCGGGAATGTATGCGCCAAGCGGCCCGCCGACTTGCACGGCTCGAATCGGGCGCCCGCTCGCCGAGCCGCCGCCGTAGTCGTATAGCAGCTCACGCAAGGTGAGTCCGAATGCGCGTTCGTACAGTCCGCCGCGTTTGATATTGCCGGCGAGTTGCAGCGGGAGCGTGCCGCGCGATTTGCCCGTACCGAAGTTCTTATAGAACTCCGCGCCTTTGTGCAGGATCACGGGGACGCTTGCGAGCGAGATGACGTTGTTGACGATCGTGGGTTGTCCGAAGAGTCCCTTGATCGCCGGCAGGGGCGGGCGCACACGCACTTCGCCGCGACGGCCTTCGAGGCTTTCCAGCATCGAGGTTTCTTCGCCGCAGATGTAGGCACCGGCGCCGAGCCGGACTTCCAACTCGAAGGTCTTGTCGCTGCCGAGAAGGTTGCGACCGAGATAGCCCTTCTCATAGGCGCGCGCGATCGCTGCATTGAGTGTGCGATGCGCGTGCGGATATTCGGCGCGCAAATAGATGAACCCGCGTGTTGCGCCGACCGCGACACCCGCGATCGTCATGCCTTCGATCAGCATGAACGGATCGCCTTCCATGAGCATGCGATCCGCAAACGTTCCTGAATCGCCTTCATCCGCGTTGCATGTGACGTATTTCTGCTTTGCCGATTGCTCGAGCACCGTTTTCCATTTGATGCCGGTCGGAAACGCGGCGCCGCCGCGTCCGCGGAGTCCGGAATCGGAGACCGCTTGCACGATCTCAGCCGGGCTCATGTCGAGGGCGCGCTTGAGGCCCGCATAACCGTCGTGCGCGAGGTAATCGTCGAGATCGACCGGATCGATCACGCCGACGCGCGCGAACGTGAGGCGCTGTTGATTCTTGAGTAACGGAAGCTCTTCGGTGAGTCCCAGATGAAGCGCGTGTCCGCCGTTCTCCGCCGGAGGGTTGAGAAAGTCTGCCTCGAAGAGTGCGGACACATCTTCGGCGCTTACCGGCCCGTATGCGTGACGTCCGTTCGGCGTCGCGATTTCGACAAGCGGCTCGAGCCAGGTGAGCCCGCGCGTTCCGTTGCGCACGAGGTGGATGGGTGCGTTGCGTCTCTCTGCCTCGACCGCAATCGCTTGCGCGACTTGCTCCGCGCCGACCGAGAGCGCGGCCGCATCGCACGGCACGTAAACGGACGTCCTCATTTGCGGGCTTTCTCCTCGATCAACACATCGAATCGCTGCGGCGTCATTCGGCCGTGGAGCTCATCGTCGATCATCAGCGCGGGCGAGCACGCGCAGTTGCCGAGGCAGTAGACCGGCTCGAGCGTGAAGGTGCCATCCGCGGTCGTTTGATGAAAATCGACGCCGAGGCGCTCCTTCGCATGACGCGTGAGCGCCTCCGCCCGCATTGCCTGGCACGATTCGGCTTGGCAGATCTGAACGACATGAGCGCCGGGCGGATGCCGCCGGAAGTAGTGATAGAAAGTGATGACACCGTGCACTTCCGCACGCGAAAGATTCAACGAGGCAGCGATGATGGGAACCGCCGCCTCCGGGATGTACCGCAGCCTTTGCTGAACGGCGTGCAGGACCTGGAGCAGGGGGCCAGGCTGCGATTGATACTGCGCAAGTGCGAGATCGATTTGCTCGCGGCTGGCCGCGTCCAGGGTGTCGGGCGTTGCTGGCGTCGTGTTCACTTAAGAGCAGCGGTTAGCGGTTAGCGGTTGATGGTTAGTCGGAACAGTCCGACGACGACAATATCACCCGACAGCGAGGAAGTGTCCTGGTAGGGCACTGAGAGATCTGCTGTCCTGACTCAAGCGTCGTGATCGCCGTACAGTGCGTGCGTCGCTCTTGCTCTGACTAACCGCCAACCGCTAGCCGCCAACCGCTTCGTCCTCCTATGCTGCGAGCACCCCTTTTGCCTTCGCGGTATGCGTCGCGATCAGATCCATGAGCGCCGGCGACAGGCAATCGTAAGGTTCGAGCTTCAGCTCCTTCAGACGCGCGCGAACCGCGCCCATCTGATCGGGCTTGGCGCCGGCTTCGATGATCGACGAGACGAACGCGGCGAACTCCGGTGCCGACCAGCCCTTCTCGGACGAAAGCTCGACGTGCACGAAATCGAGCCCGTAAAACGGATGGTCCTTCTTCTCGATGCGGCCGTACATGTGTACACCGCAACCCGTGCAGGCATATCGCTGGATCACCGCCGACGGGTCGACGACTTTCAGCTTCTGCTCGTTCTGCGTCACTTTCAGCTTGTCGCGCGAGATGACCGCGACGACGGAGAACAGAGCGCCTTGCGGCTTCCAGCACTTCGTGCAGCCGCACGCATGATTGAACGCGACATTGCCGTCGAGTTGGACGACGACGGGATTCTCCTTGCAGTGGCACTTGAGCGTGCCGCCTTTGAAGTTCGGGTCACCGGGTTGAACGCCGTTGTCTACCGAGGGATGAATCGAGATCGCCATGATGGTTCTCCGTTGCTCTGTGCCAGTCGCCACGCACGCGCTAATACAACACGACGCTGCGGATCGATTCGCCCTTGTGCATGAGGTCGAAACCGTCGTTGATCTTCTCGAGCGGCATCGTGTGAGTGATGAGGTCGTCGATGTTGATCTTTCCGTCCATGTACCAGTCCACGATCTTGGGCACGTCGGTGCGTCCGCGCGCGCCGCCGAAGGCCGTCCCTTTCCATACGCGTCCCGTCACGAGTTGGAAGGGACGCGTTTTGATTTCTTGGCCGGCGCCAGCGACGCCGATGATGACGGACACGCCCCAGCCGCGATGGCAGCACTCGAGCGCTTGGCGCATGAGATCGACGTTGCCGACGCACTCGAAGCTGTAATCCGCGCCGCCATCGGTCAGCTCGACGAGATGCGCGATGAGATCGCCGCCGACTTCCTTCGGATTCACGAAGTGAGTCATACCGAACTTCTCTGCGAGCGGCTTGCGCTTCGGATTCAAGTCGACCCCGACGATCTTGTTGGCGCCGACGAGGCGAGCGCCTTGAATCACGTTGAGGCCGATGCCGCCGAGGCCGAATACGACGACGTTCGCGCCCGGCTCGACCTTCGCTGTGTTGATGACCGCACCGATGCCCGTCGTCACGCCGCAGCCGATGTAGCAGACTTTGTCGAATGGCGCGTCTTCGCGAATCTTCGCGACGGCAATCTCGGGAAGCACAGTGAAGTTCGAGAACGTGGAACACCCCATGTAGTGATGCACCATGTCCTTGCCGATCGAGAAGCGACTCGTGCCGTCCGGCATCAACCCTTTGCCCTGCGTCGCGCGAATCGCCGTGCAGAGATTCGTCTTGCGCGAGAGGCAGGATTTGCACTGGCGGCATTCGGGCGTGTAGAGCGGGATCACGTGGTCGCCCTTCTTCACGGAGGTCACGCCGGGACCCACGTCCACGACGATGCCGGCCCCTTCGTGTCCGAGGATCGCGGGGAACAATCCTTCGGGATCCGCGCCTGAGCGCGTGAACTCGTCGGTATGGCACAGACCCGTCGCTTTGATTTCGACGAGTACTTCCCCCGCGCGCGGCCCGTCCAGGTCGACCGTCGTGACTTCTAATGGTTTGCCTGCGGCGTACGCTACGGCTGCTTTCGTTTTCATTCGTCAGTTCCTCGAGACTGCTCCGCTAATTCACATTCAATCATCCAGGGAGGACGCCGCTTTCAAAGAGGCGAGATCCCTGAGCGATTCACCGGCGCGAGTGCTGAAGTCCGAAACCAAATTCCCGCTGTCATCGACGAGCGGGATCCCGAACTCGACGAGAATCTCGTCGATTCTCGCCCGGTGCGTCGCGATCCAATCGTCGACGGTCGCCTTCCATTCTTTTTCCCCGTAGCGCACGCCCATCGCAATGTCGTAGTCGAACTTGATTTGTTTCTCGCCAACGAATGCGACTGCGCGCCAATCGGGGCTTCCGGAATGCTTGCGCACGAGGTGCGCGGCGATGGGACCCCAAACGATCGCTGCATCGATGTTACCCGAGGTGAGCTCTCGCTCGATGATCGAGTTCGGGTTCTCGTTGGGATCGCCGCTCTGCTGTGCGTAGGGTACCGCCTGCGTGAGGAGTCGATTGCGAAGCAGCCAATCCGCGCCGGGAGATCGCGCGAAGACGCCGATGCGAAGCGCGTGCAGTTCCTTCTCGGGTAACGAAAGCAGATCGTCGGGTTTGCGCACTTTCGCGAG
Organism: Lysobacterales bacterium; assembly: GCA_044506405.1. Taxonomy (GTDB): domain Bacteria; phylum Pseudomonadota; class Gammaproteobacteria; order Steroidobacterales; family Steroidobacteraceae; genus Steroidobacter. Next base: position 16,412 of record JBIQKP010000043.1, on the reverse strand, counting down.
TCCGGCGACGACCGGAAAGACGAGCGCGTACGTCGAACGCATGTACGGTTTCGTCGTCGCCGTGAGTTCGTAGCCCGCAGGCACGCCGATGATGAGGTCGCACGCAAACTCGCGTGTCACGGGATCCTGCTTGCGCAGCGTGTTGCGTACGAAGCCCATTCGTTGCGGGAAGTAGGTGTACTCCAAGCGCCGGCCGAGATCGTGTGCGATTTCGGCCGCGATCTTGTTCTCGTAGCCTTCGCCGTTCGCGTGAGAGAGCGGAAGATTGTTCGCGTCCGAACACACCTTGAGCACTGCATCGTTGCCTTGCGCGGTCACGCCGGCCGTGAACGCGCTTAGGAGCGCGAAGAGCGATACGCGCCGCAAGCACCCGTTGACCATGGTGGTCTCGCCTCTACTACTTGCCGATAGCGGTCAACCGTCCTGGTTCGATCTTGCCGTCCGAGCGTCCCTTTAGGTAGGCGTAGAGCCCTTCCCAATTTTTTTGCATCATCTGGCTGGTATTAAAAGGCGGCATGCCTTTCTCGATCCGTCCGTTCATCATGATCGTGTGGAACTCGTCCTTCGAAAGCTTCTTGAGCGATTCGACGAGCGAGGGACCGACCATGCCCTCTTGCGCCGCGCCGTGACACCGCTCGCACGCGAGCGCACGCCACGTCTTCCATCCGTTCAAAGTTTTCTCGTCGACTTGAGTCCCATCCTGCACCGTGTAGAGAGCTCCGCTGTCGTCTTGTGTCGATGGCGCAGCGTCCTCGGAGTACACGGTCGTTGAAAGTCCAATCATCAGTGCCAACAAGGGCAGGGTGCCCACGATTCGTCGCATTCGAATAGACCTCGTCGTTTGACGCGTGTGCCGAGACGAGCTCGACACACGCGTCTTCTCTCTCAATGACATACGACTTTGTGGGTCGCCGTTCGCGTTTGGTTCCGCATCAACTCCAGTTCCTCAAGATCTGGTCGGGAAAACCCTCAACGCGCAGCCGCCGTTTGTGAGCCTGCACTGTCAGGCAGTGCGAACACGAACAGCGAGCCACCGAGCGTGGTGTACTTCGCGAGATCCTTGTAACCGCCGACCGCGCCAAGTCCTTCCGTCGATTCGGTGAGACCCGCGGCCATACCGATACCGGCCCATCCGCCGATGCCCGAGTACGTGCCGACGTACTGCTTACCGTTGTACGTGTAGGTGAAGACGTTGCCGATGATTCCGGAAGGCGTCTTGAACTTCCACAGCTCCTTGCCGTCCTTGGTGCTCACGGCTTTGATGTAGCCTTCGAGCGTACCGTAGAAGACGATGTCACCTGCCGTCGTCAACGCGCCGGACCACACGGAGAAGCGTTCCGGCTTCGACCAAACGATCTTGCCGTTCACGGGATCCCACGCGATGAAGTTGCCCATGCCGCCATGGCTCTTCGGTGTGGGATACATCGTGAGCGTCGCGCCGACGTACGGTTGACCCGCCGTGTACTCGACTTCAAACGGTTCATACGTCATGCAGACGTGGTTGGTCGGCACCATGATCATGCCGGACTTGCGATCGTAGCTCGCCGGCTGTTGATCCTTCGTTCCGAGCGCCGCGGGGCAGATGTCCTTCACATTGACGTCAGGTCCCGTCGTTGCCGGTGAGTACTGCTTGTTCACGATCGGGCGGCCGGTCTTCATGTCGACTTTCGTCGCCCAGTTCACCGTCGGATCGTACTTCTCCGCAACGAGCAGCTCGCCGGTCGCGCGATTGAGCGTGTAGGCGAATCCGTTGCGATCGAAATGCACGAGCGCGGGTACTTGCTTGCCTTTGAAGTTGACGTCGATGAGGAGGTTTTCGTTGACACCGTCGTAATCCCACTCATCGTGCGGCGTCATTTGATACGCCCACTTCGCCATGCCGGTGTCGAGGTCACGCGCGAAGATCGTCATCGACCATCGGTTGTCGCCAGGACGTTGCGCCGGATTCCACGTGCCCGGATTACCCGTGCCGTAGTAGACGAGGTTCAGCTTCGGATCGTAGGCATACCAGCCCCACGTCGTGCCGCCGCCCAGCTTCCATTGATCGCCTTCCCACGTCTTGAGCGATGAATCCTTGCCGACCGGCGCCATCTTGCCGTTCGTCCAAGTCATCGTTTTCTGCGGGTCGACGAGAATCTCGTTGTCTGGGCCAGTGCTCCAAGCCTTCCATACTTGCTTGCCCGTTTTGATGTCGTATGCGATCAAGCGGCCGCGCACACCGAACTCGCCGCCGGAGATGCCGGTGATCACCTTGTCCTTGAAGACGTGCGGTGCGTTCGTGTTCGTCTCACCGATCTTTGGATCGCCGTTCTTCGCGGTCCACACGACTTTGCCCGTGTTCGCGTCGAGCGCGACCAGTGTCGTGTCCGCCTGCTGCAGGAAGATCTTGCCGTCGCCGAATGCCAGGCCCCGATACACTGTGTCACAGCACATGACAGGGACGACACTCGCGTCCTGTTTCGGCTCATACTTCCATTTGAACGACTGATCCTTCAGGTTGACCGCGAACACGTTGTTCGGGAACGGCGTGTGGATGTACATCGTGTCGCCGATCACGAGCGGAGAACCTTCATGCCCGCGCAGCACACCCGTCGAGAGCGTCCAAGCGACTTGCAGTCGTCCGACGTTGCTCGCGTTGATTTCCTTGAGCTCGCTATAGCGGTGATTGGCGTAATCGCCCGCTTGCGCGGCCCAGTTGGAGGACTTCGCCATGGCCTGTTCGAGATCAGGGGCCGCGGCGAGATTCGATGATGCGCCCGCAACGGACGCGGCAATCGCGACTAGAATCAGACGACGCTGAGAGTTCATATCCGTTTCCTCATGATCACGTGAAATGAGGCCGATGACACATCAAGGGAGACTGCGCATGCCAATGCAATCCTTATGCCACGGTCGAATCGCACTTGCGATGCTGTGTACGTCCGCGCTGTCCTCGTTCCCGCTCACTGCGCTCGGCGATCAGTCGTCGAATGACTATCCGACGTCTGCGCGCGTCGAGTACGTTCAGGAGTGCATCGTGAAGTCGGGCGGGAAGTTGGAAAACATGTACCAGTGCTCGTGCGTGATAGACGAAATCGCCAAACAATTCACCTACGACGAATACGTAGAAGCGTCGACGTTTGCGCGATACGCGACGCTCGCGGGCGAGCGGGGCGGCGAGTTCCGAGATCCGGAGCATGGTCGAGAGATGGCGAAGCACTTCAACGATGTCGAGCGTGACGCTTCGAAGCGTTGCGGTGTGCCCGAGTAGTGACAGCGTGGCACTCGCACGCTCTGCCTGCATCGCGTGAGCAGGCGGAGCGTGCGGTTGTGCAGTGCGCTCTCTTGCCTCAATTCAGAACGAGAGGTAAGCGCCGATGTTGAAGTTGCTGCTGTCGTTCTCGATTCCGCTGTGCGCTTCCGCAGTGACGTCCGTGAACTCCGCGAGCAGCGTGAGGTTCTCCGTCAACGAGTGGTACACACCGAGCGTGTACTTCTTGTTCGTCTCGACGAGATCGGACACGGCTTCGGCTGAGGTGAGATCGAGATTGCTCTCACCGTAGTTGAGTCCGATCTTCGTGCCGCCGAGCTTGTAGGTAATTTGTGCAAGGAAGCCGTCGGAGTCGCGCTCGTTTCCCGCGAGGTCATCGCCGAGCAAGAACAGCGCCGTCGTGCCGATGCCTTCTCCTTGGTAGTACCAAGCGAGGAACTCGAGATCACCGAACGTTACCTTGCCGCCGATATCGAAGCCGAAACTATCGAAATCTTGCGCATCCGTAACCCCTTCGTGTTTCTGGCTGATGAATGCGGCGGATAAGTAGACCGGCCCCGAGGTGTACGCGAGCTTGCCGTGGAAACCGGGTTCCGACTCAGGACGCGCTTGTGAGGTAGGCGTTCCGACGGGCTCGAGCGGATCGAAAATACCGATCGTGAACTTGAAGCCGCTGAAGTCGGGCGTCGTGTAGTTGATCTGCGCGAGCCAGTCTGTGTAGATATAGCCGAGGCCGATCGAGCCGAGCGAAGTATTGGAAGGGGTCGCGTAGTTGCCGTTCCCCGCGCCGACGCCGGGCAGCGTCATGTCGTTGAGGATCGCGTCGGCGCCGAACAAGCCGATGTTGCGGCCGAGCAGGAACGTGCCCATGCGATCGTTGCCGACCGTCATGAACACTTGACGAATATCGAGGCCGGTCGTGCCGAGCGCAGTGTTGCGACTCGCCGCGCCTTGGCCGAGATTCGGACTGCCGTCGTTCGTGCTGATGCCGGGATAAAAACCGAACGTGACGCCGATGTCGTAACCGTTCTGCGTCGTCGATGCGCCGATCGCGAGCGCGGCGGGCAGAAGCCCGTTACTGATGGACGAGCTGCTCTCTTCGCCGCCGGCGCCGAAGCAGGCGAGGCCGCCAGCGACGGCGGCCGTGGTTTCATCCTCGCAGCTCGCGCGGATGTAGTGGACGTTTACGTTTCCGTTCGCGGTGAACTTCCAGTCGCCTGCCGCTAGCTCGACCGCGTGCGCGGGCGCACTCAGCCCGAGCGCGAGCAGCACGGCTGCACATGAAATCGTTGAGATCTCGAACCCTAGTTTCCGTTGTTGCGCCAGCATGGACCTGCTCCCTGAAGCAGCGCCTGTCATTTCCCGCGATCCGCCGCGGGAATCGTCAGGCACGTGGCTGATGGATGGATGTGGGCGGGAAGCTAATAGCAAGGCGTATGCCAGGGAGTGCGACGCGACATGGAGTGCCGCGCGGCGCGCGTGTGGCGCGTTGCATCAGTGCCATCGAGGGTCGAGCGCCGAGATGAGCGCGCGCGTTCGCACGCGTCTGCGCGGAAGTTCTGCGTTTGCGTTGCGCTTTATACGGATGAGCGTGCTCGTTGCTCGCTGCTGCATACAACGGTGTGAGCTGTGCGGTTCGTATGACACTGTCGCGCGACAACTGAAACAGGTGGTACAGTCGGGCGGTGTCGCGCGGTGTATCGCCGGCGCGAAGCTCGCAGAAGAATGCGGGCGAACGATGAAACGGATATAAAGGGTCGAACGACCTGTGAGGCGGGGGGATGCAGGAATTGACTGCAATACAGCACGCTGCTGACGTGCTTCGCTTCGTGCGCGGAATCGACGTCTCAGCTTCGCGATCCGCGCTGGTCAGCACCGCGATCGGAAACTCATGGCGTCGTTGCGTACAAGATTACGCACTCGACCCCGCGCTCCGGCATCCCGCGCGCGTGCTCGATTCAGCGGCGCTAAGAGCGCTCCGCGATCAACATGCCGAGCTCGTGCACATTGCATCGGCGGAAATCGATTGGCTCTATGAGCACATCGCGGGCTCGGGCTATGCGCTGCTTCTCACCGATGCGAGCGGCATCATTCTCTACGAGAAGTCCGAACCGACGCTCGTCGATACGTTTTACTCGGCCGGCTTGCTGGTCGGTGCCGACTGGAGCGAGCCGTCTCAAGGCACAAACGGCATGGGGACGTGCATCGCCGAGAAGCGCGCAGTCACCGTGCACCTCGACGAACATTTCCACGGTTGTCACATCGGGCTATCGTGCTCGGGCGCGCCGATCTGCGATCCTTCGGGCGCATTGCTCGCGGTGCTCGATGCCTCGACCATGGGCGCGCAAGATTCGCGCGTGAGCCAGGCCCACACGATGGCGCTCGTGAATCTGTCGGCGCGGCTGATCGAGAAGTGCGTGTTCCTGCGGCACTTTCGCGAATCGATCATGCTGCGTTTCCACGCGCGGCCGGAGCTCGTGAACTTGCAGCACGATGGCGCACTCGCGCTCGCGAATGATGCGACGATCGTCTCTGCTGATGAAACGGCGATTCGTCTGTTGGGCGCGCGTCATCGCAGCGATCTCGTCGGACGTCGTATCGACGAAGTGTTCGACATTCGCGCGGAGGAGATTTTCTCAGCTCACGAGGGGCATCGAGGTGGGCTCCTCACTGTGCGCGATGCCTATCTCGGGCGGCGTTTCTTCGCGAGTGTGGGGCAGGAGACGACTGCGACGGCGACGCCGGCGCGCGCTGCGCGTGCGGCGCCTCAACGATCGGTCGTGCAAGTGGCGGCGTCTGCGACGCGCAAGTGCCCACTTCAGCTCGAAGAGCTTGCAGGCGACGATCCGCAGATGCTGCGCAACGTGCGCAGCGCCCGTCGCGTCGCGTCCTCAAGAGTGCCCGTGATGATCCAAGGTCCGACGGGCGCGGGCAAAGAAGCCTTTGCGCGAGCGTTGCACGCGGCAAGCGGACGCGCGGACAAACCGTTTGTCGCGGTGAATTGCGCCGCGATCCCGGAATCGCTGATCGAGAGTGAGCTGTTCGGCTATCGTCCCGGCGCTTTCACCGGCGCGCGAAAGGAGGGCATGAAAGGCAAGATCTTGCAGGCCTCGGGCGGCACGCTGTTCCTGGATGAGATCGGGGACATGCCGCTCCTATTGCAGACGCGCCTCTTGCGCGTGCTCGAGGAGCAAGAAGTGATGCCGCTCGGTGCGGAGACGCCGCTCAAGGTCGATCTGCATGTGATCTGCGCGTCGCATCAAAATCTGCGCGCGATGATTGCGCGCGGCACCTTCCGCGAGGATCTTTACTACCGTCTGAATGGCATCACGCTCGAACTTCCGTCGCTCGCACAGCGCACGGACAAAGAGCGGCTCATCCGAGATTTCCTCGCCGCGGAGACGAGCGATGGCAGACCGGCGGCGATCGAGATGGATGCGTTCCAATGTCTCTTGAGCTACTCGTGGCCGGGTAACGTGCGTGAGCTGCGCAATGTGATCCGCACTGCCCTCGCGATCTGCGAAGGCGGCGTCGTACGCTTGAGCGACTTGCCGAGTGAAGTGCGCGAACATCTCTCGGATGTCTCGAAGGCGATGCCCTCCGAGTCGCGGGAACCCTCGCATGCGGGCGCAACCGTTGCGCCACGGTCCTGCGGTCCCGACTCACTGCAAGCCGCGGAGCGCGACGTGCTGCTCGCGGCGATTCGCGAGTGCGACGGGAACATGTCCCACGCTGCCAAGAAACTCGGTATCAGTCGCAACACTCTCTATCGGCGCTGCAAGCGGCTCGGCCTACCCGTGCAGCGCGAACGCCCAGCCTTTTTGAGCTGATGGCACGCAATCTGCTTGAGATCTCTCGAGCGAATGGAGCTCATGCGAGCTTCATCGTCACGCAGCATGCGTGTGAGGGATGGCATGGCGGCAGAAGGCGGCCGGCGGCGGATCTCGCGGAGCCATGGCAGGCAGAGGGCTCCGAAGACCATCGCATACGGCGTACAACTCGCGGCGGGCGTGCGGCTCGTGGCCGCCGGGTCGAAGCAGAAAGTGGCGATGCTGATATGCGCCGACGGCAAAGTGCAGCTCAACGATGGAGCAGTTGCGATTCTGCGTCTCTGCGACGGTTCGCGCACGCTGCACCAAATCGTGACGGAGGCAGCTCAGCATTCTCCTGACGGCGCGCTCGCCGCCGACATCAGTGCATTCTTGGACGCCGCGCGGGCGCGCGGTTGGATCGTCGAGATCGGGGCAGGTGCATCATGAAAATCATGAAAATGACCTGCTGCGGGTGCTGAGAAGCATCGACCCGCGAGTAAGTCATTATCATCTGCGCGATGAACACGCGCACAACGATCGCGACAAGCGTCGCGATAGCTCTTCTCACGACCGACTCACTTCATGCTGCCGAGCCCACGGTCGATACCGTCGTCGTCACCGCGACACGCACGCAGCAGCGTAGCTTCGAGACGCCAGCCGCTATCGACGCAATCGAAGGTTCGACGCTGCGTGACCATAAGCCCCGCGTCAATCTCTCCGAAAGCTTGGGAAGGGTGCCGGGACTCGTCGTACAGAATCGGCAGAACTACGCGCAGGACCTGCAAGTGTCCTCGCGCGGATTCGGCGCGCGCGCATCGTTCGGCGTGCGCGGCGTGCGTCTGATTCAGGACGGGATTCCTCTCACGATGCCCGACGGTCAAGGGCAGACCGGACTGTTCGACTTGGACGGCTCGCAGCGCGTGGAAGTGCTGCGAGGTCCGTTCGCGGCGCTGTACGGCAACTCCTCGGGCGGTGTCATTCAGATCGTCACGACCGATCGAATCGACGAGCCAACGTTCGAGCTGAACACAACGGCGGGCGAAGACGGCTTTCGTCGCTACGGTTCGCAGTTCGGCGTTCGTCTCGGGACGGTCGACGTGAGGGGCAATCTGTCGCGCTTCGAGACCGACGGCTATCGCGATCACGCTGCCGCTAAGCGCGACCTTGCCAACTTGCGAATCCGTTATGCGCCTGACGAGGCGTCGTCGTTGACGGCGATCGTCAACGTGCTCGATCAGCCGGATACGCAAGATCCTGGCGGACTCACCCGGGAGCAGTTCGAAGCCGATCCAACGCAGGTGGCCCCGACGGTCATCTCGATGAATACACGCAAGTCCATTCGGCACGTGCAGGGTGGTGCGTCGTATCAACGTGCGCTCGGTGAAGACGATCGAGTTCGCATCATGGGCTACTACGGCGATCGCGATCTTGTGCAGTACCTCGCGAATCCGAGCACGGCGCTGACGGGGTCGGGCGGTGTCGTCGATCTCGCACGCAAGTTCGGCGGCGGCAGTCTTCAGTGGGATCATGAAGGCGAGCTTGCCGGTGCGCCGTACGAGCTCACGGTCGGTGTCGAGTACGACCGGATGGAGGAGCGGCGTCGCGGCTTCGTGAACGTAGGTGGACTGCGCGGCGACCTGCGGCGCGACGAAGATGACACCGTGTACAGCATCAACCAATATGCGATCGCGCAGTGGCGACCTATTTCGCGTTGGGTGCTCTCCGGCGGCGTGCGTCGCAGCGAAGTGCGTTTCGATGTCGATGACAACTTCATCGTCGGCCCCAATCCGGACGATAGCGGCAAGCGGAGCTACGAGAGCACGCAGCCTGTTCTCGGCGTTCTCTTCGAAGCGACGCCGAGCGTGAATGTGTTCGCAGCGGCGGGTCGTGCATTCGAGACGCCGACCTTTTCCGAGCTCGCGTATCGGCCGGACGGGTCGCCCGGCCTCAACTTCGAGATCGACGCGGCGATCAGCACGAACTACGAAGCGGGTGTCAAAGCGTTTCTGGGCGAGATGGGGCGTCTCACCGCAACGCTGTTTCGGTCCGATACGAAGGACGACATCGTGACCGGTCCGTCGCCCTTCCCGGGTCGGAACACGTTCGTCAATGCTGCGGAAACTCGCCGCGAAGGCGTCGAGCTCGCAGCGCAGTACGTTCTATCGCGCAGCGTCGATGTCGGCGTTGCCTATACGTACACGAGAGCGCGTTTCGAGGACTTCGTGAATTTCGCCGGTACCGATTTGAGCGGGGAACGGCTGCCTGGGGTGCCTGAGCACTCTTTCTATGCCGACGTGAACTGGGATCTGGGTAACGGCTTTTCCACTGGTCTCGAAGGGCGCATCACGAGCAAGGTGTACGTCGACGATGAGAACTCGGATTTTGCCGACAGCTACACGACGCTCAACTGGCACGCGGGACTGCGGCGTGAGCTCGGCGATTGGATGCTCAATGGGTTCGTGCGTGTCGATAACGTCACGGACGAGGATTACATCGGTTCGGTGGTCGTCAATGGAGCCAACGATCGCTTCTTCGAGCCTGCGCCGGGGCGTACGTTCTACGTCGGAGTCACAGCCGGCTTCTAGTGCGTGTCACGTAGGCGATCGGCTCGGCCGTGATCGGAAGCAGGGCCGCGACCTCGACTCGAGGTGGGAGACTCGAGCCGAATGACGCGCAGTTGAATCTGTGCTTCTCGATGCGCACGGACATTCTCGGAAGAACCTGCTCCGCCAATGCGCGCAACAGGTCGCAATCCGACTGATCCACGCGCGCTCGACGATGTCGCTGAAGTGCGATCCGTGACCACATCGCCGGAAATCGCTCCAGATCGGCGGCCGTGGGCAGCTCCGTTCCCTGCAGGCGCGCAAGCAGCTCTTCGCGGCTGTCAAAGGTGGTCGCGCGTCGCACATTCTCATCGGTGGCCGGCACCGGAGTGGCGAGCGTCACTTGAATGGAAGCATCGTGAACGAGTTCTCCGCGGAAGCAGCCGCAATCGACCGCGATATCTTGACGAGCACCGAGCGCGCGCAAGATGTCGGCGACTTTTCTCTGGAGTGCATCGCACGCGTAGTTCGTGCGGCCGCTGTGGAATCGAAAACGCATCTGCTGCACATGCCAGATCGCATCGACGTGCTCGGTCGTGTCAGCGGGCGTTTCATTCGCGCACAGCGCGGAACGTGTGATCAGAATCGAGATGAAAGCGAAGAGGAAGACGAAGAGCGAAGGACGGATGTGTGCCATGACGCTGCCTCCCCTGGTGAGCGATTGCGCTTGAGCTTTATTGTGCTCGTTGCTCGCGGGGATGCATCGATCATAAGTGCCGATCGCGCGTCGGCCTTTCGTTCATCGTCCGAATCGGACACGCGCTGAGCGGCTGTCTTACCGAAAGCGCGCTAGTCTCGCTGTGCTTTCTTTACTTCTTCGATGAAGGCGTCCGCGTAGCGAGCGAGCTTCGTTTCTCCGACGCCTGAGATCGTAAGAAACGCTTCGTGTGTTGTCGGTTTGCGCTCGGCGATACGCTTCAGCGTCGCGTCATGAAAGATGACGTAGGGAGGTACGCCGTGCTCGACCGCGAGGCGCTTGCGAACTGCGCGCAGGGCATCGAAGAGGTCTTGGTCGATCGCGTCGCTGCCGACGTGTTCACTGCCTCGAGTCCGCGCTCCATTGGTTTGCCTGGGCGTCGACGCCATCTCGACCGTTCTCGAGCCGCGCAGGATCTCCCAGCTTCTCTCGTTCAAAGACAGCACACCGTAGCCGTCGTCGGATTGGCGCACATCGCCTCGGTGAATGAGCGTTCGTGCAAGCGCGCGCCACTCCGCGGCACTCCAATGCTTGCCGATGCCGTATACGGTCAACGAGGTGTGTCCGTTGTCGATCACGCGTTGCGACTGTGAGCCGCGCAGCACATCGATCGCGTAGGCGACGCCGTAGCGTTCGCCTCGCTGCGCGAGCCGCGCGATACACGAGAGAAACTGCTGCGCTTCGATGGTTCGATCTTCGATCGTGCGCGTCACGGTGCAGTTGTCGCACGCGTTGCATGGGGGCGTGAAGGTCTCGCCGAAGTACGCGAGTTGAATGGCGCGTCGGCACTCGCTGCTCTCCGCGTAGCTGAGCACTTGTCGCAGCTGCTGTCGCGCGATGCGTTGTTCTTCTTCGAGCGGTTCGTGCGTCGTGGGGTCGATCTTCTGCTGGATCAGAAACTCCGCGGTGCGAATGTCACCCGCACCGAAATATAGAACGCACTCGGCTTCATCGCCGTCGCGGCCGGCACGACCCGATTCCTGGTAGTAGCTCTCGAGCGTGCGCGGCAAATCGTAGTGAATGACCCAGCGCACGTCTGGCTTATTGATGCCCATTCCGAACGCAATCGTGGCGACGATGACGCGAGCATCGTCGTTGATGAAGGCGTGTTGGTTCGCGGTGCGTTCTTCCGACGTGAGGCCGGCGTGATAGGGAAGGGCGGCGACGCCATCGTCGCGCAACGATTGCGTGAGCTCGTCGACACGCTTGCGGGAGAGGCAATACACGATCCCGGATCCGGCGGACGCGCGGCAGCGAGCCAAGACCTCGGCGTACGTGCGCTTGCTTTTGAGTCGAACGGCGTAGAACAGGTTGGGTCGGTTGAAGCTCGCGACATGAACCGCCGGATCGCGTAGCGCGAGCTGACGGGCGATATCCTCTCGAACACGCGCCGTGGCGGTTGCGGTGAAGGCGAGCAGCGGGAGCGACGGATGTCGTCGGCGCACGTCGGCAAGCTGGCGATACTCCGGTCGGAAATCGTGGCCCCATTCCGAAACGCAGTGTGCCTCGTCGACCACGATCGCCCGAATACCGGGCGATTGGGCCATTCTCGGCAATGCGCTGCGCAGGAACTCGGGTTGCAACAGTCGCTCGGGTGCCAAGTACAGAAGCTTGTACTGACCTGAAGCTGCGGCCTCGATGCGAGCGCCGATCTCGTGTCCGGACAAGCTCGAATTGATGTAGGTCGCACGGATGCCTTGCTCTTCGAGCAATCGCACTTGGTCCTGCATCAATGCGATGAGCGGCGAGACGACGAGCGTCAGACCATCTCTGAGCACAGCCGGTAATTGAAAGCAGAGCGACTTACCGCCGCCGGTCGGCATGATCCCGAGGACGTCGCGATCGTCGAGGACGTCCGCGACGATGGCTTCCTGCCCTGGACGGAAGGCATCGAAGCCGAAGTGCTGTTTGAGCGCGGCCCCGAGATCGGCTCTCGATGCGCGCGAGTCGCGACGCTCGTAAGAAGCTGCCATCGTGCGTGGAAAAGCGGAAGCGGCGACGGCGGAATTCCGTCGCGCGGCATTATCGCCGAAGGCGTGCGGGGGCGCGGGCGATATTTAGGCGCATGCGCGCAGAAATGCGCGGCGCGATCAGAAGCGGGCGCGCTCAGCGCGTTCCGGTCAAGCTTTCCATCATCAGCCCGGTGCCGCCTTTGGAGACGTGCGCGACGATCGCCGTGCGACGGTGAATTTTCGTGACGACGCCGAGATTGATCGCGAAGGCGAGATGAACGGTCGCGCCCTTCTTGAGTCCAAGGTTTGCGGTTTCGATGAACACGCCATTCGCGCTCAGATTGCGCGCTCGACACAACTTGCCTGCGCGTCCAGGAATGGCGACGTAGACCGCCGTACGGGCACGATGACGTGTGTGTAGGCGCCGCTCCATCTTCAACCCCTCGAATTCTCGTTCTTGTTCAAACTTCGTTTCGCTCGTTCTGTGGAGAACGCCGGACTCACTTTCGACGCGCACCATTATGCCGCGCACACGCAGCCGTGCGAAAGTGTTGCGATAGGGTGTTATGTCGCAACTGGCATGCCGCTATGATCTTTGAAAATTCTCCTTCGCACGATGGAGCGGATGCGCGCGTGAATGCGTCGATCTCTTTGACACTGCAGGAGATCCGAAGCGCCGCGAGCGTGCTAGCGGGACGCACGGTGCGCACGCCCGTCGCGCTGCTTCACGGCATCGAACCACAGCAGGAATTCGGAGCAGACACGCGGGTTTATCTCAAGCTCGAGTTGTTTCAGTTCACCGGCACGTTCAAGGCGCGCGCGGCGCTATTGAACGTCTTGCAGCTCTCGGGCGAAGCCCGAGCCCGCGGCGTGACGGCGATCAGCGCGGGAAATCACGCGATCGCCGTTGCGTTCGCGGCGAAGGAGGCGGGCACGAGCGCAAAGGTGGTGATGATTTCCAGCGCCAATCCGTTGCGTATCGAGCTGTGCCGCGCGTACGGGGCGGACCTCGAGCTCGCGTCCGATGCGCATCAGGGTTTTGCTCGTGTCGAAGCGCTCGCTCGCACCGAAGGGCGCACACTGGTTCACCCGTTCGAAGGCCGCACGACCGCCCTTGGTACCGCGACGCTTGGCCTGGAACTCTGCGAGCAGGTGGCGCAACTCGATGCGGTCGTCGTTCCGATCGGAGGCGGAGGGCTGTGCGCCGGCGTCGCGTCTGCCGTTAAGCTCGTCAATCCGGCCTGCCAAGTGTTTGGCGTCGAACCTTACGGCGCGGACAGCATGTTTCGCAGCTTCGAAGCTGGCGAGCCGCGAGCGATCGAGCGCGTCGCGACGATCGCCGACAGCTTGGGTGCGCCGTATGCGCTGCCCATATCGTTCGAGCTCTGCAGACGAAATGTGGACGCGCTCGTTCGGGTCTCGGACGACGAACTCCGCGATGCGATGCGCTTTTTGCTCCGCAACGCCAAGTTAGCCGTCGAGCCTGCCGGCGCCGCAGCCACTGCCGCACTGCGTGGGCCGCTGCGCGAACGATTGCGCGGCAAGGCGGTTGCGCTCATCGTGTGCGGAAGCAATATCGATGCGGCGAGCTACGCGAAGTTGGTCGCGCCGTGAGACGCACGATGGACGATCTGAAGAAGAACGATCAGAAGGTGAGCCGTGGGCGAGAATCGGGATCCTGAATCGCGCAAGTGGAGCGAGGGCGCGTCTGCGCCAGCTCGCACGCGTCGCTCGCTGCCGATCGGCGTGTTCGACTCTGGGGTCGGCGGCCTCACGGTACTGCGAGCACTCAGGGAACAGCTGCCGCAGGAAGATTTCCTGTATCTCGGCGACACAGCTCGCTTACCGTACGGAACGAAGAGCGCGCAGTCCGTATCGCGATACTCGCTGCAAGCTGCGGACTTGCTCGTGCGCCAGGGCATCAAGCATCTCGTCGTCGCGTGTAATACCGCTTCCTCGGTCGCGCTCGCCGCTCTGCGCGAACGGTTTGCGCCATTGCCGGTAATGGGAGTCATAGAGCCCGGCGCGGAAGCCGCCTGCGCCGCGACCCGCAGCGCAGAGATTGCCGTGATTGCAACCGAGGGCACGATCAGGGGCGGTGCTTATCACCGCGCGATTGCGCGCCGTGCACCGGAGGCGACGGTCGTGGGTCAGCCCTGCTCGTTGTTCGTTGCGCTGGCCGAAGAAGGTTGGACGTCGGGGCCGATCGTCGAAGCGGTTGCGAAGCGCTACCTGAGTGCGATCTTCGAGCAGCATCCGAACGTGGATACGCTGCTTCTTGGCTGTACGCACTTCCCGGTGCTGACCGACGCGCTCCGTGCAGTCTTGAGCGAGCAGGTCCATCTAGTCGATTCCGCGCGCACGACGGCCGCCGCGCTCGCAGAAGATCTGCGCGCTCGCGACCTGTTGGCGCCGAATGCTCGTCGCGGCTCGATGCGCCTGTTCGCAACCGATCACGCTGAGCGGTTCGCTGCGGTGGGGAGTCTGTTCTTGGGCGAGTCTTTCGGAAGCGAGGACGTCGAGATCGTCGACCTCGCGGAGAGCGAACGTCTGCAGCCTTGATCCGCTGCCGTCCCTACGTGCCCACCGAGGTGCGACTGCTGCCCGATAGGTCTTCGTAGCACTCGAAGCGATTGCGTCCGCAAAGCTTCGCAGCGTAGAGCGCATGATCGGCCGCTTCGAGCAACGCTAGCGTGCTTGGGAAACGGTGCTTCGGCGTGTACGTCGCAACGCCGATCGACGCTGTGATGTGCACATCCTGCGCAGCTTCGCCATGATCGAATCCCGAAAGCGCGGCGAGCATCCGCTGTGCCACTTGTTTCGCGATCTCTCGATCCGCGCCCGGCAGCACGACCATGAATTCCTCGCCGCTGAAACGCGCGACGAGATCGCTGCCGCGCACGCAGGACTGAAGCACGCGAGCGCAATTGCGCAGCACTTGATCGCCTACTTGCGTGCCGAAGCGCTCGTTGACGTTCTTGAAGTGGTCCAAGTCGACATGCGCGACGCTCAGATCGCGGCCGAACACGACCGCTTGCGTGAACTCGCGGTCGAGCATGCGATCGAGCCACGCGCGGTTCAAAGCACCCGTTAGCGCGTCGCGGCGGCCGGAATCCTCCGCTTCCTCCGTTCGCGTCAGCAGCACGCTCGTCGTTGCCTGTAGCGCGCTGACTTCCTGAAGTGCATGCAGATTGCGGACGGCCAGCAGCTCGCGTGCTTCGGCAAGGAGGTTCTCCGCATCGTCGGCTTGCATGATGCTCGTCTCATACAGCTCTTCCGTTTCCGGGATGAGCTTCAAGATGCGCGCGACGACTTCGTTGAACAGCTCGTGACTCATACCGAGCAGCGAATGGGCCCGCTGCGCGAGCGCGCCAACCTTCGTAGAGTCCTGTCGGCACAACACGGCTTCCGCGAGGTCGCTGCCGAGCGCGACGCAGCGCGCGTACTTGCCTTCTTCCGTGCTCGCGCTCAGTACTTGCGGCGTATGACTGTGCTCGACGGCTTGCCAGATGCGCGTGGGCAGATTCCAAGATTTGAGCAGCAGGGCGGAGTACCAAGCATGGTCCTTGCCGAGTTGCTGGACCTCATAGGCGATCCAGTCAGAGTGCAGCGCACCTGCGGGGAGCTTTGCGTAGAAGTCTCTCGAAGCACGATCGATCGCGAGGACGCTGATGTCCTGCAACAGCCCGGCGAGGAAAATGTCTTCGGCTTGCCCGACCTTGGCGAGCTCGCTGAACGCGCGGGCGGCCGTTGCTCCGAGCAGGGAGCGGCGCCAGAAGCGAGGGTAGTCGATCCCGTTCGGGCGAAGCGCCCTAAAAGAGGAGACGAGCGAAAAGCTCAAAGCGAGCGTCAACGCGGCATTGAGACCGATGATGACGAGAGCTTGGCGAAGGTTTTGGCTCGGACGGCGCTGAGCGTAGAAGGCAGAGTTCGCGATGCGCAGGATCTTGGCCGTAATCGCGGGGTCGCGGCCGACGGCTTGCGCGACTTTCGCCATTTCGATGTCGGGATCGCGCGCGAGCGAGATAATTTCGGTCGCGACACGCGAGGGACTTGGGAAGTCGACCTGCGCCTTCAGGCGATTCTCGAAGTCTTGCG
>JBIQKP010000042.1:0-32574 GCA_044506405.1 Lysobacterales bacterium | reverse complement strand
GCCCGCACCGCTCGCACTCAAGGTCACGCCATCGCCAGATACCGATGCCACAGTGAGCCCGCCGTTCGTCTGTACGTCGACTGCGCCGTTGGCGCTTGCAGTGAGCGTCAATGCATTCGCTTCGGTGATAAAGATGCCGCCAATCGTGCTTGTGACATCAAGCGAGCTCACCGATGTATTCAACCGCGAGCCGCTCGAACCGATCGCCGTACCACTCGCTGTCAGCGTACTCGCGCTGATGAGACCGGTGCCGCTAATGGAACCGCCCGCAGCCAACTCAATATCGCCAGTGCCTGCATTCAATGCACCGCCGATGGTGATGTCGTTACCTGCATCGAGGGCAACCAGGCCATCGTTGAGAACGATGCCGCCATCCAACTGAATGTTATTGAGTGCTTCGAGCGTGAAAGAACTCCCCGCGGCTTCGGCGACGCCTGACACGTCGATGCCCGCATCCGCGTTCTGCGTGATGTTGCCTTCCGCGCGAAGAATCAAGTTACCGAGCGCCAGAAGCTCTTCGATCCGCTGATTGCCGATGGTGACATCGGCATCCTCGTCTTCGTCGAAGTCGTAAATGCCATCGTCCGCCGCCGCCTGGGGCGTGTCCGAATCATCGATCGTGATGTTCTCCGGATCGAGCAGCAGCGTGCCGACTGCCCCATGGCTCGCGCTGAGATTCGCGGTACCCGCAAAGACCAACGACTGCTTGCCCGACACTTCCGCGAAGCCGCCGTCGCCCGACTGTGTTCCGCCGCGCGCAGTGAGGTGTCCGTCATGGCGTGTGAACTCATCCGCCCACACGATGACCTTGCCGCCATCGCCGACGGTGCCTGCATCGGCATCGATCACGGCGTTCGCGCCGACGTACGTTCGCGTGGCATTCAGGACATCCGGATTGCTGCCCTGATAATCGCCGCCGACGAGGGCGGTCCCGCCGTCGGTGGCACCGGACACATCGACGACGGCATTGCCGAACAATCCAACGTGCTCGCCAAGCACTTCTACCCTGCCGCCACTGCTCAGCGCATCGCCCGCCGAGGCATCGAGCGTTCCGCTCGAACGTACGGTACCGCCGGCACCCACCAAACGGATCGTGCCGCCGCGATTCTCGATCCGGTTCGCTTGCACGAGACCGCTATTGTTCACGAGGTTCGAGAACACGCCATCGAGCGCTTGCGCCGTCAAGAGCACGCGACCGCCATTCGCCTGAATCGTGCCGCTGTTGTCCACAGCGGCGCTCGAGCCACTCTCGTTAGACAGCAGATCCGACTCGACTTCGAGCCGCAACAATCCATCTCCCGCGAGATCCAACGTCGCGGTGCGGCCCGCGGCCAAGTTCACTGTCCCGAGATCCGCGATGATCGTGCCGGTGTTGGAAACGTGTCCTCCCAGCAATGTCACCGAGCCCCCCAAAGTCGCCGAGATGAACCCCTCGTTCAGAATCGCGCCCGGCTCGCCGCGCGACGTACCGAATGTATAGCGACCGCTCGCGGCGTCGAAGCCAATCACATCGAGCGAGCTTGCGACGAGCGAACCGACATTGAGCTGCGCGGAATGGCCGAACAACAGTCCGTTCGGATTCACGAGGATGATCTGTCCGTTCGCCTCGATACTGCCGAAGATCTGACTCGGGTTCTGATCGAGAATCCGGTTGAGCGCGACCGCTGAGGTCGAAGGCTGGTGGAACTGCACGCGCTCGCTCGCGCTTAGATCGAATGTGTTCCAGTTGAGCTCCAAGCGCTGCGATGCTTGATCGATCACGGTCGTGCTCGCGTTTGGCGTCGAGATCGTTCCTTGACCGTCGACGACGACGCCCCCCGTCGGGCCCGCGTACACCGTGGAGAGCGATCCGAATCCGATCAAGGCCGCCGCCGGAAACGACGCGGCTAACGTGAGACCGGGTTTACGCACATCGGTCATGGTGGAGCCGCTCTTCTTGTTGATCCGCTGAGTCATGGTCGAAGTCCTCGATCAGATGCGCACGTCGGTGCGACCGTCTCGTTGTTCAGAATGCAGCGCCGAAGCGGAAGTAAACTTGGGGATCCCGGTCGTTGCCTGTCGGTCGACTCGATAGCGGCGTCGCCACGTCGAGGCGCGCGAACATGCGAGAGGGAACGTTGATCTGCAGTCCAATGCCCGCGCCGCTCAACTCGACACTCTCGTCCTGCGACCCGAGCAACGGTTCGTTGAGCTCTCCGTACGCGTAGTCGGCAAAGAGCGAGACTTGCAGCACCTGCCCCCAGTTGTATCCGCCGAACGCCGGCCGATAGGCAAAGCCTGGCGCGCCGCAGATCAGCTCGAGCGATGCAACGCCCCCCGTCTCTGCCAGCGCTTCGGCCACCGCATACGCTCGCACGCTGTTCGGGCCGCCGAGAGAGAACTGCTCGAGCGAGACGAGCGGATCGTCGGAGTACTGACCGTCGATCCGCAGAATGAGCGAGGTGTTCTGCGATAAGCGCTGCTGACGCTGCAGATTGATCGAGATCTTGTCGAACTCGCCCGACGCGCCTAACCGACTTGCGCCAGTCGCTGGATCGTACTCGCCCATCGAATCCAGCAGGTCGTTGAACCCGTGCGTATAAGAGAACGCGAACTGATTGACGCCGCGGAAACGGGTGTCGACACGATCCCATTGGGCATCGAGCCGTGCGGTCGTCAGCTTGTCTTCATAGATTCGCGCGGGCGGCGCGCTGAATTCCGAGCGCTTGACGTTGAATGCGAGCCCAACGCTCGCCGAGCCGAGGCGCGTGCGCGCAAAATCGTGGCGGTAGCCGATCTCACTGACCTGCGTTTCGCCTTCAGTATCCGACGTGATGAGCCCCGCTTGCTCAGCACCCACCGTGTAGGCGTTGGTCAGATGCATGAAACGCAAGGAGTCTCGCGCGCTAAAGAGCGGAATCTCATAGTCGAGGCCGCCGTACACACCGTTCGTATCGCCATGATCCGCATCGAACGCATACAAGCCGATGAGCTGTAGGCGATCGGCGCGCCCGACCACATTGTTGAAGGTGAGGATTGCTTGGCCCCGGTACTCGCCGGCGTACTGCGAGCCGTAGTTGTCGAGCGCGGTTTCGAACCGCACACGATCCTCGGCCTGCACGCGTAAGGTCAGCCGACTAGTGCCGACTTCTCTTCCTGAACCGAGCACCCCGAACGCAGTCACGCCTGGATAATTCGTGAGTGTGAGCAATGCGGATTCGATTGCATCCTTGTCGATCGGCTCGCCGATCAACGCCTTGAAGGGTCGCTCGAGGACTTTCGCCGAGTAGCTCGCATTTCCTTCGACTTGGACCTCGGCAAGGCGCCCCTCGAGCACCTGCACGAGCACGACGCCGTCGACGACGTCCTGCTCGGGGACGAATGCCTGCGCCAAGATGTACCCGCGCTCGCGGTAGTACACGGCAACCTTTCCGGCCACCTCCTGCATTTCGTTGATGGAGAATCCATCCGCGGGCTGTGCCTCGCGCGCCGACTCGAGCAGCGCTTCGACGTCGGCCACTTTCACGTCGCGATCTGGCCGATCGCTCGCACCAGTGAGCTTGAACGACTGCACTCGGATCCGTGGACCTTCATCCAATCCGAGTGGTCGGTCGTAGACGCGCGGGACGTTGAACAACGGTCCGCTCTCGTCCGCCGCTTGCACTGCAGGATCCACGCGCGGCAATGCGCCTCCAGGTGTTGCGCCCGGTGGCGTTTGCGCGGATGCCGTGCCTCCAAAGAGACCGGCGGCAATCCCCACCCAGAGCAGAGGTCGCCCGCGCATGACGCGTAGGTTCCGAAAGGTAGTCACGACAAGTCCCGCCTTTGTTCTAGTTGATCGGTGCGCCGACACGACGACAGTTGGCACCTTGCGTCGGCAGTCGTGTGTGTTCGTCCGCGTTGTGGCTCGCGCTGATCTCCGCAAACGAGCTGACGCTGCGTGTTCACTTCAGCTCGCGAACGATTCTGAAGCCAGTGAATGAATCGCGTGTGGTCGCCGGTAATTCTTCTCGCGCGGACGATCTGAGCTTTGTCGCACTATCGGCATACGAGCCGCCGAGCGCGACGCGCGTCGCACCCGACTGAGTGCCGCCGATCCACTCGCGCACGTTGCCAACCGTGTGCAGCAGGCGGAAGCCGTTCTCGTTGAACTTCTGAGCGCGACGCGCCGGTGCTTCCTGCTTGGCGAGCATAGAGTAGTGCGCATCCGTCGGTGAGAGTGTTCCTTCGTCGGGGAATAGCATGCTGCGTCCCGCGCGCGCCGCGTACTCCCACTCGGCTTCCGTCGGCAGCCGATAGCGCTGACCCGTCACCTCTGAGAGCCACTCGGCGTAGTCGTTCGCGTCCTGCCAACTGACATTCACGATGGGATAGTCATCGCCCGACCAAGGCTGTGCGGCACACGCATTTCCGGACTTCTCGCAAAAGAGCTGGAACTCGGCCTGCGACACCTCGTGCACGGAAATCGCGAACGGCTCGTGAATGACGGCCTGACGCGTGGGTACTTCCGCGTTCAACTGCGCATCGAACGCGCCCGCAGGAATCAACGCGAGTTCAGGCCCTTCCTCTCCCGAGGAAAGCCGATCGCGACAAAACGGTCGCCGCGTGCGAACGAGATCGCGCCGACAATTGCTCTCGTTCGAGGCAGTGGCCGCCGGCAGCGCCGCTTTGGCTTCAGGTTCCGGGATGACCTTGTCGACTCGAGATTCTTCCTGACGCGGCTGCGACGGCGCCGAAGGCCGTTTCGTGATCGCAGCGCTCGTAGCGACTTCCTTCGCCGGCGTGATCGGCGCAGCCGTTGATACGGCGAGCTCCGAGGCTTCGGGCGGTGGTGCAATTCGAATCGCTCCATCCGGCAAATCGAGATCGACGCCGGCGGTCACGGCAAGCGCCGCGAGCGGACTCGTCTGCGCAGCGAGCGGCGTGTGCGAGAGCGCCTGCTGTTCTTTGAGCCGCTTACGCAGATCGTGCACGAAACGTTGGAACCACTGCTCGGCAGCGACGGCTGCGACTTGCGGGCGGCCGAGCTCCAACAGTTCAGCATTGAGCGCCGCCGTGTGCGAATCGCTCCAATCGCCGCGGGCCATGAAGGCTTCGATCGCTTCCCGCACGGGCCCGTTGCTTTCGGCCGATTCCACGACTACGGGTGCTTCGGGCTCAGCACGGCGTAGCGCCCAGATGACAGCGCCTGCACTCGCGAGCACGACGATCGCGGCGATCGCGGCCTCTCGATAGCGCTTAGGGCGTACCTCTGCCTCTGCCACAGGGGCCTGCGTCGGCGTACTCGAGCGCGTTGCCTGCGATGCGCTCGACACGGATCGCGGTTGCGTCTTCTCGTCGCCTTCGCGCGCTCCATGCAGCGCCAGCGAATCGAGAAGCGGCGCGCGCAGCTTGCGATAGGTACCGAGGCTCAGCCGGCCTGCCTGATGATCTTGCGCGAGCGAGCGCAACCGAGCGGCGAGATCGGCACTCATGGTCAGCGAATCTCGCGCAACACCCGCAGCCCGGTCACGGGATCCGCGGAACCTGGATGTACTCGAGTCAATTCCGGCGTGCACGTGGACACGTTGTCGCTGTACGCACCGCCGCGTGCGGCGATGAAACTATCGCCGACAACCCATTCCTGCGCGTTGCCCAGGTAATTGAAGAGCCCCCACTGGTTCGCGGTGCCCGATTGCACCGGCTCGAGCGCGAGCCCGCGAACCTTCTTGCCGCCGATCTCGACCGAGCAGTTGATCGAGCTCCGATCTGCATTCGCGCCGCCCGCATGGACCGCGTGCGTCCACTCATCGCTCGTCGGCAACCGATAGACCGCACCGCTCACACTCGATATCCACGCAAGATAGTTCTGCGCATCCTCCAGCGAGATGCCGGTCACCGGGTGATCCGCCGCGTCCGTCGGCGCTTTGCACTTGCCAGTGCGCGTGCAGTACAGCGAATAATCCGCGTTGCTCACTTCCGTTCGGCCGAACGCGAACGGCGCTGCACTCGAACCTCCAGCAGGAATGACGACGAGATCAGGCCCGCGCCCTCCACCATCGAACGTGTCGTAGCAAATCGCCTGCCTGCGTCGTCCGTAGCCCGCAAGCTTCGCGGAGCACGGAATGTCCGGCGCCAAACGCTCAACCGCCGTCTGCTGCTCGGCCCCGGAGGGCTCAGTCCGTGCAACCGCGACGCGCGAGGGAGTGCGTTCAGAGGACGATGGCTGCGCCGTCGCAGCGGACGTCGCGGTGCTCGCCTGTGCATCCTGCTGCACCGGCGCGCTCAGAGCGGCATCGGGAACGCGTTCCTCACCCGGTGCGCGCTCCGGCAGCATCTCCTGTTGATCCCCGAAGATCTCTTGCGCCGCGCGCGTTAGCCGCTCGACGAGTGCAGGGTCGTTGCTCGCGCTGATACGTGCCGAGAGCGCGCGAGCGAGGCGCTGCTTGACGAGCGCCGCTTCCGTGGCATCGGCCCGCGCCAATCGGTCGAGCTCGCTGCGCGTCGCCGCGGCGTCGATCGACTGCGCGGTTCTCAGCGTCTGATCGAGTGCTTGGTAGCGCGCGAAGCGCTCACGTGCCGGCGCCACCCCAGATAACTTCGGCGCCACTTCTCCTGCGCGTGCTGCGAGCGTCACCGCGTTGTCGAACCGTCCATCTTTGGCTGCGGTCGACGCAAGGCGCAGATACGCGGCGCCGATGGCCTCCGGTGCCTCGCTGGTGAGGTAGTTGTCATTTGCCTGCAGATTTCCCCGCAGCTCCTGCAGCGACGCCAGCGCCTCCGTCACCTCGTTCGCACGCGCCTGCACGAGCAGCTTCTGCTTGAGCGCCTCCACCTGGGCGAGGCGATTGCGCTGCTGTGACGACGCTTCGCGCGTTGCGTGCGCATCGGCCAACAATTTCTGCTCAGACACGAGCTCCGCGGATTGAGGCGCATAGAGCCGTGCCTGCTCGAGCATGCGCCCCGCTTCCGTCAAGCGCTGAGCGGAACGCAGCGAACGCGCAGCCTCGATGTATCCATCCGCTGCTCTCGCCCGCGCTTGCACAAAGTACGGATCGCTCGCCGGCAGATAGACAGCGAGCCGCCGCAGCTCCTGACTCAGCCTTTCACCCCAACTTGCATCGCTACTGTGATCCCGCAGCAAGGTATCGACGCGGTCTTTGATCTGTGCCACAGCGGCCACTCGCTCCTCGGCCGCCGCCTGCGTCGACGCGAGCTTCTGACGCTGCTGATCGACGAACGAGGTCGGGAGGAGATCGGCGTACTGTGCAACGAGCGCCAACGCTTGGGCGTGCTCGCCTCCACTCTCGAGGGCCGCGCTCTGCGCGCTCACCTCACGTTGCGCGATCTGCCGCACGCTCGCGAGCACCGCGCTGTTCGGCGCGATCGAGCGTAACTCGTCGATCTCGGCGCGCCTGCTATCCAGCGCAGCGAGATCGGACTCGGACCCGAGCACGCCCAACGCCGCCTCCAGGGACTGCGCACGCGCGAGGCGCTGCTCTTCGGTCGCAGCGCGCTGTGCCTGATCTCGAAGATCCGCGAGGATTGCGTCCTGTGGATCGAACGACAGACCGGCGTTGACCAATTGCTGTGCAAGGCCAGCATCGCCCGCCTGCAACGCTCCGGTGGCCTGCGCCGCATACGCGCCGGGGAGTCGAGGATCCCGCAGGAGCGGATTCTGAGAATCGATCTGTCTCAGCGCCGTGAGAACGGTGCCGACGTTCGCAGCGCCTTGCGCATCGATCAATAGGCCGCGCTGCAGATAATCGTCGAACAGATCGCTCAGGCGCTTGATCTCGTCGTTCTCGCGCGCAACGAGTCGATCTTCGAGATCGCGCACCGCGAGAGAATCGGGCAGGAAGGCCTGCAACTCCGCGAGCAGAGCGCGCGCGCGCGGATAATCGACGTTCGCTCCGCTCTCGTCGGTCGCCGCGCTGATGCGGCTCTCGAAGAGACTAATCAAGCCGCTGCGGGCGCGCTCGTCCAACAGGATCGCGGCGCGCTGCTCGGGCGAAAGGGATCGAAGCTGCAGGAGCAATGCATCGAGCTGCGAGGCATCTCCCGAAGACAACGCATCGATCAAGGCACGCTCGCGCCGCTTAGCGAGATGATTCGGTACGTACGTCGCCGCGAACACGATCGCGACGACCACCACGGCAGCGACACCGATGTGAACGGTCGGTCGCTTGGCGCGCGGCATCAGCTCATTCAAGAACTGCTGCGCGGACGTCGTACGGTGTTCGCGATCGAACGCAAGGCCCCGTTGCAGCGCGCGCCATTGGTAACGCTTCAATCCGCGCGGACGCGCAGCGATCATCTTCTTATCGCGCGCCTGTACGGCGGACAATCTCTTGAATGGATGTTTACCCGTCAGGAGCTCGTAGGTCACGCATGCCATCGCGTAGACGTCGTCGCGCGAGTCGGGCTCCAAGCCTTCGATCATCTCGCAGCTTGCGTACGTCGGCGTGAGCGCGCCCAGCGTGCCGGGATCGAACAGTGTGGTCGAGCCTGTCAGATTGTCTGCCCGCTTCGCGGCGCGCGCGATGCCGAAGTCGAAGACCTTGACGATGCCCTGCTTCGTGACGAACGCATTCGCGGGTTTGAAGTCCGAATGCACGACGCCCTGTTCGTGCGCATAGGCCATGGCGCGGCACAAACCGCGGGTCAAACGCAGCGCCCGTTCGATGGGGAGTCCTTCTTCGTTGTCTCTGATGATCTTGTCGAGCGACTCGCCTTCGAGCAGCTCCATCACCATGAAGACGTTCGCACCGTCACGGTCGAAGTCGTAAACGGTGACGACGTTCGCGTGCGCGAGATGCTGCGCCTTGCGCGATTCGCGCTGCAGTGCCTTTAGCGACTCTGGGTGGCGCCTGAACTCATCGTTCAGGAGCTTGATTGCCACATATGGATTGCGATCCTGCGCCTCCTCCTTGCGCAGATCGCGAGCTTTGTACACGACGCCCATGCCGCCGCGACCGAGCTCCTCCTCGAGCACGAAGCGATCCTTGATGACACTTCCAGGACCGAACGATGCCGTCTCGTTTGCCCACGAATTCGGATCGCCCCAGCTCGCGGAGCCCGTGGGACGCGAACCGGTTGGGGCGCGACCCGCACCCGTATGCTCGGCACCGGTCCGATCAGCTGCATTCGGGACCGGCGCGCCAGTGGCCGCCCTCGGCGCGCGAAACTGAGTCACATCGGCGGGTACTTCATTCTTCGCCGCGGACTGAGCCGGCGCGCGGAACTGCGTCTTATCGCTCGTATTCGCATCAGCACTCGGTGGCGGCGCGCTTGCCGATGGATTCGCGGCCGCACGACTTTGCTGGAAGGAACGCACCGCTTGGATCAGCGTTAGATACGACTCGCCGGAGATGCGACCGCTGCGATACACCGCCTCGATATACGCACCATGTGCCGCAGCCAACTGCGGCTGGCGCGCGAGACCCAAGGACAGCGCCTGCTCGAGCGCGGCAAGGTCCATGTTGCCGCCGAGGTGCGCCTCGAGTGCTTCTCGGAATTCGTTCATGCGCCAGAGAACTCCACGACGATCGCAGAAACGTTGTCGCTGCACGCGCCGTCGAGTGCCTGCTTCATGAGCGCCTTGCAGGCGCCTTCCGGATCGTTGTCTGCAAGATGCTGAGACATGTCTTCATCGGCGAGCTCGCGGTAGAGCCCGTCGCTGCACAGTAGATAGCGGTCTTGGTGACGCAGCTCGCGCAACTCGATATCGAGGTGGAGCTCCTCTGCACCGCCGACCGCACGTGTGATCACATTCGAGGACACGCTCCCGGGCGCGGCGATCACGCCGCCGTCGATCAGGTCTTGGATCTCGCTGTGATCGCGCGTGATCTGCTCGAAGGTCAGTCCGCGTCTGCGATACACACGGCTATCGCCCGCCCACACGCTCACGCAATGCCGCTCGAAGGCGAGCAGCGCAACGATCGTGCTGCCGCTCATGCCAGTGTTGTTCTCGATCGATTCGGTGTAGAGCCGATGATTCACGGAATGGAGCCGATCCTCGACGTCATCGAGCATCGCGCTCGGCGAGGCGCGTCGTTCCACGCCTGCGAGCGCCTCGACGATCATTCGGCTCGCGACATCCCCCGCGTTGTGACCGCCCATCCCGTCCGCCACGACCCACAATCCCACCGCAGGCAAATCGAGAATGGAGTCCTCGTTATGCGCGCGCACGTTGCCCTTCGACGTGGTCGCCGAGGAACGCCAGGAGAAGAATCTGCTTGGGTTGTGATCCGTCATCTTGTCTTTTTCTTGTTTGCTCGCTTTCGATTCTTCTTGCCTGGGCGCGCTCAGCGCCTGCGCCGGCGCGCTTCCGCGGTGAGCTTCTGCAGATGCTCCTCGTACGCGCGCGCAAATTCCTCGCCGAACAGCAGTTGGAAATGCGCCTCGCGGTCCCGATCGATCTCCTCGAACCGTTCGCGATAAAGCTCCCAGTATTTGCCGCGTGCGCCGACGCCTAGCATCGACGTACGTCGCACTTTGCGCTCGTAGAGCTCCTCGAGTTGCGCCGGGTGGAACTTCGCGAGCATCGAGTTGAATGCTGCCCGGATGCCGGCGAGCACCGCGGCCTGATGGAAGGCGACGTCCTGAAAGCCCTCCTCGAAAGCTTCGACAGGGCCGAGATAACCGGGATTACGCTTCACGAACAGGTTGTAGAGTGCATCTTCCGCATTCATCGAGAACTTGAGCGGATTGTTCTCAACCGGTCTCACGATCGTCATCGGTAGGCGAAATGTGTTCTTCACCTCGGCTCTCGACTTCAGCACGTCGACCAGCCCTTGCGCAGCGATGCGCAAGATCGCACCGAGCTGTTGCTGGACGGAGGGATCGACTTGCGCGGGATCCAGACCGAGCGCACGGAGCAAATCAGGTGCACCGCCATCGGCCGGCGACGCAGCGACGGGCGGCGGCGACGCCGGTGTCATCGGCTGCGGCGCGGGCGCTGCGCCCGTCCGACCGAATCCGGTGACCTCCCAATTGTCTGGAATCGCAGAAGCGGCGGCCGCCGGCGGCATCGCGGGTGCAGCCGGCGGAGACGGAGGAACCGATGGTGTCGGTGCCGGGCTGCCGCCACCCAATGCGGCCAACGGATCCACCGTTGCGAGCGGAAGCCCTGAAGACACTGCCGGCCCGGCAGCGGGCGCCGCCTCGATCAACTGCACGATGATCTCGAAGTCACCGATATAAAGCCGATCGCCGTCTTGCAGGCGCACGGGTTGAGCGCGCCCCACCGCGCGATCAGGCGCATTGATGAACGTGCCGTTCGAGCTCGTGTCCTCCAAGTAGAAGGCGCCGGCGATAAAGCGCACGTTCGCGTGGCGACTCGACACGAAGTTATCGGGATCGGGCAGAACCCAATCGTTACCCGCGACCCGACCGATCGTGCCCCCGCGCTCGTCGAAGACCTTGTACGCGGTCGCACCGAGCGCTTCGGCCTGTGCGCTAACGATGCTCAGTGCCAGCAACATGATGGCGGCTCACTCATTGCAACAGGGTCTCCATGGCAGCGTGCCCGGCGTTCGCGTCGGCCCCGACGCTCGCCCAATTCGAACCAGTCCAATCTCCCGACAGCATCGCGGTAAATGCACTTGTCTCGGGAAGGCCGCGTGTCGAAAGCCAACTCGCCCCGAGCGCGCTCGAACCATCCGTCCACCAGATCGCGAGCGGCGCGAGCGCGCGTCTGAGCTCGCGATAGGCAAATGCGTTGGCCGCTCGCTGGAATGATGCCGCGCTTTCGATGGGCGCGTGCCACAACGGCGATTGCAACGGAAACGTGCTGTCATCGAGCGCGCCCCCGAGTGATGACGGCTCGCACACGCCCGAGCAAACGAGCAGCTCTCGGAGCTGCTCGACTTGCTCGTCGAAGCGATCGAGATCGAGCGCTTCCGCGGCCAGCGCATCGAGCACGAGCGCCTCGGCAGCGTCGAACCACGCTCTCGCAGAGCACGCGATGTCGAGCGGACAGCAGCGCTCATCGAGTTGCGTGACGATCGTAAGCGGAAAATAGCGGCCCACCCGATCGACGCTCGGCACGAGAATGCCTGCGTAGACTCCGCCATCGCACACACCGGGTGCGAGCACGAATCGCCATACGGAGCCCGTTAGATAACGATCTAGCCACGCGTCTCCAAGCTGCTCTCGGCTCGCCTGCAGGCCCGCTTGTAGCCACTCATCCCACACATCCACGAACACCGGCGGCGCGCGGCGCTGGAGAAAGTCTCCTCTGCAAGGCAGCTTGCCGTAGAAACCGATCTGGATCGTGGTGCTCATACGATTCACATCGCGCAGCGGAAGCCTGCGATCTCGTTGCGAACGAATGGATTGCGCACCGACGCGGCATCGAGAACCGCGCGCATCTCATGACCGCCCGCGGCGAATGACAGCTCGAGCCGCGTGTCCGAAACGCGCTTCGTCTGTGCGAGATCGATCACCCTGAACCAAGCCCAAGGCCCTTGCCTCACGATGTTCGGTCCGCCACCGCCGCTCTCCTCGAAGACCATGGCGGCCTGCCCTACGGGACCGCCAGGCCATGTCATCGGCGCCGCTTGCTGCGGCCCATGACGATAGACGAACTGCTGACCGTCGAGATCCAAACTGAAGCGCGTCGTCGCGGCGTCCAACGAAGCAGGCGTGAGCGTGAAACGAGCCTCCGGCACCTGAGTACCAGGCTTGAAGTAGACATCGCGAATGCGCGCCGCTTGCTGGAATTGCCGCAGGAGTGCCGCGGACCCGCCGATTGCCGCCGCGCCTTCGCGCCACCGCCACGGTGTGCGCGATTGGTCGACGAGCGCAGCGAGATGGTCGCGGAAGAACGAATCGAATACGCCGCCGTAGCCAAATACGCGACCGAAGTCCTGCAACGGTACGTCGCTCGTGCTGCTCGGATCGATCGGATATCGCCGCTCGACGAGCTCGCGGCATTCGCGCAGCACCAACTCCTCGTAGCGGCGCGAAAGGTCTCCGCGCGCCTGCCCGACCGCGATCGACTCGCTGCGCTGGCCGATTTGAGCCACCATGTTGCCGATCGGCGCAGGGAGCTGACGCGCTTGCGACTGCAAGCTCTTCAGCGCATCGCCTTGACCCGACTTCACGAGTGCATCGAGCGCGCTCACTTCGCCGAGTCCCGAGCCGATCGACTGAAGCTGTCTATGTGTCTGCGCGAGGGTTGCGAGCAACGCGTCGATCGGCGCAGCACCCGGCGGGCCTTGGACCAAAGCACGAATCGGCTCGAAGTGTGCAGCGACTTTCGTACCGGGCTCGTCCGCCCCCGGAGGCGGTGCGCCAAGAACGCTCGCTAGCTGCGACGCCTTGGAGACAGCAGCCATGGCACCGGCTGCTTGCGCAGGCACTGGAGGCGTTGCACCCGCATCCGGCGCCTTCGTCAGGTCCGTGTTCTCGGAGACCGCAGTGAGAAGCCCCTTTAACGGCGATGCCGGACTCGACAATACGCCGAGCAACTCCGTGAGCTCGCGCGCGTTTGCAGTGGGCCTCACTTGCACATCGCGCAGCACGGCATCCCACGTACGAATGTAGTCCTGCTCATATAGATTGATCATCTCGTAGACGAGCGAGCCGCTGTTTCGAACATCGAGCACGCTGCCGCCGAACACCCAATCATCCGCCGCGAACTGCCTCAACAGATCGAATTTCCCGGTGCTGTTCACTTCGCGGAAGACCGCACTCGTGTAGAGCGCGGGCACCGGCTCGGACAGCGGGGCACCGCTCGCGCGCACGAGCGCGATACTGGCGCTCGGACCCGCAGCGAGGTCGAGCCGCAAGGCCCGCTTCGTATCGTTCGCGTGACTCAGCTTGAGCCGGCTATACATCAATACCGGAAGCGATGCAGTGCGAAGCGCATAGCGCGCTTGCTCGATCAGCTCCGCGCTCAACGGCGCCGAACGCATCTCCTTCGAATCAGCGAGCAGCGCTTCGAAGTGCGCTGCGAACCGCTCACGTGTGCCCTCGTCGTTCGGGTACATCGAGCGCAGCTCGACGCGCGTCAGCACGCGCAGATGATCGGTATCGCGATGGTCGGCATCGCCTAGCATCAGATACCCCTTGAGATACTCGTAGAGTCTGTCCGGTGTCGCGACGCTCGATCGGAGTTGATCCGCAAACCGCGCGGCGAGCACCGGGACCAAGGCACTATTGAGCTCACGTAAATAGGCGTCCTTCGCGGACTCGCCGACCGACTTCCCTCTATACAACCCCATGCGCATCCGCCACGGCACGTCGCCTTCGTGCTCGTTCGCGGCATCAACGACGGCGCGCAACGCGTCGAGACGCGGTAACAATGCCTCGATCGGCAATCCGACACTCGGCGCGAGCTCGCGCGATGAGAGCACGCTCGCTGCGCTGCTGACCGTGTCGACGTACGTCGCATTCGCGCGATAGCTGATGCTGAGTCCCACGAGGCCGAGGACGAGCACCGCCGCGCACGCGACATACGCGAGTCCGTGCAAGCCGAACTTCCACAACTGCAAACGACGATTGACGCCGGCTAGACCAGACTCTTGGAAGATGACGTTCTTGAGCAGGCGTTCGATGAAATAGGCCTTGCCCCGCCCAGCGCTCGCCGGTGCGACAGCGCCGCCGACACCGAACGTACGCGCGATGTTGCCGAGCACTCGATCGACCGGCGTTCCTTCTTGCGTACCGCTCGTGAAATAGGCACCGCGAAGCAAAATCTGCTGCTCGAAGTCCGTCGTCGTGAACACACGGCGCAACAGATCGTTGAGCAGAGGGCCGAACTGGGCCATCTGCTGCGGGAACGCGAGGATGCCCGCACGTCGACGCGGATCGCGCTCACCCTCGACGCGAGACAGCACGCGCTCTTGCAACCGTTCGATGAGGCGCCCGAACTCCTTCTCGAACGCTTCCGGCGCACGGCCCGCTTCCGTCGCTTCGATCGGAAAGGTGACACCCCACACTTGCGCTCGCGCGTCTTGCCCCAGGTCATCGAAGAACTCCGAGAACCCCGCGACGAGATCGGCCTTGGTAACGAGGAAATAGACCGGCACATCGATCCCGAGCGTGCGACCGATCTCAGCTAGGCGCTCGCGAATCGCGACGACGTGCCGCTCTCGCTCCTGCTCGCTCGCCGCCAACAGATCCGTCGCGCTCATTGCGACGATCACGCCGTTGATGGGTTGCCGCCCGCGGAACTTGCGCAGCAGCTGGAGGAACGCGATCCAGCCCGCGGCATCGGCGCGCGTGTTGGAATCCTGCGTCGTGTAGCGTCCGGCAGTGTCGAGAAGAATCGCTTTGTCCGTGAACCACCAATCGCAGTTGCGCGTACCGCCCACACCACGCAGCGCGTCCTTGCCGAACTTCTGCGCCAAGGGAAAATTGAGCCCTGAGTTGACGAGCACCGTCGTCTTGCCGGCACCCGGCGGGCCGATGATCACGTACCAGGGAAGCTCGTACAGATTGGCGGCGCCCTTCTTCTTCGACTTCTTCAACGCATCGATCGCTTCCTCGAAGCGCTTGCGAAGCTGCACTGCGTCGCCCGATGATCCGGCGGATTCCCCCTCCTTGCTCGATGCCTGCGCGACGACTTCGTTCGCAAGTTGCGCGCTCGCTCGCGCACTGCGCATCTGCTTGAGCGTCACCGTCACCGCCCAGATGACGACGAGAATCAAGATCGCAACGAGCCGTGCGATGACGCTCTCCAACGGCTTCACGTCCGCGAACGCGAAGTACGGCCCGATGAACCAAATCAGCAGTGCGAGCAGAACGAGCCCGATCAGCGCCAATACCGTGCGACTCTTCAAGACGGCCAGCATGTCAGGTGTCTCTGCGATGAATGATTTCCACGCGCCGGTTGCGCGCGCGGTTCTCGGGAAGATCCGCCGGCTCATAGCGCGGTTCGAGCGCGCCCTTGCCTGCGGTTTCGATGCGACTGCCGTCCGAGACATCGCGGCCGATCAGATCGGCGACCGCCGCCGCGCGCAGCCTGGACAGCTCGTAGTTGTCCTTGATCTTGAACGAGCGCAGCGGTTGGTTGTCCGTATGTCCGATCACGACGATGCGACCAGGCACCTTCTCCAGCGCGGCACCGACCTCGTGGACGAGCGACTCGTAGCGCGCATCGAGACGAGTGCTCGCGGAAGCGAACAGGTCGGGTACGGTGAACGTGATCGCGGTGCGACCGCCCACCTCCTCGACGTCGAGGAGTCCTTGGCTGATCTGTGACGCAAGTAAGTCGCGCAAACCACTCGGCACAGCGACCCGCGTGTCCGCAGGTGCGCTGAGCGATTCGAGCCCGATGCCTGCGAGCACCGCGTTGACGGGCTCCGCTTGGGAGCCGAGCTTCGCGTCGAAATAGAGATAGGCACCCAACAAGATGGCCGCACACGCTGCCGCGACGACCCAGAGCGGCACGAAACGCACGACGGCGTTGCGCCGATCTTCGACGCCTTTCCAGCGCGGCGACAGTTCGGGCTCAGCGCCCTCGTGCAGGCTCTCGATGCGGCGATACAAGTTCTGGCGAATCTCAACGAGGCGCGCGGCACCCTGCGGATCGAGTCGATACTTGCCTTCGAAGCCGAGCGCGAGGCAGGCGTAGAGCAGTTCGAGCAGCGCCAAGTAACGCTGCGGCTCGCCGGAGACGCGATCCAGAATCTGGAAGAACTTCTCTCCGCCCGACGCCTCACGGTGAAACGTGACGAGCAACGAGTGGCTCGCCCACCCGCTCTGCACGCCCCACGGTGTGCTCAGCACCGATTCGTCAACGACCGTGCAGAGCGCGTAACGCGCGGCGAGCACGTCCTCCGGCGGAATCTCCAATCGGCGAGACCGCTCTTCGAATGCGCCGATCTCTTGCATCAATTGACGACGCAAGCCTTCGATGTCGGCAGGTGTGAGCTGTCCGCGCAATCGAGTCGCGAGCAACAGCAGCGGCGTGGCGGCATGCACGAGCGGATGCACGCGTGCGCCAGGCATTTCCGCCAACGCGATTTCGCTGAACGGCGCACCTATCGGTGCACTGGGCGGCGGCATCGAACGCTGCGGCTGCACCGGAGGAGCTTGTGGAGTCGGAACTGGCGGCGGCGCAGCAGCGGGCGCAGCGGGCTTGCGTCCGGCACCCGGGCGCGGCCGCAGAATTGTTACATCTCGCGGTGCGAGCGGATCATCGGGCGAGTCTTGGCTCATACGTTCGCTGCGCCTCTCAACCGCGAATGGCCCAGAATTCCATCGACAGGTTCGGGAACTCGCCTGCTTGGTGAATGGCGATGCCGCCCGATGCCTTCAGTGCGCGCCACAGCTCGTTCGCACGATCGAGCTCGAAATAGGCAAAGCCCGCGTGATACGGAATCTGTCGAGGCGCGACCGCCATGGGCTGCAAGCCGATGCCCGGCAACTGCAGGTTGACGAGATCGCGAATCTTCTCCACTGGACCGATCTTCAACTGCGCGGGGAATCGTCGACGCACCTCTTCGGCCGGCATGTCGGCGCGCGCAGCCAGCACAAAGGACGCGTTGTCGAACAACGTCGTATCGGCCACGGTCGCCACACTGATACCGAACTTCTTCGGCACGAGCGGAATCGCGATTGCGGTTTGCTCCATCACGACGCTCAGGCACCCACGCAACGCGGTGATGACGGGCTCGAAGCTCGCATTCAGTGCGTCATGACGATACGGCGGAAACTGTGGCGGACGCCGCGTGCTCGCCGTGAGCGTCGAGAGCTCACCGGTGATCTCGAGCGCGAGCTTGTACAACTCTTCCGGATGGCATGCCGCGTTCGAGGCGAGATGCGCCGCGAGCGGCCCGTAGCGATTCACGATCTGCAGCATCAGGAAATCGGCGATCTCCGCAGCCCCGCCTCGTCCCGTCGCGACAGCACGCGCGGCGAGCGCCTCGGCGCGCTGGTGCAGTAGACCTTGCAGCTCCGTCAAGAAGGTCGCGAGACGCGATGCGGCCGAGCTTCGAAGCACGGTCGGGATGAACCGATCGTCGAGAACGATCTGGCTATCCGCGCGACGTTCCACGACATGCGCGAGTGGGATCTGCGCGAAGTCCTCGCCAGGTTCGCTCTGCGACATGAGCCGCGCGTTCAGTGCGGCAACCGTGATTTCCGTCGCGACGGCCGAATCCGACGTGATATCTCGCGTCTCGTGATCGCGGCTGCGATAACGCGTGAGCTCGACGCCGGCCGACTCGCGCGTCGACTGCAATGCACCCGCCTTCTTCAAAGGCACCGCGAGATACACGATCTGATCGCGTAGGTTGCCGCCGATCTCGAGCGGCGCGGGAAGCGGATCGTTCTCCGGCATCGTGAACGGCGTGCCGTCCGGAAACACGCCGCGCGCGCGGCGTAAGCCGAGCTTGCCGATCGCGAGCAGATCGCGCTCGATCTCGACGTCGATGAATCCCCATGAGTACGCGCGCAGCGCGCTCACGCGAGCTTCGAGTTGAGTTTCGAGATAGCGCTCTTGCTGTTGAAAGTGCTGCGGCCGCAGGAACAGCCCTTCAGACCAGACGACTCGATTGTTCTCTGACATAGGTATTCGTTCAATCCTTCACGGTCATCGTCACGACATCTTTCTCGATGCCGATCGTGACGCCGTCCTTGCCGAGCAAGTCGGTGAGTGTCTTTTCGGGGGCGCGCGTCACCGCGCGCCAACGCGCGCTGCGGATATCGCGAAAGGCGGCGAGCACGGCGAGATGACGAGCCTGCGTATTGAGGGGGATCTCGATCGTTCGCGTTTCGCCGGGTGTGAGCACATATTCTTCGCGCGCGAGGACACTTGCGCCCAGCACCTCTTTCTCCTTTTCGTAGAGCGCGAAGAAGTCGGCACTCGCGAATGCGCCCTCTTCGCTCAACTGAAAGAGCCGCACGACGATCGGCGATGCCCTGCCTGAGCCGTCCGGATTCGCATCCACGCCCACGACGAACTGCGCTCGCAGCGGCAACGGCTTGACGGGCTTCGCGGCGCAGCCCACCAAGAGTGTGAGCGCAGCTAAGCACACGGCTGCAAATAGGCCGCGCACGCGCACAGTGTGCTTCTCGTTCAAGTCCGACATCCTCCCCTCAACGTTTCGCGCGTGCGCGTTTCAGCACCGCAAGCTGTTGTTCGTAAGCTCGCGCGAACTCCTCGCCGAATAGCCGTCTGAATGTCTCGTCGCTTTCCGCCGCCATCTCGCGAAAGCGCTCTTCATACAATTCCCAATTCTTCGCTTTGTTATTGCCGAATAGGCCGCGCCGCCCCTTCTTGTCGAAGGTCTCGTTCAGCTGTTCCGGATCGAAGCGGCTCATCAAGTGATCGAAGCCCGCGCGCACGCCTGAGAGCATCGCGAGCTGATGAAAGCGCACGTCGTTGAACGCATCCTCGAACGCTTCCTGGGGCGGCAAATACGCTGAGTTGCGCCGACCGAATAGGCTGAGCAGCGCATCCTCCGCATTGGCGGCAAACTTGAGCGGGTTGTTCTCCGAGACCTTCACTTGCGTCACGGGCATGCGAAACTCGGTCTTGATTTCCGAGCGCGCACGCAGCACTTCGATGAGTCCTTGCACGACCGTGCGCATGATGTGACCGAGTACAGCCGCCGTATCTGCAGGCACGGTCGCAGGATCGACGCCCGCCGCCCGCAAGAATGCTTCCCAGTCGAACGACGACGAGCCCGCGGGACTCGCGCTCGCCTGGGTCGGGGGTGGGACGCGAGCGGGCGCCGTCGGGCGCACACTCGCAGGCGCTTGCGGCGGCGGTTGCAGCTTCGAGCGATTGAACGACGTCTTGTCCCAGTCTTCCGGAATCGTGTTGCCCGAAATCACGGGGGCAGGTGCGAAGTG
The DNA here is from genome assembly GCA_044506405.1 of Lysobacterales bacterium. GTDB lineage: Bacteria > Pseudomonadota > Gammaproteobacteria > Steroidobacterales > Steroidobacteraceae > Steroidobacter. The sequence continues at coordinate 12,804 of JBIQKP010000042.1, read as the reverse complement.
ATCGGAAAGCGCCGACGAATGATTCCACGCCTGCTCTGGCGGCGGCGAATGTGCCGTCATCGCAGCCGCGCGTGTATTCAACCCTCGAAGCGGATCGAGCTCGCCGCTCGGCTCGATCAAAGGCTCGCTCGGGAGCGCAGCGCGAGGCGTGCTGGGTTCGATTGGCAGCGGATCGATCGCAGCGGTGGTCCGAAGCGTGGCCGTTTGACTCGCTGCGATCGGAGGCGTTGCGGACGTCGTGACGACGACCTCGAACTCATCGATGTAGACCTTGTCGCCGTTCTTGAGCGGATACGGTTCATTCCGCGGCAGCACCACATCCGCATTGTTGACGGCGATGCCGTTCGCGCCGACCCCTTCGATGAAGAACACGCCATTGATGAAGCGTACTGTCGCGTGATGTCGATGCACGCCGGCACCCGGCAGCACCATGTCATTCTCGGCCGCACGACCGATGCGTCCGCCTTCGACGGAGAACACGGCGCGGCGAGCGTCGCCGAGCAACGCAGCGTTGGCGCTGATGACTTCGAACGTCAGATACATGAGCCTCGACTCAGCCTCCGATCAATACTGTGGGGCAGCCAGCCACGATCGTGCCCCCGTGTGCCGTCGAGTCGCCCATGCGAGCCGCTGGCCGGCCCTGGATGAGCACGGTCGCGGAACCCATGACGACGACGTCCGGCGGTCCGACACACACGCATTGACTGCCGAGCGTCGCCGCGGGCAGGTTGCCGATCAGCACAGTCGGCACACCCGGCGGCAGAACCGGACCGCCAACATGCGGGATGGGCGGCACCGCTGGTGTTTGCATCGGACATACATGCATGTCGCTCACGCGCGCTGCTGGCTTCATGCTGTCCCCGTCGTGCGAGCCGTCCGCGTAGCGGCGGACCCAAATAGTTGCAGAGCGCGTACTACGAAGCCGTTGATCGCCGTCGCATAATCGGCTTTGCGCGCGGCAACGAAACGAAGTGCAGCGACAGCCGCTTCAGCGGGCAGATGCTCGGGCGGTGGGATCGGATCGTAGCCTCGCGGTGCGAGACTGCCTCCGCTCCAACCGGCGCTCGCTGCAATCCATGCGCCCGGTGAGGCAAGCTCGTCGCGTTCGGCGAACTCGAACGCCGCGCGGCGCCGCTCTTCGCTCGGATCGGCGAGCCATTGCTGAGCGAGCGCGAGTCCGGCGCGATCGATGTCTTTGACCGTTGGATCGCCGGCGAGCGCACTCTTCATGCAATCGCAGGCCCATGCGATGACATAGCGTTTCGGGAGCGCGCGCGCGACGACGGCAAGCGCATCTGCGGACAATCCGCTTTCGACCAACGCATCGAGAAAGCGGCGCACGTTGGTGCCCTTCTCCAGGAGCGCACGCGCTTCGTCGCTCAGCGCGAGACCCTGCACGGCGCTCGCGGCGGAAATCTCCGAAGCAGGATCGAAAGTTGCGACGGTAACGTCTGTCATGTTCGTGGCTTCAACCGATCTTCGTCAGGCTGCCTTTGAGCGAGGCAATACCGCTTGCTGCAAGATCGAGCATCGCGGTGCCCTGCACGGAGGTCTTCGTGCCTTTCACATCGAGCTGCTGACCCGAGATCGCCGTCTGCGTACCGTCGACCTCGACTTTGGCATCGCCTTTGACCTTGACCTGCGCGCCTTTGACTTCGACCTTCTCCGTGCCGCTGATCGTCAGCTTCATTCCCGCGATCTCGATCGTGCCGTCCTTCTTCATCACGATCTTCGCTTGGCCGACTTTGAGCGTGATCTCATCTCCGGCTTCGAGCGTGTACTTCTTCTTCACGTCCGCGACGTCGTTCTCTTTGATCGTCGTCGTGCGATCCTTCTCGACCGTGCGCGTCTCGTTCTCCTTGACGGTCGTTTCCAAATTGTGACCGACGGTCAGTTTGTCGTCGTTGTGAATCGTGGTCGTACGATCGCCCTTGTCTTTCTTCTCCGCACCGATCGTGATCGTCTGATCGTTCTCGACGACGATCTCCATGTTCTTCTCGGCGTGGACGTAGATCGCTTCCTCGCCCTTCTTGTCGTCGAAGCGAATCTCGTTGAAGTTCTCGGCCGTGCCCTCTTTCGTGCTGCGAGTCTTGAGGCCGCTTCGCGTTTGCTGCGAGGGCAACTCATAGGGCGGCATCTGGTCGGCGTTGTAGACGCTCCCGATGATCAGCGGATGATCGGGGTCGCCATCGAGGAATGAGACCACGACTTCCTGGCCGATGCGCGGCACGAACTGCATACCCCAGTTCTTGCCCGCCCAGGACTGCGCGACGCGTACCCAGCACGAGCTGTCCTGATTCGATTTACCGGCGCGATCCCAATGGAACTGGACTTTTACGCGCCCGTATTTGTCGGTATCGATTTCTTGGCCGTCCACACCGACAACCTGCGCCGTCTGGGTGCCCTGTATCAACGGCTTGGGTGTAATGCGAGGCGGACGATAAGGCTCGCGAGCGTCGATCGCTTCGATGTTGATGGCGAACTGCGCACTGGCATCGCGCCCAGCACCGCTTTGCATCGCGTCGGAATGCACCTGGCACGAGGTGGCCGTGATCAGATACTTCTTATTGAGATCGGCGCGCGGATAGTTCTCGAGTGTGAAGAGCCGCCCGGCCGACAGCCCCGCGGCATCACCACCGCCGCGTGCGATCGTTTGCGACGCCTGCAATTGTTCGGCACGCAGCTTCGCCATGCGCTCGACGCCAGCCGCCGTCGCTTGGTTCGCTCCGGCTGGATATTCGAAGACTTCGAAGCGCGAGGCATCGCGCGAGCTGCGACGCGCGACCGACGAGACGCCGCTCGCGATCGAAGATGGCGTCTCGAAGTTGTACTCCCGCGCAGCGACCCCCGCCGGTTCGAACGATTTCGCGATCGACCAGGCGTTTAGATGATCGCGCTCACGCTGAGCCGCGCCCGCCTGCGGGTAGTAAGGGACCTTGTCGTAGCCGGAGACGGAGTCGAGCTTGCCGACGTCGTCCGTCAGGACCATCAGGTGCCGATCCTTGAAATGCTCGAAGTAGTAGTAGATGCCTTCGTGCTCCATCAAGCGGCTCAAGAAATCGAAATCGCTCTCGCGATACTGGACGCGGTATTCCCACGGTTTGTACACCGCGCTCAACGCGAGCTTGTGATCACTGAAGCCCGCTTGCCTGCAGACTTCGGTGAAGACATCCGGAGTCGATTTGTTCTGAAGCACCCTGCAGTCGATGCGGCGCGTCAGCAACCAGAACGCGGGCCGCACGACGGCGCTGTACTCGGGAAAGCGCTCGCCATAGCCGGTATAGGCAAATTCGGTGACGATGCCGTGAAAGTAGCGCGGCTCGGCGCCGGTCGCAGTGACTTGGATCGATACGGGGTTGCCGAGAATCGTGTCGGGATCGGCGACGCCTCGGGCGCCGGCCGCATCGACACCGCGGAGCTCGAGGTCGAACCGAAACGGACGGCTGATTTGCTCGGTCGCCGACAAGCGCGTGAGCACGAGACCCTTCATGTCCCCCGGGCCCGCGATGCTGACGGAACGATTGTCCTGATAGTTGGCTGCCATGGCGTCCTCAAGCCTCGCCCGGCGCGCCGGAAACCCGTCGGCCGCGAACGCGGCGCGGACGAACGAGCGGAGCGGACCGAACCCGGCTCAGACGAAGATCAGCCTCAGACAGGCCTCTTCGTTCTTCGAATAGAAATACAAGCCGTCGGTGTCCTTGCCTTCCGCGAGGATCACCGGCACTGCGCCTTCGAACTTCTGGCGCGCAATGGCCGTCGACGCCACTTCGTTGATGCCGTGCGTCTTCACGTACTCCGCCCAGCGCGAATCCGTTTTGTCGATGCGCTGACCGGAATCCGTCGCACGCCGCAGCAACGTCACGAATTGGTAGTAGTCGAACTCGACGACTTTGCCCCTCGCCATAACCCATGCCGACCTTTATGTTATGTATTGCTTCCGTAAGTACCTGAAATGACAGGCGCCCGCAAGTGACCAATGCGCGATCTGAGGCAGATGTCCTCGTTTTGTGCAGCCGTTCCATCAGGTCGCCACCACGAGGAGACCGACCACATCCTCGCCACGCTCGCGACGCAAGACGACCTGATCGAGCGACATGTCGGGGAACCCCGCTTCGGCCAACGCTGCTCGGACATAGCCTTCGGAATGGCCGTACCGCCCATGAGGCAAGATGCGATAAAGCTCCTCGGACTCGAGTCTCTCGACCGTAAAGGCCAGCAGCCCGCCGTCGCGCAGACAGAGGCGAGCCGCCGCGAGCGGCTCGCGCAGCGAACCGAAGTAGACGAGCGTGTCGGCTGAGATGACGACATCGAACGCAGCGGGTCGCTCGCGCATGAACGAGCTCAGCTCGGCAACGACAAGCTCATCGTAACCGCCGCGCTCTCGCGCCTTCTCCGTCATGCCGGCCGAAATATCGACGCCGACGAGTGTGCGCGCCATCGGCCGAAGCAAAGGCGCGCACAAACCCGTGCCGCACCCCGCATCGAGAATGTCTCGGTTCGCCTCAGCGTCGGTCGGAAAACCGATCCGCTTCGCCAGTGCGTCAGCGAGCAATTGCGGTGCGCGATAACCGAGCTCGTGCAGATTCTCGTCGAACGAGCTCGCGAACTTGTCGAATAGATCGGTCAGGTAGTCGTCATCGGCCCGCACCGGCACGTTCTCGCCGGAGGTTGCGGCAAGCATATGGCGTGCAAAGGCGCTTTCCGGCTCATGTTGCAACCATTGGCGATAGACATCAGCCGCTTCGGCGAACTGGCCGGCTCGATACAGTATCGAGCCCATCGCTTCGTAGGCGGCTGCGTGCCCTGGCCCATACTCCACGGCCTTGCGGAAACACTCGAGCGCTTCCTCCGCGTGCTTGAGACGGCGCGAACAGACGCCGAGGTTGAACCAGGATTCGGGCATCGTCGGCGCGAGCTCGGTCGCCTTGCCGAACGCCTCCTTGGCGCTCGTTAAGTTACCCGCCACCATGTGTGCATTGCCGAGATTCAACCACGCGTGAGGATTCGTTGGCAGGTTCTCCACGGAGCGCTGCAAGAACTGAGTCCCCTGCGAAGCGTCGCCCTTCTGCACGTACAGCATGCCGAGGAAATTGAGCGCATCCGCATCCTGCGGTCGCTTCCGCAGAATGCGCCGATAGCCCGCCTCGGCCTCCGCGAGACGCCCTCCTTTATGAGCATCGATCGCTCGCATCAGCGATGAATTGGCGCGCTCGTTCATGATGTCGGGCTGTGCGAGATCGATTGCCGCCTCAGGCGAACGCGTACTTGAACTCACCGGCATCGACCGAGACGCCGATGCTGCGCGTCGGCTGCGATTGCGAGACCCGCTCGAGGAGCTCGCGACTCACCTGCGCAAGTAGCGTATTCGTCAGAATCGCGTCGATCATGCGCCCACCGCTCTCCGGCTCGGTACACCGCGAGGCGATCAGCTTCACGACCTCCTCGTCGTAGCCGAGCGCGATACCGTGTTGCGCCTTCACGCGCGAGACGATGCGATCGAGCTGCAAGCGGATGATGCGGCCGAGCATCGAGTCGCTCAGCGGATAGTACGGAATGACGACGATGCGCCCGAGCAGCGCAGCCGGGAATGTCTTCAGCATCGGGGGCCGAAGCGCCTTCGCAATGCCTTCGGGCTCCGGCAACAGCTCAGGGTCTTTGCACATCCCCATGATGAGATCTGTGCCGACGTTGGTCGTGAGAATGATCAACGTGTTCTTGAAGTCGATGAGCCTGCCTTCGCCGTCCTCCATCACACCCTTGTCGAACACCTGGAAGAAAATCTCGTGCACGTCCGGGTGCGCCTTCTCCACCTCGTCGAGCAACACGACGCTGTACGGCTTGCGACGCACGGCTTCGGTCAATACGCCGCCTTCGCCGTAGCCGACGTAGCCCGGCGGTGCGCCTTTGAGCGTGGAAACGGTGTGCGCTTCTTGAAACTCGCTCATGTTGATCGTGATCAGGTTCTGCTCGCCCCCGTAAAGCTGCTCGGCGAGCGTCAAGGCGGTTTCGGTCTTGCCGACGCCCGAGGGGCCCGCGAGCATGAAGACGCCAATCGGCTTGTTGGGGTTTTCTAGGCCTGCGCGTGCCGTTTGCAGACGCTTCGTAATCATCTCGAGCGCGTGATCCTGACCGATGACGCGCTGGCCGAGCGTCTGCGCGAGCTTCAGTACGGTTTGAATCTCGTCCTTCACCATGCGGCCGACCGGGATTCCCGTCCAGTCCGCGACAACGGACGCGACGGCTTGCTCATCGACGCTCGGCAGCACCAAGGGAATCTCGCCTTGCGCTTCGGTCAGCTCGCGCTGCAGCTCCTGCAGCCGCGCGATCGCAGCGTCACGCTCCTCCTGTGTCATCGGTGCGCCGCTCGTCGCGGTCGTCTCGGTCGATGCACTCCCATTTGCCTCGGTAGTCGCGGCTGCATCGGCTTTCCCCGTGGCCTCGCGCAAGCGTGCGCGCAACGCCAGGATCTCATCGACGAGCGACTTCTCACGCCCCCAAGCGGCCTGGAGCGTCTTCAAGCGTGCACTCTCGTTCTCGAGCGACTCCTTGGCCGCCTTTTCGCGATCGGCCGTATCGAAGCCAATCGCGGCTTCGCGTCCGATGATCTCGAGCTCGGTTCGCAACGCCTCGATTCTGCGCTGGCAATCTTCCACCTGCGCGGGCGTCGCGTGATGACTGACGCCGACTCTCGCACACGCCGTGTCGAGCAAGCTCACCGCCTTGTCCGGGAGCTGACGGTCCGGGATGTATCGATGCGACAGTTTGACCGCAGCCTCGAGCGCCTCATCGAGGATCTGCACGCGGTGGTGCTTTTCCATCGTCGAGACGATGCCGCGCATCATCAGCACCGCTTTGTTTTCGGTCGGCTCTTCGATCTTCACGGTCTGGAAGCGCCGCGTGAGTGCGGGATCTTTCTCGATGTACTTCTTGTACTCGGCCCACGTGGTCGCACCGATCGTGCGCAGCGTGCCGCGCGCGAGTGCGGGCTTCAGCAAGTTCGCGGCATCGCCCGTGCCCGCCGCGCCGCCAGCGCCCACCAAGGTGTGCACCTCGTCGATGAACAGCACGATCGGCTTCGGCGATGCCTGCACTTCATCGATGACTTGTCGCAGCCGCTGTTCGAACTCGCCTTTCATGCTGGCGCCTGCCTGCAGCAAACCGACGTCGAGCGCGAGCAGCGACACATCCTTCAATGAAGGCGGCACATCGCCGGCGGCGATGCGCCGCGCAAATCCCTCGACGACAGCGGTCTTACCAACGCCGGCTTCGCCAGTGAGGATGGGATTGTTCTGGCGGCGACGCATCAAGATATCGACGATCTGGCGAATCTCGTCGTCGCGCCCGACAACAGGATCGATCTTGCCCTGACGCGCTTGATCGGTGAGATTGACGGTAAAGCGCTTCAGCGCTTCTTGTTTGCCCATCTGCGCGGGCGGCATCGCACCGCTCGCCTCGCCCGGCGCGCCTTGCGACAACTGCGAGCCGTCGCTCGCGCCAAGCGCGCCTTCGGGCGAGCTCGCGACGATCTGCTCGAAGTCTTCCGCGAGCTGATCGGGCTTCACTTTGTCGAACTCGCGCGAGATGCCGACGAGTACGTTCTTGAGCGACGGCGTCTTGAGCGCGGCCAAGAGCACGTGTCCGGTCCGGATCTGCCCGTCGCCGAACTTGAGCGTCGACCACACCCAAGCGCGCTCGGTCGCATCCTCGATGTGCGCCGAGAGATCAGAGATCGAGCTTGCGCCGCGCGGCAAGCGATCGAGCGCCGTCGTAAAGTCATTCGACAAGCGGCTCGCATCGATATCGAAGGCGCGCACGATGCATGACAAATCCGATCCCTGCTGCTGGAGGATCTGATGCAGCCAGTGCACGAGCTCGACATACGGATTACCGCGCAGCTTGCAGAATACAGTCGCGCTCTCGACCGACTTGTACGCAAGGCTGTTCAGTTTGCCGAACAGTGCGACCCGACTGATGTCTCCCATGATTCTCTCGCTCCCATGCCTATTGTTTGTGATTGTTGGTTAGTGTTCGCGTGCAAGCAGACCGGAAGCGTTTCCCGACGAGTCCGTGCTTCCCGCTCGCTCTTGAATGACGACGTCGGTCGCGTCCGCGCGCTGCTCGCCGAGCCAGCTCATCCATCCGAGGCGAGATGCGCCGACGTCCTCGCCGCCGAGTCGCATGCCGGGGATCTCGACGTCGCGCAGCAGCAAGCGTACTTGCCACTCCCATTCGTCGTTCGTGTAGAGCCGCACGAGTGCGCGAAGCTGAGCAAGCCCAGGGGCGCCGGGCAGGAAGTTCGCAAACGAGGCGCGTGACAACGGTCCGAGCACGATTTCGAATTTGTGCTGGCACTGCCATGTCGAAGCGCCAAGCGTCGCGTTGATGCCCAACGTCGCAGAAGGCTCGTCACCAAGGCGGCAGCGTAGATCGGCGGGGATATCGAGCCATGACCCGACAAACTGACGCACCTCGACGGGAATGCCGAAATAGTCGGCGAGGAGCGTTTCCAACCCTTCTGCCGAGCGCGGCTGCGCAGCGAGCAGTCCGGCGCGGCAGAGCTTGGCGTAGTCCGGCACCGCATCTGCATCCCGGGCGCTGTTCGGCGCGAGACCGATCAAGGCACCGACGAAGAGTCGAAAGCGATCGCTCTCCGGCCGATCCAAGCTCACTGCGGGCTCCGCATCGGCCCACGCGCGATAGAACAACGAGATCAGCCGATGTTGAAACAGGTTCAGGAAATCGACGATCGTCGCATCTTCCTTCTGCCGCCGCCGCTCGTAGGCGAGCTCGGTCAGATGCAGAGGCAGCGCGCCGTTGGGGCCGAATAAACCGAATGCATACTGCTCCATGCGTACGCGTTCGTCGTCCGAGCCTGCCGCCCCGGCGATGTCGCACGGTGCGAACGATAGATGCGGCGCCTGCCCCAAGCGCACGACATCATCCGCGGCTTTACGCGATTCGCCGAGGCGCGGCTGATCGGCAAACGACTGCTCGAGCAATCGCAAAGCCGCGAACAGGCTAAAGCGATGCGGTTGCGCCTGCAGCCGCGCGAGTGCATTCAGATCGTCTGGCGGCATCCAACTCTCACCGGCCATGACTTCACTTCCCCGCGCGATGCGGATGCCAGCCGCATCTGCGTGAACGAATTCAGCGAAACGTAGCGCGCGAAGAAGCGCTCCAACACGCTACCCAAAGACACGATGCCCGTGCCCTCGAATGCGGCGTCATCGAGCGTGAGCGTGATCTCGAGGCCCCGCCCGTAGCTAATGGGTCCCGCGATAGGCATTCGGCGCACGACGGGGCTGTAGCTTATGGAGCGCACGCCTTCGATCTGGCGCTGCGCCGCTACATCGTTCGGGTCCGCATACAGCGCGAGCAGCTCGCGCAGCATTTCCGCACCGCTCTGCGGCGTACGATCGATCAGCGAGAGATAGTTGAGCGAAAGATGACCGATGAGCTTCCATGCAGTCGAGCCGAACGCGGGTGATTGCCGCGGATAGCTCGGGCCTGCGATACAGCGCACAGCCTCAACGGGCGCGCCGCCGTCGACGGAAAAATCCGTGCGCGCCTGACCCGTCGCGAGCTGTACGGCCAAGTCGCGATTCGTGCAGAGCGCGCGTGCGTCGATCTGCCGGATATCTCCCGCAAGCGGTCGCTGCGCGGAATCGACGATCGAGACGAAGCATTCGCTGCCCACGTAGCCGGAGCGTGTGCCGCTCTGCTGCTGGCGTGACGACACCATCCGTGGGCGCCGCTGCAGCGTGTAATACGCGGCCGACTTCGGCGCAGCGTCGTGCGCGGTCGAGTAGAACGGCAGGACAGGCGCGACGGTCTCGCCGCTCGTACCGATGCCTTCCAATTTCTCCAAGCTATGGATCTCGAAGTCCATCGGTCGATTGCGGTCCGGCACCAAGTGATACTCGGTCTCGTGATTGCTCACGTGCACACGATCGATCGCGCGGGGAAACAGATTGACGGCTGGCGTGCAGAACAGACGGAAGTGAGCGGCATCGAGCGCGTTCTCGAGCCCCGCCTGCGCGCGGCTCATGGCAAGGTAGATCTCGATCTCATCGCCCTCGCAGGTTCGCACCGCGCTCTCGAGATCGTGCAGCGAGAAGAACAAGAACCGCTCCGGAAACGAGAAGTACTCTTGCAGCAGGCGATAACCTTGGAAACTGCGCCGCGTGACCGGCAAGAGGGCCTCGTCATCCTCTAAACCGGCCTGGCGAACGTTGTTCGCCGGACGAAAATGAACGGCAGCACCTTGTCGAGGGGACCGGATATACATGCCAACACAATCCGCGGCGATCTGTTCGAGCACTCGATGGGCGATATCCGGTGTCGCCTTCAAGTAAAAAGTCAGCGAATCGAGCGGCAGTGCTTTGATCTTGACGCCGGGCGCCGCTTTGAGGCGCAGGCGAATCGCGGTGCGTGCTCGCCCATCGGTGACGATGCCCTGCGCGGAAAGGGCGCCTGATCCTGAAAGATACTTCGCCTCGACGACCGTGAGCGGCCACAGCGTCACGTCGTGGGCGGTGCGAAACTCGCACGAGATCCGGTCGCCTTTGACGAGCGGACTGCGCAAGCTCGTACCGCGCTTGACCAGATGGCCGCTTTGCAGCGCGGACTCCTTTAGATCGGGCGCAAGCTCGACGACTGCACACGACGGCGTCGGGCACAGGAAGTGGGGATACACCACTTCCATGAGGTGCTGAGTGAAGTCAGGATGCCGCGCATCGAGCTTGAGTTGAATTCGGGCCGTAAGAAACGCGAAACCTTCGAGCAAGCGCTCCACGTAAGGATCGGAGCACTCGAGCCCGTCCATGCCGAGACGCGCTGCGATTCGCGGATACGCATGCGCGAACTCCGCGCCCATCTCGCGAACGAACTGCAGTTCGCGGTTGTAGTACTCGAGAAGCCGTGGATCCATGGTCGTTAGGTGTCGCGGTGTTCTCGGTTGTTCTCTGCTACCGCGCGCCGGAATCGGCGATGCTCACGTCGCCGGAATCGACATCGATGCTCGTGCGCAAGACCAAGAGCTGCGGCACAGGCTGACCCCACAGCTCCGCTTCGATACGAAACGCGAGCACGTGACTCTCCGCGCCCTCTTCGCTCATCTCAGGGACGACTCGGAGACGAGAGAGCCGCGGCTCGAACTGGGTGATCGCCTCTTCGATGCGGGCTGCGATCTCGAGCGGATCGACCGTGCGTGCGGACCGCCCGGCCAAGGACGGCATGCCGAAGTTCAACACCGACCGCCTGACGTGTGGGTAGGCCGCCAGGTCGAGGGAAATGTCGAGGCTGCCGCAATTGAGGAGCGATGCGAGGTCGCGGCACACGTACTCGCGGAGCCTGCGCATCGAGACGGCCTTGTGCTCACCGCCCTCCACCGCATCGTTCGGAACATTGCGCGCGGTAATTTCGCAGAAAGTTTGCAGCGCGATGCCCTGCGGCATACCTGGCGGCTTGAGCGTTAGGGCCTTCAACTGGGCTATTGAAGTGCGACCGCCGGGCGCCGTAAACGTCAAGATCAATGTCTTCGTGTCCGCTGATTCGATTTCGTCACGCCCCCGCGGCTGCAAGCCTTGTCCATGCAGCACATCCACGAGCGCACTCTCGGGCAGAGCGAGTCGCTGCAGCTCTTCACGTCGCACCGCGAGCTCGAACAGCGTCAAAAACCGCTCGTCGTCGATCAGCCGATCGAACAGCGCTGGTTGCAGTCGTTCGCGTAGGCTGAGCTCGGCCATGCCCTTTAGACCGCTTCGAGAACGATCTCGCGCACTTGGAGCAAGCCGAGCTCTTCGGCATCGCTCGTCAGTACGCGCTGTCCGAGCCCTGCGTACTGATCTGTGCTCAGTTCTCGCCACTCGGTCTTGCGCGAAAGGCGAATTGAAGGATCGGGACTCGCTTCCGAACCCGGATAGCGCACGGGCAACAGTCCCATGGCTTCCCCGCCGTTGCTCCACGTGAATTGCGCGGGCGCCCAGACGAGATCGCGCGCGTCGGCAGGCTCTTCGATGACGATGCGCTGAATGCGCTCGAACGGAATCCAGTAATACGCGCCGTTCAACAGCACCTCCAAGATCGGGCCGAGACGGGAATCGGCATCAGCGATCCACCCGAAGGAGTTTCCGTTGATCGTTCCCGCAGTCGGTGTGGCCGACTCCAGTGCTTCGCTTCGAACGGAAGCGGCGCGCGCGGACTGCCCTTCCGCATCGATCTTCAACGCCTGCAGCATCGAAGCGATCCACGGTAGGGGCTCACCGAACACGAGCGGCGAGCGCTCGCCGGCGAATACCGCCGCGCGTAAGCGCTCGCACTGAATTGCCGCGCTGTAGGCATGCATCATCGGCAGCGCGCTCGCCTCGAGCTCCGCGGCGACCGTGAGCTGATTGATGGCGCGATCCCATTCGCCGGTCAGCATGAGCAGCTGCGCGAGGAACACACGCAGCTTGCCGTCCGCAGGCTGGCGTCGCACGTCGTTTTGCAACTGTGCGATGCAGCCTGCCAAATCTCCCGCACCGAACAGCTCTTCGGCCGTGCTCATAAGATCACCTGGAATCGTCGGCGCCCTTCAAGAAGACGCCGCACATGAAAGGAACTGTGCGCCCGCCCTGCGCGCCCTCAGCCTTGGAGGGAGCGCAGTGCGACGCGTCCACCGTCCAGTCCGCGTGTCTTATCCCTTGGCGTTCGCGGCAATGTCCCAAGCGAAGGCTTGAGGCGTACCCTTGCCGCCCTTCTCGTTCTGCGTGAGGTACTCGACCTTGACCTTCGCAAAATTGAGCACGACGTTCTCGGTGAGTC
>JBIQKP010000155.1:0-4719 GCA_044506405.1 Lysobacterales bacterium | reverse complement strand
GTTCTCATCTACGACGACGAAGCGGAGATCAATGCATTGCATCAGGACAAGATGAAAGAGTTGATCGGTCGGCATGAAGTCGTGCAAGCGAAGCTCGCGGCCGAGAAGAAACTGGGCCCGGTCGTACGCCTCATGCCCACGACGGATGCGCGGACGCTCAAGCAAGGCGCGGAGGCATTGATCATGGACGGCCCTTTCGCGGAGACGAAAGAGCAGCTCCTCGGCTTCTACATGGTCGATTGTCCCAACGAAGAAGAAGCGATGGATGCCGCGCGCCTCATTGGCGGTGCCTGCGGCGCGCGAACGTTAGAGGTGCGGCCCGTGCAGCTCTACTACCCGGCGCCCAGCGCGGGGAAGTGACGTAGGTGATCAATGTGATGTAAGTGATGGAGGTCAGAAGGGAGAGGCCGGTTTACATTACTTACGTCACTTACATCACCTTGTCATTGATGGCGCTGCATGGCGCCATTAATCCACGTCGCAGTCACATTCATCTGCTCGTCCGCTAGCACCAAGTTCGCTTTGTACCCCGCTGCGATGTGTCCGAGCTCGTGATCGAGTCTCAGGAACGCAGCTGGATAAGTGCTCGCCATGCGTGCGGCGTCGGCGAGGTCGATATCTAAGATCGATACCGCATTCCGAACCGCGACCGCCATATCCAGGTTGGAGCCGGCGAGGCGGCCATCCTGGTCGTAGCACGCCGATCCTTCAACGGTGATCGTCCGGCCCTGCAGCGTGAAGTGTTTCTGATCCGAGCCCACGCCTGGCATTGCGTCGGTCACGAGCATGAAACGATCGCGCGGACGGCAGCGAAGCGCGACGCGCAGCGCCGCCGGATGCACGTGCACACCATCGAGAATGATCCCGCACCAGCTCGTGTCGTTCTCGAGCGCCGCGCCGACAGCGCCTGGCTCGCGGCCGCTGAATTGAGACATCGCATTGAATAGATGCGTGAAGCCGCAGAGCCCTTCATCTAGCGCCGCGCGCATTTCCGAATAACTGGCGTTCGTATGGCCCGCCGAAACGGTGACCCCTGCGCGCACGAGCTTGCGGATCATCTTCGGCGTCGTCATCTCGGGTGCGAGCGTTACGAGCGTGTGGCCATGATCGAGCGAGGCAATGAGCGAGATCGCCTCATCGTCGAGCTCGCGAAACTTCGATGCGTCGTGCACGCCTTTGCGTGCTTCGTTGAGAAACGGTCCTTCGATATGAATGCCGAGGACGCCCGGTACGCGCGACTGGATTGCCGCCTTCACCGCCGCGATCGCGCGCGACATCACGTGCAAGTCATCGCTGATGAGGGTCGGCAGAAAGCCTGTCGTGCCGAAGCGGCGATGGGCTTCGCCGATGCGGCGGATCGCGTCCACCGAAGGATCGTCGTTGAACAGGGCGCCGCCGCCGCCGTTCACCTGAACGTCGATGAAGCCGGGCATCAGGAGCCGATCTTGCAAGTCGACGGGCCGAGCGGTTTGGAGGCGCGCATCGCCCGCATCCACGACATCGAGGATGCGATCTTCTTGAAGGAGCACCGCCTTGTTGCGCTCGAAACCGGATTCGCCGAGGACGCGCGCGTTGAGGAGAGCGGTGATCATCACACGGTTTCCGTGACTTTATTCAAATTGGGTGGGCGATCGGGATCCATGCCGCGCGCGAGCGCAAGCGCGTTCACCATTCGGTAGAAGCTTTGCGTTGCGAGGAGCGGCTGAATGACTGGGTCGCTGTCGAGGGTGGGGAGGACGGTCGCACGCTCGTGTGTTGCACCGGCGACGAAGACGCGCGCACCGCGTTCGACGAGCGCATCCAAGAGCGCTTGTACGCCGGCGTGAGTCTTGTCGCGCTGCGCGTATACGAGGATGGGGAAGTCTTCGCGTATGAGCGCCATCGGCCCGTGCCGCACTTCGGCCGTGCTGATCGCCTCCGCGTGCAATCCGCACGTCTCCTTGAGCTTGAGCGCGGACTCTTGCGCTGCCGCAAGTCCATAACCGCGGCCGAGCACATACATGTTTTGTGTGGCCTGAAGCGCCTCGACTGCGCACGACCAATCGAGCTTCCATGCTTGCTCGAGCAGTTCCGGCAAACGATCCAATACCGCGAGTAGATTCCGATCGTCTGTCCAATAGGCGACGAGTTGCGCGATCGCCGCGAGCGATGCGAGCCACGACTTCGTGGCGGCCACGCTCGTTTCGATGCCCGCGTGCAGTGGAAGGACGAAGTCGGCGAGCTCGGCGAGCGGTGAATCGTTCGTATTCACGAGCGCAAGCAAGCGCGCGCCGGCTTCGCGCGCGCGCTTCGCGGACGCGAGCAGATCGGGGCTCTTTCCGGATTGCGAGATCGCGATGAAGAGTGCGTCTTCGAGGTGCGACTCCGCCGCATACACAGAGCTGACGGAGGGGGCGGCTGAGGAGGTGAGTGCGCCCGCACGCGTCTCGATCAGGTATTTCGCGAACGTGGCGGCATGATCGGAGCTGCCGCGCGCGCACGTGACGACGGCGCGCGGGCGCATGCGGCGCAGCGCATCGCCGAGCTCGCGTGCGCGCGTCGCGTTCAGCTCGTATTGCCGCCGAACGGCGTCGGCCGCCTCCGCGGCTTCCTGAAACATTCGTGTCGGCGCGCTCACGCGTCTCACCGCTCGGAGGACATGCTGAGCTCGGCGACGAAATCGTAGATGTCGCCGCGATAGTAGGACTGCGAGAACTCGACTGCGCGCCCGTCTTTGATGAAGCCGACGCGCTCCACGAGCAATCCCGCGTCTTTTTCGCGTGCGCCGAGCAATTGCGCCTGTTCCGCATTCAAGAGCACTGCACGCAGCCGCTGCAGAGCACGCGCCGGCCGGTTGCCGGTACGCTCGAGTGCTTCGTACAACGACGTCGCGACCGCTTCGATCGATGGAAGGCACGACGCGAGCACGGTCGCGTATTCGATCGACATGGGCGTCTCGTCGGCGATGCGAATTCGATGGAAGCGAAAGACAGGCGTTCCAGGGCTCAGGCCTAGCGAGAGCGATTCCTCCGGCGTCACGGTTCCTTCCGCGCGCTTCAGCCACTCGCTTCGCGGCGTGCGCCCGCGCGCGCGCATGTCCTCGGAGAACGAGGTGAGCTTCGAGAAGTTCTTCTCGACGCGCGCGCACACGAACGTCCCGGCGCCCTGACGCCGCACGAGCAATCCCTCCTGCACCAATCCGTCGATCGCCTTGCGCACCGTGATGCGCGACACCGAAAGGTCATCGGCCAAATCGCGCTCGGGCGGGAGCGCATCGTCCGGACCCAGCACGCGCTTCTCGATCGCATCGCGGAGCGAGCGCTGAAGCTGTTGATAAAGCGGCAGCGCATGCGATTCGTCGAGGGGGACGAGGAACTTCGAAAGCGTGGGCAAGGGCGTCTCCGCAACTCGTTATGGTGTTTATCTGCGACTGCAACGATGCCACTCAGACATTACCAATGCAATACCAATGTGAACTGGGCCTACCAGGTGTATATGCATAAATGATTGATCACAAACCAAAATACCCCCGAACGTTGAATTGGTCTGCGACAGGGCTTGGCAGAATCGCCATATTGGTACTATATTGGAACTCAACTGGTACGCTGACAAAACAACAGGGGTAGGTAGGGGTCTCTATGAACACCAAGCGTTCGACGTTGATCGGTATGGCGACTGCTGTCGCGCTATTTCAACACGCGGCGCCGTCGCTGGCTCAGACGGCTTCGCCGACCAACGATTCAATCGACGAAATCGTCGTCACAGGCATTCGCGCCAGTATCGAGCAATCGCTCGAAGTGAAGCGCGATGCCGACCAACGGTTGGAGGTCATCACTGCTGAAGACGTCGGCAAGCTGCCGGCGCACAACGTTGCCGATGCGTTACGCGGTCTGCCAGGTGTGAACATCAGCTCGTCGAGCGCCGACGAAGGCGGCTTCGATGAAGCCGATCGCGTCAGCCTCCGCGGCACGAGTCCGAGCCTGACCCAAACGCTCATCAACGGTCACAGCGTCGGTTCCGCTGATTGGTTCGTGCTGAGTCAGGGCAACAACGTTGGTCGCAGCGTGAGCTACAGCTTGCTGCCGTCCGAGCTCGTGAGCTCGGTGGAAGTCCACAAGTCTTCTCATGCGCGGTTGCAGGAGGGCGGCACGACCGGCACGGTCAACATCATCACGCGCAAGCCGCTCGACTTCGCGAATTCGCTGACTGTCGAGGCTTCTGTCGGAGCTGTGTTCTCCGATCAGGCCGATGAGACCGACCCGCAGTTGTCGGGTCTGTTCAACTACAAGAACGACGACGGTACGTTTGGCGTACTGCTGCAAGTCTTCAAGCAAGAGCGGTCGCTGCGTCGCGACGCGCAGGAAATTCCCGGCGGCTTCTTCCAGATCTCGGAGGACGATCCGGTCGCAACGACCAATCCGGATCTCGTAGGTGTGTACGCGCCCGGTCTCATTGGCTCGACGCTCTTCGAGCAAGTGCGGGATCGAACGGGTGGCTTGCTGGAAGTGCAGTTCAGACCTTCAGATGATCTGACGCTCGGCTTGAGCGGCTTCCTCTCGGACATGGACGCCGACAACTACAACCGCAATTTCATGCTGTGGGGCGGCAGCTTCGCGCGCAGCCAAGCGCCCGAAGCAGGTTACGTCGTTGAGAACGGTGTGTTGAGCCAAGCCACGTATGCGGGCGTCGACGGCACGAACTACGCCGTGTACGACATGATCTATCGCGAGGCGAGCGCGA
>JBIQKP010000041.1:0-33170 GCA_044506405.1 Lysobacterales bacterium | reverse complement strand
GGTCGAAGAACGCGGAGAAGTTCGCGGCCAAATAGTGCTGATCGCGCGGCTCGAGGGAGCCGACGATGCCGAAGTCGACCGCCGCGTAGCGAGGGTGCTCGGGGTCGTCGAGCAGCACGAAGATATTCCCGGGATGCATGTCCGCGTGGAAGAAGTTATGGCGGAACGCCTGCGTGAAGAAGATCTCGACGCCGTTCTCCGCGAGCCGCTGGATGTTCGCGCCGCGGCGCTTCAGCTCCTCGATGTTGTTGATGAGCACGCCGTGCAGGCGCTCCATCACCATGACGTTCTTGCGGCAGTAGTCCCAATAGACTTCCGGTACGTAGAGTTGATCGGAACCGGCGAAGTTGCGCCGGATCTGCGAAGCATTCGCTGCCTCGCGCGTGAGATCCAGCTCATCGAGAATGGTCTTCTCGTACTCGCGCACGACCTCGACCGGACGCAGTCGATGAGCATCCGGCCAGTATCGGTTGGCCAAATGCGCGAGCGTGTACAACACTTCCAAGTCACGTTCGATGAGCGCGCGAATGCCGGGGCGTACGACTTTGACGACGACTTCCTTGCCGTCCTTCAATCGCGCCGCATGGACCTGGGCGATCGTGGCGGCGGCGAGTGGCGTCTCTTCGAAGTGCGAGAACACATTCTCGATCGGCGTGCCGTAGGCAGCGGCGACGATCGTGCGTGACTCCGCGCCCGGAAACGGCGGCACTCGATCCTGCAGTTTCTCGAGCTCGTCGGCGATGTCGCGCGGCAGGAGATCTCGGCGAGTCGAGAGCATCTGCCCGAACTTCATGAAGATCGGGCCCAGCTCCTCGAGCGCAAGGCGCAAGCGCTCGCCGCGCGGGCTGGCGCGGTCGCGATGCACCCATGTGGCCGGCGATAGATAAAAGGCGAAGCGCAGCGGCCGAAACAAATGCGTCGCGAGGATGATCTCGTCCAACCCGTGCTTCACGAGCACGCGCTGAATCTGCAGGAGGCGGGAGAGAACTCGAAGCTTCATAAGAAGGTGAACGGCGGACGGCGGACGGCGGACGGTGAGGGAGACGATGAAGAGAAACGGAACATGGCGCGGTAGCGCCGACGCAGCAAGGTGCAGGCTAGACGATAGCCAATTTCCGCACCACTCGCCGTCCGCCGTCCGCCGTTCACCGAGCGCTCTCGCGCTCGAGTTGGGCAATCCGCGCCTCGAGTCGCTCGACATCATCGCGCACTTTGTCTACGTCGGCGATGAATTCATCCGCCTCCGTCCGGCTCGGAACATCTCGACTTTCTTCTTGGAGGAACTCGGAGACGTTCTGTGCAAACGTCGAGGCGGCGCGCTGAGCAAATCCGAGTACCGAGCGGGCGGCAGTGCCGACTTGATGAGCCGCGACATCGCCGATCACTCTCGAGAGCTCTTCTTCAAGATCCGGACGGGCGTGTTGGACGAGCTCACTGAACGTTTGCGCGACCTCAGCATCGCCTTGGATGTGAACCGAGCCGCCGCGAATGGCTGCCTCCGGCTGCGGGCCGACGAGCCGCATGAATGCGAGCGGTGTGCCGGTGAGGGTCGCGCTCGGCGTGCCCTCGTACGATGTGGCCAGCTCCATGCGATCGCCAACCGACTTGCAGTAGATGTCGAGCGGCACCCCATCGACATGCAACGCGAGCACTTTCGTATCGAGTCGTTGGCATAGCGCCTTCGCAGCGGCGGACACCGCGATGTTGCGATTCAAAAGCGCTTCAAAGGGCCGCAACAACAGCGATGAACTGCGCGCCGGCTCGCTCATAGCTTGTAGCCTCGGTGCAGTGCGACGATGCCGCCACTCAGGTTGTGGTAGCGGCACTGCTCCAAACCCGCTTGCTGCATCATCGCCAGCAATTCGTCCTGCTTTGGAAAGCGGCGAATGGATTCGGCGAGATACCGATAGCTGGCCTCGTCCTTCGCGACGACTTTGCCCAACCAGGGCAGCACCGAGAAGGAATACGCGTCGTAGATCGGCTTCAGTCCCGGCACGACGGGGTGCGAGAACTCGAGCACCAGGACTTGCCCGCCAGGTTTCAGCACGCGCGACATCGACCGCAGCGCGGCGGCCTTGTCCGTGACGTTTCGCAATCCGAATCCGATCGTCACGCAATCGAACGAGTTATCGGGGAATGGGAGCCGCTCGGCATTGGCGATCGCGAAGCGCACGTTGCCGACGTAGCCGCGATCGATCATCGCATCGCGCCCGTGGCTCAGCATGGCGGGATTGATGTCGGTGAGCAGGACGGAACCTGTCGGACCCACTTGCGCGGCCATGCCCGCGGCGAGATCGCCGGTGCCGCCCGCGACATCGAGCGCGTGCTGGCCGGGTCTGAGCCCCGTTTGCGCAAGCGTGAATTGCTTCCAGACCCGATGCGCGCCACCCGACATCAGGTCGTTCATCAAGTCGTAGTTCGATGCGACCGATTCGAACACGGCACGCACGCGCCGCGCCTTCTCGCCGACTGGCACCTGTTCGTAGCCGAAGTCGGTCGTGTCATGCGTGCGGGGTTGGGGCTCGTCTCGGCTCATGCGGCCATTCTAGCCAATGTGGAGGAGTGTCGGCAGAGAGATCTTGGGCAAGCCACCTTGCCGAAAAAGAAGAAACTCTCGCGTCGAAACGCGGAGAGCGCGGCAAAGATCCTAAAGAACTGCTGTCGGGGCCGAGAGCCGAATCGATTCTTAGTGCCTCTCGCACGCCGGCCGAGAGCATCGTTCCCTGTCTACTACAATTCAGCTACGCGCTCGGATACGGAATCCCGAGCTCGCTGAGCCTGTCCAGATATTTCTTCCACTTATGCTCGCGCTCACGGCCAAGCTCGTGGAGATAGGCCCAGGTGTAAAGGCCGGTGTCGTGACCGTCGTCGAATACGAGTCGGACGGCGTAATGTCCCACCGGCTCGATCTTCGTGACGAGCACGTTGTGTTTGCCTATCTGAAGCGTTTCTTGCCCGGGACCATGGCCTCGCACCTCGGCGGAGGGCGAGTACACGCGCAGATACTCGAACGGAAGGTCGAACTGCGCGCCGTCCGAGAACGTCACTGCGAGCACGCGCGAGCGAGTGCGAAGAACGAGTGAAGTCGGGTGGGGCGCCATCACCTCCATCACTCCTAAAGGATATACCTCGTCAGATCTTCGTCCTTCACGAGCTCGCCGAGATGTCGATCCACGTACTCCGCATCGACCGTGACGCGAACGCCACCGCGGTCCGCGGCTTCGTACGAAATCGTCTCGAGCAAGCGTTCGAGGACGGTGTGCAAGCGACGAGCGCCGATGTTCTCGGTGCGCTCATTCACCTGGAACGACACTTCGGCGATGCGGCGCACGCCGCTCTCCGCGAACTCGAGCTCCACGCCTTCGGTCGCGAGCAGCGCCTTGTACTGCGTGCACAGCGACGCATCGGGTTCCGTCAGAATGCGAATGAAATCGTCTACCTTGAGCGCGTCGAGCTCGACGCGAATCGGGAAGCGGCCTTGCAGCTCGGGAATGAGGTCTGACGGTTTCGACATGTGAAACGCGCCGGAGGCGATGAAGAGGATGTGATCCGTTTTCACGACGCCGTGTTTCGTGCTGACCGTGCTGCCCTCGACGAGCGGCAACAGATCGCGTTGAACACCTTCGCGCGAGACGTCCGCGCCATGCGTCTCTTGCCGACGAGCGATCTTATCGATCTCATCGAGGAACACGATTCCGTTCTGCTCCGCATTCGCGAGCGCGCGCAGCTTGAGCTCTTCTTCGTTGATCATCTTGGCGGCTTCTTCGTCGGTGAGCAGCTTGAAGGCGTCGCGCACTTTCACTTTTCGCGTCCGCGTCCGCGCACCGCCGAGATTCGAGAACATGCTTTGCAGTTGCTGCGTTAGATCTTCCATGCCGGCGGGCGCCATGATCTCGACACCGACGGGCAACGCGCGCACTTCGACTTCGATCTCGCGATCGTCGAGCTTGCCTTCGCGCAGCATCTTGCGGAATTTCTGCCGCGTATCGTTATCGCGCGCTGGCTCGGGCTCCGTGCCGAAACCAATCGATTTCGGCTGCGGCAACAGCGCGTCGAGCACGCGTTCTTCCGCCGCATCCATTGCGCGGTGCCGGACTTTCTCCATCTCTTCTTCGCGCGTCATCTTGACGGCGACATCCATGAGGTCCTTGATGATCGAGTCGACTTCGCGACCGACATAGCCGACCTCGGTGAACTTCGTCGCCTCGACCTTGATGAACGGCGCGCGTGCGAGACGAGCGAGGCGTCGGGCGATCTCGGTCTTGCCGACGCCGGTCGGGCCGATCATCAGAATGTTCTTCGGCGTGATCTCGGCGCGCAGATCTTCCTGCACTTGCATTCGGCGCCAGCGATTGCGCAGAGCAATCGCGACAGCACGTTTTGCGGCACTCTGCCCGACGATGTGTTTGTCGAGCTCCTGAACGATTTCGCGGGGGGTCATTGAGGACATAGGTTTTAGGCTATAGCCACATCGAAGGAAGGGTCGAGGCGCGATAACTGCGACATGCCAGTGCGCGCGCTCAGCGCTTACGACTGCAGCTCTTCGATCGTGATGTTTCGGTTCGTGTAGATACAGATGTCGGCGGCGATGTTGAGCGCCTTCTCGACGATCGACTTGGCGTCGAGCTCGGTGTTCTGCAACAGCGCGCGTGCGGCGGCCTGCGCATAGGCGCCGCCCGAGCCGATCGCCATGATGTCGTCTTCAGGCTCGATCACATCGCCATTACCGGAGACGATGAATGAGCTCTTCGCATCGGCGACGCACAACAGCGCTTCGAGTCGACGAAGGCTCCGATCCGAGCGCCAATCTTTGGCGAGCTCGATCGCGGCACGCGTCAAGTTGCCGTACTGCTGCAGCTTCGCTTCGAACCGTTCGAACAGCGTGAACGCATCGGCCGTGCCGCCCGCGAATCCTGCGAGCACTTTACCGTCATAGAGGCGCCGAACTTTGCGAGCGTTCCCTTTCATGACGGTATTGCCGAGCGAGACCTGACCGTCTCCGCCGATCGCGACGATGCCGTGACGGCGCACCGAAAGGATCGTCGTGGCATGAAATTGTGCGCCGGGGTGGCGTTCTTGATCGCTCGACATCGGGATGGGCACGCTCTCGAGTGGTTGCACGGATCGACTCTACGCAGGCCCGCGCGGGGCGAGCTCAATCGCGCGCACGCTTACGCGCGCGCGGGTGCGATCGGTCGTATATCTTGGCCAAGTGCTGAAAATCAAGGTGCGTGTAAACCTGCGTCGTCGAAATATTCGCGTGCCCGAGCAGCTCTTGGACGCCGCGCAAGTCTTGGCTCGATTCCAGCAGATGCGTCGCGAATGAGTGACGGAACATGTGCGGATGCATGTGGACGCTGAGGCCTTGGCGTATCGCCCATTGCGAAATTCGCCGCTGGATCGTGCGGGGTCCGAGGCGAGCGCCGTTCTGCCCGACGAACAATGCAAGCTCGCCGACGGTGGCAATCTTCGCGCGTTCCTTGATCCACGCAGAGACGGCCTTGGCTGCATGGCTGCCGACTGGGACCACACGGGCCTTCTGTCCTTTACCCGTGACGCGCACCGTTCGGTCGCTCAGGTCCAGATCGCCGAGATTCAGGCCAACGAGCTCCGAAAGACGCAAGCCGGAGGAGTAGAAGAGCTCCATGATCGCCTTGTCGCGCACATCGAGCGTCGAATCGGAGCGGAAGCTGAGCAGGCGCGCCATCTGATCCGCGTCGATTGCCTGGGGTAAGCGCTTCTTCGCTTTCGGCGCTTGAACGTCGACGGCGGGGTTGCCCTTCAGCACGGCTTCGCGAATGAGGTACTTGAAGAAGCTGCGAAGCGCGCTCAGCCGCCGCTGAATCGTTCGCGCGGACGCGCCGCGGCGAAACTCGGATGCGGCGAACATTCGGATGTGCTGACTATCGACGGTTGACCAGTCACCGACGCCTTGCTGCGTGCAGTACGCGACGAATCGGTCGAGATCGCGCTTGTAGTTCGAATCCGTGTGCGGAGAGAGGCGACGCTCAGTCGACAAATGCGCCAGAAAGCGCGCAGGCCATTCAAGAGCGGAGGGTGTCATCTCGAACTAAAGAGCTGCTGAGTGTCGGCGCGAAGCGAGACACCCAGCATTTGCGGCGCGGTATTAGGCGGCGCCCACGGCCTCGCTGACCAAATCACCGATACGGGCCAAGAAATCCGTACTCATCGCGGGATGAAAACGTTCTGCATCGGGACTCCCGATCGCGAGCAAGCCGAAATACGGTTGCGGGCCGAGCGGCACGAGCGCGGCCGAGCCGATCTCGATGTTGTTCGGTCCGAACAAGAAGTCACGTTGACTGTCGCGAATTTGCCCACAGCGCGGTCGTCCAGACTCGAAGAGCGTCTCGAACATCTTGAGCTCGGACGTGCTCTTGTCGATGACGCGCAAATGTCGACTGCTGACGCCGCTGAACGAAGGCTCGTGCGCGGAGCCGAGCACGATGAGCCACTCGGAGGCGCCGAAGTCCTCGCGCAACGAGGTTTCCAGCGAATCGAGCACGGCCGCCGCGTCGGCCGCACGAATCAATCGGCATGCGAGTCGATGGATCTTCGTCGCGAGCACGTCATTGGAGCGCGCGACTTCGATCAGCTCTCGAAGGCGTCCTTCCAAAGTCTGATTCTTGTCGCGCAGCGCGGCGACTTGGCGTTCGATCAAAGAGACCGTCGCAGCGCCGCGATTGTGAGTGAGCTTCAGCTTCGTGAGTAAACCTGCATGGCGCTCGAAGAACTCCGGATTCATCTGCAAGTATTCCGCGATCGATTCTTCGTCGATCTGGTCCACATCGACGCCGCGAACAGGTTGTTTGCTCATAGTGCCTCTTATTCTCGGTCAACCGATCTCAACCGTCCCCTCGAACACTTTCACAGCAGGGCCGGTGAGCCAGAGCGCTTTGCCCGGTCCTTCCCAGCGCACGATCATTCGACCGCCACGCGCGTCGACTTGAACTTCCTCTTTCAAGAGGCCCAAGCGTCTGCCCACGGCGACCGCACCGCACGCACCGGTACCGCATGCGAGCGTCTCGCCCGCACCGCGCTCGTACACGCGCAGACGAATGTGATCCGGCGTGACGACCTCCATGAAGCCGACGTTGGCACGCTTCGGAAAACGCGAGTGATTCTGGACCGCTGGCCCGATCGTGTCCACGTCTGCATCGCGCACGGACGGGACTTGTAGAACAGCATGCGGATTGCCCATCGACACGGCGCCGATCTGCAACTCCTTCTCGCCGATTCGAAGCGGGTACACGTTCGCCTCGCGCGATGCCTCGAAGGGCAACGACTCGGGCGCGAAGTTCGGCACGCCCATGTCGACGGAGACGAGACCATCGTCGCGCAGCATCGCCGTCAATCGACCGCCCGGACTGTCCATTCGCACTTCGCGTCGTCCGATCCGCTGTCCGACGAGGCTCGCGATGCATCGCGCGCCGTTGCCGCATTGTTCGACTTCCGATCCGTCCGCATTGAAGATGCGATAGAACACGTCCGACTTCGTGCTCGCCGGCGGCAGGAGCGCGAGCGCTTGATCGAAGCCGATACCCGTACGCCGATCGGCGAGTTGGCGGAACGTTTCGGCACTTGGCGTCTGCGCCGGGTCGGCGACATCGAACACGATGAAATCGTTGCCGAGCCCGTGCATCTTCGTGAAGGTGAGGAGCATGGGCGGAGTATAGAGGCGTCGGGGCCGGACGCACTATCGGCGTCGAAGGGCCTCAGGACATGAAGGACGCCTCCGGCGTAAGGAAGGCCTACCGGCAAGCGAGACGCTCGGCGTCAGGAGGGCCTGTCGGCAAGCCAGAACGTTCAGCGAGATATCGCGTGCACCTTCTTTCCTGCCCTGCCGATAGGCCTTCTCGACGCCGAGAGAGCGCCCTTCCAGCCATCCGTGGGTGACATTTGGCCCCCATCGCCGTACTTTACGGCCATAGCTACAAGAACACGCCGGGTGCTCCCAGCCGATCGAGCAACGATTCTTCTTAGAACGCTTCGAGCAAAGCGAGGATTCAGATGCGCCACGTGATGGTAATGAACTCGAAAGGGGGTTGCGGGAAGAGCACGCTCGCCACGAACGTCGCGAGCTACTTTGCGAGCGAGGGCTACAAAGTCGCCTTGGCCGATTACGATCCGCAGCGCACGAGTCTCGATTGGCTCGCGATCCGGCCCAGCGATCTGTCCCCGATCACGCCGGTCGACGCATACCAAGAAGGTCTGCGCGGCGTACCGCGCGATACCGAAGTCCTCGTGATCGATGCGCCGGCCCGTACCCACGGCTCCGAAATGAACGAGCTCGTACGGCGCGCGGAAACGATCCTCGTACCGGTGCTACCTTCGCCGATCGACATGAAGGCTTGCGGCCACTTCATGGCCGAGCTGTTGGAGCTCGGCAAAGTGCAACGTGCTCAGGCCCGCCTCGCCGTCGTCGCCAATCGCGTGCGCGAGAACACGTTGCTGTACGAAGAGCTCGATCAGTACCTGACCAAGCTGAAGGTGCCGTACTTGAGCTCCCTGCGTCAGTCCACGAACTATCTCCGCGCGTTCCAGCGCGGGATGGGCATCTTCGAACTGCCAGAGTATCTCGCGCGCCCGGATTGGGAGCAGTGGGAGCCGATCACGAAGTGGTTGGCGAGCAAGCGCAGCCAGCCGAGTTGACGATGCGCCAGACGCGCTAACGGGCGTCAGGAAGGGCCAAAACGGAGACATCGGCGCTTGAAGGATCAGTCCTTCAAGCTCGCACGGATGCCTTCGACGTAATCCGCATACTTCAACGTCACGCCCAGATGTTTGCGCATCCGCTCGTTGACGACATAGCGCGATTCGCTCAAGAACGAAAGGCGATCGGGTGTGAACGTGAGCTGCGCTTCCACCATCGAGACTTGCGGGGGTGCGGGGATGCCGGCGATCTCTGCGACCTTGAGGAGGAACGTGCTCGCGCTGATCGCAGCGCCATCGCTGATGTTGTACACGCCGCGCGCTTCTGGATTCGTGATCGCCGCCACGCAAGCAGACACGAGATCGTCCACGTGGATGCGGTTCGAAATGCCTGCTTCGTCTTCGCGGACAATCGCTTCGCCTTTGCGCATGCGTTCGATCGGTAAACGGCCGGGACCGTAGATGCCCGGCGCCCGCAACACGACGCGTCGTACACGTCGCTCCGTACACCACACGCGCGTCATTTCCTCGGCGGTGACGCGTCGGCGCGCACGATCCGTACGCGGATTGACCGGTGCGCTTTCGTCGACCGGTGCCCCGCCCGTATCGCCGTAAACGCCGGTCGTACTTACGTAGATAAAGCTCTTCGGTGGTACGGTCGCGAGCTGCAGGAAACGATCGAGGCGCAGATCGCTCTCGCCGAACGCAGGCGGCGGCACCAGGTAGACGATCGATTCTTGCTCGAGTCGCTCGGGGATGCTGGCGCCAGCGCGGACGCGGTCGAGGTCGAGCGTGGCGGTGCGAAAGCCCTCAGCCGCGAGGAGTCCCGCACTCTGCGACGTGCGAACCAACGCCGTGACGTCGAACGTGTCGGCAAGGCGCTCATAGAGACGGCGCCCTACATAGCCGCATCCGGCGATCAGGATGTGCCGACGTGGGTTCGTCATGGCGGTCGAGGTGCGGATCTATTCGATGGCGCGTTTCGCGAGTGCGTCGGGTGCGAAGTCGAACGAATCGAAGAATAGCTGATCGGGCGGCAGCCCTCGCGCGCCGAAGTCGTGCCGAATGGCCTCGACCATGATCGGCGGCCCGGCCGCGTAAACGTCGAACTCGTGAATGTTCGGATGATCGTGCAATACCGCTTCGTGCACCCAGCCCGTGCGACCCGCCCAACCCTCATCGGGGTTCGACAGAACGGGTGTGTAGTGCAAGTTCGGATGCTTCTCGCACCACTCGCGCACGTGAGCGTCTTCATACAAGTCAACGCGTGCCTGCGCACCCCAGTAGAAGTGTAGCGGTCGACGATCGCCGCGCTCGAGCAAGTGGCGAAGCATCGCTCGCAAGGGCGCGTAGCCGGTGCCGCCGCCGACCAAGAGAGCAGGGCGCTTCGACTCTTCGCGAAACCAGAGTTGCCCGAGCGGTCCCTCGATGCGAAGCAGGGTGTTCTTCGCCGCGCCCGAAAAAAGCTGTTGCGTGAACTCGCCGCTTGCGACGCGCCGAACGTGCAGTTCCAACAGACCCGACTCGCTCGGCGGATTGGCAATCGAGAAACTGCGGCGCCGATTCTGCGGGAGCATGATGTCGAGGTATTGTCCGGCGACATAGTGGAACGGCTCGCGAGCCGGCAAGCGCAAGAACACAGCCATGACGTCCGGCGCGAGCCGTTCGAGACGCTCGATGCGGGATGGCAAATTCTTGACCTGGATCTCGACCGACGGCGGCTTGATTTCTCGGGCTTCGATCACGATCTCCGCGCTCGCGGCGTGCGCTTGGCACAACAGCACGAAAGACTCTCGCTCTTCCTCTTCGAGCAGCCCCAGCGGTCGACCAAGCGGATAATGGACGCTCCCCGAGAGGATTCTGGCCCGGCAAGAAGAGCAATGTCCACCTTTGCAGCTGTGCGGCAAGTTCAATCCTGCGCGCAAAGCCGCTTCTAGAATCGTTTCGCCCTGCTCCACGCTGAGCACTTGCTCGAAGGGGAGTAGGGTGACGCGGGAATAGGACATAAGGACTCAATACCGGGTGGCGACACAAGGAAACCCGCTAACCATAGCCCGCCTGCGCGTGCCGAACGATAAAGTCTCTCAATGAGACTTCCCCTGAGGGCCGTGCACGCTTTGTCCGAGTCGATTGCTCCGGCTCGGCGCCGAGAACCCTAACGCCGCCGATCGCCCTGTCTTCGCTCGAACCAGGCCCGTTGACGAATTCTCGGCAACCGGTGCTTGCGTCCGATGGCTCGCGCGAGACCGTCGTGGAGCACCTTCAGGGCGCGATCCCGCTCGCCGAGTTGTTCGAGGAGATCGGCGAGGAATTGATAGGTTTCCAGTCTGGGCCGGATCGCAAGGCTCGTCTCGAGGAAGCTGCGGGCCTTCCCGTAGAGCTCCGCGCGGATCGCGAGCCGCGCGCACGTCAACAGAAGCGTGGCGTCTTCTTCGTGCGAGGCCAGCCATGTTTCGGCCCGATCGAGTGTGGAGAGTGCCTCGTCGGTTTCGAGCTCACCGTAGGCTTGGACGGCGGCGTCGTCCCACTCCGTGTCTAATAGATCCCGCAGTTGCTTCTCTGCGCTCGAGTGATCGCCGCACATCATCGCAGCTCGCGCGTACGCGACGACGACGTTCGAGCGTCGCGCGAGCGACTTCGGCACGTCCTTCCATGCGGACGCCAAGGCCTCTGCGTTGCGGTCGGCGCCCGCCGCCTTGATGCGATCGATGTAGATCTGAGCGACCGTTTCGTCGGCCACGGCGGTCTCGATGCCGCGCGTCGCCCGCAGCCGCGGCTCGAGCGCTTTGAGCTTTTCCCAATCGCCCGTCTGCCGATGAACGCGCGCGAGGAGCAACAGACCGCGTGCGTTCTGCTCACCGCGCGTCTCGAGTTGCTCCAACGCAGCTTGCGCCGCTTGCAGTTGGTTGTGCTTCAACAAGAACTCTGCCTGCATGATGAGCGCAGGCGCGTGACTTTCGGCAGGTAGATCGAGTGCCCGCGCGAGCCATTCATCGCGACGCGTCGTTGCACCTTGTAGCTCGGCAGCGCGCGCGGCGACGAGATAATGTGCCATCGGATACTCGGCATCGCCGATGTACCGCGTCGCCGTGCTTTCTGCGCTTTCCCATTCGCCTTGTGCGAGCTCGATGATCGCGCGCGAGAGCGCGCGCCGCGCACGTTCGCGACGACGCTCGAGTTGCGAGCGCTTCCAGAGCGAACGCGCTCGGTATGCAAGCAGCAGCACACGCACCGCGAAGTAGCCCGCGACGAGCAGCAGCGCGAACGTCACGGCTGACATCTCGATCAGATGTCCGGCCACGCGAATCGCGACGTAACCGGGATCGTTCGCGAGGATGTTCGCGAGAATCGCTCCGAGTAGAAGCGCGATTGCGATGTACACGCCGCCTTTCATGGCGAGCTACTCCGGGCCGGCGCTCGGCGCGACGCGCTCGCGCGGCATCAGCCTTCGAAGCGCCGTGCTCGATGCCGAGATATCCGGCAACGGCGGATCGATGTCGATCGGCTCGAGCGTGTGAATCTCCTTCAACACCGCGCCCGCGCTCGGTTGGCTGACATCGAACGATTGTCCGAGCCACGTGCGAGCGCTCGCGAGCGCGTGGCGATACGCGACATCGTCGTTGCGCGCGAGCGCGGCGCGTGCGGAGAAGAGCAGTAGACGCAGATGTTCTCGACGCAACAGCGCTTCTTCCTTCGTGACGAGGCCGCCAGCGGCTTCATCGACCTCACGCACGCGGATCAGATTTCCGATCGATTGCCGCGCGATCGCCCACGCGCGCGGCAAGAACGATTCCGGCAATTCGCGATCATGCGTATCGGCGCGCTCTGCGGCGACGATCCCTTTGACCGGCAGTGTCTCGACGCGTTCTTCCAGGCTTGCGAGCCGGGCCGTGATGCCGGTGATGTCGGGCCGTTGTACAGCGCGCAGCGCCTGTAGCTCGCGCGCGATCTGCTGTCTCACAGGGGCGAATGAAGCATCGCGTAGTGCGGCGAGGCGTGCATCCGCCGCTTCGAGCGCAACGATTGCGGTATCGACATCGCGATTGAACGCGAGCCGGCGTTGCGCAAGCTCGAGCAAGTACATGGCTTCGGCTCTCGACCACGCGCGTTCGGGTCCTTCAGCGCGTCCGCGGAGCTCTTCGGTTGCGTTCGCGAGCTCTTGTAGCTGCTTCGGGACCTCATCGAGCGCCGCCAAGCGCCTCGTGAGCTCTTCGCGTGCAAGTTGCGAGCGCTCCTCGATGCTCTTGAGCTCCGAGCGCAAATACGTGCGCTCGGCCTCGAGCGCACGCGTTGCCGCGCCGATCTCATCCATGCGATCGCGTGTCGAATCCAAGCGCCAGAGGCTGTAGCTCGCGGCCGCGAGCGCGAGCACGGCAAGGGCCGTTGTCAGGCGGCTATACGTGTGCGCTCGGCGGGCCGGACGGGCGGGTTCGTTCGTCGCGGGATGCGGATTGTCTACACCAGTGTCGGCCATGGATCTCGGCCAGAGGAAATGGAAGGCATGCGGGATGCGCGTATCCTAACATGCCTATCGCTCGACTCGGTGCAGGGTAGTGCCCGACGCGGGAGACGAATTCAGCCCCGCGCGCGTGCGTGCCAGTTCGCAAGCGTGCCGACGATCGACGCATCGTCGGCCGCGGGCGCGACGAGAATTGCGCCTTGTAGATTTGCGCTGCGTGCCGCTTCCCGAATGCGCTCGCTCACGACGAGAACGGCCGTCGATTCGAGGAGCTTGCGTCCGCGTTCGCTCAGCATCTCGCGCAGATGATCGAGTGTCGCGACGCTCGTGAGCGTTACGATATGGACGCCGCCCTCGGCCCATTCCATTTCGAGCGCGTCGCGCGTCTCCGGAGCGATCGCGGGTTGCACGCGCCGGTACACTTCTCGCGTTTGCACCGAGAGCCCGCGCGATGTGAGCTCCGTACGTAGGAATTCGCGGCCGCCGTCTCCGCGGACGATGAGCGCTTGCATGCCGGGTGCGAGCGCGAGCTCAGGATGCGCGAGCAGCGCTTCGCTCGTGAACCCCGCGTCCGGCACATAGTGGACGGCGATATCGACCGCCTTCAATGCGGCTGCAGTCGCCTTGCCAATCGCGGCGACCTTCATGTGCGGATTCGGTGCAAGTAGACGCCAGCCGTGCTCGACCGCGTTCGTGCTCGCGAAGATCACGAGATCGCAGGGTTCGGCCGGCGGGGCGCTTTGCGGTTCGATGCCGATCGTCGGAAAACGGATCGCCTTGCCCCCCGATTGCTCGATCAGCGTGCACAGCGATTCGGCCTGCTGCGCCGGACGCGTGACGAGCGCCGACAGATCGGTGAGCGGTGGAACGACCTTCGGAATCATGGACTAGCTTCGACCTTTCTGCGGGAGCACTGCGCCGGCGCCGGCTTGCAACAACTTCTCTGCCAGCTCGACGCCGAGTGCAACCGCGCGTGTCGCCGGTCCGCTGATCGAGTCGCGATAGATCTGCTGGCCGTCGAGCGACGCAACGAGGCCGCTGAGCTCGAGCGTCTCGCCACGAGTTTGCGCGAACGCGGCGATCGGCGAAAAACAATCGCCTTGCAAGTGACGCGCAAAGGCGCGTTCCGCCAAGCCGCACTGTGCCGAAACCTCATCGTTCAACGCGCGCGACAAGGCAATACTGTCCGCGTCGTTCTCGCGGCATTCGATCCCGATGATCGCTTGACCTGGCGCCGGCACGCAGTACGACGTGTCGAGGTGTTGCGTGATGCGCTCCTCGAGACCGAGTCGGGCGAGACCTGCGGTGGCGAGCATGATCGCATCGTACTCGCCGGCATCGAGCTTGCGCAGCCGAGTCTCGACGTTGCCTCGCAAGGTCGTGATCTGCAGGTCGGCGCGCTTGTGTTTCAGTTGCGCCTGTCGGCGCGGGCTCGATGTGCCGAGTCGAGCGCCTTCGGGCAACGACTCGAAAGTCGAATAGCGATTCGAAATGAAGGCATCGCGCGGATCGGCGCGCGTCAGCATTGCCGCGAGCGTCATGCCCGGCGGCAGCTCGCTCGGCACATCCTTCATCGAATGCACCGCGATGTCCGCGCGCCCATCCTCGAGCGCTCGTTCGAGCTCTTTGATGAACAGCCCCTTTCCGCCGACTTCCGCGAGCGCTCTATCCAATACGCGGTCGCCTTGCGTCGTCATCGGCACGAGCACGACGTCGAGCTCGCGATGAACCTCGCGCAGTCGCGCCGCGACATGCTCCGCTTGCCAGAGTGCGAGGCGGCTTTGCCGAGTGGCGATTCGAAGAACTTGCTTGACCGTAGGCATTTACTGTTCCGGCGCCGCCGCTGCACGCGTCGCTTCCGCACGCCGCACGTCCAACATGAAACGCACCAGCGCGATGATCAGCGCCAGCACGACGGGACCCAAGAACAATCCGATTGCACCGAACGCCGAAATGCCGCCGAGCACGCCGATGAACACGGTCAGCGTACCGACCGATGCGCGGCCCGAGACGAGCATAGGCCGTACGACGTTGTCGACGAGCCCGACGAGCAGCGTACCCCAGATCAACATGAAGATCGCTGCGCCCCAGCGGCCTTGAGCGATGAGCACGACCGTAGCCGGTCCCCACACGAGTGCAGTGCCGCCAACGGGTAGCAGAGCCAACAGTGCCGCCAAGACGCCGAAGACGATCGGTGAGGGCAAGCCCACGAATAAGAATGAAAGTCCGACGAGCGCACCTTGGATGAGCGCCGTCAGACCCGTGCCGTACACCATCGCTCGGGTCACGGAAGCGAGGTGATCGAACAATCGAGCCTTGTATGACCTCTCCATGGGGATCAGCTCGCGTAGCGTCGACACCATCTCGCTGCCGTCACGCACGAAGAAGAACATCATGAAGATCATGAGCACGAATCCGACCACGGTACCGACCGCGCCCAAGAAGACTTTGCCCCCGATCGAGGCGAGCCACTGCAGCAGGGATCGCGAGCCTTCCACGAGCCAACCGCGCACTTGTGCAACGTTGACGTCGAACGTGCTTTCGAGCCAATCCAAGCTGCTGCTGAGCCAAGGAACATTGGTGAGATCGAACACGTTCTTTCGCGTCTGATCCGCGACCGCATTTTGCGCGAATTGCAGCAAGTCGCCGACTTGCGCAGCGAACGCCGCGCTCAATCCCGTGAGCGGGCCGATCACGACGATCAAGGTGAGCACGGTCAAGATGAATGCAGACAAATCCTCCCGGCCGCGCAGCCGCCGGCAGAGCCGGACGTGCAATGGGTGCAGCAAGAATGCGAGAAAAATCGCCCACAGCAATGGACCGGCGAACGGCTGCACGATGCGGAACAGCGCATAGCTCAGCAGGAGGACGGTGACGAGTGCGAACGATTTCGCATAGAACCGATCGCGAGGGGCAACGGCGCGCTGCGGCTGCGGTGTATTCATTTACTTGACTCGCCGCCCGGGGGTTGAGTTTAGAAGGACGGGCGCAATGCTAGGGAAGCGCTGAGGGATCGTCTACTGCGGTTTGGAGCAGCGGCGTCCTGATCGCCCGGGGAATGTTCATTGCCGATGTTCGCGGTGCGGCGCTAACATCGGTTCGATCGTGCATACGAGCAGCAGTAGCGGACCCGCACGTCACGCGACAGGAGCCGAGCGATGAATACCGAAGTTACCCCAACCATTCAGGTCACGACCGACCAACTCGTAGCCGATCTGAAAACCGTGATGCGCGATGCTGAGGCGCTGCTGAAGGCAACCTCGACGCAAACCGGCGAGCGTATCCAAGAGGTGCGAGCACGGGCGGAGGAGTCGCTGCAACAGGCGCGCGCCCGCCTCAACGACGTCGAGCAGGAGGCCGTCCGGCGTGCGCAAGAGGTGGCGGATGCCACTGAAACCTATGTGCGCGACAACCCATGGCAATCGGTCGGCATTGCTGCAGGCGTGGGTCTTCTGATCGGCCTGCTGCTCAGCCGGCGCTAGATCCAGGAATTCCTCACTATGGCGGCCAATCCGGACGAAGAACTGAGCTCCGCGGGCGGCATGTTCCGGTCGCTCAGCCGGTTTTCCGGAACGCTCCTCGGGATCGTCCATACGCGGCTCGAATTGCTGCGTACGGAGCTGCAAGAGGAAGTTCAGCACGCAGCGAAGCTCGCGCTCTGGGGCTTCGTGGCGGCGTTCGCGGGATTGATCGCGCTGTTCATGGGTGCGCTCACCGTCGTATTTGCGTTCTGGGATACGTATCGACTCGCAGCATCGCTGACGATGGTGGGGCTGTTCGTCGTCATCGCGGTCGCCGCGGCGCTCATCACCGCGCATAAGCTGCGCACGAAGCCGCCGATGCTCGATGCGACGTTGGCAGAGCTCGCGAAGGACCGCGATCAGTTGCGCGCGCGGCTATGAGCGCGCCGGTGATGGATCGAGGGACGGAGCTCGCGCAGCGACGCGCGCGCTTGCGCGCCCAATGCGAGCTGCAACGGCGCGACTTGGCAGTTGACGCCGCTCAGATCGAGCTCGAGCTGAGCCGCATCGATCGAGGTGTCGATATGGTGCGCGGTTTCGTGAGCAAGCCTGCGCTGATCGCCGCGAGCGTTGCGGCGCTCACGATCATCGGGCCACGGCGCGCATTGCGTTGGATCACGAAGGGAACGATGTGGTACGGCGTCGCTAAACGGGTGTTCGGCGCCTTCGTCGCGTTTCGCGCCGGCAGCCGGTCTTCTATCGTCGTCAACCGTTAATCGTCACGAGACGCCGCGTATTCTGCGCAGCAACTCCGCGGCGTGTCTCCGGCTCACTTCGAGCACCGTTCCGCACTCGCGCATCCGCACGACGTACTGACCCGCATCTGTACGCTCGACAGCCGAGATGTACTTCTCCGCCACGAGTGCATTGCGGTGAATGCGCAAGAAGTCAGGCGAAAACTCTTCCGCGAGCGACTTCAGCGACTCGTCGATCAAATTCTCCCCACCCTTGTGCTTGACCGTCACGTACTTCTGGTCGGCGAGGAAGAAGTAGATATCAGGGACTGGGATCAAGCGCAGCTGCTCACCGAGGCGCGCGCAAATCTGTTCGCGCTTGTGCTCGATGCGAGCGGACTCGGCGACCTTCTGCAGTCGACTCGGAGAAATGCGCGCCGCGTGGCGCAAGGCATGCGCGAGCTTCTCCTTTCTCACCGGCTTCAATAGATACCCGACCGCTTCGGTTTCGAACGCATCGACTGCGTACTGATCGTAGGCGGTCGTGAAGATCACGGCCGGCGGATCTTCGAGCGAGTCGATGTGCCTTGCCACCTGGATGCCGGACAGCCCTGGCATACGGACATCGAGCAGGACGACGTCGGGCTTCAAATCGCCGCACACCGAGAGGGCTTCTTCGCCGTTCGCGGCTTCAGCGACCACCTCGCAATCCTCGATTTCAGCGAGCAGTCGGCGCAGTCGATCTCGCGCCGGCGGTTCGTCATCGACGATCAGCAGTTTCATGAGTACGGCGAGCTTCCTTCTAGTAAGGGCGAATCAGCATACGGAAAGATGAGCCGGGCGCAAAATTCCCCGTCCTTGAGCTCGGTTTCGATACGGGCACGGCCTGGCCAGGCAAGCTCGAGTCGCTGGCGAATGTTCTCGAGGGCCAAGCGATTGCCTTCACGTTCTCGGTACCCGGCTTCCGGTCCGGTCGGGTTGCGCACTTCGATCTGCAGCGCATCGCCGCGGCGCGATCCGCGGATCGACACGCAGCCGCCTTCGGCCAGCATCTCGATGCCGTGATAGACGGCATTCTCGAGCAAGGGCTGCACGATCAGCGACGGCACCCGTGCTTTGAGCGGCAACTCGTCGATGTCCCAATCGACCCGCAAGCGCTCGCCGAGTCGCAACTGCTCGATGCGCGCGTGGGTGCGCGCGATCTCGATTTCCTCTTCGAGCGAAATGCGCGTGCTCGCATCGCTGAGGCTTGCGCGGAACAAGTCTGCAAGATCCTCGACTGCTTGTTCCGCTTGCTCCGGGTTCGAGCGCGTCAGCGATGCGATCGTGTTCATGCTGTTGAAGAGAAAATGCGGCCGAATGCGTGCCTGCAGTGCGCGAATGCGGGCGCGCGCTTCCATTTCTATGCTGCGCTGATGTTGTGCATTCACGTAGAAATAACGCAACGCCAATGCGCTCACGATGAATCCGACCGCGATATTGCGCAGCAGGAAACCGACGTGATCGGTCGGGAAGATGTTCACGCTGGTGCTGTCGGCATCGACGCTCCAGAAGCGACCGACCTGAAACGCCACTTCCGAGACGATCGCGACGGTCGCGACGAGCATCAGAATGGTGACCGTCACGGCGCGAACGGTCGGCAGCGAGTGCAGCCAAGCGCGTGTGCGACACAGCACGGCTGTGCAGATGAGCCCGACCCATAACAGGAACAAGGACGTCGTCGCGAGATCGGTCCAGAAATTATCGTGCAGCGCTTGGCGAGCGATCGCGAACACGAGCGCGACCAACTCGACGATCAACACGACCGCCAATACGGCGCGCGAGCCGCAAAAGTCGGGCAGAAAGAACGTCGGGCCGGAACTCGGTTGTGCCGCGCCGTTGGCTGACATCGTCAACTCTTATCTGGCGTGCGCTTCGACTCTTTCGCTGCGGCTTCGAACATCGCGTCCTTCAGGTGAAACAACGTCGAGATATCTTCATCGCCGTGACCTTGTTCGATCAAGCGGCGATAGTGAACGAGCGTCATCTCGATCAGCGGAAGCTGCACGCCGTGGCGCGCGGCCATCGCGCGACAGATCTTCAAATCCTTCTCGTGCAAGCGGACGCGAAAGCCCGCGGGGTACTCGTCGCGCAAGATGTTCGGTGCACGGTGCACGAAGTACCAACTCGAACCCGCGCCTTGGCTCAAGGTCTCGATCAAACGATCGAGCGGGAGATCTTCCGATTTCGCGAACGCCATCGCTTCGGCGACGGCCTGGATGACGCCCGCGCACATGATCTGATTCGTCGCTTTCGCGGCTTGCCCGGCGCCGTTCGCGCCGAAGTGCGTGACGATCTTGCCCATGGCTCGCAGTACAGGTTGCGCGCGTTCAAAGGCCGCTTCATCGCCCCCGACCATGATGGCGAGTGTCGCGTTGTTGGCGCCTTCCACGCCGCCGCTCACGGGCGCATCGAGGAAAGGTACGCGTTGCTGTTGCAGACGATAGGCCGCCGTGCGGGCGGTATCGGCGCTGATCGTGGAGCAGTCGATGACGAGGTGCGTGCCGTTCAAATTCGGCAGCAAACCAGCGACGACACCGAGGACATCGTCGTCGGCGGAAACGCAGCTCACGATGACAGTGCAGAGCCCTGCGAGCGCTTCAAGGTCGCGAGCCGCCTTGACGCCGGTCTCGCTCGAGAATGCTTGTGCTTTTGCCGGGGTGCGGTTCCAGACTGCGGCGAGCAGCCCGTGCTGGTGCAGGTTGCGCGCCATGCCCCAGCCCA
The DNA here is from genome assembly GCA_044506405.1 of Lysobacterales bacterium. GTDB lineage: Bacteria > Pseudomonadota > Gammaproteobacteria > Steroidobacterales > Steroidobacteraceae > Steroidobacter. The sequence continues at coordinate 13,083 of JBIQKP010000041.1, read as the reverse complement.
TGGCGCCAAGGCCGACGAACCCGACCGAGGCGGTCACTTACAAAGGACGTCCATGCTGGCTTTGGCTGAAGCGCGCTGTGCGTCGATCTCGGCATCGGTCAGATAGCGTCGCTCGCCGCCCGGCAGGGACTCGTAAAGGCGTTGCGAATTCATGTACATATCATAGCGCTCTCGCGCCTTCTTGCACTGCTCGGCCTTGTCGGTCGCGCTCATCTGCGCGGCTTTGCGCTCGTCGGCGCGCTGGCTCGACGCCTGTTGTCTCGCTTGATTCGAGGCTTCTGCGCGCGCTTGCTCTTCCTGCTGGCGCGCTTGCAGCGCGACGAGATCCGTCTTCTGCGATTGGACGTTGAGGCGTTCAGCCGGCAACGTCGCGGGCTTATCCGTGTAGTACACGTTGCCCTTGTCGTCGGTGAACTTGTAGACGTCCGCATGCGCTTGCGCTGCCAGCAGCATGGATGCGCTCAGGGCAACGGGAATCAAGGCTCGCAACATGATCGGTCTCCGTCTCATCGATATCGCTCGCGAGGAGGAAGTTTTCGCGTGCAGTACCAGGCACTTGCACGCTAGGGGCAAAGCTCATCAGAACGCGCCGAGTGTAGCAGTCAGGGCAGATTCAGGGATTAAGACAGTCCCCTTGTTGACCTCAGAATGAGGACTGCATCACGAACCGGCTGGTGGCTGGAGGCTGGAGCCAGACAAGAGAAGGAATGGAAAACGCGGTCGGTGCCGTCTTCTTCTGGGCCCCAGCCTCCGGCCCAAAAGAGAACGGGCGCCGAAGCGCCCGTTCGAGAAGCGATCCTTTGATCGCGTTTAGAGGTTGTAACCGCGCTCGTCGTGCAGGGAGAGATCGAGACCCGTTTCTTCCTGCTCGCTGCTGACGCGCAGGCCGACGATGACATCCACGATCTTCAAGAGCACGAAGCTCAACACACCCGTGTAGACGATCGTGAACAGCACGCTCTGGGTTTGCACCCAAACCTGGCCGGCGATCGTCGCGCCTTCGCCCGGCTCCCACACGCCGCCCAAGCTCGGGAAGGCGAACACACCCGTGAGAATCGCGCCGACGATGCCGCCCACTGCGTGCACACCGAACACGTCGAGCGAATCGTCGTAGCCGAGTGCGCGCTTCATCTTCGTGGAGGCAAGGAAGCAGACGAAGCCCGCGACCGCACCAATCACGAGTGCACCGGCAGGACCCACCGTGCCCGAGGCCGGCGTGATCGCGACGAGACCCGCGATTGCGCCCGAGATGATGCCGAGCAGCGAAGGCTTACCGTGAGAGACCCATTCGCCGAGCATCCAAGCGAGTGCCGCGGTGCCCGTGCAGATTTGCGTTACGAGCATCGCCATACCGGCGGACGAGCCTGCTGCGACCGCGCTGCCGGCGTTGAAGCCGAACCAGCCAACCCACAGCATTGCGGCGCCGATCATGGAGAGCGTGAGGTTGTGCGGCGCCATGATCGTCTGGCCGTAGCCCTGACGCTTGCCGAGCACGAGCGCTGCGACGAGACCTGCGATGCCGGCGTTGATGTGAACGACCGTGCCGCCCGCGAAGTCGAGCACGCCCCAATCCCACATGAGCGCGCCGTCGCCGCTCCACACCATGTGCACCATCGGCACGTAGCAGACCGTGAACCACAGCGCCATGAAGATCAGCATCGCGGAGAACTTCATACGCTCCGCGAAGGCGCCGACGATGAGGGCCGGCGTGATGATCGCGAACGTCATCTGGAACGTCACGAATACGGATTCCGGGATCGTTCCCGTCAGCGAATCGAGCGTGACGCCCGACAGCATGAACTTGTCGAATCCGCCGATGAACGAGTGGAAGTTGAGCACCCCTGCTTCCATGCCGTTCGTATCGAATGCGAGGCTGTATCCGTAGACGGTCCACAGCACGCTCATGAGGCCCGTGATCGCGAAGCACTGCATGAGCACGGAGAGGATGTTCTTCGAGCGCACCATGCCGCCGTAGAAGAGCGCGAGCCCCGGGATCGTCATGAACAGCACGAGCACTGTCGCGGTGAGCATCCAGGACGTGTCGCCCGAATCGAGCGTGGGCTCTTCTTCTGCAGCCGCCGCACTTTCATCCGCTACGGCGCTCGTTTCCTCGGCCGACGTCACTTCTTGCGTAAGCTGAGTCGCCTCGGTTTCGGGCGCGTCCTGCGCGAGACTCAGCTCCGTGCCAAAGAGCATGAGCGCCATGAGCGCCACACTCCATAGGTAAGTGAGCGCGCGGCTCGTTGCCAAAGGTATTTTCACTGTGGTTCTCCTACGGAAGAGATGAGTCGTTGTGTGGTTGCCAGGATGTGCTTGCGCTGAGTCAAACTGCTTCGACGCCGGTTTCGCCCGTGCGAATCCGCACCGCTTGTTCGAGTTCGCTGACGAATACCTTGCCGTCACCGATCTTGCCGGTGCGAGCGACATTCGTTATCGCCTCGATGACTTGCTCGGCGACGGAGTCATCCACCGCGAGCTCGATCTTCGTCTTCGGCAGGAAATCGACGCGGTACTCGGCACCTCGATAGAGCTCCGTATGTCCGCGTTGTCGGCCGAAGCCTTGGACCTCGGTCACCGTGATGCCTTGAACCCCGATATCCGCGACGGCCTGACGGACGTCATCGAGCTTGAATGGCTTGATGATCGCGGTAATCAACTTCATTGCATTGCGGCTCCGTTTTCGTCGGCGCGCACACTTCGTTATCGTCGTGATTTCGAGCAGTCGTGCGCGCCGCAACGGTATTGCATCTTCTATGCCACGAATTCGTGCCCGAAAATGGTGAGGCGATTCGACGGAATACGGCCCGATCGCACTCACCTGGTGCGGCGATTTCGGCGTGGTGCATCAAATCGGGGCAGGTTGACTGCTAGAGGCGGGAGGGCTATCGGCAGGAAGGCCTATCGGCAGGAAGGCCTATCGGCAGTCAGGCTTGCCTCCGTCAACAGGGAAGGCCGCCGGCAGGCCAGAACGGAGGCCTTTGGCTCTCGAGTTTGCGGACCGTTGCGCAATCAACGGCTCGCCGCTGGCTTGCCGAAGCCCCCCTGCTGGAGGAGGCAAGCCTTCACCTGGGCTCGGAGTTGCCCAAAGCGTAGCGTCCCGTGCTACATTCGCTTCCAGCTCACGGGGATGGACCATTGGACCCGCGCTTCATAGACGACCTTGCACGACGACTTTCAGCTGCTGTGCCGCCTGGCGTCACCGCGCTGCGTCGTGACCTAGAAGATAATTTTAAGGCCGTACTACAAGCGGGACTCACGCGGCTCGATCTCGTCTCTCGACAAGAGTTCGATGTCCAAGCCGCGGTACTGCGCCGCACGCGCGAAAAACTCGAGGCGCTAGAAGCGCGCGTCGCGGCGCTGGAGAGTGGAAGGACCTCCGCAGGAAGCGAAGAAGGCGTGTAGGTCGGAGTTCATTCCGACCCACGGACGGTAGGACGGTTGCGTCGGCCTGAGCGGCCGGCGTAATCCAAAGGAGAGCCAAGGAATGGCGATGGCATCGGTCTTTAGCCGTGCTCAGCACGGCATGGAGGCGCCGCTCGTCCGCGTCGAAGCGGACATCGGCAACGGCTTGCCGACCTTCACGATCGTCGGTCTCCCTGAAGCCGTCGTGAAGGAAAGTCGCGATCGCGTTCGCGCCGCGATCACGAACTGCAACTTCGAATTCCCCGCCGGTCGCGTCACGGTCAATTTATCTCCCGCGGATCTGCCGAAGGAAGGATGTCGCTTCGATTTGCCGATCGCGGTGGCGATTCTGGTCGCCTCGACGCAACTCCCGCCGACGCACCTCGAACAGTGTGAGCTGTACGGCGAGCTTTCGCTGAGCGGTGAAGTGCGCCCGGTGAAAGGCGCCTTGCTCGCCGCGCTGGCCGCGACCCGCGCGACCCATTCGATGATCATCCCGCCGCTCAATGCGAATGAAACGGGACTGGTCGAGAACAGTCGTGCAGCGATTGCGCACCATCTGCTGGACGTGGTCCACCACGCGCATGGCACGACCAGGCTGCAGTTTCAGTCCGGCCAGGCGCCGCCCTCGCAAAGCATCAAGCATGCGGACCTGTGCGAGGTGCGCGGGCAAGCGCACGCGAAGCGCGCACTCGAGATAGCAGCTGCGGGCGAGCACAGCCTTCTGCTCATCGGTCCGCCGGGCACTGGCAAGAGCATGCTCGCGCAACGATTGCCGGGCTTGTTACCGGAGCTCAGCGAAGCGGAGGCGCTCGAAGTCGCCGCCGTTCGCAGCGTTGCGGGTATTCCGCTCAAGAGCGAGAGCTGGCGCGTGCGGCCCTTCCGCGCGCCGCATCATACTTCCTCGCCGATCGCGCTCGTCGGCGGGGGTGCTCAAATTCGCCCGGGCGAAATATCGTTGGCACATCGGGGCGTTCTATTTCTGGACGAGCTGCCCGAATTCGAGCGGCGCGTCTTGGAAGTCCTGCGCGAGCCGCTCGAAACCGGCGTGATCACGATCTCGCGTGCCGCCCGACAAGCGGAGTTCCCCGCCTCATTCCAGTTCATCGCGGCGATGAACCCGTGCCCGTGCGGTTTTCTCGGCGATTCGCAGAAGGCCTGCAAGTGCACGCCGGACAAGGTGCAGCGCTATCGCAATCGCTTATCGGGGCCGCTCCTCGATCGACTCGATCTGCACATCGAAGTGCCGCGCGTCGCGTTGGACGTGATGCGCAAGGAGACGAGCGATATCGAACCGAGCGCTCGCGTGGCAGAGCGCGTGCTACGGGCACGCGAACGTCAGCACGAACGCCAACAAGCGACGAACGCGCGGTTGAACAATCGAGAAGTGGAACGCTATTGCCGACCGACCGCGGAAGGCACGAAGTTATTGGAGCGCGCCGCCACGATGCTCAATTTATCCGCGCGCGCCTATCACCGCGTACTCAAGGTCGCGCGCACGATCGCGGATCTAGCGGGGAAAGAAGTGATCGAGCCGAGCCATATCAGCGAGGCGATGACGCTTCGCAGATTGGATCGGATGAGAACGTAGGTCGGCCCGGTTCGGGCCGACGCCTTCTGCTGTAGGTCGGGTTTCAACCCGACTTGCGAGCATCCGAATGAATTCCGACCCTACAGGGACTTAGGGAGTGTCGGCCGCGTTGGGACGCCTGACCGGCCGACGCACACGTTATTTCGAGCCTGCGATCATGTAGTCGACGGCGTTGATGACCGATTGATCCGACAGATCGACACGGCCGCCCTTCGGTGGCATGAACCCAGCGTCGCCCTGGAAGCCCTCGATCCCGTGCTTGTGGAGCGTCGCCTCGCCTTTGGCGATTCTCGGACCCCAGGCTGCAGCATCACCGAACTTCGGCGCACCGGCGACACCGGCGCCATGGCATGCAACGCAGGCCATGTTGTAGACCTCTTCGCCCCCAAGATCTGCAGCCGGCGCCGCGGCTGCCTGACCGCCGCCAGATTGAGGCGCGAGTGCCGAGTTGTCCTGGCCCGCAACGGCAACCTTCGCGACCGGCGCAATGCGGTCCACGACGGCGGCTTTCACCGCGGGGTCTGCCTGCACGTGCTTCTCCTGCGTATTGGCGGAGATCACCTTCGCGAGGATGTAGATTCCGATGGCAATTGCGACCAGCACGCCGAGAACCAGCATGAACGTGTCGAAAAACTTCTTGTCGTGCTCAGCGCTCACATCGGCTCCAAACAGGTGCAAAGATCAAGGGCGCGCAAGTATAGCCGCCGGCCTACGGGGGATAAACTGCCCGGATCGGAGAGGACCAGATGGCGCGCCCGACAGGATTCGAACCTGTGACCTACGGCTTCGGAAACCGTCACTCTATCCAACTGAGCTACGGGCGCGTCGGGCGCGCATGATACCGCCTGCCCGAGTGGGGCCCAAGCTGCAAATCGGCTTGAAGGTCCGACTTTTCCGCGTCACGCGATTGTGTCTTACTAGCCGCGACCCTGTTTCATCACGACCCGCCGCTTCTCATGACCCTCACTGGCCAAACGATCGCCATTCCCGAGAGCCGCGAGCTCGACGTCTTCGCGGCCATGCTCGAGCGCCGAGGCGCGCAAGTGATGCGCTGCCCGCTGGTCGCCATTTTGGACGCGCCGGACCCGGCGCCGGTCCTGGATTGGGTGCGGCACTTCAATGCGGGCACTGTCGATGACTTGATCCTACTGACGGGCGAGGGTGTACGCCGCATCCTCACCTGCATCGAGCAGCATGCGCCTGAGCTTCGTGATGACTTCGTCGCCACACTCGCGCGGGTGCGCAAGTTCACGCGTGGGCCGAAACCGGCGAAAGCGCTGCGCGACCTCGGGCTTCGGCCTGACATCGCGGTGGAGCCGGCCACCACGGAAGGCGTCCTCAACGCGCTGAAGCGCGAGAACCTTCAGGGTCGTCGGGTGGCGGTGCAGCGGTACGGTACTGAGCCGAACGTCGCGATCGAATCGTACGTGCAATCGGCGGGCGCGCAGCTCTCCACGGTTGCGCCGTACATCTATGCCGATGCGGCAGCCGACAGCGCGGTGCTCGAGCTCTTGAACAAAATGGCGAACGGTGCGGTCGACATCATCGCGTTCACGAGCTCGGTGCAAGTGGAGCGACTGTTCTCCGTCGGCACACCCGAGCTCGTCAAGTCGGCCCTCGAGCGGACGCAAGTGGCTGCGGTCGGGCCTGTCGTCGCATCAACCCTTGAGAAGCACGACATCAAAGTGCGCTTCACGCCACCTGACTCTTATTTCATGAAGCCGCTCACGACGACGATCGAGCAGGCGGTGGCGGGGAAGGGTTAAGAGAATCTCGCAGAGCACGCAGAGCAAGCGACGGAAGAGAAGAATATCTCTCGCAGTGACGCGGAGACGCAGAGGCCAGAAAGGAAAGTAGAGAAAGATCTATTCCTTTCCGATCTCTGCGCGTGTGCGAGAGTACTTCTTGATTACGCCTGAGTTCGGATGGATCCCCGCCTCCGCGGGGACGACGATACTGCGCTCTTCGCTCGTCAGTTTCGTGCCGCGGCGGCTTCCGCGATGAGGGTCTTGATCTCTCCGATGCACGAGCCGCAATTCGTTCCCGCGCGCAGTTTCTGTCCGACTTCCTGCGGGGTCGACAGCTTGTGCTTCACGATCGCTTCGCACAGTGTCGTCTTGCCGACGCCGAAGCACGAGCACACGACCGGCCCGGTGTCGGCGCGGCGGTCCGGCGCTTGGCCGACGAGTAGGCCCGCACGATCGACATCGTCGATGCGCTCTTTCGCGAACAGATTCGCGAGCCACGTTCGCGAAGGCAAGTTCGGGCGGGGCGAGATGAATACGCACGCCGCGATGCGATCCTCGACCAGCAGGGCGCCCCGATAGGCACCCGCGCTCGGATCGGAGTACTCGAGCCAGTCCGCATCCGCACTCGTCGCATTCAACAAGCGGCGTGCCCACGCTGACCAGTTGCCGTACACGCGCCTGCCTGCGAGCTCGTACCGATAAAACTTCGCGCCGTGCGCAAGCGTCCACCAGGTGAGGTCGAGCGTGGACAACGGTCGGCGCGTGAGGATGAATCCATGCCAGCTCACGATGAAGGGCGTCACTCTCGCCGGCGTGTGCTTGAGCTCAGGCTCTCCGGAGATCGGATCCACGATGGGATTCACGAGCGCACCGACACGTGCATCGGAGGCGAACGCGCTGTTCCAATGAATCGGAACGAACACCATGCCGCGCGGCATTTCACCGCTCATGCGCAAGCGCGCCACCATCGAGCCCCATTTCGTGGAGACGCGCACGAGCTCGCCTTCGCGCGTGCCGGCGAGCAATGCATCTTGCGGATGAAGATCGACGTACGGCTCGGGCGTATGCGTCGTCAAGCGCGGCGCTTTGCCGCTGCGGGTCATCGTGTGCCACTGATCGCGAATGCGACCCGTGTTGAGCACGAGCGGGAACTCATCGTCGAGTCGTTCGACGGGTGGGCGCGGTGTCGTCGCTACGAAGCGCGCTTTGCCGTCGGCATGATAAAAGCGGCCGTCCTCGAACAAACGCGGCGTACCAGCATGTCCTCGCTGCGGCACCGGCCACTGAATCGGTACAAGGTCGTCGTACTCGCCATCGCTCAGCTCCGCGAGGCCGCCGATGTCGAACGCGCGCGTGCCAGCGTTATCAGTCGCCGACAATGCTGCATGCTCGAGAAAAATATCGCGTGCGCTGCTATACGCGAACGCAGCGCCGAATCCCATGCGGCGAGCGACCTCACTCATGATCCACCAATCGGGCTTCGCTTCGCCAGGCAACTTCAGGAACGCACGTTGCCGGGAGATACGCCGATCCGAGTTCGTGACGGTGCCGTCCTTCTCGCCCCACGCTGCGGCGGGTAGCAACACGTGTGCGCAGGCATTCGTGTCGGTCTGCTGAACGCAATCCGACACGACCACGAGCTCGCAACGCTGCAACGCTTCTTTCACTTTGTCGGCGTCGGGCAAGCTCACGACGGGATTCGTCGCCATGATCCAGACGGCTTTGATGCGCCCTTCGTGAATCGCATCGAACAGATCGACCGCTTTCAAGCCTGGGCGCTGTGCGATGACGGGGCTGTTCCAGAACTGCTGAACGACGCGCCGGTGCTCTGCGTTCTCGAGCTCCATATGTGCCGCGAGCATGTTCGCAAGCCCGCCGGCCTCGCGACCGCCCATTGCGTTCGGCTGACCTGTTACCGAGAATGGCCCCATGCCCGGCCGACCGATTCTGCCCGTGAGCAGATGACAGTTGATGATGCTGTTGACTTTGTCCGTGCCGGACGAGGATTGATTCACGCCCTGAGAGAAGACGGTGATGGTCTTCTCCGTGCGCGCGAACAAGCTGTAGAAATCGGCAAGGCGCCGCTCGTCGACGCCGCAGATCTTCGCGACCGCGCGCAAGTCGCCGGCCGTGTTCTCCGCGACGATCACCGCGCGATCGGCGCCGCTCGTGCAGCTCGACACGAAGCTCGTGTCCACGGTGCCGTGCTGATGTAGATACGACAGAAGACCGTTGAACAACGCGACGTCCGTGCCTGCGCGTATCGGCAAGTGAATGTCCGCGAACTCGCACGTCGCCGTGCGGCGCGGATCGACGACGACGATCTTGAGATCGGGTCGCAGCATCTTCGCTTCGGTGATGCGTTGGAACAGAATCGGATGGCACCACGCGGTATTCGATCCGACGAGAATGACCAGATCCGCGAGTGCGAGATCGTCGTAGCAAATCGGTACGAGATCCTCGCCGAACGCGCGCTTGTGGCCCGCGACGGCGGAAGACATGCACAGTCTCGAGTTCGTATCGATGTTCGCGGTGCCGATGAATCCTTTCATTAGCTTATTCGCGACGTAGTAGTCCTCGGTGAGCAGCTGACCGGAGACATAGAACGCAACCGATTCCGGTCCGTGTGCGTCGATGATGCGCTTGAATCCCTCGGCGACGTAATCGAGCGCGGCATCCCAGGATGTGTCGCTGCCGTTAATCCGCGGGTGCAGCAGGCGGCCATCCAGGCCGAGTGTCTCGCCGAGCGCAGCGCCTTTGGAGCAGAGACGTCCGTGGTTCGCGGGATGCTGCGGATCCCCGGAGATCACGATCTCTGCATCTGGCGCTCGTTTCGCAAGCACACCGCAGCCGACGCCGCAGTAGGGGCAAGTGGTTCTAGTCGTGGACATCTACGAGTCGTGAACGGTGAACGGCGGACGGCGGACGGCGGACGGTGTGAAGCAGGCGCGGAAGCGCTCTTGCCCCCAGCCTCCAGCCCCCAGCCTCCAGCCTTTGCTTCGGGTGAACGGCGGACAGCGGACGGCGGACGGTGCGAAAAAGACGCGCGAGCACTGTCATTTGACGAAGGCTGCTCCGAACAACAGTTTGTCTCGGAGCGGTCCGATGTCTCGCCCTTCGGTCATGAGGTCGAAGTACCAGGGGCCATCTTTCACATCGCCGTACAGCACCGCGCCGCGGATACGGTTCTTCTCGATCACGATGCGTTTGTAGATGCCACGCTTCGCATCGCGCAGCACGAGTGCTTCGCTCGTCGGGCCGCCGAGGAAATCGCCCGCTGAGAACAGATCGATTCCCGTGACCTTGAGTTGCGTCGACACGAGCGAACCCTTGTAACGGCCGATGCCGAACTCCGCGAGGTGCGTCGCGCACACGTTCGCTTGCTCGAAGAGCGGCGCGATCAAACCGTAGGTGCTATTACGATGCTGCACGCACTCGCCGACCGCGTAGATGCTCGGATCGAATGTTTGCATCGTATCGTTCACCAGCACGCCGCGATCGCAACGCAGGCCCGCTGCTTTTGCGAGCTCGGTGTTCGGGCGAATGCCGGCCGCCATCACGACGAGATCGGCGTCGATCTCTGTACCGTCTTCTAGGCGAATCGCGCGCACGCGATTCGAGGCTGTAGGCTGTAGGCTGTGGGCTGTAGCCAGAGGCGCTTCCGCGCCTTCTTCACGCCGCCCGCCGTCCGCCGTCCCCCGTTCACCTAACACGGCAACTGTCTTCGCCGGCATCACGAACTTGAGGCCGCGTTTTTCTAGCGATTCCTTCAGCATCGCGGCCGCGGCGCGATCGAGCTGTCGCTCCATCAAAGTGTCGAGCAGGTGCACGACCGTGACATCCATGCCTTGCTTCATCAGGCCGTTTGCTGCTTCGAGTCCAAGCAAGCCGCCGCCGATGACGACCGCCTTCTTGTGTGTGCGCGTCGCTTGCAGCATGTGGTCCACGTCCTGCAGGTCGCGGAACGTGACGACACCTGGGAGGTCGTTGCCCGGAATCGGCAAGACGATGGGATTCGATCCGGTCGCGAGCAGTAGGCGATCGTAGTTGACGACCTTGCCGCTTTTCGCAACGACGACGCGTCGGCGGCGATCGATCGAGACGACAGGATCGTCGACGTGGAGCGTTACCCCCTTCTCGCGATACCACTCGAAGGGGTTCAGCACGATGTCCTGCACTGTCTTCTCGCCCGCCAGCACGGGCGAGAGCAGGATGCGGTTGTAATTCGGATGCGGCTCCGCACCGAACACCGTCACCTCATAAGCATTCGGGGCGATCTGCAACAGATCTTCGACGACCTTCATGCCCGCCATGCCGTTGCCGATGACGACGAGCTTGCGCGTACGCTGCGCCGTGCGGATCGGCGCGCTCTTGATATACACCCGCTCTTCCGACACGCGCGCCGGATAGGCGTGCACGGACTGTTCGGGATCCTCGATACAACGGCCCGTGATCAAGCTGAAATGCTGCTTGTAGATTGGGGAGGCGACGACCGGCTCACCATTGATATCGCCGACGAGCCCGCGTGCGAGCACGTTGGCATCGCTGTTCGGGTCGAAGTTGTCGAGCGCGTAGACTTGCTCGCCGACGCGGAAGATCGCGATCTGCTTGCCATCGATGAGCGCGGCGGCGCCGCAATCCGGAAGGAGCTCATCGAGATCGCAGATGAACTGCCAGTTGCCCCTCATACCGCCTCCCGCTGACGCTGCTGCCGTTCTTCTTTCGTTGCCGGACGAATCTGCCCGCGTTCTTCAATGAAGACGACGTTGTCGTCCGTCCGGTCGCTGTTCACGAAATGGCGGAAACGCTTCAGTGTCACTGGATCGGTGATCGCCTTCTTCCACTCGCACTCATACGTCTCAATGACGTGCGCCATCTCCGTCTCGAGATCTGCGGCGATGCCGAGCTCGTCTTCGACGACGACTTGTTTGAGGTAGTCGAGACCGCCTTCGAGATTCTCGAGCCACACTGAAGTGCGCTGCAGTCTGTCGGCCGTGCGGATGTAGAACATGAGGAAGCGGTCGATGTACTTGATCAGCGTCTCGCGATCGAGGTCGGAGGCGAGTAAGTCGGCATGCCGCGGCTTCATGCCGCCGTTGCCGCATACGTAAAGATTCCAGCCCTTCTCGGTCGCGATGATGCCGACGTCCTTGCTCTGTGCTTCGGCACATTCGCGCGTACAGCCGGAGACCGCGAACTTGAGCTTGTGAGGTGCGCGCAATCCTTTGTAGCGGTTCTCGACTTCGATCGAGAAGCCGACACTGTCTTGCACGCCGTACCGGCACCATGTCGAGCCGACACACGACTTCACGGTGCGAACGGCCTTGCCGTACGCATGACCGGATTCGAAACCCGCGTCGATCAGTTCTTTCCAGATGAGCGGTAACTGATGCACTTGCGCACCGAACAGATCGATGCGTTGCCCGCCGGTGATCTTCGTATAAAGGCCGAATTTCTTGGCGACGTTGCCGATCGTGATCAGCTTGTCCGCAGTGATCTCGCCGCCGGGTACGCGCGGCACGACCGAATACGTACCGTCCTTCTGCATGTTCGCGAGGAAGTAATCGTTCGTGTCCTGCAGTACCGCCTTATCGCGCTTCAAGACGAATTCGTTCCAGCACGACGCCAAGATCGAGCCGATCGTCGGCTTGCAGATGTCGCAGCCGAGTCCGCGACCGTGCTTTTCGAGCACCTCGGCGAAGGTGTGCAGCTTTCCGACGCGGACCAGGTGATAGAGCTGTTGTCGCGAGTAGGGGAAGTGCTCGCAGAGATTGTTGCTGACCGCGACGCCACGGCTCGCGAGCTCCGCTTTCAGAATCTGGGTCACGAGCGAGCTGCAGCCGCCGCAAGAGGTGGCCGCCTTCGTCGCCGTTTTGAGTGCGCCGATCGTCGTACAGCCGGCTTCGATCGCGGCGCAGATCGCGCCCTTGCTCACGTTGTTGCAAGAGCAGATCTGTGCATTCGCCGACAGCGCCGCAACACCCGTTGCACGGTTTTGCTTACCGTCGGGTTCGAAGTTCGGCACGATCATCGTCTCGGGGTGCTCGGGCAACTTCGTGCCGTCGAGCATCATCTGCAGCCAGATACCGTAATCATCCGCATCGCCGATGAGGATGCCGCCGAGGAGGCGCGTGCCGTCCCCGTCCACGACGAGCTTCTTATAGGTCTGTTTGCATTCGTCGACGAAGGTGTAGGCGCGCGCGTTCGCAAGCGTAGCGTGCGCATCGCCGAGCGAAGCGACATCGACGCCGAGCAGCTTCAACTTCGTGCTCATGTCGGCGCCGGCAAAACACGGGTCCGTACGGCCGAGCAATCGCGCCGCGCAGACGGTCGCCATTTGAT
>JBIQKP010000154.1:0-4916 GCA_044506405.1 Lysobacterales bacterium | reverse complement strand
TCTAACTGCACTCGAAATCTCTGTCGCCCACCGGGCGACAGAAATCGGACCAGCCGTACGCACGCCAGTAGTCCACGAGACCTGATGCGCGCACGAGGTCTTTGAACGCGGGCAGTCTGCGCACGTCGCGCATCACCGGCAACCACAACGCGGGCATCGCTTCTCCGTTGCGAGACTCCTTGGTCATCAGTTCCAGCGACAATTCGGGCGCGTGAACATATGCAGCCCAGATGGCGAGCGGTATCCGTTCGTTGGGCTCATCGAGTGAAGCGATGCGGCGGATCTCAGCTTCCGCAGCGCCGGGCGAATCGAGCAACTCGACGAGCTCGAACACTCTGTTCCCGCGGCCGCTCGCATCAGGCGTGGCGCGCAGCGACTGCAATCGTTGGGCCATGCCCAGTCGATCATTCTTGTTCATCGCGACCCAGAAGCCCTGTAGTTGTAGGCGCCGTTTAGCACCTTGCAACTCGAGGCCACGCTCGACTTCCGCCAGCGCGGCGTCGGAGTCGCCGCGAAATGTGTAGGCAAGGCTCAGCATGACCGCCAACCCTGGTGCCAATGGATCGTTCGCGCGCGCGCGTTCCAGCGCGGGAATGGCCTCACGCGTTCGCCCGACGTAGCTCAAGAAGAATCCGCGCGGCCCCCACGCCTTATCGGCGGCGCCGTATCTCGCATAGGCCGTCGGCAATTGATCATAGAGAGGAGCGGCACCGAGCCAGTTGCCGCGTCGCGCTTCTTGTATCGCCGTTTGCAGCAGTACATGCGGCGCGTCGGGCGTCAGCGTGCGCGCGTGTTCCAGCGCCTGTATCGAAAGCTTCTGCCACTCTTCGGCTTCATCAGGTGGCTTTCCCAGCGCGGTGTTGGAGTAGACCGCGCCCTGTGCAGCCAAGGCCATGGAAAATGAAGGATCGAGTGCAACCGCCCGCTGCAGATGCGCGATAGCGGAACCAAAGGAACCATCCAGATGGGCCGCCGTCGCACGCAGGTATTCGTCGTATGCGGCGACGTTGCGAGTCATTCCGGGCATGCGAGCGAGATCACCCAGACCAAGCTTGATCTGCAACGCATTGGCAACGGATTCGGCGATCTCATCCTGAATGAGGAAGACATCGTCGAGATTTCGCTCGTAGACCTCGGACCAAAGTTGCTGACCTGAGCGCGCGCTCGACAGCTTCGCGCTGATGCGAACTCGAGTGCCCGCTTTGCGTACGTTGCCTTCCAGTATGTGCTCGACGTCCAACGCTTCCCCAATCGCGCGCAGGTCTTGCGTTCGATTCTTGAACTGAAACGAGGACGTGCGGCCAATCACTCGCAGGTCCCGGACACCGGACAGCGTATTGAGAATTTCCTCCGTCACGCCGTCGGCGAAGTACTCCTGCTCAGGGTCGGAGGACAAATTGTCGAAGGGCAGCACTGCGACTGACTTTGCTTCTTCGATGCGCGTGTCACCACGCCATGAAGCAGCGAACGCAACGAGTATGGCGACGCCGACAGCGGCGGCAGCGATCCAGCGCGAGTACGAGCCTCGCCTCTTATCGGGCTCCTGTTTCACGCCGTCTCCACCCGGCGCGCTGGTCTCCAAGGTGTCAACGGGCACCGTCAACCGGTAGCCGCGCTTGGCAATGGTTTCGATGTAGGAGACGCCGCTGGCGGGATCGTCGAGCACCTGTCGCAACTGGCGGATCGCAAGATAGACCGAACCGTCGCCAACGACGACACCCTTCCAGACCGAAGCGATCAGTTCCTCGACGGAGACGACCGCTCCATTGTGCTGTGCAAGCACGACCAGCACATCCATGGCACGAGGTTCGAGCTTCGTCGACCGCTCTCCGTGCTCGAGGAGATTGAGCGCCGGAGTCGCCGTCCACTGACCGATTCTGATTCTGTCCAAGGCGTCCACGAACCCTCCGCGGATCTTGCGCGGAAACTAAGCCTTTCCTAAGGCGGCTTCGAATGCCCATCGATAGGGTAGCACCGCTCACTCGAGCGTCATCAGGAGTAGCCATGAACATTTCACGAACGGTTTTCTTGATCGTGTTGACCGCTGCGGCTTCGTGCTGGGGGCCCGTGTCTTTTGGGCAAGTCGCAGAGGATGGGTCGGATGCGAGGGTTTACGATGATCTTCTCGATCGCCTTGTAGGCAAATGGCACGTTTCGGCCGTCGTCCATGGTCAGAAGTTCACGCTGGACCGTGAGGCCGAATGGGTTCTGAGCCACCAATACCTACGCATTCACGAGAAGAGTCGCGAGGTCGTTCCGTGGCTGAAAATTCCGTTCGAGCGAACCATCTACGTCGGCTACAACCCGCGCTCCAAGCGCTACGTCGTACATGAGCTGAACGTGCACGGCGCCAACGTTCCATTCGAGCCCGAAGGGTTCTCGTACGGCACGCGCGCGGGGAACGCTCTAGAAATCGTTCACAGGAACAAGGGCGACGTATTCGGGATCGCGCGGTGGACCTGGAACCCGGAGGCAGCGACGTGGCATTTCCAGGGAAGGCAGGTGATTGATGGGAAGGCGCAAGAACCTTTTGTTGATCTCGTCGCGGTCGCCGCGAAGCCATCGGCTGTTCATTCCGGCTCCTCGGAATGATCGTTTGCAGCACCGCACCCAGCTGAGCGGATGCGCTCGGGGCTCGCCTCGTGGCGAGCCGGGGGGTTACGCATCAAAGAGATCATTACGTAAAGCCGTGATCTCATCTGGCGGTTCGCGGAAATGGTAACCTGCCCATCGCGCGCGGTACGTGGGCCTTGAGTCTTCCAGCGCTGCGCAATCGCAGTAGATCATCATTATTAGTATGCGGCCCTGTTCGGGCTCGACGTGGGGAGAGTTTCGTGAGTAATGCCGGTCAGGGGCCCGTCGATGTGGGCTCAGTGTTGTTCTATCGCAAGCTCGAAGCGTTCACGGTAGAGGACCATGGCGCCCTCGGCGTGTCGCTGACCGCAAATCCCTACTCGTTCCTTGCGGGAACGCATGCAGTACCGATCACGGCGGACGAGTTCCAATTTGCGGCGGTCTGTTACCCGATCATCTTCGCCACGCAATCGAAGATCCCGCTTGCGCTGATGGGGCCGTATCCCGGTGTGAACGTCTTCATCGCGGAAGACGGTGCGATGGATCCCGATGCGTACGTGCCGGCATACGTGCAGCGCTATCCGTTTCTACCCGTCGCGGTCGACGGTCCTCGAGACGCACTCGGCGGCCAAGGACGTATGGTTCTATGTATCGACCGCGCCGCGTCAACGATTTCGGATCGACCGGAGATTCCGTTCTTCGAGCACGGACAACACTCCCAGTACACGAAAGATGGCGTGCAGTCGTGCAATAAGTTCGAGGAGCTTGCGAAGCGCACGCGCGATTTCATTCGCATCCTCGAGCAACATGATCTGTTCGAGCCGATGCAGTTGACCGTACCGCGCGCGAATCCAGATGGAACGGAAGCGCCGCCCCAGAAGGTGAGTGAGTGCCTACGCATCTCGGAAGAGAAGCTCAATGCGCTTCCTGATGACGTCTTCATCAAGTTGCGCAACATCGGTATCCCAGGGCTCGTCTACGCGCACCTGCTGTCGCTCGGTCTGTGGCCAAAGCTGCTCTCCCGGCTCGCGCGCCGGAAAGCTGAAGCGTCTCTCGGGTAAGGCGATATGAATCGCGTCGGTCTAGCATCGCTGGGCGCACGTTCGGTAGGAGGGCTGGCGCGTGTCTGAACTGAAGCTCGACACGCATCCAGACTTGCGCGTCAGCGTCGAGCACGTGGGTGCTGAGCGGATTCCTCTGCTGGTCATCGACAACGTCTTGGATCGGCCAGAGGATCTCGTCGCCTATGCCGCCACCGAAGTCTCGCTGGCCCCACCCTCGGACATGTATCCGGGGTTGCGCGCGCCGGCGCCTGTGTCATACGTCGAAG
The DNA here is from genome assembly GCA_044506405.1 of Lysobacterales bacterium. Lineage (GTDB taxonomy): Bacteria > Pseudomonadota > Gammaproteobacteria > Steroidobacterales > Steroidobacteraceae > Steroidobacter. The sequence continues at coordinate 1,012 of JBIQKP010000154.1, read as the reverse complement.
TGCTGCGCAAGGGACTGACGCAGGCGATCAATGAGGCTTATGCGCTGCCGGATCTCGAGCTGCACAACGCAATCAGTTATCTCTGCGTGGTGACGACGAAGCCGGAAGATTTGAAGCCGGTGCAGTGTATGCCGCACATCGATGGCACGGCGGCCCATAGTTTCTCGACGGTGCACTACCTCTGCTCGCCAAGTTACGCAGGGACGTCTCTCTATCGCCATCGCCGAACCGGATATGAGCTCATCCCCGACTTTCGTCATGAGCGTTATCGATCGATCCTCGAAGAAGAACTGCGAGAGCGGCCTTGGACGACGCAGGATTACATCAGTGGCGATACGGAACTGTTCGAGCGGATTGCATCGACCACGGTCGCGTTCAATCGCATGGTGTTGTACCCGTCGCATGCGCTTCACTCGGCTGACATTGGACAAAACTTTGCATTCGATCCTGATCCGAGGACGGGCCGATTCTCGGTGAACTCGCGGATCCAGATGCGAGCCAAAGGATTCAAGCGCAAGCCGTGGTTCTAGGGTCTCATCGGGGAATGGATTAAGCCGAAGAGCGAGACGGGTCAGCGCCTTCGCGGGCTGAGGGACATCGACACGGGACGCTACAGCGCCGTCGCACGGATCGCGGAAGTGTCAGCGAATGTGAATTCGCCTTGGCCCGATTTGCCATGAGAGAGCGCGGGCGGTAAGTTGGCTCAACACCGAAGAGCGCCACCGTTGAGGCGCCCATCGCTTGTGTCCCGTTCTACATCCAGTGCCCTCTGTTGTGGCTTCGAGCTCGTGTCGTTCATGAATCCATTCAACAAGAACTCCGTTCGCCTCCTGCCCATCGTCGTCCCCGGTATCATGTTGGCCTCGTGTTCGATGCCCCCTGAGGTTTCGAACGCGCCGGCAGAATCGGTCACCGCCGAGCAGGCACCGAATTCCAAGGCACTGACCCCGGAAGCGTCGATCGCGACGATGGAGTTGCCGAAGGGCTATCGGCTCGAGCCAGTCCTCGCCGA
>JBIQKP010000153.1:2331-4916 GCA_044506405.1 Lysobacterales bacterium | reverse complement strand
CTTCAGCATGCCGTGCATGCCGATCCAACGTACGAAGGCATCGAACCAACCGGTGCTCGTCGTTTCCTTCGGATACATTCCGAAGCCATGACCGCCTTGTTCATAAAGATGGAACTCGACGGGGCGCTTCGCGGCCTTCCAGCTATCGATGAGTCCATAGCCGGCGTTCGCGAAGAACGGATCGTCGGCAGCCAAGGCAATGAACAGAGGAGGCGCATCTGCCGGCACTTTCATCGACATCAGCGGACCGTAGATGTTGCCGACGAAAGCGGGCTTCGCATCCCCGCCGCCGGTGACAGTCGCCATCGTCAGCATCGCACCAGCAGAAAAGCCAACCATGCCGATCCGGTTCGGGTCGACCTTCCACTCAGCAGCGCGCTTGCGGATCAGTGCAAATGCCGCGCGAGCGTCTTCGAGTTGCGGAGCAATACCCGCCAACGCCTGTTCAGGATCCGGGCGGCGCGGCGGTGGCGCACTGCCCGAGAACATTTGCTGCATGGATTTCTCGAAGTCACCCATGTCGGCCGGTGTCTGATTTAGGCGGTACTTGAGGACGAACGCTGCGACACCTTTGTCCGCCAGCGCGCGGGCGACGTCCCAACCTTCATTCTCCATGGACAACGTGCGGAAACCTCCGCCGGGCGCGACAACAACCGCGGCGCCGCTTGCCTTTGCCGGATCCGGAAGGAAGGGTGTCAGCGTCGCAACCGTCACGTTCCGCGCGAAGTGACTGCCGTACTGCTTGTGCCAGGCCTCCGAGTTCTTCGCATCCGGTAGTGGAGGAGTGCCGAGCTCGATCGCAGTGGGCTGCGCAGGGATGGCGATGGGTGTCATCTTGTCGTCTTGCGCATTGGCTGGCGACGTAAGCACCGCGACCAACGCAACTCCGACCGCCATCAAACGAACTGGGGCTGATCCAGCGAAAGCTCGCTTTGTCCAGAAGTTTGGCATTTCTTCTCGCTCCTCCGGTGGTGTAATAGTTCGGGAATCAAACCATATCGCCCACGGATCGAGAAGGGTCATGCAGAGGGAATCGGATGGGTCCCCGCCTTCGCGGGGATGACGGATCAGTGTGCGTCGCCCGGACAAGAAAGTATGTTCGTCACCCTCTGTTCGCGATCGCGGCTGCCAACGAGTTCGCAAAGCGGCGCAACGTCGAACCATCGGCTTCGCCGTGGTCCGGGTTGACCTCGCAGACTGTGAGCGTTGACCAGTTTGGTGCTTGCAACACGATCCGAAGCGCCGTCATCAGATCCTCGAATCGTAAGCCCCAGTTGCGTCGAGTATTCTCGGCGAGCGGCATGTCGACATAGTCCAGCACGTCGACGTCAAGGTGAATCAATAAGCGTTCGAATCGACTCGCCCATCCGACTGCTTTGTGAGCAGCGGCGATCGGATCTCCGGCGACTTCGTTCAATCTGATATTCGTGATGCTCAGCTCATCGATTACTTCGCGTTCGAACGGCTCGATGTTATCGACGGAGAAATACATGACCTGATCCGGTCGTAACATCGGCGTGCACGGTCCGAGACTTGCGAGCTCCGCGACTGTGTCGGGTATCGCGAGCATGTGCGCGACCCCCATCCAATCCAATGCGCCATCCGTCGTGCTGGCCGGCGTATTCAGATCCGTGTCGAGATCGATATAGAGAAGACCGACATCGCGAGACTGGCGCAGCGCGCCTGCCACGGTGCCCAACTCGGTCGTGCAATCGCCTCCAAGCACCAGCACCCGGTGATCGCGTGCGAGCGCGCCGTGCGCTGCAGCCGATAGTTCCTGCGCAACACTCGCGACGATAGGAGCATTCATTGCTCTTGGATGTTCTTTATCGGCTCGCCAACGAAAGCCGCGCACGTCGCCATGGTCATCCGTCTCGACGCCATACCCGTTGAGCAACTCGAGGAGCCCCGCAGCCCGCAGTGCCGTAGGCGCTCGCTCCTGTCCCGGAGCGTACGCGCCAGCACTGCTCGGAACGCCGATGATCGTGAGTGAATTCGACACGCCGGGTTCTCGCGTGTAACTGCTGGATCGTTTCGAGATCGCCTACTCGCTGGAATGACCCACGATCAGATATCGTTCCACGAGCGTCAGGTGTCCGGTTAGCGATCCGTTAGAATGTCAGAAAGATCTCAGGGGGCGCTGGCGTGGCCAACTACAAACACATCCTTCGTTGGCTTCCACTCGCGCTGCTGTGTGGCTGCTCTCAGCCCGATAGCGAACAGGCCAAAATCACGAGCGAGCTCATGGAGAGAGGGCTGCCCAGTGTGATGGCGCGACACGCAGTTCGCTTGGAGCGGATGAAGCTGCCGCAGATCGTGCTCACACCTCGGCGCGCGAGCGTTCTTCCGATTCGTGCGAGCAAGTTTCGAGGCGAGCCATATTGGCCGAAAGACCGCGACTATCCGACTGACCCTGAGGGCAATCCGATGGTCATGCTCGTCCAGCTCAACTTCGCGGACCTTCCGAAGCTGCCCGAGTATCCCGCCACAGGGATCGTGCAGTTCTTCATCGCGGTAGGCAGCGCAGGAAATGAACTTCTTGGTATGCGTCTCGACGGCTCGGCTAGCGATGGGCCAGCTTATCT
>JBIQKP010000153.1:0-2231 GCA_044506405.1 Lysobacterales bacterium | reverse complement strand
AACTTCCTCGGGGACTATCGCATCGCGGTCGTCGGCGGCTACTCCCGCGTTGAACAAGGCTTCGATCCACGCTCGCTCGTGCCGAACGAAGATTGGCTCGTGTTGCTCAGCATCGACACCACGCCGGAGAACGATATCGATATGCTCTGGGAGGACGGCGGCGTGGTCAATTGGTGGATTAAACGAGAGGATTTGCAGCGGAAAGATTTCTCACGAGTCATTTACCACTGGGATAGCGGCTGACCGCTATGAACGCTCGCATCCTCTGTCGACAGCTACTCGTTAGCATTATTCCGATCGTCGCCTCGGTCGCCGTACCTTCTCTTGCCGATGAAGTCGCCACTCCAAGAACACAGCAGGTGCTCACTGGAGTGGGTGCACGCGGAGTGTTCGACCCTTCAGTGACTGAAGATCCGGCGACACAGCGTCTATGGATGAGCTATTCATCCTTCGAACCGTCGACGCATTCGGACTCCGGTGTCGTTCTGCGAATTGCCTACTCTGATGACGGCGAGACGTGGCGCGATGCTGGCGCCGTCCAGGGGTTCACCGAAGTGCTCGCGGGACCGTTTCAGTCGAGCGCAGCCGGCGAAGTGGAGATAGAGGCTGCTAGTTCTGCCACGTGGCAGAACGAAGCGTCGACGCTCGTCTATGACGCTCGCGCGCCTCGCGAGGAACGGTGGAAACTGTTCTGGCATCAGACGCTGTGGGTGAATGGCATTCCGCGCTACGCGGGTTACAGCTGGATCGCGCTGAAGATGGCCGACTCGCCCGAAAACTTGGCGCATGCGAAGCCAATCAAGTTGTTCACAGGCTATATGGCGAAGAAGGCAGGTGAGTCGAGCGCGGAGCCCGCTTTCTCGCCGATTCCTGAACCACCCGCGATTCAACTCGACAAGAAAGATCCGCAACTCGGGGCCTGCATGTTCGGCCAACCTGCGGCACTCTCGACTCAGGACGCTCTGTATCTCGCACTCGATTGCGCATGGCTCGGCACTCGACCGCAGCTGCACACGGTGCTGCTTCGATGCGCGGCGCCCGACTGCGTCGTGACTGATGCGGCAAGCTGGACGGTCGTTGGTCGACTCACGGAGCCTCGCGATGGCCGGCAACTCGCGGAGCAATACGAGGGGTTCGGCGGTACAGCGCTTGTGGAGAAGAACGGTCAATACTTTTTGATCGCGACGCCTCTCGCTTCTGGTGGTCGATATGATGGTTGCAACGTCTATCGATTCGAAGATCTAACGCACGGAGAGCTCGAACGCGGGCGACGTGGCGAACTCCGCGTCGCTGGCACGGTGCATGGCATTCCCGATACGCATCACGGTGCGTGTGCAGCACATGCGCGTTTGAAAGGCGGCATTTTGCTGAGTCAGATCGTCCGAACGGCTTCGCCACGCGTCATGCAGATACGTCGAAGCGGCGTGCAGTTGCCTTGATCGTCGCGTGTTCTCGGGCCTGGTCGCTGAATAAGGCCTACGCAGTCGAGATGGAGGAATGTTCCGCCATCGAGACGCATGTCATCTCCGCGACCTGTGCGACTGATGAATGCGATTGCATGCGACCCTTTCGCTCGCCGCGGCATCTTTATCGCTGAAGCGGCATCCGATCTTTCCGGAACGTTCCGGCAGCCGCTGTTGAGATCACGCGGATCGTTCCAGGGTCGTAAGGAGATGCATATGCGATACACACTGCTGGCGTGCGGCTTGATGGTGGCGATCACAGCTTCCGCGGAGCCCGGCGTTCCGAAGGCGGTCAAAGGAATTCAGTCGCTGGATCTGGATGGCGATCGGATGATCTCGCTCGCGGAGGCGGAGCAAGGTGCGCCGCACTTGGCAGCGCGTTTTGCCCAGCTCGATACGAACCACGACGGTCTTCTGTCCCGCGAAGAAATTGGATCAGGTCGTCCGGGCAGTGTGCGAATCAAGCGCAACATCCAAGACGATTTCGCTGTGGCCGACAAAGACAAGGATGGTCAGCTCTCGCAATCAGAGGCGGAAGCGATGCCGATCGTGAGCGACTTCTTCAGCGACATGGACGCGAGCAAAGACGGTTACGTCACGATGGAGGAGATCCACGCGCACGCGAAAGCTCATGGCCCCATCGTGAAGCATGTCGCGCTCGGCGTGGAACCGGGTGATATGGAAGAGTGAGCGAAGTTCGCCACTCCGCAAGTTGAAATTGAAGATGGGTCCCCGCCTTCGCGGGGACGACGAACTTTTGTTTGTTCG
>JBIQKP010000040.1:0-33774 GCA_044506405.1 Lysobacterales bacterium | reverse complement strand
GCGACTGGGTCGCACGCTACGGCGGCGAAGAGTTCGTGATCGTGCTCCCCGAAACCATCGTCGCGAACGCGGCCGCTGCGGCGGAGCACTTGCGTACGCAGTTGAGCGAAGCCCCGTTCGAGTCTGGCGGAATGAAGTTCGACGTGACCGCGAGCTTCGGCGTTTCTGGGTGGACCAGCACCGTTCCGAACGGCTCGACGCTCGATGCGCTCATCGCGAAATGCGACGCCGGCGTGTACGCGAGCAAGGCCGGCGGACGCAATCGGGTCACTGTCGAGCCGATGAACTAGCGCTGCCTCAGCGCTCCACATCCGCCGATGCTTGTCGGCAGAGCTCGATTGCGCCGTTCAACGTCTTCAACCGCACCCGCGCGGACCCCTTCCCTTCCTTGAAGCGCAGCGCCGAGCCGGGCGCATACTGGTTCGTACGTTCGGGCTTCGGTCCGAAGCAGTTCCGGATCGAGCCATTGAACGTCTCGACGTTGAAATCGGCATCGACACCGCCGCGCAACGTGATATCGAGGCTGCCGTTGATCGCTTCGGCGTCGAGACGGCCGTCCTTCTTCAACGTACTGTCGAACCGCACCTCACCGTTCGTGGTCTTGAGCCGTGCGCGGTCGATCGTGCCGCCGATCACCCGCATGCCGCCGTTCACGGTGTTCATGTCCAGCGCTCCGCTCACGTCCTTGAGCTCGATGCTGCCGCTCACCGAAGTAATGCGCACGGACGTCTCGCCCTTGCCCGTGACTTCGATCTCGCCGCTCACGGTGTTCGCTTGAAAATCTTCGCGCCCGATCTCGGTGCGGATGCTGCCGCTCACCGACTGCAACCGCTGCTCGCCGCGCACGCCTTCGAGCGTCTGTGAAGCGCTCACGGTGTTCACGACCACGGTGCTGTCCCGCGGCACATGAACGCGCAGCGTGCTCTCGCTGCGACTCCGACCGCCCTGCGCCTTCACGCTAATCAACGTCCGATCGCCGCGCTGCTCGAACTCGACTTCCTCGACGCCTCGTCCCACTTCGGCGCTCAACCGCACTTCCGCGCGATCCCAGCCAATGACATGGACCTCGCCCGAAACATTCACGATCTCCACGTCGCCGTCGGGTGCAGCTTTGGCGCTGCGTTCCACGGTTTCGCCGGCTGCGCCCTGCGCAACGAAGAGCGCGAGCAAGCCACAAACAATGGCCTTCATAGTTCAATCCTCGTAGCCGATGCAGGCGTCATGAGCGTGACGTCTGCCAATACTTGAAGCTCACTCTGATACGTGGACATCAGCAGCTCGTGCAGGAGCGGATCGGTCGGATGCTCCGCGAGCGTGCTCGATATCTCGCGTGCTGCCGCGCGAATGTCCGCGAGGTTGTGCTCGACCTTCTCCCGAGCCGCGGGCGGTAACAACGCCAGCCGTTGCTCGAACGCCAGGTCGAGCTGCGCACGAGCCTTCGAGTAATCTTCGCCGAGCTTGTAGCCCGCGAAGCTCGCCGGCATCGCAGCGAACTCGGTCTGAGGCGAATCCGTGCTCGCGACCGTAGGCGCGTTCTCCGGCGCCTCGCGCATGATGAAGAATGTCGTGAGCGACGAAGCGAGCACGAGGAGCACGCCCGCCGCAAGCTGATACCACCGCGCGGTGACGCGACGGGGTGCTTGCTGTTGGCGATCCGCTTCGAGCTGCCCTTGAATCGATGTCCATAGATCGCGTTCTGGCTCGACCGTTTTCGGGAGCTTCGACAGCACTTCATCCAATGGATCTGGGCGACGGCTGTTCATGTCTCTGCCTCCGGCAAGCCCAAGCGCTCGCGCAACAGGCGTCTGCCGCGATGAACTTGCGCTTTGCAGGTGCCGACCGCGATGCCCAACATATCGGCCACCTCTTCATGGCTGTAGCCATAGATCGCCTGCAGCACCATCGCATGCCGCGCCCCTTCGGGAAGCGTCTGCAACGCGCGCTCGACGTCCATCACATCCGCGGCATCGAACGGCTCATCGCCGACCTGCCGTTGGTCGAGCTCCGCAACGCTCTCTTCGTCGGATTCGCTCCGAGTCCCATGATTGCGGGCCTGGGTGAGCACTTCGTTCACGGCGATCCGGTGTAACCACGTGCGGAACGAGCTTCGACCCTCGAAGCTTGCGAGATTCCGCCACGCACGTACGAATGTCTGCTGCACGCAATCCTCCGCCGCGTCGGTCCGACGCGTCATCCGCAAGCACAGGCCATACACACGGCCGCTGTGCATGCGATACAACTTTTCAAAGGCGCGCATATCCCCGCGCCGAGCGCCCGCCACGAGCAACTCGTCCGACGACGGCTCACGTTCGGTCCCACCAACCGCCTGACTCATTTCCATCCTGGGGAGCAACTATGCCTCGAAAGGGTGCGCTTACAGATTCGATGCGCGAAACAGGCAAACAGTTTAAGCGCGCACAGCAGGAAGATGGCTGAGCCACCGACGGCAAGACGGCCTCCGGGAAGCAGGCCTATTGGCAAACCAGAGAAGCGGAGAGAGAAGAGCGGAGCAGAGAAGTTTGGGTAGTTGCGCAACGATGAAGATCGGACTGGCCTGCCGACAGGCCTTCCTGCCGAAGGCTTGCCGGCCGATGGGCCTTCTTGCGATGGGTCTTCTAGCAGCTGGGCTCAGCCCTGCTGCTGCCTCGCGTTCCAGTCCTTCGCCGCGGCCTCGAGCGCATCGCCCGGCATCGGGCGGCCGATGAAATAGCCTTGCGCGCGATCGCAGCCGACGCCATCGAGAAAATCGAGGATCTCTGGCGTTTCGACGCCTTCCGCGCAGGCGGTCAGGCGAAGCTTGTGTGCGAGGAGCACCATCGTCTCGACCATCGTGCGTGCGTCTTCGTGCGCGAAGATGTCGCGCACGAACGAAGTGTCGATCTTGAGCTCGCTGAACGGCATGAGATAAAGCTGCTTCAGCGACGAATAGCCTGTACCGAAGTCGTCGATCGAGAGCCCGAAGTTCTTCACGCGCATGCGCGTCAGCACGTCCATCGTCGTGCCGGGATCGAACATCGCGGCGCTTTCCGTCACTTCGAAAATGATCCTGCGCGCATCCGCACCGACTTGCGCGGCCATACGAGCCACCTGGTCGGGGAACGCGAGATCGTTCAGCAGCTGCGGCGAGAGGTTGATCGCGACCGAGAGCTGCAAGCCCGCGGCATCCCACGCGCGACATTGCCGCAGCGCGGTTTCGATCACTTGCTCGGTGAGCCGACGAATGAGCCCGTGCTTTTCTGCGACGGCGATGAATCGCAGCGGCGAGATTGGGCCCAACACGCTGTGGTTCCAGCGCGCGAGCGCTTCGACACCTTCGACGATCCAGCGACCCGGCGCGACACGCGTCGCCTTCGGTTGATAGTGAACTTGGATCTCGCGACGATCGAGTGCAGCCGTCAGCACTTCCGGAGTGAGCGGAGAGTCGGCGCGCATGCATTGCCGGAGGGTCGCCTCGAGCTCGGCGAGCAAGATCGGCTTCTGCAAGGCGCCAAGCATATTGAGGCCTTGCGAGCGCCCGAGTTGCTGCGCGGTCGCGAGCACGCGTTGATCCATGCCGCTTGCAACGAGCACCTGCGCTTTCGTGCCGCGCTCGCCGAGATAGCGAAGCAGCTCGATGCCGTCCGCGCCTGGCATCTGCAAGTCGAGCACGACGACGGACGGCTGAAACTCCTGAACCGCGCGTCGAAACGCATCGGGCTCCGTGACGGCAATCGCCTCGAACCCCATGCCGCGCGCGGCTTCGGAGATGAACTCGCACAGATCCGGCTGGTCGTCGATGACGAGCAGTTTATTCTCCATCTCAGGCAACACGCGCCTCCCGATCCAGCACGTAGCGTATCCGCGTCGCAAGGTCTTCGTTGCGGTACGGTTTGTTGATGACGTCGCTCGACGACAGACCCGCGGTGCTCTGAAGCACTGTTGTTTCAGCGTAGCCGGTCGTGAACAACACTTCGATGTCTGGGCGAAGCTCGCGCGCTCGCTTCGCGAGCGCAGGGCCAAGCATACCGCCAGGCATCATGACGTCAGTAAAGAGCAGATCGATCTTCTCGCTGCCGCTCAAAATCCGCAGCGCCGCCGCGGCGTTCGCCGCTTGCAAGGCGCGATAGCCCAGCTGCGAAAGCGCGGTCACAACGGTTTCTCGAAGATCGGCGTCGTCTTCGACGACGAGGATGGTCTCGCTCCCGCCAGGCGCCACTTGCGACACGATCGTGTCTTCCCGCTCGGCCTGCGCCTCGCGCGAACGCGGCAAGAGGATCTGCACGGTCGTACCGCGGCCCACTTTGCTTTCGATCGTCGCGATGCCGCCCGATTGCTCGGCGAAGCCGTGCACCATCGCAAGGCCAAGACCGCTGCCTTTCCCGGATTCCTTCGTCGTAAAGAACGGCTCGAACACGCGCTTCAACACGTCTGGCTCGATGCCGCAGCCCGTATCCGTCACGCTGATCGAGATGTACTCGCCGGGCTCGATCTGCGGATGGTCCGCGCAAAATGCGCTATCGAGCGTCACGTTCTGCGTGCGCACCGTGAGACGTCCGCCCTGGGGCATCGCATCGCGCGCGTTGATCGCAAGATTGAGGATCGCGTTCTCGAACTGTCCCGCGTCGACGCGCGTGTGCCACAGATCGTGCGCCTGCACCATGCGCACTTCGATCGAATCGCCGAGGCTGCGCTGCATGAGATCGGTGAGGCCGGTGAGCTGCCGATTCAAATCGACAACCGTCGGATCGAGGATCTGTCGACGCGCGAAGGCGAGCAACCGCTTCGTCAGGTCGGCACCGCGAGCCGCGGCTCGCATCGCCGTGTGAACCTTGCGCGCAATGGCGGGATTTTCCGCGACGCTGCGCTCGATGAGCTGCAAGTTACCGATCACGACACCGAGCAGGTTGTTGAAGTCGTGCGCGACCCCCCCCGTGAGCTGTCCGATCGCTTCCATCTTCTGCGCTTGCAGGAGGCGTGATTCGAGACGTTTGATCTCCGTGAGGTCGTACAGAATCGAGAAGAATCCCATGACCTCGCGATTCGGTCCGATTTGCGGCACGAGATGGTTCTGCCACTCGCGCACCCGGCCGTTGCGCAGACCCGACTGCGTCGCGAGCACCGACTCGCCGCGCATCGCAGCGGCGATCTGCGGCCCGAGCGTCAACAGCTCGTCCGACGAAATGACTTCGCGCAAATGGCGGCCGATGATTTCCTCGTGCGGCCGATCGAGCCACTCTTCGAGCGCTCGATTGGCATACGTCACGAGCATCTTCGCATCGATGAACGCAACCGGCGTCGGCACGGCATTGAGCGTGAGCTCGAAGAAGTCGCGCGTTTCGCGCAGCTGACGCTCCGCCATCACGAGATCGGTGATGTCCTGCATCGTGCCGTGCAAGCGCACCGCACGACCGTCGCGGCGCTCCGCTTGCAGGATGATGCGAACGTGTATGTGGCGACCGCGCGCATTCGTGAGGCGCGCCTGCAAGTCGGCGCCGATGCCCGACTCGATCGCCTTCTGAACGGCGGCCCGCATCTTCAACTGGTCTTCGGGATGCAGCATCCCGAGCACATCTTTATCGCCGAGCGGCGTGTTGTGCGGCATGTCGTGCATCGCATACAACGCCTCGGTCCAGTGCGCCTTCTTCGAATCGAGATCGTACTCCCAGCCGCCGATCTTTGCGGTCGCCTGCATGTCCTTCAGCAAGTTGTCGAGCCGCACGCGATCGGTGACGTCACGAAAGACGAGCACGGTACCGATCGTCACCCCTTGCTCGGTGACGGGCACGATCTTGTATTGCACGGGACGATAGACGCCGTCCTTGCGCCGGAGGAGCGCACCCACACCACGCATGATGTCGGTCGTGTAGCGGACGCGACGCACGGCATCGCCGTCGAGCTGATCGTTGATCAGGACTTTGTAGTCGAGCCCGATCAGCTCGTCGACTTCATAGCTGAGCATCTTGCCGGCAGCCGGGTTGGCATAGCGCACGTTGCCCACATGATCGAGCTCGAGCACACCTTCGCCCGAGCCCTCGACGACCGCGCGATTACGCCGGTTCTCCGCAAGCAATGATTGCTGAAGGTTCTCATTGCGCTCGCGCGCGCGCCGCACGACGAAAACGGCGGCTGCGCCCGCGAGCACTGCACCCAAGAGCAACCCTGCAAGGAGCGGTAGTCCCAGCCATCCTTGCATCAGATTCATTGCGTCCGTTCCTTATCTGGCCTTTACGACTTCTGACTCGGATCGCGTCCAGCGTACCAATTCACCGCGTACTGCATGAGCTGTGCGGAGGTGCGAAGCGAAAGCTTGCGTTTGATGCGCTGACGATGCGACTCGACGGTCTTGACGCTCAAGTTTAATGCTTCGGCCGTTTGACGGGTGGACAAACCTTTGCCGATCATGTGGAGCACTTGCAGCTCGCGATTCGTCAAGCTGTCGACCGGGTTCGACGAAATGTATGCGCCGCCCGAGGCGAACTTCTCGATCATGCTGTTGCCGACGGCCTCGCTCACATAGATACCGCCTTCGAGAACGCGACGCAACGCGACCAGGAACTGATCCGACGCGGCCTGCTTCATGATGTAGCCATTCGCACCGGCAGAGAGCATGCGCTCGGCATAGATCGCTTCATCGTGCATGGAGAGCACGAGCAGCGGCAACGAGGGATAGTGAGCCCGCGCGTCCTTGACCAGCTCGAGGCCATCGCCCTGCTTCAAGGAAACGTCCACGATCACGGCATCGGGCTCGAGCTCGCGGATCAGCGATTTCGCTTCGCGCGCCGTCTCGGCTTCGCCGCACACCTCGAGATCCGACTCCGCTTCGATCAAACGACGCAAACCCTGGCGAACGATCGGATGATCGTCGACGATCAGAACGCGGCGCTTGCGATCCTTCGGCACACCGGTCGGCGGCTTGTGCATCGTCTTGAACAAAGAACTCCCAACGGTCATTTGCTTCACTCCTTCAAAGATCACTCATTCAAATCCTGTGTTCGACAGGACACGGTAAGGGCTCATCGGCCCCTGCCAGGTTGCTTCGTCCTCACGCTCTTACGGCGCGGCTTTGACTCACGAGGCACGTCCGCTGTCTCCACCTCGATCGGGCATTCGCAGACGATGCGCGTCCCGTTCGGCGTGGAGCGCTCGAAGCGCACCTCCCCTCCCAACATGCGGGCCCGGTAACGCATGATCTTCAAGCCCATGCCCGGCGCCTCCTCCGCCTGCGCCGGCATGCCAGTCCCGTCGTCGGTGACCGTCAGCCGCACCTTAGCGCGGGCGACATTCAAGTGCAGTCGTATAGTCCGCGCGCGACCATGCCGAACCGCATTGCGGACGGCTTCTTGCGCGATTCGATAGAGGTGATTGGCGAGCTCCGCGCTCAATGGGCGGGCCGCGGCGAGTCGATGAGTGCAGAGGATTTGCACGCCGTAGAGCTCGGCGGCATGCATCGCGAGACCTTCGAGCGCATCCTGCAATCCGCCGCGCTCGAGGTTCACCGGCGAGAGGCCGCGTGCGAGCGCACGCGTACTTTCGATTGCGTTGTTGACGAGCCGGGTGATGCCTTCGATCTCAGGCAAGATCGGCTCGTACTCGGTCGTGACACGTCCGGCAAGTCCGCGCAGCATGAGGGCGATGCCCGTCAATTCTTGGCCGAGGCCGTCGTGCAAATCGTTACCGATTCGGTATTGCTCGCGGTTGACCGCTTCCAGGATCGCGCGCTCGAGCTGCTTGCGCTCGCTCACGTCCTGAAGCACGACCAAGCTGTGGTTGCGGCCGACGACTTCGAAGCGGGAGAGCACACCCGCGGCGGCAAAGTGAGTCCCGTCCGCACGGCGTCCGTCGAACTCGACTCGCTGCGAACGAACGCTCTCCGTGCCGACACGTTGCCAGCGTTCGGGTTGCTCGAATGGCCACCCCGCGAGCGTCGCCATCTCACGTCCAATGAGCTCACCGCGGCGATAGCCAAACATTCGATCGAACGCGGGATTCGAGATCTCGATCATGCCGCGCTCGTTGATGACGGCCACCCCTTCGAGCATGGATTCGATCATGCGAGCTTGCGTCGCAATCGCGCGCTCGGCGCGCACCTGCTCGGTGATCTCCGTCGCGACGAGCGTCAGCCAAGAAGATTCATCGTCCGGTTTGAATGGGCTCACCCGGATGTCGAAGTGGCGTTGTTGACCGTCGAACCCTTCGATCTCCGCCGAGAACCCATCGACCTGCCCGCTCGCGAGCACGCGATGAAGCGTCGCCAAAGCGACTGCATGCAAGTGCGGCGGAAAGACGTCGACGACGGGTCGACCTTCCAGCTCATCCGGGCCTCGTTGGCCGATGCTGCGGTTCGCGACCAGAATGTTGAGCTTCCGATCGAGCACGAAGACGAACTCGGGCAGCGCTGCCAGCAGCACGCGGATCGCTCGACCCCGCAGTGCTGGACACAGGGGCTCGAGCGGCGCACCGGGTGGTGCGTCGGTCGGCGAATCGACTGTTTTAGTGGCAGCGTTCAAGCAGCACTCTGTTCCATCGACAAGTCGCGCGCCCACAACGGCACGCAAGAGCGACGCCGAAATGCGGCGGCGCGTTTGTGTATGGAATGGTCTGTGAGGGCCTGTGTAGGGGATATCAGCCGATCCCCTAATGTCATGGGCGGTGCCCACGCCTTTGATCAGGAGTGAGGGCCAAGCAAAAAACCGCGTGACGTCATGAGACATAACGCTGACGCTTCACCGTCGCGAGGGCAGAGGAGTCCAGCGGGCGCGGCGTTCGATCGCGCTCGAGGGCAGAGATGCGGCGGGCCGTCAGCCCTCCGTCCGATCCGACACCCACTGCGTGGCGTAGCGAATGAGCTCGCTCGTCGAGCGAAGATTCAACTTCTCTCGCATGTGGCGGCGATGCGCATCCACGGTCTTCATCGACAGCGCGAGCCGCTGCGAGATCTCGCGCGTGCTGATGCCTTCGCCGATCAGCCGGAACACTTCGAGCTCGCGATCGGTGAGCGCGGAGACGGGATCTTCGTCCTGGCCGGGTGCGCGACCGCGCGCCACTTGGCTCAACAGGCGTTCGCCCATCGCTGCACTGACATGGCGCTGGCCTCGTGCCACTTTACGCAAAGCGCCTAAGAAATCCGTACCAGCGACGTTCTTCATCACATAGCCGCTCACTCCGAGCCGAAGTAGGCGTTCAGCATATAGCGCCTCGTCTTGCATCGAGAGCACGAGGACCCGGACATCCGGATGCTCGCTGCGGATCCAACGCACGAGCTCGATGCCGTCGTCCGCGCCGAGCGCGAGATCGACGACCGCAACGTCGGGTTCCTGGCCGTTGATCGCGACTTGCGCATCCTGCAGTGAAGCGGCCTCCGCCGAGAGCACGAAGTCTCCCTGTCCAGCGAGCAATTGTTTCAATCCCTCCCGCACGAACGGGTGATCGTCCACGATTACGATCCGTGTCTGGTCTGGCATAGCGTCATCGCTCCAAATAACCCCAGGTGCGGGATAGCCCCTCAGCGGTTGTAACACTGCATTTTGCGTTCGCACAAGCACCCAGCAATCGCCATTTTCCACACTCACGCCGGAAGTGATAGCGTGTCGGGCTTGAGGAAGCTGCGATAGACGAGTCTCGCCGGGTCTGAAGGGGTGTGTCTGGCGGGCCCGCGCGACGAACGATGTTGCTGACGGAAGGCGCTGCAATTCGTAGAACGAGCAGCAATCAAAGGACCACTTCTGGTATTACTTCGCGGTATGAGTCAGGAATCTACTGAGTCGCTGCAGTTCGTGCTCCTCGAGGACGATCCGAACGATGCGGAGCTGATCCAACTCGAGCTCGCCAGAAACGGACTGAACGTCCACTGGCGCCACGCCGCGTCCGAAAAAACGTTCCGCGACGCGTTGGCCGAAGGAAACGTCGATCTCGTGCTCGCCGATTACACGTTGCCGGGCTTCGATGGGCTCGCTGCCCTCAAGATCACGCAAAAGACACTGCCTGGTGTGCCGTTCATCTTTGTCTCCGGTTCGCTCGGTGAAGAACGCGCGATCGAAGCCTTGAAGAGCGGCGCAACGGATTATGTTCTGAAGGATCGGCTGCAGCGCTTGCCGACCGTCGTGAATCGCGCCCTACTCGAAGCCCGCGAGCGTCGCGAGCGCCGCCAGGCCGAGCTCGCGCTCGAGGCGCAGCGCCTGCTCATCAGTACCGTGATCGATACGCTGCCCGAAGTGATCTACACGGTCGACACCGACAACCGCATCACCGTCGTCAACCGCATGATGTGCGAGGTCGCGCAGCTGAAGCCCGAGCAGATTATCGGCAGACATCTCTCCGATCTGTGGAGCGACGAAACAACGCTGGACATCGAAGCCCAGGCCGCGACGGTGATGCGCACCGGCCGGGGCGTGTCGGGCCAAGAGCGTCATTGGGTCAACGCGGAAGGCGCGATCCGCTGGTTCAATCTCACGCACGTGCCGCTTCGAGACCACGGCAAGATCACGGGACTCGTTTGCGCCGTCCAAGAAGTCACCGACCGCAAGGCGCTCGAGCAAGAGATCTTGGAGATTTCGAATCGCGAGCAACGCAGGCTCGGCAGCGACCTGCACGACGGACTCGGCCAAGAGCTCACCGGCCTCTCGCTCTTATTAAAGGGGCTCGAAGTGCAGCTCTCGCGCGAGGCGCCGCAGTACTCCTCTCAAGTGACGAAGATCAGCGACTTGCTTGCGCGCGCGATTCAGAGCACGCGCTCGCTGGCGCGAGGACTCGCGCCCGTCAACTTAGAGCGTGGCGGATTGCCCGAAGCGCTCAAGCACCTCGCCGCGCGCTGCACCGACATGTATAACCTCGAGTGCACGTTCAAGATGGCCGCGCCGAGGCTTCCGGACCTCGCGGAAGGTGCCGCGACGCACGTCTATCGCGTCGCGCAGGAAGCGACGACGAACGCGGCGCGCTATGCGCGGGCGAAATCGATCGCGATCGAGCTGCGCACCGTGAACCGCAAGCTGCAGCTCTCGATTGCGGATGACGGGATTGGACTCACCGCAGGCTTGGCGCAAGGGGAACCGGGCATGGGTCTCAAGATCATGGAGTACCGAGCACGCATGCTCGGCGGCAATGTCGCGTTCGAGGAACCCGGCAAAGGCACGAAGATCGTGCTCACCGCTCCGCTCCACATGCTCAAGCCGGCGAAAGAGAAGCGAGTGGCCGTCGGCGGCTGACGCGCCTCGGCGTCGTTCCCGCGAAGGCGGGATCCATCCTCACTTGGCGTCGATCGTTGAATACTCACGCAGAGACGCAGAGGCGCGGTGACGCAGAGAATGGAAGAAGAAAAATATAAATTCTTCTTCTGCGTTCTTACCTCTGCGTGACTACGTCACTGCGAGAGTACTACTTAATCAGCCTGCATCAGATGGATCCCCGCCTACGCGGGGACGACGGCAATTGGTGATGCCGCCTCCGTCGGAACGAAGGACATCGTGATGGATCCCCGCCTACGCGGGGACACGTTGGACGGTCACTTCCTGACGACAGGCACCCACGTGTGATCCGAGCCGTTCCACACGTGAATGAAGTTCTCCATCTCCGACGCTGGCATCGCGGAGGCGATGAAGTCGCCTTGTAGCGCATCGCAGCCGATTTGATCCAAAAACTCGAACTGCGCGGGCGTCTCGACGCCTTCCGCGCAGGCGGTCAGCGAAAGATTGTGTGCGAGCTCCACGATTGCGCGCACGACGGTCGCCGCCGCTTTGCTCGTCGCGATGTCCGCGATCAAGCTGCCGTCGATCTTCACTTCGTTGAACGGCATCTTATAGAGCTGCGTCAGGGACGACATGCCCGTACCGAAATCGTCGAGCGCGAGGCCCACGCCCTTCACGCGCAGGCGCGTGAAGATGTCCATCACAAGATCGGGATCATCGAGCGAGGCGGCTTCCGTGACTTCGAGCGTGAGCTGTTCGGGTGTCGTCTCGAACTCGCGGAAGACGCGGTTCAGGCGATCCGGAAATTCGAGATCCTGCACGAGCCGTGGCGAAAGATTGACTGCGACGGCGAGGTCGAGCCCGCGCTGCCGCCAATGGCCGATCTGCCGGATCGCATCCGTCATCACGAAATCCGTGATGCCGACGATGAGACCCGACTGCTCGGCGAGCGAGAGGAACTCGCCCGGATACAAAAGGCCGTGGCTCGGATGTCGCCAACGTACGAGCGCTTCGGCGCTGCGCACTTGCCAGTCGTTCGTGCAACGCACGACCTTCGGCTGATAGTGCACGATCAGCTCGTGTTCTTCGATCGCGCGCTGCAAATCCTCCGCGGAGATGCGCGCACCGGGACCTAGATGTTTCATGAGCAAGCTCTCTATGTCTTCGAGCATCGCCGGCTTCTGCAGCGTGCCCAACATTCTCAATCCCAACGAATCGCCGAGCTGTCGCGCACTCGCCAGCACGCGTTGATCCATCCCGCTCGCGAGCAGCACACCGGCCGTAACGCCCTGGCGTGCGAGATAGCGAAGGGCCTCGATCCCATCCATCCCTGGCATCTGCAGGTCGAGCAGAATGAGCGACGGTTGACGCGCACTGAGCTGCTCGCGAAAGCGAGTCGCACTGTCCGCGGTGATGACTTCGCAGCCGACGCCTTCGCCGATTTGCTCGATGAGCTCGAGAAAATCGACTTCATCATCGACCGCTAGCAATAAATTCCTCTCAGGCCGGGACACGATTGGGTTCCTCTCTACCGTCCAACAGGGCGCGCACGCGACGCGCCAATTCTTCCACTTTATAGGGCTTCTGTAACAGCTCGATCGTGCCGTCCAGCACACCGCGATTCATGATGCCACTCTCGCTGAATCCAGAAGTCATGAGTATCCGCAAATCTGGGCGATGTTCCTGCAACTTCCCGACGAGTTGCGACCCGAGCAAACCACCCGGCAGCATGACATCGGAGAACACGAGCTCGATCTCGGGGTGTTGCATGAACTGCTCCATCGCATGATGCCCGTTCGAGGCCTCGAGCACGCGATACCCGAGCGTGCCGAGAATGTCGACCGCCGTGCGTCGAACTTCAGCATTATCTTCGACGACAAGGATGAGCTCGCTGCCGCGAGGCAGGTCGAGCGGCGCGCTCGCATCCACCACCGTGCGCGCGAGCGAGGCATGGACCCGCGGGAAATACATGTGCACCGTGGTGCCTTGGTTCGGCACGCTCGTGATCGTCACATGCCCGCCCGATTGCTTCACGAAACCATAAACCATCGATAAGCCGAGCCCGCTACCCTTACCCACGTCCTTCGTCGTGAAGAACGGCTCGAACACGCGTTTCAGCACCTGTGCCGACATCCCGACACCCGTGTCTTTCACTTCGAGCACTGCGTATTCACCTGGCGCGATGCCTTCCTCGCCTTGAGCCCGGTCCGCATCGATGGTCGCGTTGCGCGTCGCAAGGGTGATGACTCCGCCGTTCGGCATGGCATCGCGCGCATTGATGACGAGGTTGAGCACACTGTTCTCGAGCTGTCCGGGATCCGCGCGCGTCGCCCACACCTCAGCCTCGAGCTGCTGCTCGATCTCGATATCGCCGGTCAGCGTACGGCGCAGCAGCTCGTACATGCCGCCGATCATGCCATTCAGATCGACGACCTTCGGCTCGAGCACCTGTTGCCGCGCGAAGCCGAGCAAGCGCCGCGTCAGTGCAGCGCCGCGCATCGCGGCACTCAACGCAGTCTCCGTCTGGCGCAAGAGCCGCGGGCTCTCGCGCAATGAGCGGCCGAGCAACTGCAAGTTGCCCACGATCACCGAGAGGAGATTGTTGAAGTCGTGCGCGATGCCACCGGTCAGACGGCCGACCGCTTCCATCTTCTGACTCTGACGCAGCTCCGCTTCGAGCTGACGTTTGTCCGTCATGTCGCGCGCAGCGACGATACAGCCCTGCAGATCGCCGTCGTCATCGTAGTGCGGCAGGAACAGCGCATCGAGGTCGAGCACGCGTCCCGAATGCGCGCGGAACCGGCCCTGCCCCTCGGTCGCCTTGCCGTGGAAGGCTTCGCGAACCATGGGACCGATCGCACCGTAGCGCCGATCGCCGATGACATCGTTGATGACGCGGCCCCTGCTGTTCGCAAGCGGCACCGCGAAGAACTCTTGGAAGTTTCGATTCGCATACACGATGCGCTCGTCGCGATCGACGTACGCAATGAAAAGCGGCAACGAATCGAGGATCGTGCCGTAGAAGTTCTGGCTGCGGTTGAGCGCTTCTTCCGCTTCGATCTGCGCGCTGATGTCGCTGATCGATCCGGACAACCGCAGTGGCCGACCGGCCGCATCGCGCGCAGCCTCGCCACGCAAACGACACCAGATCGTTTGGCCTGCGCGCGTGTTCACACGACACCTTAAGTCGAGCTTCGCTTGATTCTCGAGATGCGTGCGAATCTTGCTCATGACGAGCGTGCGATCCTCGGGATGGAGCGCGTTCTGGAACGACGCGAACATGTCGGGGAACTCGCCATCTTCGTAGCCGACAATCTGGCGAAAGCGCGCCGCGTACCAAACGTGCCCCGTCAGCAGATCCCAATCGTAGAGTCCATCGGAGGTCCCGCGGACGGCGCGCTCCCAACGCTCTTGAACCGCGGTCACGTCTTGTACCGCTTTGCGTTTGCTGGAGACGTCGCTCAACACACCGATCATGCGCAGCGGCTTGCCCTCGCTGTCGCGACTCACGACCTTCGCGTACGCCTCGAACCATTTGCGCGTGCCGCGCCCCGTCACGAGCGGATACTCGCTCGAGAACTGCGGCGTGCGACCGTGATAGTGATCTTCGAACTGCTGCAATACTTCAGGGCGATCAGGAGGCAGAAGCAGCCGCTCGTGCAGCTCTTGTCGTTTGAGAAGCTCTTCGGGATCGATCTCGAGCGCGTCTCGCCAATGTTCGTTGTAGTAGATCTCGTCGCGCGGGATGTTCCAGTCCCACATCGACGAACCGTTGGCCGCAATCGCAATCGCGAGGCGGCCTTCGCTCGCACGGAGCGATTCGCGCACTCGCTTGTATTCGCTGACGTCCTCGAGCGCTACGAGGAACGTCGGCTCCCCCTTCGCACCTCGCGCGGTGATGCGCGCCCAGAAGGCGGTTTGATCTTTGCGATAGACAAGCCATTGGAGCGCAGGCACTGGCGAGCCAGAGAAGGCACTTCGGACTTGCTGCTGCACCTGCTGATCGCTGTCGGGGCCCGCGAGTAACACCCAAAGCGGCTTCGCGCGGAGCTCCTCGAGCGAGTAGCCCGTCATGCGAATCAATTCCGCGTTCGCATGCTTGAGTCGCGGCGTTAGGTTGCCGGTGTCGAAGACGGCCACGCCATGCGCAAAACTGTCGAGCACGACAGCCGCATCAGGGAGCGTTTCGGTGACCGCCTTGGCGCGCATCAGGTCCTAGCCCGGGTCTCTCACGGTTTAGCTGAATGACATATTCCAGGCGTGGTGACGCCAAGTCGGGAGCTTGCGGGAGCGGCCGCTTGGAAAACTGTGTTGCGGCGCGCGGGAGAAGCGGTTTAGGGAAATGCCTGACGACGAGCGGACGGGTTCGACCGGGGGCTGCGCCCTTGAAGGCGCGCGGCAGAAGGCCTCCGGTGAGCGGGGTGGAGGCCGGCGTCAGGAACGCCTATCGGCAGGCCATCCCACTCAGCGCGCTAGCCATCCCCCGTCCACCGACAGGATCGTGCCGTGGACGTAGTCGGAAGCATCGGAAGCCAGAAAGATCGCGGCGCCTGCGAGATCGGACGGACGGCCCCAGCGACCGGCCGGAATACGTCCGAGGATGTCGCGATAGCGAGCTTCGTCCTCACGAAGCGCGGCGGTGTTGTCCGTTTCGAAATAGCCGGGTGCGATCGCGTTGACGTTGATGCCGCGCGCCGCCCACTCGTTCGCCAGCACCCGCGTGAGACCGGCGAGGCCGCTCTTGCTCGAGGTGTATGACGCGGTGCGAATACCGCCCTGAAACGAAAGCACCGATGCGATGTTGATGATCTTTCCTTTGCTGCCCGCGCGCAGCATCGCCTGCGCGCACGCTTGCGCGAGAAAGAACGGCGTCTTCAAGTTCACGTTGAGCGCGGCATCCCACTCCTTCTCCGTGAACGTGAGCGCGTCATTGCGAGGAATGATGCCCGCGTTATTGACGAGGATGTCGATGCGGCCCGCGAGATCGAGCGAGCGCGCGACGATCGATGCGGCTTCCTGGCTGCGCTCGAGGTCACCCAGGATCGGATAGAACTTGCGGCCCAGCTCGCGGATCTCTCGCTCGGTCTCGACCGGATTCGAGCGGCTGAGCCCCACGATGTCGGCGCCCGCGTGCGCAAGCGCGACCGCGATGCCCCGGCCGAGTCCTCGGTTCGCGCCCGTGACGAGCGCGACCTTACCGGCCAATGAGAATAGGTCGAGCGCGCGCATGGACGTCACCTCAATTGGCAAATGTCTAGAACATTCATGTCCGTGTAGTCGAGATTCTCGCCGCCCATTGCCCAGATGAATGCGTAATTGCGAGTTCCCGCGCCCATGTGAATCGACCAGGGCGGCGACATGACAGCCTCTTCGTTCTTGACCACGATGTTGCGCATATCATCGGGCTCGCCCATGAAGTGCATCACGCGCTGATCGTCCGCAAGATCGAAGTAGAAATAGACCTCGGAACGTCGATCGTGCAGATGCGGCGGCATCGTGTTCCACACGCTGCCCGGCTTCAGGATCGTGAGGCCCATCAGGAGCTGCGCAGATTGGCAGGTCGCGGGCACGATGTACTGATAGATCGTGCGTTCGTTCGAGGTTTCCGGCGCGCCGCGCTCGAGCGGCACGGCTTTGGCAATCGAGACTTGAACCGGTTCGAAGCGAGCGTGGGCTGGGGTCGAAACCAGATAAAACTTCGCGCCGGCGCTGCTCGTCGATTCGAAGCTCACGTCCTTCGATCCCATCGGGATATACAAACCATCCTTCGGTGCAAGATCGAACGCTTGGCCGTCGATACGCACACGACCCTGCGTTTGCCCGATATTGATCGCGCCGAGCTCGCGGCGCTCGAGAAACGGTTTCCCTGCGGCGGATGCCGGCTCGACTTGCGTCGGCAGTTTCACGGCCTGGGTTTTCGCGAACGCACCGCCGATGACGAAGCGCTCGTAATGCGCATAGTTGAGCGTCAGCGCATCCGCAACGAAGAGTCCCTCCACCAGATAGCGATCCCGAAGCTGCTGGTTGCTTGCCCCGAGCATCATGTCCGGGTGGGTGGCGTGGTAGGTCTTTTTGAACATTTCGAGCCAACCCCGGTGATCTGCTGCAGTCGCGGGTCATGGTCGCGCCGAAACGAGAGCATGGCAACCTGTGTCGCGTCGATTGCAGCCGCGACGCAAGAATCGATGCCGATGCGGCCAGCAAGACTTATCATTGCACCTCACGCGTCGTGCATCGGTGATCCGCGACGATCCGGCCTCCTCGTTTCCGTGAAGTCATGTCAGCCACCCTCAGCGCTCCTCCTGTTGCCCTGGTCATCGCGCCGGATGATGACGTCGCAGTCGCCCTTCGCGATCTTGCTCAGGGTGAGGACGTAGAAATCGGTGCTGCCACGATTGCGCTGCTCGATCCCGTCGCGCGCGGTCACAAGTTCGCGGTTCGCAACATTCGCGCGGGCGAGCCGGTACGTCGCTATGGCTGGCCGATCGGACGCGCGACCGCCGACATCCGAGTCGGTGCCCACGTCCACACGCACAACGTGCAAACATTACTCTCGGGGCTCGACACCTATCGCTTCGAGCCGCTCGCATCGAGGGTACCGACTGACGTCTCGCGAGCCGAGCGCACGTTCTTCGGCTATCGGCGCGCGAACGGTCGCGTCGGCACCCGTAATGAGATCTGGATCCTGTGTACGGTCGGCTGCGTTGGGCGAACCGCCGAGCGCATCGCGCGACTCGCCACTTCACGCTTCGCCGGTCGCGTGGATGGCGTCCATGCATTTCCTCATCAGTTCGGGTGCTCGCAGCTCGGCGGCGATCTCGGCCGCACGCGTCGCTTGATCGGCGCGCTCGCACAGCATCCGAATGCGGGCGGCGTGTTGATCGTCGGGCTCGGTTGCGAATCGAATCAGCTCGAGCCGTTGCTTGCCGATCTGCCCGATGCCGATCGCACGCGCATCCGCGCGTTCTCTGCGCAAGCAGAGAGCGATGAAACGGAGGCGGGTCTGCGCGCGGTTGAAGAGCTCGTTCGCATCGCCGAGCAAGACCGGCGCGAGCCCTGCGGAATCGAATCGCTTTGTATCGGCGTCAAGTGCGGGGGCTCCGACGGCTTCAGCGGCATCACTGCGAATCCACTCGTGGGACGTGTGACGGATTGGGTGACAGCAAATGGCGGCACCTCGATCCTCACCGAGATCCCGGAAATCTTCGGGGCGGAGCGGCTGCTGATGCAGCGCGCAGCGAACGAACAAGTCTTCGATGACATCGTCCGCCTGGTGAACGATTTCAAAGAGTACTTCATTCGTCACGGCGAACCGCTGCATGAAAACCCATCGCCGGGCAACATCGCAGGCGGCATCACGACGCTCGAAGAGAAATCGCTCGGTGCCGTTCAGAAAGGCGGTCGTGCCGTCGTGACGCAAGTGCTTCGCTATGGCGATCGCGTCAAGGCGCCAGGCCTCGCGTTGCTCGAGGCGCCTGGAAACGACGGCGTGTCATCCACGGCGCTCGTCGCGGCAGGGGCGACGGTCGTCTTGTTTACGACCGGACGCGGCACACCGCTCGGGTTTCCGGCGCCGACGTTGAAGATCAGCTCGAACACGCCGCTCGCGCAAAACAAACCGCACTGGATCGATTTCGATGCAGGCCCAGTGTTGAGCGGCAAGGATCCGCAGACCCTCACCGAAGAGTTCATCGACCTCATCGTGCGCGTCGCATCCGGCGCGCCTGCGAAGAACGAGCTCAACGAAGAACGCGAGATTGCGATCTGGAAGAATGGAGTGACGCTCTAGCGGGTTGACGGTTGACGGCCGGAAGGCCACTCCACACTATCGTCACGTCGCCCGCTCTTCATCCGGCCGTCAACTGTCAACCGTCAACTAGAACTCGGCATGAATCACCTCACGAACAGCACACTACCCTCGTTGGCGACGCGCGGTATTGAGACACCCGCCTACGACCGCTCGCGAGTCGAGGTCGGCGTGGTGCACTTCGGTCCCGGCGCGTTTCACCGCGCGCATCAGGCGTACTACTTGGACGAAGCGCTCAAGTCGGATCCGCGCTGGGGGATCTGCGAAGTTGCGCTTCAGAGCACCGGTGTGCGCGATGCGCTCGCGCCGCAGGATGGGCTCTATACAATCGCGGTGTTAGACAAAGCGCCGGGCTATCGGGTGATCGGCTCTATCAAAGACCTGCTCGTTGCGCGCGAGTCGTCGCGCGCCGTGCTGGAGCGTCTCGTCGATCCAGCAACGAAGCTCATCACCGCAACGATCACCGAGAAAGGCTATTGCCTGCGACCGGACGGTGGGCTCGATACGAACCATCCGGATATTCAACATGATCTCCAACATGCCGACTCGCCCCGGACGCTCGTTGCCTATCTCGCGCAAGCGCTCGAGCGCCGACGCGCCGCCGGGATTGCACCGCCCAACATCGTGAGCTGCGACAACCTCGCGGACAACGGCAAGCGCCTCAAGCGAGCCGTCGTCGAGTTTGCCGCGCACTCGAATGCCGAGCTCGCAAAGTGGATCGAAATGGAAGTCGCGTTCCCGTGCTCGATGGTCGATAGCATCACGCCCGCGACCGACGACGCGCTGCGCGTCCGTGTCGCGGACGCGCTCGGTGTCGAAGATCGGTGGCCGATTCAACGCGAAGCTTTCTGCCAATGGGTCATCGAAGAATCGTTCCAAGGACCGACGCCTGACTGGGCTTCGATCGGCGTGACGCTCACGAACGACGTGGCAGGCTTCGAACGCGCGAAACTGCGTCTCCTGAACGGTGCACATTCGACGTTGGCCTACGTCGGTTCGCTCGCGGGACTCGAAACCGTGTTCAACGCGATCAGCCATCCGGATCTCGATCGCTTCGTGCAGACGCTCATGCGAACGGACTTCCGCGCGAGCTTGCACGCGACGCGGGGGCTCGATCTCGATCGATACATCGATGCCGTGCTCGAACGTTTCCGCAATCCGGCGATTCGGCATCTCCTTGCGCAAATCGCATGGGACGGCTCGCAGAAGTTGCCGTTCCGTATTTTGAACACGATGGTCGAAGCGCTTGCTGCCGGCCGCCCGATCGACCGCATGTGCGTACCCATGGGCGCGTGGTTTCATTTCGTGCGCCGCAAGGCGACGAAAGGCGAAGCGATCACGGACCCATTGGCCGACGTACTGCACGAGCTCGGGCGCCGCTGCACCGGCGATCCAAAGCACGACGTCGAGGCATTCCTCTCCTTGCCCCGCTTTTGGCCGGCGCAGCTCTTGAGCCACGCGCAAGTTCGCAGCGCGCTCGAACGGGCTTACGAACGCTTAGGCGCCGTGCACACGCCAGGCGATCTCGGCATGGCGCTGACGGCGCTAGGATAGGAGGTGCTCTCGCAGAGCCAGAGACGCAGAGGCCAGAAGAAACTAAGATTTCTTTCTATTCCGCGTCTCCGCGTCTCCACGAGATAAACTCTTCCTTCACCCAAGGATGGATCCCCGCCTCCGCGGGGACGACGCGAGCAGGCCATCGAAGATCGAGGGCATCGCAGCCTCAACAGGTGATCTCGTATGTACGACTTTCGACGTTTTCTCATCGACGGTTCATGGGTCGCTCCGAGCGGACGGCGCGAGATCGACGTGATCGATCCCGCGAGCGAGGCCTCGATCGGCAAGATTCTGCTAGGCGAAGCGTCCGACGTTGATGCCGCCGTGCAGGCGGCGCGCACGGCATTCGAAAGATTCGCAGAGACCTCGAAGGAAGAACGCATCGCGCTTCTCGAGCGCATCATCGCCGTCTACGAGAAGCGCATCGACGATGTCGCCCGCGCGATCTCGGACGAGATGGGCGCACCGATGAAGTTCGCACGCCACGCACAAGCGGGCAGCGGACTCGAGCATCTCACCACGACACTCGACGTGCTCAAAGCGTTCGAGTTCGAAGAGCTCATCGGCTCGACTCAGATTCGCCGCGAGCCGATCGGTGTGTGCGGCCTCATCACACCGTGGAACTGGCCGATCAATCAGATTAGCTGCAAGGTCGCGCCGGCACTCGCCGCTGGCTGCACGATGGTGCTGAAGCCAAGCGAGATCGCGCCGCTCAGCGCGCATGTGTTCGCGGAGATTCTGCAAGAAGCCGGCGTACCGAAAGGCGTCTTCAATCTCGTCGATGGTGACGGTCCCACCGTCGGCGAGGCGATCGCTCGGCATCCGGACATCGACATGGTGTCGTTTACGGGATCGACCCGCGCGGGTGTGCTCGTCGCAAAGGCGGCAGCCGATTCCGTCAAACGCGTATCGCAAGAGCTCGGTGGCAAGTCCGCGAACATCATCCTCGATGATGCGAACTTGGATGCCGCGATCAAGCGCAGCGTGCTCTCGATGATGTCGAACACGGGTCAATCGTGTAACGCACCGTCGCGCATGCTCGTGCCCGAGAAGCTCTACGACGAAGCGGTGCGGATCGCAAAGATCGTAGCGGAGAAGCCCGTCGTAGGCGATCCCAAAGCCGACAACGTCACGATGGGCCCTGTCGCGAACAAAGCGCAGTTCGAGAAGATTCAGCGGCTCATCGAGAAAGGCATCGAGGAAGGTGCGACCGTCGTCACCGGCGGGCCGGGGCGACCCGACGGACTCTCGAAAGGCTACTTCGTGAAGCCGACGATCTTCGCGAACGTCAACAACTCGATGACGATCGCGCGCGAAGAGATCTTCGGACCTGTGCTCGTCATGATTCCCTACAAAGACGAAGAACAAGCCGTTCGTGTCGCGAACGACACGGTCTATGGGCTATCGGGCTACGTGTTCTCGGGCGATATCGAACGTGCGCGTCGCATCGCGCGCCGATTGCGGACAGGCATGGTGCACTTGAACGGCGCACCGACCGATCCACATGCGCCTTTCGGCGGTTACAAGCAGTCAGGCAACGGCCGCGAATGGGGTCGCGAGGGCTTGAAGGAGTTCCTCGAGGTCAAGGCCGTGATGGGCTACGCGACGTAGGGGGTGGCGCAGCGCGCGGTGATGACTATCTAACGGGCCCCACAGCCGGATCCCGCACCGGTTCCTCGCCCGATGCGCGATCAAAGATGCGTCGCACGGAGATCCCGGAGAGATCCGTATCGCCTCGCCACCTCATCTGATACTCGAGCTGATCGGTTTTCTTGAGCAGGCGAAAACGCTCGAGGGCATTTGGGCCGCGACGCACCTTGCGTTGGATCACGAACCACTCGCCATCCCAACCGACCTTCAGATCCGCGATCTCGCCTTCCGGCATCGACACCTGGCTTTCAGAGCCTGCGGAGAACACGCGCGTCTCCACCGCGGAGGCGATCTCGATCCGCGTACCTTCCTGTTTGATACGCAGCCACGGTGTGACGTTGAGCATGCGCTTGTATAGATCCATCTCCCGCTGCTGACGACGCATGACGCGCTCCTGCGCCGCGCGCGTCGCCGGCGGGATATCCACTCCCTCAGCGCCAATGGGCGGGATCCCGCGATCGGACTGTGTTTGACTTCGCCGATAGCGCTCGAACTCTCGCCGAAACCTCTCGCGCTCGCGGTCGACGCGCTCTTGCAGGATTGCTTCGGCGTCCTCGCTTTGTTGTGTATTGAGCGTCCATCGCCCTTCGAGGTTCGTCGCCCTGCGCGGATAAGCTTCGTACGCCAACGCACTCGTGCTCGCGACGACGAGTAGCAAGACGCTCAACGATCCCCGAACAATGTTCATCGCGCTCTCTCGTCAGTCATGCTGACGCTCTAATCATCTGGCAAGGCACCCCGCTGTGCTGCCGATCGTAGCAGCGCACGCAGCTCCCTGCATGAATGGCCGCCCTACTTCCGATCGTCACCGAAGAACGTTTCGTCGAGCGGTTTGTGCGCGAGGATCTCCTCGCGCGTGAGCCCGTGGAGCTCGTGCGGGAAGACGAGCCAATCTTCTGTCGCACGGATATAGAAGTCCGGTGTGAGACGCGTGCGATTTCGAGACGGCTTGTAGTAGAGCGTCGCGATCCGGATCTCCCCCGGCAGATTGCGACGACACCGCTGCTCCAACTCGCTAAGCACCGCAGCGAGGCTGCGGCCGGAATCGAACACATCGTCGATGAGCAGCAGTCGATCCTCGAACGTCAGTCGCGAGATCAGATAGTCGAGTGCGTGCACGCGCACGCTCGTCGATTGCTCATCGATGCCTGTGTATGACGAAGTCCGTATCGAAATGTGATCGCACTCGATGCCGTGGTACTCGAGCACTTCCTGCACGGCGATTCCGACGGGCGCACCGCCGCGCCACACGCCGACGAGGAACGACGGACGAAATCCGCTGCGAACGACTTCGACGCCGAGCTGCAACGAATCGCGGAGAAGCGATTCAGCGCTGATGAAGACTTTCTGCACGGCACGCGAGCCTCATTGCAAAGTCGGCACGACAACGCGGCTCAGAGCTCGACCGTCGTCGCCTCCTTTTCCTTGACTGCGACTGGAACTGTTGCCCCACTCGCCCCCTTGACGCGGACGCCGTAAGCTCCCGGCGCGACGCGCACAGCCTCATCGCCGACGAGTCCGCTCGCGATCACCTGACCCTTGGCATCGAGCACTTCGAAGCTCGGCTTCAACGCACGCGCCATCGCTTCGTTCAACCCTGCCGCGTCGTGCGCATCGAAGTACGTCCCCTTACCCAAATCCGCCCAGTGGCGAAAGGTTGCGGCGAGCGTCGGGTCGTCGATCGCGAAGCCGACGATATTGATGCGCGTGGAGGCGCTCGACTGCTGAAGCGCTTCGACCGCAGCCGCCGGATCGCCGCCGCACGTCTCTTCGCCGTCCGTGAGCACGATGACGAGCCGCTCGCCTCGAGCGCTGCGCAGGTCCTCCGCGACTTTCTCGAGCGATGCACCGATGGGTGTCCTGGCGTTGTTCTTCGCTTCGAGCGCCGCGATTTTCGCTTTCACCGCAGCGCCATTGAGAGGACCGAGCGCGATGTCGAGATCGGTCTGGCACGAATCCACTTCGCGACCGAAGACGCGCAGTGCGAACGGTGTGCCCTGCGGGATCACCTCATTCGTCAGCTTCGTCAGCGTCTGCTTCGCGATATCGATGCGACGCTGGCCTCCCAATCGTTGAAGCATACTGCCGGACGCATCGAGAATGATCTCGACCGCGCCCGTAGTCGGAGCCGGCGCTGCACGCGTGACACGGATGAACCCGGGCTCTTGCTTCGCGGGTGTGATGCGAATCGCTTGGCGTGCGAGCGTCGCATGCGACTGGGCGGTCGAGTATCTGAGCTCGTAGTCGCCCGCGGTGAGCGGTGCGAGCACACTCAGCGGATTGCCGCGCGCCGTATACGTGTAGTTGCCGCTCGCACCTTCACGAGCGTCCTTCTCGACGATCGTGATGTAGTCGCGCGGATTGTTCGGCCCCTGCCATTTGACCTCGAACCGTGCACCCGCGATCGCCTCGGCGGGCGCTTGTAGTGATGCACTCACCGCACCCACCGTGACCTTCGCGACCGCGAGCGTCGCGTACGTCTGCGCGGTGAGATAGCGCACCTCGTACTCGCCTTCTTGGTCGGGCGCACGCAAATTGAGCGGACTGCCTTTCGACGTGTAAACGTAAGTGTCGTACCGCTTTTCGGGCGAGCCCGCCTTCACGATCGTGACGAAGTCGCGCGGGTTGTTCGGGCCTTC
The DNA here is from genome assembly GCA_044506405.1 of Lysobacterales bacterium. GTDB lineage: Bacteria > Pseudomonadota > Gammaproteobacteria > Steroidobacterales > Steroidobacteraceae > Steroidobacter. Next base: position 8,962 of record JBIQKP010000040.1, on the reverse strand, counting down.
CCAGTTCACCTCGAACGTTGCGCCTGCGTTCACTTGCGCAGGCACCTTCACCGATGCGCTCACACCGCCGACCTTGATGCGTTTACGTCCAACGATTTCGTTGCTGACCGCGAGAAAGTAGCGGAGCTCGTACTCGCCGGGCTCATCAGGCGCATTCAGCGTGATCGGATTACCGCGACTCGTGTAGACGTAGCTGATGTACGCGCGCTTCTTCGCGTCGGCATCGCCAATACCGATGTAGTCGCGCGCGTTGTTCGGGCCGGTCCACTTCACCTGAAAGGCTTTGCCCGCGTCGACTTGATCCGGCGCCTCCAACGTCACCTCGATGCCCTCCACTTTGAGAGGGCGTCTTGCGAGCGTCGGATACGGCGTGTCCGCGCTCAGCAACCTGATCTCGTAGTCGCCTGACTTCGGCGGCACCTGCAGCTTCAAGCCACCCGGGCGATTGACGTATTGATACGCGTCATACTGCCCTTCACGCGCACCGACCGGCACGATCGTGACGAAGTCGCGCGGGTTAGAGGAACCACTTACGGTGACCGGTAGCTCGGAGCCGACCTTCGCGGTCGCAGGCGCTTCCAAGGCGGGTGCGGCGATCGCCGCGGAGCAACACAATATGAAGAGGGACAGGATTCGGTGCAGCATCGCCTGCCGTGTTCTTATAGTTGGCCTCGCGCAAGTGTAGGTCAACTCGAGAACCCTACGCTCGGCAATGTGACTGATGACGCCGGAGCGTCATCAGCCTTGATTGTCGCCAACCCTTAGGCTTGGCGTGCCGCTTTCGTCTCGCGCGTCGGCAACTTCCAATTCGGCCGCGGGAAGTGGCACGTATAGCCGTTCGGATACCGCTCGAGATAGTCCTGATGCTCGGGTTCCGCCTCCCAGAAGTCGCTCACGGGTACGACCTCGGTCACGACTTTACCGGGCCAGAGACCGGACGCATCCACGTCAGCGATCGTGTCTTCAGTAACGCGCTTCTGCTCTTCGCTCGTGTAGAAAATCGCGGAGCGATAGCTCGGCCCGACGTCGTTACCCTGACGGTTGCGCGTTGTCGGATCGTGGATCTGGAAGAAGTATTCGAGGAGCTGGCGATAGCTCATCTTTGCGGGATCGAAGAGGATCTCGATCGCTTCGGCATGAGACCCGTGATTGCGATACGTCGCATTGGGCACATCGCCGCCGGTGTAGCCGACGCGGGTCGAAATGACACCAGGATAGCGGCGAATGAGGTCCTGCATACCCCAAAAGCAGCCGCCCGCCAGTACTGCGCGTTCTTGACTCATAGAAGTCTCCTCTTGCTCCGGCACCTTTATATAGGGGCGCCGTGGAGACTGCGCAAGAGCGGCCGTTCACGGCCCCGCCCTCGCCACTAACGTCCGAAAACTGTCGATCGTCCCTGATCGACATGCAGACGCTCAGGACTGGCGACGTTGACCTCCGCCACCCGTATGCGAGCCGCTGATCGACACTGAATACGGCGCGCATGAGACCTCCGCGTGATGTTGTTGAGTGGAGTTGTTGCGGCATCAATAGACTATGCGCGTGAATATCCTACGGTACGCATAGGCACTCGCACAGAGAGCGCGCCGGTGCGAAACGTTTATCGTCTCGATCTTCGATGTCGCTCATGAGCAGCGCTTGTGTCCCGATGATCGTCTATTGCTAGCCGCCGTCGAGAACCACGATGTAAGTCTTCCTCACGGACTTTCCACTATACGTTGCGCGTCCCGGCGCACGCAGAATGGACACTCCACACACAGGGAGAGTGGCATGCATAACACCCGCGTGATCGCGCTGAGCGCGTCGTTGCTCCTAGGCATTTCGTTCACCGCCCAGACCGCGCCCCTTCCGCAAATCGAAGCGAGTTTCTCGACTCAAGAAGTGAAGTCGGGCTGCAAGGTCTCCTGCGATATCAACGCACTGCTATTGGAGGACTCTCTCCTCACAGCGCAAATCAGGAAGAGCAGGCCAGGCAACATCATGCGCGTGTTCTTCGAGGACACCGACGACTTCATGAACCTGCGGTGGGTGGAGGGCTCTTCTTTTACCGTGCCGCCACCCTGCTTGGGACCGACCACAGGCTTCTACGATGACTGCGCCGACCCGGTGTTTGCGCGTAAGTTGGCGGTGTCGAATAGCGGATATCGAACCGTATTCGCATCAGCCGAGCCGTCGGACGGTCGCGCGCCCATCATCTACCCGTACCTGCGCGGCGGTGGCGGTATTGAGCAGCGCGCGGACATCGACCTGAGCGCCTATACCAATGGTCCCGGGCCGGTGCTCGACATCGCGGCGAGTGCCGACCTCGTCGCCATCAGTCTGCAAGACGGTGTGTACGTCTTTCGGCTCGGCGTGCGCCTTCTGTATTTCATCGAAGGGGCACCGATCCCAGCGCGCTCCGGTGTCCCAGGATTCGGCGAGACGCTCGCCATGAATCAAGAATGGATCGCCGTAGGGGCGCCTGCACGTAATGGGCGCGTCGGTGCCGTGTACGTTTATCGCCTGTTCCGACGGGAAATCGGGGACGATCTCGTACCTGTCTGGGAGTTGCAGCAAATGTTGTTGCCACCGCAGGACGACGCCCAGGCGTTCGGCGCGTCGCTCGCAATGAGCGACAACCGGCTCATCATCGGCGCGCCTGAGTACGCACGCGATGCGGGTCGCTCAGGACAAGTCTATGTCTATGTGCTGGGGAGCGATGAGCGCTGGCGTCGGCACCAAACGCTCACCGACCCGTACACGCCGGGCACGCAAGGTCCGTCCTCGGAGAGACGCTTTGGCACCAGCGTCGCCGTGAACGGAACGCGGCTCATGATTGGCGTCGGCTTCGGACCGGAGCAGTTCGACTCCCGATCGCTCGCATTCTTGGCTCAGCAACAAAGCGATAACCGCTATCGGCTCACGGCGGAGTTCGATGTCGGACGCTCGGTCGAGCGAGTGGGCCTGTCATGCACATCCGCGATGACACTAGGGTTCACTCACCTCGGCGGCGTGGCACAGATCTACAGGCTTCCGGCATTCGCACACGGCGCGGAGTGTGCGACGCCTTGAGGCGCCGATCACGACGAGTAATTTTCGATCAAGTACTGAGTGATGACTTCCTGCTCCGCCTCAGTCACGTCGGTGCCGCGATCGATCATCGTCTGAACGGTGACTTTCCAGTCTTCCGGGCTCTTGTGCTGCAGGAAGATCTGGTCGATCCCATGACATCCCGTGCAACGATCGCTGATGAGCGACAGACCTGAGGGTTCGGCTTGCTCACTCTGCTCGGCCGGAGTGGCCGCCGCTTGCGCCGGCTGCCCTTCTGGGGCAGCCGCCGCGTGCAAGTCCCTCACAATAGCCATCGCGATGCAGCCCATCACGGCAACCGTCGCAAGCGCTGAGGCGTGACTCATAGACATCGTAAAACCGTTCTCAACGACCTTGATCTGCTCGGTACTTACCGACTGAAACGCGGCATGACGCCGGCGATATTGGACCGCAACTTGTAAATGGCGTCGGAGCTCGTGATGTAGACGGTCTTCCCGTCTTCACCGAACGCCAAGTTGGCCGCAGGCTTCGGCGTCCTGATCAGACCGAGCACCTTGCCTTCTGGCGTGATGATCCGAATTCCACCAGGGCCCGTCGCCCATAGATTGCCGGCCTCGTCGATCTTGATGCCATCGGGGCCGCCCGACCCTTCATCGCCCGTGTAGGTCACCAGCGCCTGACCACCCTCTGAGACATGCCCGTCGTCACCGATCTGATAGGCCATCAGCTTCATTTCGGGGCCGAAGTTGTTGATGTACAGAGTCCTTCCGTCCGCGGAGAACGCAATGCCGTTGGGAAGCGCCAGGTCCGTGAGTTCCGCAGTCAGCTCGCCATCGGCAAATCGGAATACACCGTTGAACTTCAGATCCTTCTCCGGATCATCGTCCGCTTTCAGAAGTCCGAAAGGCGGATCCGTGAACCAGAGCGATCCGTCAGGCGCGTAGACCATGTCGTTGGGGCTGTTCAGGCGCTGCCCTTGATATTCCGAAATGACGGGCTCCAGCGTGAAGTCGCTTCCCACGCGCACAATCTTCCTGCCGCCGTGCTGGGCGAGCAGCACCGATCCATCCTCGTCGGGGATCATCGCGTTCGGACCGAGATAAGAACCCGCGGGCGGGTTCGGATAACCGCCCGCCTCCTTGATCAGCACCTCTTTCTGGCCGTCGGGCGTGACTGCATAGACCGTGTTGCCAACCAAATCTGAAAACCAGAGACGCCCTTCCCTCCACATCGGCCCCTCGGTGAATTCAAACCCATCTGCGACCTTCTCTACCTCAGTACCGGGTGAAATGACTGCATCGAGCGCGGGATCCAGACGCTCGATGACAATGCCCGTGATGTGAGCGTTCTGCTCGCGCGGCGCATCGTTCGCGCTGGGAGACTTCTGACCGCACGCGCTCAGGAGCGCCATTGCGCAGGCCAGTAGAGCAACTTCTGCCTTGTGATTTGCCACCAGTAAAACTCCTAGAACGTTTCGTTTGAAAACTTACGGCAACGAAAAGACGGTGAGCTCGTCATTCGTGACCGACTGACCGGCGACACCTCCGGTATTCACGATCGCGACATATTGTTTTCCGGACTTCGACTGAAAGGTCATCGGCGTCGCATAGGCTGACGCATTCAGCTTCGTCTCCCACAGCAATGCACCGCTCTTGCTGTCGAAAGCGCGGAAGCGACCATCATCGGTTCCTCCGATGAACGTGATGCCGCTTGCCGTCGTGATCGGCCCGCCTAAGCTGGGTCGTCCGGTGTCGCGCTTTCCCTCAGGCAAGTTGTCACTCACTCCGAGCGTTTCGCGCCACGCAATGGTCCCGCTGTTCACATCCACCGCAATCAGCTCGCCCCACGGCGGATTCTGGCAGGGGATGCGCAGCTTCTCGTCCCAGAAGTAGCGATAGCCGCCCTTCAGTCCATACGATCCGTCGGGCTTCTTCTCGAGTTGCTGGGGACTGCCGAGAGCATTCGTGTTGACGATGAGAAGTCCGCGCTCGGGGTCGAACGCCGCTCCGCCCCAATCGACGCCGCCGAAACTTCCCGGGAACGAGGCCACGGCAGATCCGGCGCGCAAGGGCTGGAACATCTTGCTTTCAACGATGTTCCATTGCTCGATCAACGCCTCGCATCGCTGTCGCACTTCTGGCGTCAGATTGTTCAGTTCGGACATCTCGAACGAAAGCCGAGTCAAAGGCGGCGGCGTCGTCGGCATGGGCTGGGTCGGCCAGGGTTTCTCGCCGGGAACGTCGGTCTCCGTCGGAACAGGCACTTCGTGTACGGGATGGATCGGTTCGCCCGTGACACGGTTGAGCAGGAACAGCATGCCCGTCTTATTCATCACCCCGATGCCGGGGATGACCTTCCCGTTCTTACGCACGTCGACTAGCAACGCCGATGTCAGGTCGAGATCCCAGATGTCGTGATGGACTGTTTGAAAGTGCCAGAGGTATTTGCCGGTCGCCGCGTCCAAGGCAACAATGGAGTTGGCGTAGAGATTTGCCCCTTCGCGATCGCCGCCCCAGCGATCGAAGGTCGGCGCGCTCACCGGAAGGTAGACAATTCCGCGCTCTTCGTCGGCCACTGGGAAGGTCCACACGTTTGTGCCTGAGCGACCGCGCCAACTATCACCCGCCCAAGTCTCGTTGCCCGCTTCACCTTCGCGAGGAACGGTGTGGAAGGTCCATCGAAGCTCTCCCGTGCGCACATCCCATGCACGAACGTCGCCCGCCGGTCCCTTGCTTGGAGCTTCCTGCACGCGCGATCCGGTGATCACCAAGTTACCGAACACGAGCGGAGGGGAGCTCATTCCCAGGCTTGCCCGGTCATATGCGATGCCGTTCAACACCTCGGGTGTCTTCATGTCGACAATCCCGCCTTCGCCAAAGCCGGCGACCGGGCGGCCAGTCTCGGCGTCGAGCGAAACGAGCTTGCCGCGACGGGTACCAAAAACAATCGACGGCCGCGCGCCATCGCTCCCCGGCCAGTACGCCACGCCTCGCATCGACGCCTGGTCGTTTTCCGGCAGTTCGTAGACCCAAATCTCCGCTCCGCTTTCAGCATCGAGGGCAACGACCTGGCCATAAGGAGTGGGCAGGTACATCACGTCGTTCACGACAATCGGCGTCGCCTGCGATACGAAGAAACGTGACGAACGCGGGGCCGTCTCGGACTGATGCGCTCCTGCGGAGTCGCCCTCCCTCACGGCGTTGCCGGTTCGCATGTGGTACGACCAAGCGACTTGCAGCTGCGAGACGTTCTCGGGCGTGATCTGCGTCAGTGGAGAATGACGCGCGCCAGTGGCGTCGCGATGATAGGTCGGCCAGTTGCCATCGACAGGCGCTCGGTGGGCGCGCGGGGACGCGCAGCCTCCGAGGAGAGCGACGGCGGTCGCCAGCGAGGCGGCACGAAGGACGTGCCTCATCGTCCAGCACCTCGTCGAGCCGCCTGGGCCTGCGACCAAGACGCCTTCGTCGCCAGATCTCGTGCAACGCCAATGACCAGCAGTTCTAGCGCCTCGCCATTGCTCGCGATGGACCTGACTTCTCCGAGGTCGACCGCGATCGCGTCTCCCTCCACGATCGCGGCAGTCTGCGTACCCAGCGTGACGCTGCCTTTTCCTGCGACCACGTAATAGACCTGGCTGATATCGGGATCCGATGTCGGACCGACCGACGAACCCGGCTCGATCAGAAGATGATCGACATAGGTCCACGGCGTTGAAAAAACCGTGGGCTCCAGCGCACGGCGATACTTCACCGTTCCCTGACCACCCTCCATTGCGGAGACCGACTTCAGCAGACCCTTGTCCAATCGAAAGCTGATGAATTGCGCGATCGGGTCCAGGGTTGCATCGAGGCGCGGATCGCCCAGATTGAAGGCGTCGTACGTCTTCGTCATACCCACGTTGATGTTTAGCCACTGCACGGGGCGATCGGTGGGGTTGTAGATCCCGTGCGCGCTTCCCATCCGGTTGGGAACACCGGCGGGTCCCTCCAACCGGGAGGTTCGCCCGTTCACGGTGAATTCCGCTTCGCCATCGAGGATGACGAACATCTCTTCACATTGATTGTGGAAGTGCTGCCCGATCCCGCTCTTAGGCTTGATCACGCCACGATGAACGAAGATCAAGTTCGTGCTGAGCGCGTCGGCGCCTAGCAAGGGCACAAAGTCCATCGAGCCCGCGCCGTCGTGGACGGCGGTCAACTCTCGGTAGGCCTTGGCGTTCGTATGGACAATTCGCTCGGCAAGCGGCTTGGCCGCTGCGCCGGAGATTTGCCCATGGGCGGAAGCGCTCACGGCCAGCAAGCCCGATGCGAACAAAATTGCGTACACCCTCATGCTGTCTTCTCCACGGCGATCTGGTTGAGTAGGGCCTATGCGGACTGCGCGGCCCCAGGCACCCGTTTGCACAGGGCCCTTCTTTTCGCGGTTCGGCAAGCGCTCGCGTTGAGCGCTGTCGCGACGTTGCGAGCCGAGATACGAATGTTCTCGGCGGCCCGCTCCAAAGTCTGCTCGATGCTGCAGGTCCGCTTACTATGCTAAAAATCGCATCGACCCCGCTGTTAAGAATAAGAAAGCTTGAACTCCCCCTGAGAGATCCTAAAAACGTTGCGACGGCGTATCGAATATCGGCGACATCGTAATTCCGGGTACGCTTCACGCCGAAACGAAAGCAATGAACACTCGGCCCGGCGGCCGGGAGGCCCACTCTCCCCGTCGTCTCGCGGCCGGACTCAGCAAGAATAGGAGACTTGATATGTCGATAACCCTTAAGCGATACCTGCTGCCTGCCCTGTGTCTCGCGATGATCGGATGCTCTCCAGCCCCGATGACGAGCGAAGCCACGACAGACACCAGCGGCGCTGCGCCAAGCGACGCGCAGCCGATGTCGCCGCAAGCAGTGGTGGAACAACACGTTCAAGCCATGAAGACCGGCGACATCGAAATCATCATGCGCGACTACGCGGACGATGTCGTCGTCATCACTCCGCAGGGCCTGGTGAGCGACCAGACCCCGACAACCGGCCCCGGTGTCTTCTCAGGCGTCGACGACGCCCAGAGGGTTTTCGCCACCATCACCCAGCCCGCCAATATGGATGCCGTAAAGGGCATGGAGACTCGCATCGAACCCAAGGGGGAAGACATCGCGTTCCTGTACTGGACCATGTCGAAGGGCACTCCGGACGAGCTTTCCGGGGTCGATGTCTTCGTCGTTCGCAACAGCAAGATCGAATATCAAAACATCATCTTCAACCAGTAAATCGATTACTGGAGAAGCCTCGAAAGCGTCCGACCCGGGCGCAAGCGCTCATGGAAAGCCAATCCGCGCCAGCTGGGCTGAGGTAATCATGCCTGTCGACCGGTCCCTGCCTTCACCGGTCGACAGGCATCCCATCTTTCGCCTTACCCAACCGGCGGACCAGCTGACGCAACCACCGCATCAGTTCTATAGGCATTCTCAAGCCCATCTCAGTTGATGAATCAACGCGCATCAATCTCGCAGCTAGCAACTGGCAAGTAAGAGGATCCTCAAGCTGGGCGAGCGACGGGCGAAAGTCGCGCCTTTTCGTGAGAAGCCGCGGCGCGAGTGGCAGGACGCCCGAGTCGCATAACACCGCATCAAAGACGAATCTGTCGGGAACAGATTCGGGCACCTGCTGGTGCGCGTCCGCGCGCAAACCATGGAGGGTTTGCGTCCAACCCACGTTCGAGAGTGGGTTCGCCAACCCGTCAGCCAAGCGACACGGAAGTGGAGCGGGTGATGGGAATCGACGAATCTGTCGGGAACAGATTCGGGCACCGACCGGTGCGCGTCCGCGCGCAAACCATGGAGGGTTTGCGTCCAACCCACGTTCGAGAGTGGGTTCGCCAACCCGTCAGCCAAGCGACACGGAAGTGGAGCGGGTGATGGGAATCGACGAATCTGTCGGGAACAGAT
>JBIQKP010000039.1:10319-33885 GCA_044506405.1 Lysobacterales bacterium | reverse complement strand
CCGGTCTTCAAGAGCGCCTTAATCATGCAGCGAGTCTCCTCTCTCAATCTTCTGCCTTGAATTGCAGCAGTAATGTTCGTTCGAACAGCCGTGGGTCGGACGGTTGCGGCAGTGGCGATGAGCGCATCACCGCCGTTTCGATCGACTGCCTGACGGCCGAATCGCCGTTACAACGGGTGACTTGCGCCGACAATACCGTACCACCCGGCGCTTGCGAGACCCGTACCTCGCAATCGAGGTCGGGACGTGTCGAAGGCGGCTTGTTCCAGCGGCGCTCGACATGTTGTTTGATCAGTGCGGCATACTGAGACATCGCGGAGGAGCCTCGCGCCTGCATCAACTCCTCTTCGTCCGCGAGCTGACGGCGAAGTTCATCTTCGCGCGCGGCCTGAGCGCGCGCCTCCTCGGCGGCACGACGCTTCTTCGCTTCCTCTTCTTGCTTGCGCTTGATCTCCTCCGCGCGCTTGCGCTCGGCCTCGGCGACTCTTTGTCGCTCCGCTTCGGCTTCGCGGCGTCGTTGCTCTTCTTGACGGGTCCGCAGTTGCTGCTCTTCGGCTTGCCGGCGCTGCTCGTCCTCTACACGCCGTCGCTGCTCTGCTTGACGCTCGCGCTCGGCGCGTTGTTCCGCTGCCTGCACGGCCTCTTGTTCCAGGCGGCGCTGCTCGGCCTGAGCCTTCTCGCGCTCCGCGGCAGCGGCCTTTTCGCGTTCCTGACGCAAGCGCTCCTGCTCGCGAGCGCGCTCCCGCTCACGATCGCGGCTCGGATTCGCAAGCATCGATTCATCGACGACGACCGCTTGAATCGCGAGCTGGGGCTGCGGGGCCTCGCGCGACATTTGGATCATCGTCAGGCCAAAAATGGCTGCGAAGAACACATGCAGCAACAGTGCCCCGGCCAAGTAAACCCAATGCTGACGGAAGAACTCGAGCATCGGCTCAACGATTGCCCCGCCGCTTATCCGTATCGCGCGGATCCGTGATGAAACCGACTTTCTCCGCGCCGGACTCCTGCAGCAGCACCATGCCTTCTACGACACTGCCGTAGGGCACATTGCGATCCGCTTTTACGAGCACGGGCGTCTTCGGCTCTCGGCGCAAGACGGCCGACACGCGCTGCACGACCGCGTCCGCGTCCACAGACTCTTCTTCTTCGCCGCCGATGTTCAGGTAGTAGCGCCCTTCGGCGTCGACACTGAGCACCAGAGGCTGATGCTGATTCATGTCTTCCGGGAGCGGCTCAGCGCCTGCCTTCGGCAAGTCGACCTTGATGCCTTGCGTCAGCAACGGTGCCGTGACCATGAAGATGATGAGCAGCACGAGCATGACGTCGATGTACGGCACGACGTTGATCTCGCCCATGAGGCGCCGCGAGCGGCGGTTCGGCGAAGGCGTCATGCGTGCCCCCCGGCCGCAGCCGCGCTTTGGCCGCGCGGCATCGTCGCGTGGCGCTGGAGGATGGAAGAGAGCTCTTCGACGAACGTGTCGTATCGAAGCTCGATGCGGCTGACTTGATCGGCATAACGGTTGTAGGCGATGACGGCCGGGATGGCGGCGAACAAGCCCATCGCCGTCGCGATCAATGCCTCGGCGATACCTGGCGCCACCATCGCAAGGGTCGCCTGCTGAACGTTACCGAGACCATGGAACGCGTTCATGATGCCCCACACCGTGCCGAAGAGTCCGACGTACGGACTCGTGGACCCGATCGTCGCCAGCATAGAGAGGCTGTGCTCGAGACGATCGCTTTCGCGCAGGAGCGCGACGCGCATGCCTCGCCGCGAACCTTCGATGAGCTCCGCCGGGCTCACGCCGTGCTGACGCATACGCGAGAACTCGCGGAAGCCTTGCTCGAAAATGGCTTCCATCCCCTTCGTCACGCGGCGGCTCTGATCGATCGAACGGAACATCGCGCTCAAGTCCCCGCCTGACCAGAACACTTCCTCGAAGCGATCGGCGTCGGCGCGGGCGCGGCGAAGCTCGGAGCGTTTACGGAGCATGATCGCCCACGACACGATCGAGGCGAGCAGCAGCAGCGCCATCACGATTTGCACGATGAGGCTCGCCTGGAGCACGAGCTCCAGCGGGTTCAAATTATTCGTCATTCGCCCTTCTCCTCGAGTAGCCGGTCCGGCAGCGGCCTCGGCCGATAAGTCTGTGCATCGAGGCACGCAACGCGCACGCGCCCCTCCAGCAACAACTCGCCGCCCACGCCCTGCCGATAGATTTCCTGTTTAAACGTGAGACTCGCGCGGGCGGTCTCGGCGACCTCGCACGTCACATGCAGCAATTCGCCATACCGAGCCGGCCGTCGGAAATGCGCCTCTGCATGAACGACAACGAACAGACGCTGGTGTTCCTCGCGAAACTGCTCTTGCTCGATCCCGAGCGCTCGGAGCCACTCCGTCCGCGCGCGTTCCATGAACTTGAAATAGTTGGCGTAGTAGACGATGCCGCCGGCATCGGTGTCTTCCCAATAGATGCGACACGGGAATGCGAATGGCGGTGCGCTCATTGGCGCGGACTCCGTCGTGTCGTTCGCTCACCCATCGCTGAACAAATCTCCCACGCCTCCGCGATCCGGCACTTTGAGACCGAAGTGCTGATAGGCATTTCGGGTCGCGACCCGGCCTCTAGCCGTCCGCATCAAGAAGCCCTGTTGAATCAAGAACGGCTCGATCACGTCTTCGATCGTGCCGCGCTCCTCGCCGAGCGCCGCCGCGAGGCTTTCGACGCCGACGGGACCGCCATCGAACTTCTCGATGATCGTCAGCAAGAGCTTGCGATCCATGATGTCGAATCCCAGCGGATCGACATCCAGCATGTCGAGCGCGGCCTGCGCGACTTCGTCGGTGATCCGTCCGCCTGCCCTCACTTCTGCGTAGTCACGCACGCGCCTCAGCAATCGATTGGCGATGCGAGGAGTTCCGCGCGAACGCTGCGCGATGCGGGCGGCCCCACCCGGATCGGTGGCCACGCCGAGAATCGAAGCAGAGCGAGTCACGATCCGTTGCAGCTCGCCGTGGTCGTAGAACTCGAGCCGTTGCACGATCCCGAACCGATCGCGCAAGGGAGAGGTCAGAAGACCCGCCCGAGTCGTCGCGCCGACGAGCGTGAACGGCGGCAAGTCCAGCTTGATCGACCGAGCGCCCGGGCCCTCGCCAATCATGATGTCGAGCTGAAAGTCTTCCATCGCCGGATAGAGAATCTCTTCGACGACGGGGCTCAAACGATGAATCTCGTCGACGAACAGCACATCGTTGGGCTGCAAGTTCGTGAGGAGCGCGGCAAGGTCTCCGGCCCGCTCGATCACCGGTCCCGACGTTTGCTTGAGGTTCACGCCGAGCTCGTTCGCAATGATGTTGGCGAGCGTCGTCTTGCCGAGGCCGGGCGGTCCGAAGATCAACACGTGATCGAGCGCCTCACGCCGATTGCGCGCCGCCTCGATGAAGATCTCCATCTGCGTCCTGACCGCCGATTGGCCGACGTAGTCGGCCAGGCGCTTCGGGCGCACGGCACGATCGAAGGCTTCCTCGTCGCCTTGCGCGCCGGCAGACACGATACGGTCGTGTTCCATCATAGGCTGTAGGCTGTAGGCTGTCGGCGGTAGCCAGAGCAAACAGCGCGAGCGCACGCTGTTTGGTTGGGGACTGGGGGCTGGGGGCTGGGGCCAGAGCAAGAGCAAGCGCGCGCACGACGCGCTTCGCCGTTCACCGTTCGCGGTTCACCCTTCACTCTCGGCGGCTCACCCTTCGCCGTCCGCTGCCCGCCGTTCACTATTCGTACACTCATTTATTTCATCGCTGCCGCTTGTAAGGCGCGACGGATGATCTCTTCGGTCGTCTTCGCAGACTCATCGACATTCTTCAGCAAGCGCACGACTTCCGCGGGCTTGTATCCGAGCGCGACCAGCGCGCTGTACGCTTCGCCTTGCGGCCCTGCTGCGCTTTCCGCGCTCATGCCGGCTGGGGCTGGTATGCCTCCCGTGAGCTGACCGAAGCCCTTGATCCGATCGCGCATCTCGACGACGAGACGCTCTGCCGTCTTGCGTCCCACGCCGGGGATGCGCACGAGGGAGTCGACGTCTTGTGCTTCGATGCAGGTGAGAAAGCTCTCGACGTTCATGCCCGAGAGCAACGACAAAGCGAGCTTCGGCCCGACACTCGAGACCTTGAGCAGCTCGCGAAACAGACGCCGCTCGCGCTCGGTGCCGAAACCAAACAGCACGTGCGCGTCCTCGCGCACGACGAGATGGGTAAACAGGTTGACGTCGGAACCGGTTGCCGGCAGGCCATAGAACGTCGACATCGGCGCTTCGAGCTCGTAACCGACGCCGCCGACATCGACGACTAACTGGGGCGGATGCTTGGCGGCGAGCTTGCCGCGAAGAAAGCCGATCATCGAGCTGCGCCCGCGGCCAACGCGGCAAGCGTGCGCAGCTTACGCGAGTGCGCATGGCAGAGCGCGATCGCAAGCGCGTCCGCCGCGTCCTCGGTGAGAGGCCCTGTCAGCTGCAACAAACTCTTGACCATGAGCTGAACCTGATCTTTTTGCGCACCGCCCGTGCCGACAACGGCCAGCTTCACCTCGCGCGGCGCATACTCGAATACGCGCGGGCGAAGTGCGAACGTGCCGCTCAGTGCCGCGCCCCGGGCCTGCCCGAGCTTGAGGGCGCTGTCGGCATTGCGATGCATGAAGACACGCTCGATCGCCACTTCGTCGGGCCGGAACTCGGTCGCCAGTCGATCGACGCCTACGAAGATCTCTTGCAACCGTTCGGCGAAGGAATCGCCGCTCGTCTTGATGGCGCCGCTCACGACGTACGCGATACGCGCTGCATTGACTTCGATGACGGCATACCCAGTACGTTGGGATCCCGGATCGAGGCCCAAGATACGAACCTGAGCCGGCAATACGCTCTCGCGAGACGGCATCGTCAGCGATGCAAGACTGTGCGGACGCCGCAGTCTGCGCAAGGAGTTCTGGCCTCTGATTCGGACGTGACGGGCCGGTATGATACGGGAAACCGCCGCGAGCAGGCACCAGGTTACGCGATGCAAACCGCCGACACGCACCATGATTCGCCCCACCGTGCGGCGCGCGATCCCTTCCCGCGCGACCGCATCGCCGCGTCGATCCGCGCTGACCCTGCCATCGCCCCCGAGGTCCTCGCGCGCGCGGAGGCGATCGCGGACATCGTCGCGGGCTTGACCGACGATGAAGAGATCCTCTCCGGCGCCCTACTCTTTCCCCTGATCGATTCGGGCGCCATCAGCACCGAGCGTGCAGCCGAGCTCGGCGGTGCCAATGCCGCACGGATCGCCTCCGAGCTGCAGCGGCTCGGCACGCTCAGTTTCGCAACGTCTTCGAAGACCTCGGGCGGACTCTCTGCGAACCAAGCAGAAGCGCTTCGGAAGATGCTGCTCGCAATCGTTACCGACCCGCGTCTCGTGCTCATCAAGCTCGCGGCGCAATTGCATCTGCTTCGGGAATCGAAGGATGCGCCCCAAGAACAGCGCGAGCAGCTCGCCTACGAGACCCGCGAGATCTACGCGCCGCTCGCGAATCGTCTCGGCGTCTGGCAGCTCAAGTGGGAGCTGGAAGATTTGGGCTTTCGGTACCTCGACCCGGAGAACTACAAGCGCGTCGCCGGTTGGCTGGCGGCGAAACGCGTCGATCGCGAGCGGTACATCGAGGAGGTCATTCGCATTTTGGAAGGCGAGCTCGCGAAGGCCGGTATCAAGGGCGACGTCGCAGGCAGGCCGAAGCACATCTACAGCATCTGGCGGAAGATGCAGCGCAAGGGTTTGGCATTCGATCAGCTCTACGACATCCGTGCGGTCCGCGTGCTCGTCGACAGCATCGCGGACTGCTATGCCGTGCTTGGGATCGTGCACGGCCGGTGGCATTACATTCCCGGCGAGTTCGACGACTACATCGCCACGCCAAAGGACAACCTCTATCGATCGCTGCACACGGCGGTGATCGGGCCGGGCAAACTGCCGGTCGAGATCCAGATCCGCACGCGCGAGATGCACGAGCATGCGGAGCTCGGCGTCGCGGCGCATTGGAAGTACAAGGAAGGCGGCCGCACAACGGCGGCCTACGAACAGAAGATCGTCTGGCTGCGACAGATCCTCGAGCCGGGCGACCGCGACGCCGAAAGCGAAGGCGACTTTCTCGAGCGCGTCCGCTCGGAGCTCTTCGAGGATCGCGTCTATGCGCTCTCGCCGCGTGGCGAAGTCATCGATCTGCCGCGGGGCGCAACGCCGCTCGACTATGCCTATCACCTGCACACCGACTTGGGGCATCGCTGCCGCGGCGCGAAGATCAACGGGCGCATGGTGCCGCTCAACCAACCGCTTCAAAACGGCGATCAAGTCGAGATCGTCACCGGCAAGCAGCTCAATCCAAGCCGCGATTGGCTCGTGCCTTCGCTAGGCTATCTCGTCTCCCCGCGTAACCGCAGCAAGGTCCGAGCCTGGTTCCGTAAGCTGGACGAGGAACAGAATCGCACCCAGGGCAAGCAGATTCTCGAACGCGAGCTGCAGCGGCTTGCGATTCATTCCGTGACCCTGCCGGTGCTGATCGGCGAGTTCAATCTTCAGAACGCGGATCAGCTCTACCTCGCCATCGGCGAAGGCGACATCAACGTCGCGCAGATCACCGGCGCGATTCAACGTCGCGCGAAGCCGCAGGAGCTGCCCTCGCCTATCCCGCGGAGACCGCCACCGGTCTCGAAGGATGCGCGAGGCATTACGATCGAAGGCGTCGGTGATCTGCTATCGCACTTCGCGCGTTGCTGCGGCCCCGTTCCGCCGGAGCCGATCGCCGGCTACATCACGCTCGGCCGCGGCGTGAGCATTCACCGCGCCGACTGCGCGAACTTCAAGCGTCTGGAATCCACGCAGCCCGAGCGAGCGATCGCGGTCGACTGGGGCCGCGCAGTCGATCGGTCGTTCCCGGTCGACGTCAACGTGCGCGCGTTCGATCGACGTGGCCTGCTGCGCGATATCACCGCCGTGCTCGCGGACATGAAAATCAACATCCAAGGCATGAACACGCTCACGCACGAAACCGATGGCATTGCGGACATGAACTTGAAGATCACGGTGAGCGATCTGGAAGAGCTGTCGCGCGTGCTCGCGCGGATTCAGGGATTGCCGAACGTGCTGAGCGCACGCCGGCGGGCTTAAGACGACTCTCGCAGAGCACGGAGAAACCTACTGGCTTCGAAGCCGAGCTGCGCGGATGCCGTATAGCGCGAAGATGATCGCAAACGTGACGAGCAGCGCGTAAAGCTGCGTGATGCCGCCTTCGGCTTCGTTGCGCACCGTTTCGAAGCCGAGCCAAATCACGGCAATGCAGGCCAGAACGGGCACGAGCGGGCCGCCGGGGATGACGAACGGATCGCCGTCGCTGCGGACGTTCTTACGACGCAGCAGCAGCGTTGACACGGCGCAGAGGAAGTAGAGCGAGAGCGCCGCGAGATTCGAGAAGCGCGTCAGCCACTCGAACGTGCCGACGACGGCGAAGAACGCCGCCAACATGCCATAGATCACGATTGCAACGTTAGGTGTTCTAAACACGGGATGCACGGTGGTGAGCATCCTTGGCAAGAATCGATCGCGGCTCAGCGCGAAGAGACCACGGGGCTCGGAAAGCATGTTGGCGCTCAGGTAGCCGAACATCGAGAAGACCGCTGCCGCGATCATGATCGTACGCGCGCCGGGTCCGAGCACGACCCCTGCTGCCTCAGCCAACGGAGTGCGTCCCGTCTGCGCGAGGTCCAAGCCCATGATCCCAAGCGCCACGAACTGGATCGCGAGATAGAGGACCGTGATGCCTCCGAGCGCGATGAAAATCGCGAGCGGCACCGTTCGCGAAACGTTCTTGACCTCACCGCTCGGAATGGTTGCGCCTTCGATCCCCGAGAACGCAAAGATCATGATGCCGGCGGAGCCGAGGATCGTGCTGATATCAGGCACGCTCGTCCATGCGAGGTTCGAGGGCTCGATGAAGAACACACCGATACACACGAACAGAAGCAGCGGCAGCAACTTGACCAGCGTGATGGCTTCGAGCACACGCGCGCCATTGCGAACGCCACGCAGGTTGATCGCGACCAACAAGCCGACGAGCAGGACCACAAGCAGCTTTGCGATCCACGCGGGCGGTGAGTACTTGAACAGGGCGAGCAACGATTGAACGATTCCGTTCAAGATGCCCGAGGCGGCGAATAGCCCCGTCGTGAAGACCAAGCAGCCCGCGAGAAACCCGAACATCGGTCCCATCGCCGTTTCGACATAGGCATACGAGCCGCCCGTTGCGGAGACCCGACTGCCATTCTCGGCGAAGCACAGCGCGACGAGACCGATGACGATCGCGCAGGCCACGTATGCGAGCGGAGCCGCGGCGCCGAGCGCGAGCACCGCCGTTGCAGGCAACAAGAAGATGCCGCTACCGACGATGTAGTTGAAGATGTTTGCGGCGAACTGACGGACACCCAGTTCGCGCGCTAGCAAGGCGTCAGGATTGGAGGTGGATTGCATGCTGGAGCCTAGATCGAGCAGCGCTCTTCTTCTCTGGCTACAGCCTACAGCCTCCCAGGTAGCGACGCGTGCCTTCCTGCGGCGGCCCCACGCCCCCAGTCGGGGTCCGTATCAGCGATTAGGGAAGTCGATCGCGATCTTGTCCGCGTTCAACGCCGCTTCATGCAACGCCTCCGAGAGCGTCGGATGCGCGTGAATCGTGCGTTGGATGTCTTCCGTGCTGGCGGAGTACTCCATCGCAAGCACGGCTTCGGCGATGAGCTCGCCCGCCATCGGACCGATGATGTGCACGCCTAGAATTTCATCGTCGTCCGTGGCGGACACGACCTTGCAGAACCCCGCCGTCGCTTCCATCGCACGCGCGCGGCCGCTCGCAAGGAACGGGAACGAGCCGATCTTGTACGGCCGGCCGCTCTTCTTGACCTCTTCTTCGGTTTGTCCGACCCACGCGATCTCCGGCGCGGTGTAGATCACCGAGGGAATCGTCTTGTAATTGACTTCCGCGACTTTGCCGGCGATGAGGTCGGCGACCATCACGCCTTCTTCTTTACCCTTGTGCGCGAGCATCGGACCGCGTACGAGATCGCCGACGGCCCAGACATTCGCGGCATCGGTTCGGCACTCTTCGTCGACCTTCACGAATCCGCGCTCGTCGAGTTGCACGCCGGTGCCCTCGGCGAGGAGATCCTTCGAGTACGGGCGACGGCCGATCGCTACCACGACCTTGTCGACTTCGACGCTCTGTTCGCCTTTCGCGTCCGTGTACTTGAGCACGAGGCCCGTCTTCGCCTTGTCCGCGCCGGTGACCTTTGCCCCGAGGCGAATATCGAGACCCTGCTTCTTGAAGTGCTTGAGCGCTTCCTTCGCGACCGCGCCGTCCGCCACGGGCAAGAAGCTATCAAGCGCTTCGAGCACCACGACCTCCGCGCCGAGCCGACGCCATACGCTGCCAAGCTCGAGACCGATGACGCCCGCGCCGATCACGCCGAGGCGCTTCGGCACGGCGTCGAACTCGAGGGCACCCCAAGAATCCACGACGTCCTTGCCATCGAACGGCAGGCTCTTGAGCTCGGTCGGCGCCGATCCTGTCGCGAGCACAACGTGCTTCGCGGTGAGCTCCTGCTTCTTGCCGTCCTTGTCGGTGTACTCGACACGATTGCCGCTCAAGAGCTTCCCGTGACCTTGGAGCGCCGTGACGCCAGCGGCCTTGAACAACGACGTGATGCCCAAGGTCGACTGCTTCACGATCTGCGCGCGTCGTTTCTGCATCGCCGCGAGGTCGACCGACACATTGCCGACCTTGATGCCATGCACGGCAAATTCGTGCTGCGCGCGGTGATACAGCTCAGACGATTCGAGCAGCGCCTTCGAAGGGATACACCCTGCGTTCAAGCAGGTGCCGCCGAAGGCATACGAGCCGTCCTTGTTGCGCCACTCGTCGATGCATGCGACTGAGAGCTTGTTCTGGCCAGCGCGGATCGCGCACGGATATCCGGCGGGCCCGCCGCCGATGACGATCACGTCGAATTGGGTGGAAGACATCGATTCTCCAAACTGAGGTGATTCGTAATGAGTGACGAGCGGGTCATCAGAGCGCGAAATCTCTTGCAACCCGCTACCCGCGAATCACGACCCACTCGCGTAGTGTTACAGCTGTAACAGCAAGCGCGCCGGATCCTCCAGCGCCTCTTTGATCGCGACGAGGAACTGCACGGACTCGCGGCCATCGACGATACGGTGATCGTACGTGAGCGCGAGGTACATCATCGGGCGGATCTTGATCTCGCCATTGATGACCATCGGCCGCTCCTGGATCTTGTGCATGCCGAGGATCGCGACCTGCGGCGGATTCAAGATCGGCGTCGACATGAGCGAGCCGAATACGCCGCCGTTCGTGAGCGTGAACGTGCCGCCGGTGAGCTCATCGAGCGTGATCGACCCGTCGCGCGCCTTCTGCGCGTAAGTCCCGACCGCCGTTTCGATTTGGGCGAAGCTCATCTGCTCCGCGTTGCGGAGCACGGGCACCATGAGACCGCGATCGGTCGAGACAGCAACGCCGATGTCGTAGAACTCGTGGTACACGATGTCGTTGCCATCGATCGACGCGTTGACCGCTGGGAACTTGCGCAGCGCTTCGATCGAGGCCTTCACGAAGAACGACATGAATCCGAGCTTCACGCCGTGCGACTTCTCGAACTTGTCCTTGTAGCGGGCGCGAATCTCGTTCACCGCTGTGAGATCGACCTCGTTGAACGTCGTCAGCATCGCTGCCGTCGACTGCGCCTGAATCAATCGTTCCGCGATTCGAGCGCGCATACGCGTCATCGGGACGCGTTGTTCGTTGCGCGACCCGCCGGTTGGCAACGACGCGCTCGGCGCGGCTGGCTTCGCTTGCTTCGCGGGCGCAGCATCCTTCTTCGCGATGTGCTGAATGACATCGCCCTTCGTGACGCGGCCGTCGCGACCGCTTCCCGCGATCTGCCCGGCATCGAGCTTGTGCTCTTCCACCATGCGCTTCGCCGCCGGCGCAAGCTTCGCGGCCGAGCCGCTCGCTGCGCTGGCCTTGGAGTCCGCTTGTGTCGACGTTGCCTTCTCCGCTGGCGCGCTGGGTGCACTCGGTGCAGCAGCCGCCCCGCCTTCCTCGACGATCGCGAGCAGTTGGCCGGCCGTCACGGTCGCGCCGTTCTCGACCTTGAGCTCCTTGATCACGCCAGACGCGGGCGCCGGAACTTCGAGCACGACTTTGTCGGTCTCGAGATCGACGAGGTTCTCGTCGCGGCTGACCGTGTCGCCGACCTTCTTGTGCCAGGCGACGAGCGTTGCGTCGGTCACGGATTCGGGCAGTTGCGGAACTTTGACTTCGATGCTCATGCGGATCTCTGTGAGAAACGGTTAGCGGTAGGCGGTTCGCGGTTGGTTGGGGACGATTGCGGCTGAGCGCTCACCGGACATGCCGGGCACACTCATCGCCAATCGCCAACCGCTCACCGCTCCCATGTACTTGCTTAATGCGACTTGCCAGCGGCTTTGAGTCGCGTCGTCTGCCGCAGCGCCTCTTCCGTGGACGTCGAGCGCAACGCTGCATCCACGAGGCCGAGCTGCTGCTCGACGTGCATCTGGTGAATGCCCGTTGCCGGCGCTGCGGTCGGTGCGCGCCCGGCGTACAGCAACTGCTGCTCCTTCGTCAGCGGCTCCTGCAGTCGATGACGAATCTGATACCAACCGCCCTGGTTCTGCGGCTCTTCTTGGCACCAGACGATCTCGCGCGCGTTCGGATAGCGCTGGATAACAGCGGCGTACTCTTCGATCGGGAAGGGGTAAAGCTGCTCGATGCGCACGAGCGCGACATTGTGCACGCCGTCGGAACGACGGGACTCTAGGAGATCGAAGTAGACCTTGCCCGAGCAGAACACGATCCGCGTCACCTGGGACGGCTGGATGTCGTCGATCTCGTCGATCACGTTCTTGAAGCTGCCTTGAGTCAGGTCTTCGAGCGAGGAGACCGAGAGCTTGTGGCGCAACAGGCTCTTCGGCGTCATCACGATGAGCGGCTTGCGGAACGGCTGCTTCATCTGACGGCGAATCATGTGGAACATCTGAGCAGGCGTCGAAGGCACGCACACCTGCATGTTCTGTTCCGCACACAGCTGCAAGAAGCGCTCGAGCCGCGCCGAGGAATGCTCCGGGCCCTGTCCTTCGTAGCCGTGCGGCAAGAACAGTGCGAGACCGCAGAGTCGTCCCCACTTCGCTTCGCCCGAGCTGATGAACTGATCGATGATGACCTGCGCACCGTTCGCAAAGTCGCCGAACTGCGCTTCCCAAATCGCGAGGCAGTTCGGTTCCGTTGTCGAGAAGCCATACTCGAAGCCGAGCACCGCTTCTTCGGACAAGAGCGAATCGATCACGGTGAAACGCGGCTGGCTGGGCGCGACGTGCTCGAGCGGAACATAGCTCTCGCCCGTATTCTGATCGTGCCACACGGCGTGACGATGGAAGAACGTGCCGCGACCGCTGTCCTGACCGACGATGCGCACCTCGAATCCTTCGCACAAGAGCGTCGCGTACGCGAGCGTCTCGGCACAGCCCCAGTCGAGCGGCATCTGCCCAGCGATCATCTTCTCGCGATTCTGCACCACGTTCGAAACCTGGCGATGGAGCGACAAGTTCGCAGGTAACGTCGTGAGCTTCGTACCCAGCTCGCGCAAGAGCTCGACGCGCACACCGGTCGGGACGTGTGCGATGCGGTCTTGGAGCTGGAACTTCGACCAATCGACCGTGTGCTTGTTGCCGATCATGCCGAGCGCATTGCGCACGGTCGACCTGCCTTCGTCGAGGTCGCGGCGATACTGCTCGACCATGGCATCCGCCTCGGCTTGCGTGAGCAGACCTTCGGTCACCAGCTTCTGCGCGTACTTCTGCCGCGGCGTCGGCTGTTCGCGAATCTTGCGATACATCGTGGGCTGCGTCGCTGCTGGCTCGTCCGCTTCGTTGTGCCCGCGACGGCGGTAGCACACGAGATCGATGACGACATCCTTGTGGAACGTCATGCGGTACTCGAGCGCAAGGCGCGTCACGAACAGGACCGCTTCGGGATCGTCGCCGTTCACGTGGAAAATCGGCGCCTCGATCATCTTAGCGACATCGCTGCAGTACAAAGTCGAACGCGAGTCGCGCGGATCGGAGATCGTGAAACCGACTTGGTTGTTCACGATGATGTGCACCGTGCCGCCGGTATAGAAGCCGCGCGCTTGCGAGAGCTGCAGCGTTTCCATGACGACGCCCTGGCCCGCGAATGCGGCGTCACCGTGGATGAGAATCGGCACCACTTTGTCGCCTTGCGCGTCGTTGCGGCGCAGTTGACGTGCGCGCACCGAACCCTCGACGACGGGGTTCACGACCTCGAGGTGCGACGGGTTGAAGGCGAGCGCGACGTGAACGTTGCCGCCGGGGGTGCGAATGTCGGTGGAGAAGCCCTTGTGATATTTGACGTCGCCCGAGCCCTGCATGTGGTTCGAGTCGTAGTGGCCTTCGAATTCCGAGAACATCACCTGCGGAGACTTGCCGACGACGTTCACGAGCACGTTCAATCGTCCGCGGTGCGCCATGCCGATGACGATCTCCTCGACCCCGGCTTGTCCGCCTTGTTGGATCAGATCATCGAGCATCGGAATCAAGCTATCGCCGCCTTCGAGCGAGAACCGCTTCTGCGCGGGATACTTCGTCGCGAAGTAGAGCTCGAGACCTTCGGCCGCGGTCAAATGGCGTAGCAGCGTCTTGCGCTCATCAGCCGACAGGCGATGGCGCACGCGGCCGTCGAGAAAGCGATTCTGCAGCCAAAGCCGTTCGGTCGAATTCGACACGTGCGCGAACTCGGCTCCGATCGTTCCGCAGTAGATCTGGCGCAGCTGGGCGATCATGTCGCGCAGCTTCATGCGCGCCGGAATCGCATCGGTGCGGCTACCCGTGAAGAACTCCGTATCGAGATCGGCTTCGCTCAATCCGAAATGTCGCAGCTCCAGGACTTCCGGCACCGGCCGCTTCATCAATCCGAGCGGGTCGATATCGGCGAGCAGATGACCGCGATTCGAATAGACCTGCACGAGGCGGGCAACGCCGCCCTGCTTCGCCGATGCATCCGAAGCGCCCGTCGCAGCCGCGACGGCGATCGTCGGTGCGGTCCGCGCGCGTTCCGCGAGCGCCCTTCGGATCGGTTCATGCGCGGTGTCGCCGCGCGCACCGAGCGAGGCGAAGTACTCCTGCCACTGCGACGGCACGGCACCCGGATCTTCCAGGTACTGTTCGTATAAAGAGTCGACGTAAGCAGCGTTGGGAGCCCCGAGGGGCGTCGAGTCGAGCAAAGCTCGCAAAGAGTCGCTCATTGCGATCGCAAATTCCTGTGCGCAGTCGGAAAAAGTGAGGATACGAAGCGGGTCGTCAAAGGCTGGCTAGTGTAGCCGAACAGGTGGGTAGTAGAGAAACCGCCGCGGCGCGTTTCGGGAACGGATCGCACGAAACCTGCCTTCGTAAACCGCGACCGCCTAGCCGCGACCTGGAGGCGTCTCTGGCGGAACCGTGCTTTCGTGAAAAATTGAGACTCGCTGCGCGGCCCGGGCGCAGTGACCAGCGCTAGGCACCGCGCCGGATGCCCGCAGTCGGAAGTCGGGTGACCGTTCGCACCTCCGCTCCCGTCGGCGCTTCTACGATCCGGTTCGCCCCGACGACGGTCACGCCGGGCGGAATATCACGCGTGACGATCGCATTCGCGCCGATCGTGACGCCGTCGCCGATGCGGACATCCCCCAGTACACGCGCCCCCGCCCCGATGTAGACATCGTTGCCGATCACGGGGGCCACGTTTTCGCCGTGGTCTTTGTCGCCAATCGCGACCTGCTGCATCACGGTGACGCGTTCGCCGATCGCAGCTTGAGAGTGCATCACGATGCCGTAGGGGTGCGGCATATAAATATGCGTTGGAAGGCGGCAGCAGATATCGCTGTTATAAAGAATCCGCACCAAGCGGCTCACGATCGGAATATGGCGCCGGCAGAAGAACAACAGCACCTCCGTCGCCAACGGGTTCTTCGGTGCCGCGAGCGGCAAGTGCAGGCGTTCGGCCGTGCGGTTCTCGAGGTAATCGACGATCGCCCGTTCCGCTGCCGCAACGACTTTGTCGAGCGGCAAGCGCGCGTCGAGCACGGCGACGTTCTCATACCCGCGAAGCAAGCGTCGGTACTCCCCCCGTTGGCGACTCGATTCCTGGGTCGACAACTCGGTGTTGCGCGAGCGGAGGAGATCGGACGGCGCATCGAGCACGAGCCAAAGATCGGGGCGTGGAATCCAAGGCAGGATGGCACGCGCGACGGCGAACGGTCGCTTCATGCGATAGCGCAGCGGATCGACGAGCACATCGTCGTAGTAGCGGTTCGATAGGACGAGCATCGCACGCGCGAGGCGCGGACGAATTTGCAGGCAATAACCGATCCAGTAATCGACCGCGAACATCAAGAGCTTGCCGACCGTTGCAACGCGCCCGCGCGGACGCAAGCGTTGGCCGTCCTTCGACTCGGCTCGGAAGATCTTCGGACGCAGGTCCATCGTGTGAACGCCGCGGAACGGCGCCAGCGGACGCTCCTTCAGCGCCCCAATGACACTCGCCTTGCCGACACCCGCAGGTCCGAGGCAGGCGAGCAACAGGCCGCGCGGGCGAATCCACTCTGAGAGGCGCACGCGGCATTCATGCACCCAGTCGAGCAAGCGAAGTCGCTTCCGCCGCTGAATGCCGGCACGAAGCAGCGGCAAGAGCTCGCGCACGGTCGCCCAGTCGCCGCTCTCCGCGGCGCGGGTGACCACTCCACCCTCGCGCTCTGGGTCCCAGAACTTTGCGACTTGCGCGGCAGCACCGTCGGGATCTCGTTGCCAGCACTCGCGCAGATGCTGGCCATGAGCCTCGGTCAGCTCGCGCTCGTGTACGCATCTCAAGAGGTAATAGATGAACTCCATCGCCGGCGTGGCGACGAAGAAGGCCGGACGCAGACGCAGCGCACCGGGCTCTACATGGCGGTCCTTCAACAGCTCGCGCCCCTCGATGAGGAGACGCCCGCGGCGGACGAAGCCGACAAACACTTCGATCGCGACGAACTCCGGGCGCTCGTCTCGATTGAGCCAACTCACGATGCAACGCCAACCCAAGCGCTCGTCGCGAGTGCACGTCACGAGCTTGGCATCGCTCGCTCGACAGAATTTGTGCAATGTGAGCGGGACATGTTCTAGGCACTCGGGTGCGATGACGAGCTCGATGCGATGAGCGCTCGCGATCGATGGCGTGCACGCATCGCCGAGCAAGGCATAGTCGATATGCTCCTCTTCTAGGAAGCGGCAAAGCTCAACTGCGATCAAATGGACACTGCGCATGTAGCTCGAGCACTCAATACGCGTTCGTGTCGCGCAGTACGAGGCGCGCGGTGCGCAAGAGAATGGAGATGTCCAGCGCGAGAGACCAGTTGCGCAGGTAATGCAAGTCGTACTCGATGCGACGCTTCATCTTCTCCAGGCTCTCGGTCTCACCGCGAAAACCGTTGACCTGCGCCCAGCCGGTAATGCCTGGGCGTACTTTGTGGCGAAGCATGTATCCGTCGATGAGCTTGCGATATTCCTCGTTGTGCGCCACCGCGTGAGGACGCGGTCCGACAAGACTCATGCTGCCGAACAGAACATTGAAGAGTTGTGGCAGCTCATCGAGGGAGGTTCGTCGCAGGAAACGTCCAAACGGCGTCACACGCGGATCGTCTCGCGTTGCTTGCGTGACGGTGCCCCGATCTTCGCAAACCGACATCGTCCTGAATTTGTAGACCAGGATCTGCTCGCCATAGAGGCCGTAGCGGCGCTGCTTGAAGATGATCGGCCCGGGCGAGCTCATGCGCACGCCGGCGGCGACGATGAGCATCACGGGCCACAGCAGCGCTATCAGGATCGACGCGAATACGATGTCGCTCGCACGCTTGAGAACGCCGTTCATTCCGGAGAACGGCGTTTCGCAGACCGCGAGCAAGGGAATGCCGTCGATCTCCGCAAGCTGCGCGCGCATTAGATCGAACACGAAAATATCGGGCACGAAGTACACCGACGCCGTCGTGTCTCGCAGCTCCTCCATGAGCCTCATCACGCGTTCCTCGGCGCGAATCGGCAAGCAGATGTAAATATTGCTCACCGCATTGAGCCGGACGTAGTCGACGATGTCTGCCATCGTTCCGAGTAGTTGTTCTTCCGGCAAGTTCGCGAGCCGCTCGCCGATACGATCGTCGAAGAAGCCTTTGAACGCCCCCAGGTGCGGATTGGCTTGCAGTCGCTGCGCAAGGCGTCGGCCGCACTCGTTCGCACCGACGACAATGTGACTCTGCACGATGGACCCACGCAGCGCCGAAAACGCCGCGAAATGCCGGAGTGCGACTTGCGCCGCGATTACCGCGAATGGCGTCACGGCAAACCACGTAAGGATTACCTTACGCGAGAAGGTATCGGTGACTTTGAAAGCGAACGCAAGGAACAGCAACACCGCGGAGACCATGAGCCACTCGCCGAAGATGCGGTGACGCATGACCCAGCTCACATTGCGATTTGACGAGGCATCGAGAATCGGATCGCTCACGATCTGCGCCGAGACGATGAACGTCAGCGCGGCGAGCGCCCAATACGGTGGATTGATCGGCTGCCCGTAGAAGACAGCACACGCGAACATCGTGAGGACGATGACCGCGGGATTGAACGTGTGCTTGAGCAACGTGACCGATGGCGGCTCCGCCGTCCCGCGTTGCACCCGTGCGTAGAACCGCTGCGGCGCTCGTACGCGGCTTGCGTTCGGTACCGGTGCGCGAATGACTTTGGCTTGTGCGGACTCGCGCATGAAAAACAGTTGCGTCGGTGAAGCTCAGACAGACAGTTGCGTAACTAACTCCTCTTGAAAAAGTTCCGAGCGTCGCGCGAGTGCAATAAAACATGGCGCAATGCGGCTCGCACGTGTTGCATCATGCCGACGTCAGGGTGTCGCGCGTGTCGGTGGCGGACGACGTCAGCCACGATAAAGTTCGCGATTCGAACTAATGATGAATGCACGAAAAGTGCGCAACGCGCGCATGACGCGACATTGGCATTGGCGAGTCGTAATGAGCGTCGCGCGACCTAGGTCGCGCGCAAGCGCTTCAAGTTCTAACGCCGAGCCCTTCTTCGATCTTGCGAACGAGATCGATGAGACGCGGACGCACTTCGTTGAGCAGATACTCTGCCGTGACTTTGAATGCCGGCGCGCCGCAGTTGATGGCCATCGCAGGTAAACCGTTGCCCGGATGGAAGGCGGCGGCGATGCCGTTCACGTCCGGCTGCCACTCGCCGAATGACGTGCACACGCCAAGTTCGGCATAGGTCGCGAGCGACTTCTCGATGCCTTGCTTGAGCGCGGGCCAGGAAAGGTGATCGAGCTCTTTGAGTTGCGCGAGCAGATCCGTGCGTTCGGTGTCGCTACACACGGCGAGATAGCTGCGGCCGATCGCGGACGATCCGAGCGGCAGGCGCATGCCGACTTCCATATTCAGCGAGAGCACGGCATTACCCTTGCACACTTCGACGCACACCATGCTCAACCGTTGCCGCGCGCCGAGTGCCACCGAGGTGCCGGTTGAATCGGCCAACTCTTGCATGAGCGGGCGCGCCAAATCGCGCACGTCGAAGCGCCCGAGCACGGCGCTGCCGAGCGCGAGCGTCGCGGTGCCGAGCCGGTACTTACCCGACTCCTTCACATAGTGCAGATAACCGAGCTTCGTCAGCGTGTAGGTGAGACGAGAAACCGTCGATTTCGGCAATCGGCAGCGTTCCGAGATCTCCTGGTTGCCGAGCATGCGGCTACCGCTGCGAAAGCACGACAGCACCTCTAACCCGCGCGAGAGCGCGGTGACGAAGTGCCGGTCCTGCTTGCCGACCTGCGGACGGGCTTCCGGTTCGGCGGTCGCAATCGCGCGTGAGGTATCGGATGCTCTAGTGGCCATAGATCAAACCTTCGTTCGCATACGTTAGTGAGCTCGAGCGCGTTCCGAGAGCGCCTTCTCCGCTTCTTGCAGGACTCGCCATTGCACCTTGCCGGTCGCGGACTTCGGCAAGCTATCCACGAACTCGACGATCCGAGGGCACTTATAATGAGCCATATTGGCACGCGTCCATTCGATGATCTCTTCGGCCGTAACCTTTCCCTTGTGTGCTTCGCGTAGCACGACGAGTGCTTTCACGGTCTCGCCGCGATAGTCGTCCTTCGCTGCGATCACGCACGCCTCTTGGATCGCCGGGTGCCGATACATCTGTGCTTCGACCTCTGCCGGCCAGACCTTGAATCCTGACGCGTTGATCATTCGTTTCAGGCGATCCACGAGGAAGAAGTACCCGTCTTCGTCGACGTAACCGAGATCGCCCGTGCGGAAGAAGCGTTCGCCGTCGATCTGCACGAAGGCATCGCGCGTCGCGGCCTCCTGACGCCAGTAACCTTTGAACACTTGCGGTCCGCGCGTCACGATCTCGCCGACTTGACCGGTCGGAAGCTCCGCGACTGTTTCGGGATCGACGACGCGTGAATCTGTGTTCAAGACAGGAATGCCGAGACACTGGGCCTTAGGGCGATCGAGCGGATTGATGTGTGTCGGCGCAGCGGTTTCAGTGAGCCCGTAGCCTTCCACGTACGGCGCGCCGATGAGCTTCTCCAAGCGCTCGGCGACGGCCGCGGGCATCGCGGCACCGCCACCGGTGAGTCGTTCGAGCGATGACACGTCGTATTCTTCCAAGCGCGGATTTGCGAGGAAGTCGACCACCATGGTCGCGATCGCCGTCCAGTGACGAATCTGATGGCGCTCGATGAGCCGCGCGGCGAGCTCTCGATCCCAGCGGCACATCAACACGATCGTGCCGCCGTAATAGATCGGCGCGTTCATTCCGCCTTGCATGCTCGTCACATGAAAAAACGGCAGTACCACGAGCTGCGTCGAATCTTGATGCGAGCGGAACCATAACGTGTTCACGATCAGCGTGTGCATCAGGTTGCGATGCGTGAGCATGCATCCTTTCGACCGTCCCGTCGTGCCCGAGCTGTATGGAATCGCACACAGATCATCCGGCCCGGCCGTGAGCGGACCAGGCACATGTCGCTCGCGGATTGCGTCTACCCAGGCGTAGACGTTCTTCCGTGCGAACGACGCGCGCGGTGCGGCGACGACCTCGGGCAGCTTGAGATCCGTGTTGGGATTCACGTAGTCCGAATACGTTGCGACGACGACATGATCGAAGCCTGTCTGCTCGGCCGCGAGCAGCAATTCGACTTGCGGATAGACTTCTTGCCCGACGATGGCGAGGCGCGCGCCGCTGTCCTCGGCGAAGTAGGCAAGCTCCGCGCTGACGCTCATCGGATTGATCGGGACGACGACTGCATTCGCGCGCAGTACGGCGTAGTACGCGATCACGAACTGCGGGCTGTTCTGCATCACGAGCATCACGCGCTCGCCCGCGCCGAGGCCACACACCTTTTGTAGGTACCCGGCGAGTCGTTCCGCTTCTTCCTTTAGGCGCCCATACGTGACCACCTGATCGAAGAAGAGCGCGAACGGTTTATCTGAATACCGAGCCGCCGACACTTCGAGGTTATAGAAGAGGTTCGTCTCGGGAGCGGTGGCGTCGTACGCGAGTCCTTTCGGCCAGAAGTTGTAGTGTGTGCGGGGCATGCTCCGCGGTAGGTCTCTGCGATTCCAGTGAGCTGTTTGGATGCTGCGACCGAATTGTTCCGGTGTGCAGGCATACATTCTGAAGTGACGCTAGCACATTCGCGCATACGCGGCCAGGGCGTGCGGACATGTTCAGCGAATTGCTGCATTCGAGCTGAAACGGGTTGCATATCGCGATCATGAGCACAAACCCTGCGTTGCCACGTGCACGAGTGCTCCCTATGATCGAGTCTGCAGACGAGTCGAAAGTTCTGCATAGCGAATCACCGCTCACACGATCACAGTAGGGTTTCCGATGGATCTGACCTTCACGGCCGACGAACTCGCGTTTCGGGACGAGGTGCGTGTTTTCCTGCGCGAGCACTTGCCGCAAGAATTGAGTGAGCGCGTCAAAGCGGGGCTCGCGGTCCGCGCGGAAGACTACCGATCTTGGCAGAAGACCCTCTTTCAACGCGGGTGGGCCGCGCCGACTTGGCCGAAAGAATTCGGCGGGACGGGTTGGGATCCGGTTCGCATACACATCTTCGAAGAAGAGCTCGCGCTTGCGGGTGCACCGAAAACCGTCCCCTTCGGTTTGAGAATGGTCGGTCCAGTCATCATGGCGTTCGGGAGCCCAGAACAGCAAAAGCGATTCTTGCCTCGCATCTTGAATGCGGAGGATTGGTGGTGCCAAGGCTATTCCGAGCCAGGTGCCGGCTCCGATCTCGCGTCGCTCAAGACCCGCGCGGATCGCGAAGGCGACCACTACATCGTGAACGGTCAGAAGACCTGGAATACGGCTGGACACAACGCGAATTGGATTTTCTGCCTAGTGCGCACCGACCCGAACGCCGCCAAGCCGCAGCAAGGCATCAGCTTCCTTTTGATCGACATGAAGACGCCGGGCATCACCGTGCGACCGATCATCACGCTCGACGGTGCACACGAAGTCAACGAAGTATGGTTCGAGAACGTGAAGGTGCCCGTCGAGAATCGAATCGGCGAAGAGAACAAGGGCTGGACCTACGCGAAGTTCCTGCTCTCGCACGAACGCACGAGCATCGCAGGCATCGGCTCATCGAAGCGCGAGCTCGGTCGCTTGAAGCGAATCGCACAACAAGAAGTGAAGAACGGTCGGCCCTTGATCGAAGACCCGCTGTTCTCGGCGCGCATCGCGCAGGTCGAAATCGATCTGATGGCGCTCGAGATCACCGCGATGCGCGCCCTTTCCGCCGAGTCGAAGAACCGCGCGCCTGGACCCGAAGCCTCGATCCTGAAGATCAAGGGAACCGAGATTCAGCAAGCGCTCACCGAGTTGATGATGTACGCCGTCGGCCCCTACGCGCTGCCGTTCGAGCGCGCCTCCTCCGAAGAGAACGACTTCACGAGCGTTGCAGGCCCTGAGTATGCGGCGCCCGTCGCGGGGACCTACTGCAACCTGCGCAAAGCGACGATCTATGGCGGCTCCAACGAGATCCAGCGCAACATCATCGCGCAGATGATCCTGGGACTTTGAGGTTGGCGACTCGCCAGAAACGATAAAGAGATCCGAATGGACTTCACTTTCACAGACGAGCAACAGCTCCTGGCCGATACGGTTCAACGCTTCGTGCGCGAGCACTATTCGTTCGAGGCGCGTCGCGAGATTCTCATCTCCAGCGAGGGCTGGAGCCGCGAGATCTGGCAGGAGATCGCAGGTTTGGGTCTGACGGCCGTCAACATTCCCGAGGAGCATGGCGGATTCGGCGCCGGCCCGGTCGAGACGATGCTCGTGATGAATGCTTTCGGTGGCGGACTCCTGCTCGAACCGTACTTGAGCGCCGCCGTACTTGCGCCGGTTCTGCTCGCGAAGCTCGAAGACGCGGGCGCAGCGGCCGAGTTGTTCCCTCAGATCGCGGCGGGCGAGCGCATCGTGATCGTCGCACATCAAGAGCCGCACACGCGGGGCGAGATCAGCTCGATCGCGACGCGCGCAGAGAAAAGTGGCGATGGGTACGTCCTTCAGGGAAAGAAGAGTGTCATCGCCCACGGTCCGGCCGCGGATGAATTTTTGGTCAGCGCGCGCACGAGCGGGAAGACGACGGATACCGCAGGGGTGCGTGTCTTTCGCATACCGCGCGAGACGAGCGGGCTCACGATCACCGGATATCGCACGTTGGACGGCACGCGCGCCGCCGATCTCGAGTTCGATCGCGTGCGGCTGCCCGCTTCGAGCCTCGTCGGCCCAGACAGCGATGCGTTCGCCGCGCTGGAGGCCGCACATCAGATCGCACTCAGTGCGCTCTGCGCGGAAGCCGTCGGCATCATGAAGGCCGTGAACGCGACGACGCTCGAGTACACGAAGAATCGCAAGCAGTTCGGGCAGCCGATCAGCCGCTTCCAAGTCTTGCAGCATCGAATGGTCGACATGTTCATGCACGCTGAACAGGCGACATCGATGAGCTATCTCGCCGCAATCAAGTGTGAGGATCCCGATCCGTCCGAACGCCAGCGCGCAGTCTCAGCCGCAAAGGTCACGATCGGGCAGTCGGGTCGCTTCATCGCGCAGCAAGCAGTGCAGTTGCACGGCGGCATGGGAATGACGGACGAACTGATGGTGAGCCACTACTTCAAGCGGCTCACCGCGATCGATCTCACGGGTGGAGATGCGGATTTTCATCTGCAGCAGTTTGCCGCCACCCAGGCTGTAGGCTCTAGGCTGTAGGCTGTAGGTAGAACCGGCGGAAGCCCGCCCGCGCTTCTGGCCGGCTTTTGTTTCTGGCTCGGCTTCTGGCTACAGCCTACAGCCTAC
>JBIQKP010000039.1:0-10219 GCA_044506405.1 Lysobacterales bacterium | reverse complement strand
CTACAGCCTACAGCCTACCCGACAGTGCGCCCGCCGTACTCTCCTGCTCTTCGTCTCTCCTCCGTGATCAACGCCTCGAACGTGGCGCCCTTCGCAACGTGCTCGAGCGCTCGCGCCTGCTCATCGAGCCGTCGAACCGCAGCGAGCTTTTCGTCGTTTCCGAGCTTCGCGTGAGTGACGGCATTCTTTAGAACGCGAATGGTTTCATCGTACACCTTGAGTGGAACCGGAAACGGATGACCGTCCTTGCCGCCGTGCGCAAAGGAGAATCGAGCGGGATCCGAGAATCGCGATGGCGCGCCGTAGATGACTTCGGCGACGAGTGCGAGCGATGCAACGGTACGCATGCCGACGCCCGGCGTCAGCAAGAGCTCCGTGAAATCCTTCGGCCCTCGATCCGCTGCAGCCGCGAGCACACCATGCAAACGCTTGAGCACGACATCGCTCGCGCGCACATCGTGGTGAGCGGGCATTCTGAGATGCGGCACGTCCGTCTCAGGTAGCGGCGCGTCATCGAGTCCAGCAAATAAATCGAGCGCGGTATTGCCGGGATCGCGTAGCCGCTTCAGCACGCCGATCGTACGATCGGGACCTGCCCGCACGAGATCGAGTCCGGCGTCGCGATTGCGGGCCGCTCGTACATCCGCGAGATTGACGATCGCACCTCGACTGCGCCCCTCGATCGCGGCATGAGGCGAGTCCAGAAAGCTCTGGAGATTCTCGGAGAGCCAGTGATAACGGCGCGCTTCGCGCCGGTGCTCGCTCATTCCCTGCTGAACGACGCACCACCGCCCCTCAGCGGTGACGACGAAAGCGTGCAGGTAAAGATCGAAGCCGTCCTGCACAGCCGCGCTGTCGATCTTCGCGACGAGCCGACTCGCCTGCGCGAGCGGCGCAGCATCGAGGCCGGTGCGCTCGCCGATGCTCGCGAGCTCGGCGGGTGTCTTGCGCGAGTGCGCACCTTTCCCGCCGCACACATAGATGCCGAGCTCACGCTCGAGCGGCGCAAGTCCGCGCTTGAGCGCGCCCATGACGCTCGTCGTGATCCCAGAGGAGTGCCAATCCATTCCCATGACCGCGCCGAACGATTGGAACCAGAAGGGATGCGCGAGACGACGCAGCACTTCATCTCGACCATAGTGCAACACGATCGCCTCGACGATCACGCGCCCGAGACGCGTCATGCGCGCGCCGAGCCACGGCGGGACACGTCCGCCGTGCAGCGGAAGATCGGCACTACCGGTTCGTTGGGGCATGCTCGGTGGATAGGGCAATGAGAATGACGATGCTAGCCCCCTCGCCCACCGCGTCGCCAGTCACAGCGCGACGATTTCTCATGCCGTGTGCGTCAGTTCATCACTTCTCGGCGGTCAATCGAGTAGATTTCTCCGATGCCACTCAATCGCGCAACGATGTTTCGCTTCGTCGCTCTGCTCCTCTGTGCGTCGCTGCATTCCGTGGGGTTTGCGGCCGAAGCGCTATCCGATGGGCCGTACGTGCTTCAAGACAGAGACGCGAACTGGATCGCACTCTCGGTTCGAGACGGCAAAGTCGCGCATGCGCCTGCGCAAGTCGGCGCCGAGATCTCGGTCCCGAACGTCGGGACCTTACCGTCTTTTGAGGTTCGCTTGCGCGAGCCGGGTTCACCCCCGCCCTCGACAGTCAGCCTGTCCCGCAAAGTGCCCGTGTTCGTTGTGGCGGACACGCATGGCGAATTCGAGATCGCCGTCGCTTTGCTCCGCGCTCACAAGATTATCGACGAGTCGCTTCGCTGGTCGTTCGGGAACGGGCATCTCGCGATCTTGGGCGACGTCTTCGATCGCGGCGCGCACCAGACGGAGCTTCTGTGGCTGCTTTATAAGCTCGAAGCAGAGGCAGAACGCGCGGGCGGCGCGGTTCATCTGATTCTAGGCAATCACGAGCCGATGGTGCTGCTCGGGGACGATCGCTACCTCAATGCGAAGTACAAGGAAGTCACGAGAGCGATCGGGGCGCCTCACTACGCGGCGTTGTGGAGCGATAAGACGCTGCTTGGCCAGTGGCTACGAACGAAGCCGTCAGTCATGAAGATCCGAGATCTCCTGTGTCTACACGGCGGACTCTCGTCTGAAGCGGCAGAGCGCGAGCTGGCGCTGGAGCAGATCAATGCCACCGTTCGCGAGGCGCTCGCTGCTCGTCACGCCCTTCCGGAACCTCAGCAATCACTGATGTCGTTCGTGATGGGCCCGAGTGGCCCACTCTGGTATCGCGGCTATTTCGAGCCCACGAGCGAGCGTCATCCGCGGCGAGCGACGACCGAAGAAGTCGGACGCGTTCTCGCATACTACGACGCGCGGACCATTCTGGTCGGACACACGGCCGTACCGACGATCACGCCCATGTATGCCGGCAAAGTCATTGCCGTGCAGGTCTACCCGCGTCGCGACGAAGACGGTAAACCCGTCATCGAAGGAGTCGCCATCGAAAAAGGGCGCTTCTTCAAGGCGCTCGTCGACGGCTCACGCGTCGAATTGTAGGTCGGGTTTCAACCCGACCAAGAAAGTGTCGGAATGAATTCCGACCTACAAGCGCCGTCGACGGCTCGCGCGTCGAATTGCAGATCGGGTTTCAACCCGACCAAGAAAGGTGTCGGAATGAATTCCGACCTACAAGCGCTCGTCGACGGCTCACGCGTCGAATTGTAGGTCGGGTTTCAACCCGACCAAGAAAGTGTCGGAATGAATTCCGACCTACAAGCGCCGTCGACGGCTCGCGCGTCGAATTGCAGATCGGGTTTCAACCCGACCAAGAAAGGTGTCGGAATAAATTCCGACCTACACGATCCCCTGCGAACGCAGGTACTCGTCGTACGTGCCCTGGAAGTCCGAGATCTCGCCGTCTCCGCGCAGCTCGATGATGCGCGTCGCAAGGCCACTCACGAACTCACGGTCGTGCGACACGAAAATGAGCGTGCCGGGATATTTTTCGAGACCGATTTGCAGTGACTCGATCGTTTCCATATCCATGTGGTTCGTCGGTTCGTCCATCAGCATCACGTTCGGCTTCGTGAGCATCAACTTTCCGTAGATCATGCGCCCCTTCTCACCGCCCGAGAGCACGTGAACGGATTTCTTCGTCTCATCCCCCGAAAATAGGAGACGTCCAAGCGTTGCGCGAACGATCTGATCGTCGTCGCTCCCCGCGCGCCACTGCGCCATCCAATTGAACAGATCGATCTTCGTCGCGAACTCCGCCTGCGGGTCCTGCGGCATGTAACCCGGCTGCGCGTTCTCGACCCATTTGATCTCGCCCGAGGTCGGCGTGAGATCGCCAGCAAGGCATCGCATCAGCGTCGTCTTGCCGACGCCGTTCGCGCCGATGATCGCAATGCGCTCCCCCGCTTCCACACTGAGGCTGACGTTCTTCAGCACTGGCGTCTGCGTACCCGGGTACGCGAAGCTCACGCCTTCGAGCGCCACGACGGATCGATACAGCTTCTTTGCTTGCTCGAACCGAATGTACGGATTCTGCCGCGACGAGGGTTTGATGTCCTCGATCTTGATCTTCTCGATCTGCTTCAAGCGCGAGGTCGCTTGGCGCGCCTTCGATGCGTTGGCGGAGAAGCGTCGCACGAACTCCTGCAAGTCGGAGATGCGCTCCTTCGCTTTCGCATTTGCCGCTTCCACGCGCTCGCGCGCTTGCACCGAAGCGAGCATGAAGTCGTCGTAGTTGCCCGGGTAGATCTTCACCTGTCCGTAATCGAGATCCGCCATGTGCGTGCAGACCTGATTCAAGAAGTGCCGATCGTGGCTGATGATGATCATCGTGGCGTCGTAATCGTTGAGCACGCCTTCGAGCCAGCGGATCGAATTGATGTCGAGGTTGTTCGTCGGCTCATCGAGCAATAGGATGTCGGGCTTCGAGAACAATGCCTGCGCGAGGAGCACACGCAGCTTCCATCCCGGCGCTACTTCGCGCATCGGTCCGTTGTGCAGCGATTCATCGATGCCGGCCGCGATCAGAATACTCGCGGCCCTCGCCTCCGCGTCGTAGCCGCCATACTCGGCGAATTTCTCTTCGAGCTCGGCCGCGCGCATGTAATCCGCATCCGTCGATTCCGGATTGGCATAGATGCGATCACGCTCCTGCATCGCCGCCCACATCTCAGCGTGGCCTTGCATCACGACGTCGAGGACGCGTTCGTCTTCGTAGGCGAACTGATTCTGATTGAGCTTGCCGAGACGCAGCCCCTGCTGAAGCATCACTTCGCCGCTGCTCTGCTCGAGGTCGCGCGCGAGAATCTTCATGAACGTCGATTTACCCGAGCCGTTGGCTCCGATGAGTCCATAACGATTGCCGTCGGCGAATTTGACGGTGACGTTCTCGAACAGAGGCTTGGCGCCAAATTGAATAGAAAGGTTGGAAGTCGCGAGCATTTCAAGCAGTCAGAAACAGAAAAGACGTACGCAGCGCGCGCGCTGTAACGCGCGTGCTGACCCGAGAGTGCGATAAGAAGCGAGCGGAGCCGTTCTTCGTGTGTGCGGCGATTCCGACACACACATTGCTGTGAAGATCGCCGGCTATTGTACCGAACGGCGCGCCGAAAGTTAGGGGACATTCTCGGCGTCGAGGAATGTCCCCAGCAGAGGGGGCTTACTGCTCGAGTGCGGTGAGTTTCAGGAGGCGGCCACCCGACCCTTCGCGTTCATCCTCGAGCACCCAAAGCGCGCCATCGGGGCCCTGTTCAACCTCGCGAATACGCGCGCCCATGTCGTAGCGTTCGGCTTCTCGCGCGGTCGTGCCGTCGAACTCCACGCGGATGAGCGCTTGAGAGGAGAGCCCGCCGATGAAGCCATTCCCCTGCCACTCCGGAAATTCCGTGCCGCTGTAGATCACGAAGCCGGCCGGCGAGATCACCGGCTTCCACGTAATCACGGGCTCTCTGAATTCGGGCCGCGTTTCGTGATCGGGAATGTCTTTGCCGTCGTAGTGATCGCCTTGAGAGACGACGGGATAGCCATAGTTTCCGCCGTGCACGATGAGGTTCAGCTCATCGCCGCCTTTCGGACCCATCTCGTGCACCCACGGTCGGCTCTGCGCATCGAACGCGATGCCGAGCGGATTGCGATGGCCGAGCGACCAGACCTGCGCAGCGACTTCGCCCTGATCGGCGAAGGGATTGTCCTTCGGCACCGAGCCGTCATCGTTCAAGCGCACGACCTTTCCAAGGTTCGATTGCATGTCTTGAGCGGGGTCGAACTTCTGTCGCTCGCCGGACGTGATCCAGAGAAATCCATTCGAGTCGAATGCCAACCGATGCCCGTAATGACCGTATCCGGGTACTTTAGGGATCTGGCGCCAGATGACTTTCAAATCCTCGAGCGCACCGCCGTTCTCGTTCAGCGTGAGCTTGGCTCGTGCGACAGCCGCTCCGCTGGTATCGCCATCGCCCGCCTCGGCGTAGCTGAGATAAACCCATTGGTTCTCTTCGAACTCGGGATGGAGCACGATGTCTCCAAGGCCCGCCTGCCCCTCCGAAACGACTCTAGGGACGCCAGAGATGTCCTGCGTCGCGCCGCCAATCGTGTAGAGCTTGAGTGCGCCCTGCTTCTCCGTGACGAGCAATCGGCCGTCGGGCAAGAAGGTCATGGCCCATGGCTGATTGAACTTGGCGACCTCAGTGACCTTGAACGGCAACGCCGCGCTCGGCTGCCGCGCACCTTGTGCTTGCGACTCCGTGGGTGCTTCATTTCGCTCGCCGCAAGCAGCCGATAGAACCGCCGCGCAGGCAACGACAACGATGCGATAGATCATTAGGGCACTCCCAATGCTTATTGTCTCCAGAGCGTCTAATACTCGCCTCATCGAGAGGTTCCATCAATAGAGAAATGCGAAAGAGAAAAGCGAACGTTTCGAGAAATTAGGTCCAGAAAGCACTCTCGCTGCGGGCGGAGAACGCATCAACCCACCGTACGTTGAATGATCTCCGCGCCGCGCGCGAGCAAGAACGTGCGGAATGCGACCGTGATCGGCGATAGACGTTTGTCGCGGAGGTGAATGACGTACCAATCGCGTAAGAGCGGCAAGCCGCTCACATTCAGCGTCACGAGTTTGCCTGCGTCGAGCTCCAAGCTCACCGTGTGCTTCGAGATAAAGCTCAAGCCCATGCCGGCCATCACCGCTTGCTTGATCGTTTCATTGCTGCTTACCTCCATCGACGCACGGAACTCGACACCTCGTTCGCGGAACACGTGCTCCATCGACGCTCGCGTGCCGGATCCGGGCTCGCGGATCACGAAGTTCTCGCTTTCGAGCCGCTTGAGCGGGATCTTCCTTGGCGCACGTGCCAAGGGATGATCGGGTGCGGCGATGATGACGAGCGGATGTCTCGCGAACGGCTCCGCCGTCGTCACGAGCTCACGTGGCGGACGCCCCATGATGACGAGATCCGTCTCGTTGTCCGCGAGTTGCTTGATGACCTC
This sequence comes from Lysobacterales bacterium, assembly GCA_044506405.1. Taxonomy (GTDB): domain Bacteria; phylum Pseudomonadota; class Gammaproteobacteria; order Steroidobacterales; family Steroidobacteraceae; genus Steroidobacter. The sequence continues at coordinate 3,758 of JBIQKP010000039.1, read as the reverse complement.
TTCACGGTTTCCCACGGTGAACTTGATCGATACCTGCGGATATTCGACCGTGAACGCGGACAGCAACGAAGGCGTGAAGTACTTCGCCGTACTGACCGCACCGAGCTTGAGCACGCCGCTCTTCAAGCCGCGCATTTCTGCGAACGACTCGCTCGCGGCTCGCAAAACCTCGTTCACTTGCGTCGCGTAGTGCAGCAGGGCTTCCCCTGCCGCGGTGAGATGAATCGTGCGACCGACGTGCTCGAAGAGGGGCAGGCCCACTTCCGCCTCGAGCAACTTGAGTTGCTGCGACACGGCGGGCTGCGTGAGATGAAGCTCGCGCGCCGCACGTGTGAAGGACTTCTGCTGCGCCACCGCTGCGAAGACTCGAATCTGACGAAGCGTCACGTTGCGCATACAGCTACGACCTGACCACTCATAACCTTATCTTATACCAGAACAAACAATCTTCGATTGGACCTAATGTCTCCACAGGTCCACGCTTCATCGCAGCTCACCTTATTTCCGAGGGCACGACGATGAAGCAGATCGGCACACGGAGCGCACCCGTCGCGGCGGCAGATCGCTACAAGGCAGGCGTCCTGAAGTACGCCGACATGGGTTACTGGGATGGAAAGTACCAACCCAAGGACACGGACATCCTCGCCCTCTTTCGCATCACGCCGCAGGAAAATGTCGAGCCGATCGAGGCGGCCGCAGCCGTCGCTGGGGAATCCTCGACTGCAACATGGACCGTGGTGTGGACAGATCGGCTCACCGCATGCGATCGGTATCGAGCGAAAGCCTATCGAGTCGAACCGGTTCCCGGCGCACGCGGGCAGTACTTCGCATACATCGCCTACGATCTCGATCTGTTCGAGCCGGGCTCGATCGCGAACTTGAGCGCCTCGATCATCGGCAATGTCTTCGGTTTCAAACCGCTCAAGGCGCTTAGGCTCGAAGACATGCGCTTTCCGGTCGCCTACGTGAAGACGTTCCAGGGTCCGCCGACGGGACCCGTCGTGGAGCGAGAACGACTAGACAAATTCGGCCGTCCGCTGCTCGGTGCCACCGTCAAACCGAAGCTCGGCCTCTCCGGCAAGAACTACGGCCGCGTCGTGTACGAAGCACTGCAAGGCGGTCTCGACTTCACGAAGGATGACGAGAACATCAACTCGCAACCGTTCATGCACTGGCGTGACCGATTCTTGTACTGCATGGAGGCGGTCAATCGAGCACAGGCCGCCACCGGCGAGATCAAGGGTCATTACCTCAACGTCACGGCGGCCACGATGGAAGACATGTACGAGCGCGCCGAGCTCGCGAAGGAGCTCGGCTCCGTCATCGTGATGATCGACCTGGTCATCGGCTACACCGCGATTCAATCGATGTCGAAGTGGGCACGCAAGAATGACATGGTGCTCCACTTGCATCGCGCGGGACATGGCACTTACACGCGCCAGAAAACGCACGGCATCTCGTTCCGCGTGATCTCAAAATGGATGCGGCTTGCGGGCGTCGATCATCTCCACGCCGGCACGGTCGTCGGCAAGCTCGAGGGCGATCCGAATACCGTGCAGGGTTACTACAACGTGCTGCGCGAGCCGAAGAATACGGTCGATCTACAGCGCGGCGTCTTCTTCGAACAAGACTGGGCCGGCTTGAACGGTGTCATGCCGGTCGCCTCTGGCGGAATTCACGCCGGGCAGATGCATCAGCTCCTCACCTATCTCGGCGAAGACTGCGTGCTTCAGTTCGGCGGCGGCACGATCGGACATCCGATGGGCATCGCGGCGGGCGCCACTGCGAATCGCGTTGCGCTCGAAGCGATGGTGCTCGCACGGAACGAGGGCCGCGATATCTGGAATGAGGGGCCGGACATCCTTGCAAAGGCAGCGCGGCACTGCACGCCGCTTCAAGCCGCCCTCGATACCTGGCGCGATGTCACGTTCGATTACGCGAGCACCGACACGCCGGACTTCGTGCCGACACCGACTGCGGCCTGAGGAACACATCATGCGACTCACCCAAGGCACTTTCTCATTCCTGCCAGATCTCACGGACGAGCAGATCCGCGCTCAAATCGAGTATTGCCTCAAGAACGGCTGGGCGATCTCGGTCGAGTACACGGACGATCCGCATCCGCGCAATACCTATTGGGAGATGTTCGGCATCCCGATGTTCGACTTGAAGGATGCGGCTGGCATCTTGAAAGAAGTCAACGCGTGCCGCGCCACGTTCCCGAATCACTACGTGAAGGTGAATGCATTCGATGCGACGAGAGGCGTCGAGTCGCTGCGGCTGTCGTTCCTCATCGGGAGGCCGAACGAGGAACCGGGCTTCGGACTCGTCCGCCAAGAAGGTCCGGGCCGTCAGGTTCGCTACACCGTTCGCTCCTACGCGACCGAACGACCGGCCGGTGAGCGCTACTGAGGCGCGCGATGAACGCAAGCGCACACGACGTCCCGCGTTCGGGTGAACCTGCGACATTCGATCTCGACGCCGCGTTCAAAGGCTCGCGGGTCGCCGAAGTCCTCGATGAGCTCGATCGCGAGCTCGTCGGACTCGTGCCAGTCAAGAGCCGAGTGCGCGACATCTGTGCGCTGCTCCTGATCGATACGCTGCGCAAGCAAGCAGGCCTCAACACGGGGATACCCTCGCTGCACATGAACTTCACGGGTAATCCGGGCACGGGCAAGACGACCGTCGCGCTGCGCATGGCGGAAATCCTGCATCGCCTCGGCTATGTGCGCAAAGGTCACTTGGTTGCGGTCACGCGCGACGATCTCGTCGGACAATACATAGGGCACACCGCGCCAAAGACGCGAGAGGTCTTGAAGCGCGCAATGGGCGGCGTGCTCTTCATCGACGAGGCGTATTACTTGTATCGCCCTGAGAACGAACGCGACTACGGCCAAGAAGCGATCGAGATTCTGCTGCAGGAGATGGAAAACAGTCGCGAAGACCTCGTCGTCATCCTCGCCGGCTACAAGGATCGAATGGATCGCTTCTTTCGAAGCAATCCCGGTTTGTCGTCACGCATCGCCCACCACATTGACTTCCCCGATTACACGGATGATGAGCTTCACGCGATCGCGCAGCTCATGTTGGATCGAATGCAGTATCGGCTGAATGACGATGCGCTCGTCGCGCTGCGCGAGTACATCGCTCTACGCCGGACGCAACCGCACTTCGCGAATGCGCGCTCCATTCGCAATGCACTCGACCGTGCCCGCTTGCGACAAGCGAGCCGCTTGTTCGCCAAGGGCGCGACACTCGCGCGCGATGAGCTCATGACTATCGAAGGATCGGATCTGCGAGCGAGCCGCGTGTTCAACGGAGGAACCGCCTCATGAGCTCTGTGTGCCACACGCATACGCCAAAGACGTTGACGCGCTTTTTGATCGAAGAACGCCGTCGTCACGCCGATACGAATGCGGACTTCATCTCGCTCGTGAACGACGTGCGTCTCGCGTGCAAGCGTATCGCCGCATTGATTGGCCAGGGCGTGCTCTCGGGGGCGCTCGGACACGCGGGGCCTGCCAATGCTCAGGGCGAGATGCAGATGCGGCTCGACGTGCTCGCGAACGAGATCTTCGTGCGGACCACCGAATGGGGAGGCCAACTCGCCGGCATGGTGTCCGAAGAGATGACGACGCCCTACTCCATTCCCGCCGAGTATCCACGCGGGCGCTATTTGCTCTTGTTCGATCCGCTCGACGGATCGTCGAACGTCGATGTGAACGTTTCGGTCGGCAGCATCTTCTCGATCCTTCGCT
>JBIQKP010000152.1:0-4960 GCA_044506405.1 Lysobacterales bacterium | reverse complement strand
AGGTCGGATTTTAATCCGACCAAGAAGACGTCGGAATGAATTCCGACCTACAGGGGTTAGCGCGTCTGCGCGTCGACAGATTCGAAGCAGCGCGTTGCGCGTTGTAGGTCGGATTTTAATCCGACCAAGAAGACGTCGGAATAAATTCCGACCTACAGGGGTTAGCGCGTCTGCGCATCGACAGATTCGAAGCAGCGCGCTGCGCGTTGTAGGTCGGGTTTCAACCCGACCAAGAGGGGTGTCGGAACAAATTCCGACCTACAACCAACCCTTGGTTCGCGCGATTCTAGCGGCTTCGATGCGATTGCTGGCGCCGAGTTTGTCTATCGCTTCCGATAGATAGTTGCGTACGGTACCCGCGGAGAGATTCAGCTTCTTCGCGGCATCGCTCGTGCTCATGCCATCCGCGGCCAAGCGTAGGACTTGTCGCTCGCGATCCGTAAGCGGATCGGGTTCGACCCAAGCTTCGGCCGCCAGCTCCGGATCGATGACGCGCAGTCCCCGATGAATGCGCCTGACCGCATCGGCGAGCTCTTTGGCCGGGCGCGCCTTTAATAAGTATCCGCTCGCGCCCGCTTCCATCGCGCGCTGCAAGTATCCCTGACGAGCGAATGTGGTCACGATGATGACGCGCGTACCGCTGCCTTTCACACCCGCAGCTGCATCCAACCCAGTCATCTCCGGCATCTCGATATCGGTGATGAGCACATCGGGCTTGTGCTCGCGTACGGCTTGCACCGCCTGCTTACCGTTGCGGGCCTGCGCGACGACGGCGATATCGCCTTCGAGCTCGAGCAGCGCGGTGAGCGCACCGAGCACCATCTCCTGGTCTTCCGCGAGCACGACGCGGATCTTCGCATTCGATCCGCTCACGCTGCTTCTCCCGTAGTGGATCCGACGCTTGGCACCGTGATCGTCAACGCAGTGCCCGAATCTGTTCGCCACACAACCTGCCCGCCGATCGCCTCCACCCGCTCACGAATGCCGCGCATCCCCATTCCTTCTTCTCGAGCGCCTCCGCGGCCGTCGTCTTTCACCTCCAGTCGATAAACATCCTCGTCGCGGGCAAAGCGAATCGTGCAGCGCTTGGCTTGCGCGTGCCGCACGATATTCGTCACGGCTTCGCGCAGCACGAGTGCCAGCACGCGCTCGTGAGAAACCGGCAGCCCTGCAGCGTCGTACTCAGTTTCAACAGACACGCCGGCGGTCGCTAAGGTCGATGTCACTTTATCCAACTCGGCGCGTAAGTTTCCGGAATGGTAGCCTCGAATGGCTTCTCTCACTTCGGCGAGCGCGTTGCGCGCTATTCTTTCGACTTCTTCGATCTCTGCTTTCGCTCTGTGCGGATCCTGCTCGATGAGCCTGCTCGCAAGCTCGGCCTTGAGAATGACGACGGAAAGCGTGTGACCGAGGATGTCGTGAAGGTCGCGAGCGATGCGCTCGCGCTCGGCAGATTTGAGGGTCTGCCGTAACGCCGTTTGTTGACGCGCAACCATCGTCACGGCGCCGCCGATGAGGATCGATTGAACGACCGCCACGTAAGGCATCAAGTTCGGCGGCCAGAACAAGAACCATTGAACGAGGATCCCGACGCAAGCGGCGACAATAATCGCCACGGAACGCAGGATGTTGCCGCCAAACGCCAGTGGACCGAAGGCCGCAACAAAGACGTAGAAGAAGACGCCAGTCTGCTGATACGACGTGAACGCGATGGCCAACAACACCATCGCGACACACACGCCGCGCATGATGCGCTTTCTCGACCAGTAGATCGCGGCAACCGTACAGATCGCCATGAACACGATGAAGCTGATCGCGGTCCACACCCACTCGACCGCAGATGCGCCCCGAAGGTACGCATCGACGAACAGGTAGACCATCGAGAAACAGCCGAAGAATCCGGCCCACGAAGGCTTGTCGGCGCCGGTCGGTATCGTCGGCCACTTCATTCTTGTTTCCCCGCGGGCACACTCCTATCTATAAGTGTGCCGAAGCTCGGAGCGTTTGGCTCGTGACAGTTGTCATCTCTTGGCCCGGTCCCACGGAAGGGACAGGCGTCGGCAACGACGCGCTACGACATCGCATCGAACGCGCGACTCGCCTCGATGATCGCTTTTGCGATTTCTTCGTCGCTCGCCATTCGCGCCTCCTCGTTCAAGAACACCTGATAGCTCTTGATCGCGAGCACGGCGATGCCCGTGGGCGACGTCGGCGGACGGCCGGGGAAGCAGCTTCCCTTCTCTTTTATGAATGTGGCGGCGGCGCGTACGGCATCGTGCGCGCGAATATCCTCGTCGCTCGCGTACCCGAAGCGCCAGGCACGAACGCGTTGATTAATGACCGCCCGCTCGTCTCCACCCGCATCGATGCCTGCGGCAGCGAACACTCGGCAGTCGTAGTCGCGGCACGTCTGCGGGCGCGTAGCGTAGATCGAACACTTCCGATCCTTCAGCATCGGGCAAGTGCCGTCGGGCAAGGCGAGCATCAACGTGCGCCCGTCGACTGCGTGCGCGATGTGCTCGAGCGGAATCACTGCGATCGCGCCCTCGTCTTCGGCGCGCAGGACGACGGGATAACCGGACACGCAACAGCCCACACAGTCGCCGCACGGCACATCGGTCCCGCACTCGCCGCGCAGGCTCGCGCGCATTTGCTCGAGCCATGCGCCGAAGACGCCGGCGGCGATAGTCGGTTGTTGATCCGTGTACGAAGCCATGGCCGCAAGGATAGCGGGCTAGCGCGATCGCGTGCATGATCCGGCGCCTGGTTTTCGTCGCGGTTCCGCCCACGGGCTTTCCGAACCTGTAGGTCGGATTTCAATCCGACCAAGAAGGGTCGGAATGAATTCCGACCTACAGCTCGGAGGCCGCACTGCGCGAGCATTTCGCGGCCGGTCAACGTGTCGGATTGAAATCCGACCTACAGGTTCATCCGCTCTTCGATTGCGTGCAGCTCTTTGATATCCAGGGCTTGTCGCCGTCGTCGAGCGATCGCACGATCGCCTCGATCCGACGCACATTGGCGACCGTATCGACAATCACGAGATCGTTGGTGCAGACCGACGCGGCGAGATGCGCCTGCTGCGGCATGAGCGGTCGCAGCATCGGCACGAGCATTGCTGCCGACGTCGTTCGGACCGGAATCACCTTCGTGACGTACTCCGCACTCGGACGCTGCTCATCATCGCCGAGCGAAGGCACAGCGACATTGCGTACGTTCGCATCGGGAACGATCTTCACGAGGCTGCCGTCTTCCACCGCGGTGAATCCGTGAATCTGAAGCACGGTCAGGAACTCTGCGTACGTCAACGACGCAGGCTTCGCTTCAATCAGGGAGACATCACCATTCACTCGGGGATCGACGACGAACCGTTTGCCCGTTTGCTTCGAGATCTCCGAGATCAACGCCGTGACCGGAACCGTGCCGTCGCTCGACGCAGATTGAGCGTGACTGGGCAGAGCAAGCACAGCACATGCGCAGGCAACGAGGCCTATTCGTGTTCTCATCAGGTGCTCCTTTCCTCGGATTGTTGTTGAGTTGTCGATCGAGATCATTCAACGGTCTTGTTGCGCCGTCTCGAGTAACAGACCGTAGTTCACGAGATAGGTTGGAGGCTGAATCCCAGACTCCATATCTCGCGCCAGCCATTGCGCATCGGTATCGATGCGCGCGTAGAAGAACAGCGTGATCGCACCTTCATAGGCACCCGACGCGATTGCCTCGGGTGTCGGCGCTGACCCAGAAAGCAAGCTGCCGCTGAGGTCGGCGCGATGCTCGTCGAAGAAGGGTAAGCTCAGCACCGCGATCGCATGCGGGTCGCCCCACAATGTTTGTGTCACGAAGAACTCGTTCTCGTAACTGATGGGCGTGTAGACCGAATCTTCGCGAATCTCGTAGCAGACGCGGCGATACTCATCGGGATCCGTTTCTCTCAGCGACTTGATCGAAGAGAACGTATCGCACCCTGCCTTCATGATGATCGCCGCGAACACTTTCGCTCGCGGCGAGTCACGCTCAGGACCGAAGACCGTGATCCTTCGTTCCCCATACGCCCCCACTTGATGCCAACTCACGTTCGGATTCGGGATGAAGCGAGTGGGGTTCTCCCCGTCCGGAATGCGCTTCGCGACCGCCAAGAAGAGATCTCGAGGGGACAAGGTGTACGTTGTGGCGTACTTCGCCGCCGAGATCGCCGTGCCCATGTGGCCAAGCTTCAGCATTTTGATTTGATTGGTTCTGAAGCCTAGCTTGGCCTCACATTCTCGCGTCTCGCTCTCACTCATCGAGCGCGTCGTGACGACAACATCGGCGCGCTGAGTGGTGCATAGACGGCGAAACGCTTCGTCGTCGTCGACGGCCGCGGACGTGAGCTCGAACGTGCGGTTCCTTCCATTCACGGCTTCCAGGAGCATCAAGCCGCTTTCATGCCCCGCAGCGCGAACTGTTCGGGTGTAAGGTGGCTTCTCCGTCTCCATACGAGTCGATCGGCTCGACTTCGCATACCCGCCGATCACACCATCGTGCGAGGCCGTAGCTTCAATGGTTTCATCTGCACGAGCCTCTGTGCTGGGCTTGCTTATCGGCGACGCTGCGACGGTCGCTCGCGCCGACGAACGCGCTTCTTGATCTGGAGCGCTCCCGAAGAACGATCGCTGCCGCACGGTCACGCCTTCCGATTCGGATTCAGACGTCCGCGCATTCGAGCCGGTCACCCGCGACAGCGCCGAGCGAAGGTCCTCGGTCCCGCTTCCCTGTGCCATCCACCATGTCGCCGCGACCGCGGAACCGGCGACGAGCAAACCCAACACGACGGATCGCACGACCGATAACCTCGGCCGTTTCGGATTCTGCAACTCGAGTTTCGCTTTCAGCCGCGCCGCGAACGTCGGCGGCGGCTCTTTGCGAAGGCGGTGGAGAAAATCATCGTTCATTGCAGTGACTCCGCATCGTTACCACCGCG
>JBIQKP010000038.1:0-33969 GCA_044506405.1 Lysobacterales bacterium | reverse complement strand
TGCGCGGGATCGCGGACGCCCCAGTTCGCCAACTCGAGTGCGAGCGGTGCGAGATCCGTTTCCACGATCTCCGCGACCGAGTGCGCAGCCAATGAGCTGTGCTCGGATTCGCTCCACAGCCGATAGCAGACACCCGGGCCCAATCGGCCCGCGCGCCCGCAGCGCTGCTCGGCCGAGGCCCGCGAGATGCGAACGGTTTCGAGGCGACTCATGCCGCTGCCCGGATCGAAACGGGCACGTCGAGCGAGGCCCGAATCGATGACAACACGAACGCCTTCGATCGTAAGGCTCGTCTCTGCAATGTTCGTTGCAAGCACGATCTTCCGTTGCCCCGGTGCGCTCGGGCGCAGCGCATCGTCCTGAAGATCTGCACCGAGCTCGCCATAGAGCGGGAGCACCCGCACCATGGATGGAACGCCTCGTTCCTCGATGAGCGCTTGAGCGCGGCGGATTTCGCCTTGTCCGGGCAAGAACACGAGGATGTCGCCGGCTTCTTCTTCGAGCGCACGCAGCGCTTGGATGGCCGCGCGTTGTTCGATGCGCGGTTCGAACCGCGCCGTGCGAGAGCGTGCTGGCTCGGGCGCAGCCCAGCGGATCTCGACGGGGAATGTGCGTCCCTCGGACGTGATGACGGGCGCATCGCCCAACAAGGCCGCAACACGCGCGCCTTCGAGTGTCGCCGACATCACGAGAAGCTTGAGATCTTCGCGAAGCGCATCCTGGCTCTCGAGACAGAGCGCGAGACCGAGATCGGCGTGCACGCTGCGCTCGTGAAACTCATCGAAGATCACGAGCGCCACACCTTCGAGCGCGGCATCCGACTGCAGCCATCGCGTCAGGATGCCTTCCGTGACGACCTCGATACGCGTGCGCTTGCCAACGCGTGTTTCTAGACGCGTGCGATAGCCGACGGTTTCTCCTGCTGTTTCGCCGAGCGTCTGCGCCATGCGCGTCGCAACTGCGCGTGCAGCAAGACGTCTCGGTTCGAGCATGACGATCTTGCGACCGTCGAGCCAGGTCTCTTCTAGAAGTGCGAGCGGCACACGCGTCGATTTACCCGCGCCCGGCGGCGCTTGCAAAACGACGCGATGGCCTGCCGCGAGCGCACATTTGAGCTCGGGCAGGCAGGCCTCGATTGGCAACTGCATTTTCAGTGAACGGTGAACTGTGGAGGGTGAACGGTGATGATAAGGATTGAAGTGACGTTCTCTCTCCGTCACCGTTCACTGTTCGCCGTCCGCCGTTCACTCACTCCAACGTAAACCACTGCACCTCGACGCGACGATTGAGATCGCTGTTCGGTCCGGCGGGTTCTTCCCAGCCGCGGCCGACGGCCTCGATGCGCGAGGCGTCGATGTCTTTGTGGCGCTCTTGCAGCGCGCTGCTCACCGCGAGCGCGCGCTGACGCGAAAGCTCCATCGCTTTCAGCGCCATGCTCTTCACGAGCTGCTCACCGCCTTGTTCGCGGAACTCGTTTACGCGCGCGTTATCGACGTGGCCGCGGAGCAGTACGGTCGAGCCGGGGCTCACTTGCAAGAAGCGCTTGATCGTATCGAGATACTCGAGGTTCTGAGGCGCATTACGATCGAGCGCCGCGGAGTTCGCTTCGAAGAAGAAACGAATGTCCTTGCTCAAGAGTGGGTCGCCTTCGAGCTTCGCGGATGTGGCTGTCTTGATCGGTGCGATCGCAACCTTCTGATCCGCGAAGAGCCCCTTCTTCGCGAGCGCGTCCAGATGGCTCGTGTCGACGAACCGCGCGGGATCCGTCGGATTCTTGATCACCCCGCCATATGCGAGCACGGACGATTGGAAGATACCGCCGAACGAGCCAGCGGAATCGATCGTACCCGCGAAGAAGGCACGGTTCTCCGGCAGATTAGCCAGGTGCACTTTCGAGAGCTCCTCGCGTGCATCGTCTTCGGTCCAGTTGAACGCCTTCGCGACGAGACCGATGTTCGCGGCTTGTTGGTCTCTCAGGCGACGATTGCCTTCGAGCAACCCGTGCACGAGTCCGCGCACCATGTCCGGATGCGCTTTCGCGAATCCTCCATTGACGGCGAGTATGTCGGCGACGACGAGCAGATTGCGATTGGAGACGAGCACTTTGGCGGCGCCGTTCGAGCGCTCGACGACTTCATCCGTGCGCGGTGCCCAGCCGACGCAACCGTTCAATCGCGGCTGCGAGCGCGCAAGCTCGTGCTCGTAGGCATCGCACGCGACGAAGGCGTCTTCATAGAAAACGAGACCGAGCTCGTTGGATTGGGGGCGCGAATCCAAATCGCGCAACACGACGACGGGCACGCCCGCTTCTTGCGCGAGATAGCGGATGAAGAACTCGCTTTCGTTGAACTGCGAGGCGGCGAGCACTTTGCCGGCGAGCTGATTGATCGAGGGAATGCCGCGATCGACGACCACCATGTCCGCGCCGCGCGAATAGCCGATCTGCACCGGCACGACCGCGTCGAACTGGCGACCGAGCACCGCGAGCGCGTCGGTCGTCGTGGCCGTAGCCGCGAGCCGGCCATTGTTGAGCGGGGACCATGTCTCGTCTTCGCTCATCGTGATCTTGACCTTGAATCCGTATTCCTTCGCGAAGAACGAATCGGGGTTCGGTTCGAGACCGCCGTTCGCGACGATGAGTCCGCCATAGCCGGCGTACTCGCTGATATCGATCTGCAGCACACCGTCTTTCGGTGTGTACGTCGCGGCCGCTTCGAGCGTCGGCGTGCCGTCGACCGGCTCGATCGGCGTCGGCGCATCGCCGTCCGGCGCGTTGGGCCGGGCGGACTGCTCCGACGTGCGTGCGGAGCTTTCGGACGCGTCGTCTTTGCCGACGAGTAGATACACGCCGAGGCCGATCACGCCGACGAGCAGAATGAACGTGATGATGTTGCCGATCGCAGATCCGCGTGCGGCACGACGCGATGACAGGCGACTCATGTGAGGGCTCCGATTCATGACGTGATGAAGGGTTGGACGGTCGTGTGACTGTGATTTCACTCGAGACTTACTCCGCTACGCGTGCACGTCGCGCACGCTTCGGTTTGTGCTGCAAGAGCTCGGGCGGGGGCGCCTCGTCTGTAAAGGCGTCGATGCCGGCGAACAGCTCACGCTGATCCTTGAGCCAGCGATTGGCTTCATTGAGCGATGCCGAGAGCGCATCGAGCGAGGAACGAATGCTGTGCTCGTCGGTCGCGAGCAGTGCCTGTTCGCGGACGAGCGAGATCTGTTGCCTCAGCCGCTCCAGTTCCGCATCGACGATTTCGCGTCGACGTTCGGCATCGGCATGCGCAACGCGGCGCGAGCGTATAACCGTTAGCTGTTGCTCGAGGCTGCGCTGAAGCTCGGCGTCCACATTGCCCGCCGCAAGCCGCGCGTCGATGCGATGTTCCTGCTCTTCTAGACTGTCCCGTTCGCGAGAAGCGGCCGAGAGCACTTGAATGATGGACGCGCGCGCGGCAAGCAGCTTCAAGTGCAGCCACGCAAGCTGGCGCACATCGCCAATCTGCAGCTCCGTTGCGTCTCGGTTGCCGAGCAACTCGACGATCTCGCGCGCTTGGGCTTCGATCGCGCGCTGTGCTTCACGCGAGGGCTCATCGAGGTGCGTGTGCAGCGAGTCGTAACGAGAGTCCCAATTCTCCTCACGACCCTCTGCGTCGACGACAGCGCGAAACCGCTCGTTCTGCGATACAGCCCACAGATACAACCCTTCGAGCCCGGCGCCGATGAGTAGAAATGCAGGATTCACCGCGATGCCGAGCAGCCCGACGATCGCGAGGCCGAACCAGTTCGGCGGGATGGGCATCCCGAACGGACGCGCATTGAACGCGGCGGCGATGTAAGAGCGCTTGCTCTTCATGTGGCTGCCGGTCGCTCCGCGTAGTGTCTGAACGGTGGCGGCACGAACGCGAGATCGGTCGCCTCGCGAATCGAGATTCGCATCTGGAACTCGAGCACGTCCGCCGGTACGGGGTTCTGATAACCCTCGAGGCAGGCGGTGAGCGATTCGATGGCGCCGATGTTCTCGGTTCGAGAGCGCCGATAAGCTTTCACGACGAGCGCTTCCGCTGCGCCGGGCGTGAGGAGCGTCGGCATTCTCGGCTCCACCTTCGCGAGCGCTTCGCTCGGTAGATCGAGGCCGTAGCGCTTCGCGAGCGCGGCGATCAGGAGCGCGCTTTCCGCCGCGGAGCTCGTGGGCAGGAGCGGAACTTTCACATCGACGCGACCCGGGCGCTTCAAGTCGACTTCGATGAGATCAGGGCGTGAGGACGCCAGGATCCAGAGCACACGGCCGCGATTGCCCGTGTCCGCCATCTCTTGCGCGATCATCGAATAGAGCCGTCCCGAAAGACCGCTGTCGCCGCTTCCGGCGTCGCGCCGCCCGAGCGCTTGATCGGCTTCGTCGATGAACACCATGCAGCGCCCGAGCGCGCGTACGAGGCGAAAAATTTTCTCGAGATTGCCTTCGCTCGAGCCGACCCAGCGATCGCGAAAGTTCTTGAGCTTGACGACCGGAACGCCGGCTTCGCCGGCGAGGCATTCGACCAAGAATGTCTTGCCTGTCCCGACGGGACCGCAGAAGAGGTAACCCATCGGCAGCGCCTTCAAATCGCCGTTCTGCCACAGGGCAATGTCCTGGCGCAGCCAGCGCTTCAGCGCGTCTTGCCCGTGATAGTCGTCGAGCGTGCGCTTCGATTCGATGAATTCGACGAGCCCGGAGGAATCGCGTTCGACGAGATCTTTCTTGATCCGTGTGAGATCCGCCGCACCCAGCGCTTCGCCCGTGTGCGCGCGAATCTTGACGAGGCTTTCGAGCGCGGTGACGGTCACGCCGACGAGCGCGGCCGCGATGTTCGAAACGTTCGCATCGTTCGGAAACGCCTTCGCGTGCTGCTTCGCGAAGAGCGTGAGCGCGTTCTCCAGTGCAGGCGCGTCCGGCAGCGCGACCCGAATACGAGCCGTGTGCGTGTCGAACGCGACCATCGGTTCCACGTCGTTCAGATTGTCCGCGATCAGAATGCTCGTGAATGGCAGATCGGCGAACGGCGCTTCGGACGACCACTCGCGAAGCAAGCTGGTGAGGCTGCCGTGCTCATAGCCGGCGCCGTCGGCGGGCGCGATGTCGTCGATGCCGCGAACGATGACGGCCAGATGCTCGTTCACTTCGCGTCCGAGTGTGCGAAGGTTGCCGAGGTAGCGAAGGTAGCGAGTGATGTAGTGAATCGCGGCGAGCGGCTCACGCGGTAGATTCGTGAGGTTTGCGCCGCCCCACTTCTCCACGATCTCTCCGCCGCGCTCGATGCGCAGGCCATTACCGAGATCGTAGGACAGCACGATCGGAAAGCCGCGCAGGAGATCGTCTTCCAGATAACCGGCGAGGTTGACGACGCGATCGTTCACCGCGACGCGATCATGCACGTTGCCATACAAGATGAACTGCCCGTGGGCGCCGCTCTCGTACGCGGTCGCGAGCTCTCTGGCCCAAGCAGGTGCGCCCTGTGGTGCTGGCATGATCCGTCCGGCTCTACTTTCGTGGCATGGATGCTCGACCGCGGGGCGGTCGAGGCCTGCGATTGCTTCTGACTAACCGCTAACCGCCAACCGCTTCTTCTCGCTAGCCTCCGCCGGTTTCGCTTTCTTTCGCACCCATCGTGCGCGTAGGCGCTGGCGAAGGTGTGGTGTTTGCGTCCTGAGGCAACGAGATGCCTTCACGCGCGGCGAAGTCCGCGAGCGCTTGATCGGCGAGCGCATTGAGCTCGGCTTCCTTCACTTCGACGCCGCTCATGTCGACAGAGTCCTTCGCGACCCGTGCGCGACCGGCAGCGCGAGTGCGCTCCTCTTCCACCATCTCGTGCAGGCGGTTGAGCGTGTCGCCGGACCCGCCGATGTTCGAGATCATTCCGGAAGCCATTTCATGGATCTCCGCCATCGCCTGGTTCATGCGCATATCGTTGATGGCGCCTTTGAGGCTCTCGATTTTCGCCCGCGCGGTCTGCACGGCGACGTCTCGCGCCTTGACGAGGTTCTTGTACGTCGCTTCGGCCTGCTCGAGCTGCGTGCGATTTTCGGTCAGCTGAGCTTCGATCGTCTGCAATCGCAGGGCGTATTGGCCCGCCGCCGACTTGTTGCCGGCCCTAAGGTGCGCGGTGGTTTTTGCACGCAAATCCTTCTGCTCGGCTTCGAGCTTGCGTACCTGCCCCATGATCCGCTCGCAGAGGCCGGCGTGCGTCGCGAGGCCTTGGTTGTAGTTCGCGATCTGCTTGCGAAGATTTTCTTGTTCCAGCTCGAGCAGCGCTTCGGGATTGCGCTTCTCGATGTTTTTAATGAACAGCGAGAAAAATCCTTTGATCAGGTTCCCAAGTCGGCTGAACATGTGGCCTCCGCAAGTGTGCCCGACGGTCGCCGGACGTTGAGTGCGTGAGAGCGTAGCGAAAATCGCCATGCGGGAGTAGGGAATCGAGGTCAGGCGCGGTTGGATACCGGTAAGCGCCCGCCCGCCACCGGTGTGCGATCGGCGAAAGATACGGGTGTAGCGTGTAGCGCGCATGGGCGCGCGGGCCTTCTGGCCCTACACTTGGGACATCGCTACCTCAAGAGCCGCTTACCCCATGCCTAGTCTGCTATCCGCCGCGCCGCCCCCGCCGCAGCACTTGCACGAGGTGCTCGAGCTCGAGCAGCTCGATACGAATCTTTTTCGCAGCCGGGTCAATCAAATCAACAGCAATCGCTCGCTATTCGGCGGGCAGATACTAGGTCAAGGGTTGCAGGCCGCCGCGCTGACGGTGAGTCCCGAACGGGTGCCGCATTCGCTGCACGGCTACTTCCTCCTGGCCGGCATGAGCGACATCCCCGTGATCTATGACGTGGAGCTCACGCGAGATGGCGGCAGTTTCTCGACTCGCCGCGTCGTCGCGCGCCAGCGCGCGAAGACGATCTTTCACATGGAGTGTTCGTTCCACCGAGCCGAGACGGGATTCGAGCACGAGGTCCCGTTCGATGGCGACGTACCCGATCCCGACGAGCTCTTGAGCTTGACGCAGCTGGCGGAACGATTCGCGGATCGGATGCCGAAGAGCGCCGCCGCGATACAGGAGAAGGCGATCGTCGAGCTGAAACCGGTTTCGCCGGAGGATTTTTTTCTCCGGAAAGCGCAGACGGCGCGCGCGATGTACTGGATCAAATCGACCTCGAAGTTGCCGGACGATCTGCTGACCCAGACGTCGGCGCTCGCGTATCTATCGGATTACTTTCTGACGCCGATCACGGTGCTGAAGCACACGATCTCGTTGATCAGCGATCAAGTAATGATGGCGAGCTTGGATCACGCGATGTGGTTCCATCGGGCAGGGCGTGCGGACGAGTGGCTCCTCGTCGATGCATTGAGTCCCTTCGCGGGCGGGGCAAGGGGCTTTACGCGAGCGCAAATCTGGAGCCGAGATCGCAAGCTCGTCGCGTCGGTCGCCCAGGAAGGATTGGTGCGCCCCATCGCGAAGCGATCCTGACGGCCTATAAAGACTTGGAGCGCTGACTAGGCGCTCAAGGTCGAGGCGCGTAAGCGTTCGATGTCTCTCTTGCCGAGCAGTTTTGACTGGCCGGGCTTGAGCGCGCCGGCGCGCAGCGGGCCGATAGCGATGCGTTCGAGGTCTCGTACCTTGAGGCCGATCCGCGCGAGCATGCGCCGAATCTCGCGATTCTGTCCTTCACGCAACGTGACGTGGAGGATCGTTCGGTCGCCGCGGGCTCGATCGACGAGTCGTTTCACGATGCGGACCGATTCCATTTGCGCACGCTTCGCGTTCTTCTCGCCGTCCTGTGTCGGGGTGATCAGGTACATGCCGCGCTTCAATCGCTCGAGCTGATCTCCGGTCGCGAGCCCGGCGCACGTCACTCGATACTCCTTCGTCACGCCGAACTTCGGATGTGTGAGTTGATACGCGAAATCTCCGTCGTTCGTGATGATGAGCAGCCCGGTCGAGTCGGCATCCAATCGACCGACCGGAAACAAGCGCTCGCGGCGCAGCGCTGGCGGCACGAAATCGAGAACGGTTCGTCTCCCCTCGGGATCGCTCGTCGTCGTGATGACCCCTTTCGGTTTGTTGATGAGTACGTAAGCGAAGCGTCGCTCAAGCTGCGCTGACTTCGTCTCGACAGGTGTGCTCGGGAGCTTCAGGACCTCTCGATCGAGCTCCACGATGTCTTTTGGGTCGATGAAGTGGGGGAGGCTCGTGATCGTCTCGCCATTCACGCGCACACGACCGGCCAAGATCATCTCTTCGCATTCGCGTCGTGCGCCGACGCCGGCATCGGCCATCGCTTTCTGAAGGCGCACACCTTTTGAAGCGGACGGCGGACGGCGGACGGCGGACGGTGAAGAGTTCGTACGTGCGGGGCGCGGGGCGCGGGGCATAATCAGCTCGCGTTCTGAGGGAACGCAAATAGTAGCCGGGTTTAGCGCTGAAGACGCGAAGTGCTGAACATCCTCTAGATCACCGTCCGCCGTCCGCCGTCCGACGTTCACTTCTGGAGGCGAACTCGTGGTTCAACAGCGCTCGCAAGCGCACGGCCTTGAGCGGCTTGTGCATCATCGTCAAGCCGGCGGCACTGACTTTTCTCAGCTGTTCTGTTGCGGTGTCGCCCGAGATCAGGACCGCCGGGATGGAGTCGCCGAGCGCTCCGCGTAGCGTGCGAATGGCGTCGATGCCCGTGTCTTCGCCGCTCAAGCGCAAGTCGGCGATGATGAAATCGGGTATTCGATCTTCGATCTGAGCCAACACACCTGCCGCATCCATCGCCGCGATGCACTTGCAACCCCAACTCTCGAGCAAACTTTGCATGCCGAGCCGCACCGATTCCTCATCGTCGATCACGACAATGAGTTTGCCGCCGATGAGATTCGGAACTTTCTGTTCGATCGTTGCGGAGATCGTCTGCACTCGTGCGGGATCGGCAAGGGGCACTGCGATCGAGAAGCGCGAACCGCGTCCCGGGATCGAGCGTAGCCGAAGCGGGTAGTCGAGCAGCTGCACGATGCGTTTCACCGTCGCGAGCCCGAGTCCTAAACCGCGCGTGCGATCTCGTGCGGGATTGTTGAGTTGGTAGAACTCTTCGAAGATGCGCTCGTGCTGCTCGCCTGGGATGCCGATGCCCGTGTCCCATACTTCGATGTTGACGTAGTTGCCGCGTTTGCGGCACGCGACCAGGACGCCGCCTTCCTCGGTGTAACGAAGCGCATTCGCAACGAGATTCGACAGCACGCGATAGAGCAGCGTCCCGTCGGAGGCCAGCATCAGCTTCGATCGCCGCAAGCGCAGCTTGAGCCCTTTGTCTTGCGCAGACTCGGCAAAGGCGCTGCGTAGCCTGTCGAACAGCGCGTTGACGGAGACGATCTCACGCTTGACTTCGACTTGACCCGCATCGAGCTTGGAAATGTCGAGCAAGTTGTCGAACAACTGCTCGAGCGACTCGATGCATTGAAGAATTTGATCGATGAGTCGGCGCCCGGATTCATCGACCGAGCCATTGCGCAAGGCGGTCGCGAACAAGCCGAGCGAGTGCAGCGGTTGGCGCAGATCATGGTTCGCGGCTGCGAAGAAGCGCGACTTCGAGCGGCTCGCTTCCTCAGCCTTGATGCGCGCGCTTTCGGCAATTGAGTTTTGTTGCTGGAGCTCGTGCACGAGCTGCTCGTTCTCATATCGCAAGCGGATCTGGTTCACGATCGCGCGCGCATGGCGATCGACGAACAGCAATACATAGCCCAGCACGGCGATCCACATCACACCGAGCGCGGCATTCGCGGCGCCGCCGAGCGTGATGTATCGAAGCGCCAACAATCCGAAGATCGGTGTCGCGAATGCATAAAGGGCAGGGGGAAAGTGCGCGTGCGTGAGCACGCTGATCGTCGCGCGACCCGCGAGACAGGCTGCGATGAGTGCGAGCGCCAATGGCTGGTCTCGCCCGACGAGCACGAAGACTGCCGATCCCCAGACGACCCCCGCGATCGCAGCGACCATCGCGAGCCGCCAGCCCCAATCGCGCGGCGACATCTCTTCGCTCGAGGCGCGCGTGAATGAGAACGCGAGCCATTGAACGCCCGCTTGCACGACGAACACGGCAGCGCACCACGCGGCGATGTTGATAGGTCCTGTATAGGGCCACGCGATGACGGCGACGAGCGCCGCCATCAAAATGGCGGAGCCTGAAACAGCTAGTGTGTTGTCGTAGAGAAGCGCGACGCGTTGGTGCTCAACGCGCCGCGCGAGAGCGGCATCCAACTCACCGCGCGTTGGCGGCGTAGGCAGGGGTGCTCGGGAGGAATCCGCGGCGCTGCGCGACGAGGACGGCTTGTGTGCGATTGCGGACATTGAGGGCCTCGAACACTGCGCTGACGTGTGCCTTCACCGTGCGCTCCGCGACATCCAGTGCGCGGGCAATCTCCTTGTTCGAGAAGCCGCGGCCGAGCATGCTGATGACTTCGAGCTGCCGGAGCGTGAGACCGGTCGATTCCGGGGAGAGCGCGGTGCTCGTTCTTTCCGGCACGAACACTTCGCCCG
Source organism: Lysobacterales bacterium (assembly GCA_044506405.1). Lineage (GTDB taxonomy): Bacteria > Pseudomonadota > Gammaproteobacteria > Steroidobacterales > Steroidobacteraceae > Steroidobacter. The sequence continues at coordinate 23,419 of JBIQKP010000038.1, read as the reverse complement.
CGAGCACCTTCTGGATCGCGGCAATCATCTCGTCGGCCGTGAACGACTTCGGAATGAAACCGGAAGCACCTGCCGCAACGACGCGTGCGGCGACACCGTCACCTTCATCGCCTGAAATCATGATGCAGGCGGTTGTCGGGAAGCGGGAGCCGATCAGCTTCAAGGCATGGAAGCCGTCGTCACCTTTTAAATGGATGTCCAGCAGAACGAGGCCGATATCGGCATCCCGCTGCATCGCGTGCAATGCCTCGGGCACGGACGAAACGCTCAGGACGCCTGCTTCGAGCTCGCTTTGTTCGAGCACTGCGTGGAAGCCTGCACGAAACAACGGATGGTCGTCGACGATGAGGATTTTCATAAGCGTGCGCCCCATTCAGCCCTGCCGATCACTATACCTGGCAGTCCGTTGCCCCGCGGATCAGTTCTAAACCTGATGCATCAGCGAATCCATCGTACGTCCGGGCTATTCGAACGGCAATTGCCCTTTGGTGCAGTGCGGTGATTGGCCTCACTAGCAAGGATCTTCCGGTTGCACCGCTTTGAGCCAGTCGCGGATCAATTGAGCCGTGGGATCGTCTTCGCCGCGAGCCGCGACCACAATGGCGAGCGAGGTCCGGAGCATCTTCTCGACCTTATCGGATCCCTTTCCTTGCAAGTGCCACGAGCGAGCCAGGGTGGCATTCGCGATCGCGTGCTCGACGCTACGCTCACCGAACTCTTCCCGCCAAATGGCGACGGCTTCGTGCGCCGCCTTCTCTGCCTCAGGAGCGCGGTCTAGTACCACGAGACTGCGCGCCTTCCACGTGAGTGCCGCGGCTGCGTACGCGTGCTCATTGGGCAGACGTGCGCGGAATATCTCGAGCGCTTTCTCGAATTCCTCGAGCGCTTGTTGTGTGTCGCCTTCCTCGAACGATAGCTGTCCCAAGTTCAGGCGGTCATAGCCTATATAGGGATGATCCTCGCCTCGAATCTCACGGTTACGTCGTGCGACATCTTCGAGATCTCGGCGCGCACGCGTGAAATCACCCATTTGGGTCAATAAGGCTCCTCGATTACCTGAGATATCGATCAGGTTCGGATGCCATTCGCCGCTCGATGCGGAAAGTATCTTGATGATGTCGTCGTACATCTCTAACGCTACGCTCCGCTCGCCTCGTGCAGCGAGCAAGGTCGCGAAGTTGTGGAGTCGCACCGCATAGATCGGATGCTCTTTGCCATAGAGTTTGCAATCCACTTCCTTGACGCGTTTGTAGACAGTCGCCGCCTTATCGTAGTCGCCCCGCCATTGGTGAATTCGAGCGATGAGATCCAGGAGGTAGGGGACCCAAGGATCGGAGCTGCTGAGCTTGTCCTCGTAAATGCGAAGCGCGGAGCGTGCCGCGTGCTCGGCTTCGGTCAATTCACTGCGATCGAACTGAATCGAGGCGAGCACGGCGAGGTCCGCAGCGGTGGCAAGGCTCTCGGCGCCCGTGATGCGCGTGTCGATGCTTAGCGCTTCCTGAATGTGAGTGAGCGCTTCTTCTAGCCTGCCGTCGTCGCGCAGCACTCTCGCGAGACTATTGATGCTGGAGGCGGTCTGCGGGTGATCTCTTCCATAGAGTTTCGTGCGCAGCTCGAGCGCCTGTCGGATAAAACATTCTGCCTCGCCTAGTCTGCCGTTTGTGAGATAGGCAAGCCCGATGTTGTTCAGGAGCGATGCCATCAGCTCCGGCGAATGCTCGAGGTGCAGATCCGCGAAATCGGGAAAGTCGCTGCTCTTGGACTTGTCCTGGCGCTCGGTTTCGTGGCGAACCCGCATCAGATGTGCTTTGGCGATTTTCGGCAACGAGAGCGCCGCGAAGATTCCCGATTGACCGGCAGCAGCGGCACCACCATTACTGGGTTGAAGCAAAGACCGCAGGTTCTCGTGCACCTGATCGGGCTCATCGACGATAAGTATTCTCATGTGGCACTCCGTCTATGGTGAATCGCAGATCGCTGCGTGTGCGCGATTGCTCATTGGCTCAGTTGCACAAGCATTCCCCGAGTGCAGCCCGCGTCAGTCGATCGGCAAAGGCGCGCGGATACTCGTGTAGCGTAGTGGTCCCACGCTACGAAAGAAACGCCCATTCGGCCAATGGGCCGCCGACCCGATTGCTTACCTCTGTGCGCCTCTTGCGACGCTCTCGAACAACGCTGCCGCGGTTTCCGGTCTTTTCAGTTCCGCGTAAAGCTGTGTGACCCACCCGCGCACACGCCTCGTTGCCTCGTTGTCAGGCCCGCGCGCACGGTACAAGACTGTATAGCTGTGCCTGAGCTTGGGCTCGGCATCGAGCAATTTGCCCTGGAGCATCCAGACTCTCGCGAGCGCGGAGCTTGCGATGGCGTAGGGCGCGCTCTCTTCGCCGTAAGCTGCGAACGTCGTTAGCGCTTCCTCGAGCGCAGGTTCGGCTCGCGTCAGATCTTTCCGTTCGATCAGAATCCGACCCAGTGTCGTAAGGGCTGCCGCGGTGTCCGGATGACCCGGGTCTAGCGTCTCTCTGTAGATCCCGATCGCCTCGCGTGCGTAGCGCTCTGCTTCGGGCAAACGGGATTGCCCCAAAGAGACCAGTGCCAATCCCGTCAGATCGTACGCGACCGCGGCATGGCGCTGCCCGCGCGTGGCTCGATTCAGCTCCAGCGCCTTCATATGAAGTTGTCGAGCCTCGCCCCACCTTTCACGCGTCGCGAGAACGGCGGCGAGACTGCTAATCGAGTCTATCGTTTCGGGATGGTCCGGTCCGAGAATGCGCTCGTATTGACCCACAACCTGGCGGAACTCGCGCTCCGCGGCGTCCAATTCTCCTTTACTCCACAAGAACGCAGCCAGATTGTGCTGTCGCTGAATCGTAAGAGGGTGATCGATCCCAGATTGATCGCGTTCGATGGATAGAGCGCGCGTGAGGAGACGCTCTGCTTCCGCCACGTTCCCTCGAGCTTGCGCAGTGCGCCCGAGCATGTCGAGTACGTTCGTCAGTTGCCGATCTTCTTCACCGAGGTGTGCCTCGTAAATTTCCAGACTCTGGCGTAGGAGCCGTTCCGCCGAATCGATCTCGCCTCGTTCATAGTGCACCATGCCAAGGTTGAGGATGCTTCTCGCGCTCTCGAGGCTGTCGTCGCCCGTGAGTTCTCGGGCAATGGAGAGCGCCTCCTCGGCCAGGCGTTGCGCTTGGTCCCAGTCTCCCTTGTGGCGCTGAACGTCCGCGTAATCCGTAAGGCTCTCCGCAACGGACGGGTGCCTGTTCCCGAACAGCTGACGGCGAATGGTCAGCGATTCTTCGATCAGCGATTCAGCTTCCCGTGGCAACCCAAGGGCGAGGTAAACGGTGCCGATCGTATGCATGACAGAGGCTTGTAGCGCCGGCTGATTCTTGAGCTCGGTGCGTACGCGAAGAGCGCCACGATCCAGGATCTCTCGCGCTTTGATCTCATTTCCGCGAGCCTCGGATGGATCGGAAACCTTGAAAGACTCGATCATGAACGCGGAGATGCTCTCGGCGTGTTCGCGCTGCATTTCAGCGACCGCCCGCTGATGCGCTGCGACGTCACGTTCTCTTTCGATAGCGCGCGCCTGTACATAAGTCGTGATGGAGAACGCGATCAGCGATATCACGAAGGCCGTCGTGAGTCCCACCACGATGAAATGCCTGCGCACGAACTTGGATAGGCGGTACGTCCATGCGTCCGCCCGTGCTTCTACCGGCAGCCGCTTGAGGTAGCGGTCGATGTCGTCGGAGAAGCTCTCGACTGACGAGTAGCGTCGTTCTGGCTCCTTGCGCAGTCCGACCAGGATGATGTTGTCGAGATCGCCGCGTAGTTCACGGCGAAGACGCGGAAGAGTCGTGCCGCGTCGCGCCGCAATGTCCATCAGGTCGGATTCCGCGATTCTCGTGCTCGGTACCAATGCCCCGCTAGGGACCACCGGCGGTTCCTCGCAAATGGAGCGCTCGAGGTCCGTGAGGCGGAGGGCTGCCTTCCCAAACGGCTTGAGACCTGTGAGCAACTCGTAGAGGAGGATCGCCAGTACGTAAACGTCGCTCGCGGTTGTGATGGGGTCGCCGCGCACCTGTTCGGGACTTGCATGGTCCGGCGTCATCAATCGCACATCGGCATGGGTCACTGCCAACGTTTGTAGAAGGTGGCGTTCATCGAGCAGCTTGGCGATGCCGAAATCCAGTAGCTTAGGCGCTCCGTTACGCGAGACGAGTATGTTCGACGGTTTGAGGTCGCGATGAACAATTAGGTTTCGATGCGCTGCATGAACCGCTGAGCACACGGTTCGGAACAACTGAAGGCGTTCGTTGATGTTCAGTCCGTTCCTGTCGCAGTACGTATCGATGGGCTCGCCGTCGATGTACTCCATGACGATGTAAGGCGTGCCGTCCGGTGTCGTGCCGCCGTCCAACAGCTTCGCGATATTAGGATGGTCGAGGGTCGCGAGAATCTGGCGCTCGATCCGCAGCCTGTTCTGTACATTGCGTGACAAGAGCCCGCGGCGGACGAGCTTGATTGCGACGCGTTGCTCGAACTGCCCATCATCACGTTCGGCGAGGAAGACAGCGCCCATTCCGCCTTCGCCAAGCATCCTGAGGACGCGGTAGGGACCGACGCGCTCGCCCACGAGTGATGGATCGGGCGTGTCTCCCACGAAGGATTCTGAAACGTTGAGATCCGCCCATCCGGGAGAGCTTGCGATCTCCCGTGTCACGGATTCATAGAGTGCCTGGTCTGCAGCGCACGCCTCCCGAATGAAAGAAGCCTGATCGTCCGGGCCGAGCGCTCGCGCTTCCCGGACGATCTCATCCAACGATTTTCTGGCTTGCTTCATCGTCATCGGGGGTTGACTTAGCCGACTACCTGACGTCGGCTTGCACTTGGGCGATAGCGCCGACTAAAGAGCAGTTGACGGCTCGATCTCGCTGACTGAGTCTAAGGGTGTTTAATGTGCCGCGATGTCATCAGGACACGAACATGAATACAAGACCGAACAAGCCCATCAGGTGCTAGCGAGACCGGCATCTCACGTGATCCGTCGCGGTGCAGCAGTACGGCACGTGTGGTGGTCTAGGCCCCTCGTCCCGCTGGGGGTGAGGGCGCTTGGCTGCCCAACAATCGCGGCGACGTGGACAAGGAGCTGATCCAAGACACCAGCACCGCCGCCGCATAGGGCAGCGACTGGATCAACAACACGGCGACCCACAGCGATAGATCCGGCGCTTTCAGCTCCTCCGGAATGCCCAATGAGCGGTTCGCACCCAGCGGTATCGAGTACGTCAGAGCGTACGCGCAGGTGAGCAACGCGACGAGCATTGCGAGCTCCTGTTTCGCGGCGCGCAGGATCTCTCCTATCGTGTGACGCACTTTGTCCTTCGGTGTGCGTAGGAAGGGCTGGCTTCGGATGAACAGCGACTTGAGGACGGCGGTGCCGATCGTGTGAGCGAGCGCCAACCCCGCAATCGCGGCTGCCACGGTCTCTCGAATGTTCGCGCCGACGCGTGAAACATAGAGATGTGCGAGCTTGACGAGTCGGAACGTGAATACGGCGACGGGTACGAGCGAGAACATCACTAGAGGAGGCTCGACCCGGTGAGGCGCGATGAGCATCGCGATCGACCAGATGATCGCGCCGAGATTGAAGAGCAGGCTGAGGCCATCGGCCATCCAAGGCAGCCAGCCGGCCACGAAATGATAGCGCTGGCCGGGCGTCAATCGAGTATCGGACGGCACGACGAGCGCACGCGCGTGCGAGCGGAGTATCTGCATCGCACCGAACGCCCACCGGAAACGCTGCTTCTTATAGTCGATGAACGACTCGGGAATGAGTCCGCGGCCATAGCTCTCGGGGATGTACTGAGCTTCGTAGGCGTGTTCGAACATCCGTAGGCCGAGCTCGGCATCTTCGGTGATGCACCACTCCGCCCAGCCACCCACTCGTTCGAGTGCGTCTCGCCGGACGAGCGTCATCGTGCCGTGCTGGATGATCGCGTTGCGCTCGTTGCGGGTCACCATGCCAATCTGAAAGAAGCCGCGATACTCGGCGTAGCACATTGCCTTGAACAGGCTTTCATTGGCATCGCGATAGTCTTGAGGCGCTTGCACGATTGCCGTGCGTTCATGACTGAATGCCGGCACGAGATCCTTCAACCAATGCGGCTCGACTTCGTAGTCGCTGTCGATGACCGCGATGATCTCCGCGTCCGGCGACGTCTTCTGAAGGGCGAAGTTGAGTGCGCCCGCCTTGAATCCCGTAAGCGGACTCACATGGAAGAAGCGGAACCGCGCGCCGAGTTGCGCGCAATGCTGCTCGACGGGACGCCATACCGCCTCGTCCGCCGTGTTGTTATCGATGACGATGACTTCGAAGTTGGGGTATTCGAGACGCGACAGCGCGTTCAGCGTCTCGATCATCATCGCGGGTGGCTCATCGTGCGCGGGAACGTGGATCGACACTTTCGGGGTGAAGCCGTTCGTGGGCTCGCGGAGGAATGCTCGACGCCGCGAGATCGCAAAGTGCGCTTCCGCCCATTCGTGCGCTTCCGCGAGCACGACCGTGATCACGAACAGCATGCCTAAGATGAGGACGAGCCCAATGAGCGCGCTCGCAATCGTCAGATACTTCTGCGAGTAGTTGTAGACGACGAGCACGAGTGCCGTCGCGGCAGAGTACACGACGACGGCGAGAAGGCTTCTACCGCGCGTGCTGAGCGTTTTACTATGAACGAAGAACAATCCGAGCAGCAGCGCTGCGATCGAAACCGAGATTGCCGCGAGCGTCTGCCATCCTGGGACACGCACGATCGGTTCGACGAACGTGAACTTCGGTTCGCGGTTGACGTTGTAGAGGCCCCAGTACGCACCGGCCGTTCCTTCGGTGCGTGCCTTCCACGGTTGATCGAACGCCTCGACGATGTAGTAGAGATAGCCCTCTTGTTTCGCGAGCCGTAAGAAACGCCGCAGGAAAAGCGATTGATTGCTAGGCGAAGCGACGGCTGCTTCGCGCATGCGTCCATCCGATGGCCAGCCGACTTCCGCGATCACGATCTGCTTGCCCGGGAACGCCTCTTCGAGCTGGCGCATGCGTTGGGCGATGTGCGTCATCGCGCGATCGAGCGGAATCCCCTCCCAATAGGGCAGTAGATGCACTGCGAGGTAATCCACATGCTCGGCGAGCTCAGGGTGATCGAGCCAAACGTGCCAGGGTTCGGCTGTGCTGACGGGTTGCCGCACCTCCGCGCGCACACGCTCGAGATGCGCGATCAGCTCGTCGATGCTGAGATCCTTTCTCAGCAGTGCTTCGTTGCCGATGATGACGCGAATAACGCTCGGTTGCGTGGTCGCAAGCTCGATGGCATTCGCGATCTCTGCTTCGTTGAGGCGGCGGTTATCGTTGAGCCACGCGCCCAGCGCGACCTTGATCTGGTATTCCCCCGCGAGCCTCGGAATATGAATGAGCGTGTTGAGAGTCGAGTAAGTCCGCACCGCGGCGATTGACGCGGCGGACAGGAGCCGCAGGTCGGCGTCGATCTGTTCGACAGTCGGGAAGACGCCTCGTGCCGGGTCTTGGTCTTCGTGAAAGGGCGAGAAGGCAACGCCCTGCAGCCCGCGCTCCGGCCAGCCCGGGTCGTCGACCGGGCGATTGATCCACGCCCATAGCCCATATGTGATCGCCGCGAATACGATCGCGACGAGTGCGCCGGAAACCTTCAGCGGCGCACGCATGGGTAGAGCGGAGGCCTCATGCAATGCATGGGGACATGTTAACGTAGCGCATCCATGCGGGCGCGAATAAGCCTTGCGCCCGGCCAGCTAGGAGTCGCCGAATGCGTACACTCGGATGGGAAGGAATGAAACGCCGCGTTGAAGGGTTCGTGTCGAAGGCGGCTGCTCGGTGCGCTCGTGCAGCGTGCCTATCAATGCTGGGTCTCGGCGCGATCGCAGTGGCGACGCCTGCACTCGCGGCGGAGCCGGAGCGCGAGTACAACCGATTCGAGCTCACGCCCTTCTATGGATTCGTCACCGGCGGTGAGTTCGAGGACCCGACCGACGCGTCCGAGCGCGACTTGGATGACGGTTCGAGCTTTGGGCTGTTCGTCGACATCGCCGACGAGCATTGGCGCCATTACGAGATCTTCTATGCCGACATGGATACGGAAGTGAAGGGTGCCACTCCGTTCGACATGGGCGTGCAGTATCTGCAGATCGGCGGCACCGTCAGCCATCCGGACGCACGCTATGCGATTCCCTACTTTGGGATGACCGTTGGCGCCGCGCGCTTCGATCCAGATGAGCGCGGACTCGACAGCGAAACCAAGGTCGCGTTCTCGGTTGGCGGCGGATTGAAGATTCCCATTACCGATCACGTCGGGGTGAGACTCGACGCGCGCGCGTTCGTGACCTTGCTCGATTCCGAGGGCGATCTCTTTTGCGTATCGGATGCGGAAGGTGGGACATGTCGTATTCGTGCGAAGTCCGATACGTTCCTGCAGTACGCGGCCTCGCTCGGAGTCACGATCGGCTTTTGATCGCGCGGTTCGCGTGCGCCGCGTGCGGTTCAGGACCCACGACTGAAACGACGCTTCGTGGACTCGCTACTCGCATCCTCAGCTCGCGAAAGCGCATCGCCCAGCGACTCTGCTTCCATTCTTCGCGTCGATGACATCGCGAAGGCGTTCGGTACGCCCGCGCGGCAGGTGCTGAGCGGCATTTCGCTCGAGCTTCGCGCGGGCGAATACATCGCGATCATGGGCGACTCCGGTACGGGCAAGTCCACGCTGCTCAACTTGATCGCTGGATTGGATGCGCCAGATCGCGGGCGCATCGTGTTCGACGGCCAAGATCTCGCGCAGTTCGATGACGCCGCGCGCACGCGAGTGCGCCGAGCGCGCATGGGCTTCGTGTTCCAAGCGTTCCATCTGCTTCCGCATCTCAACGTCTCGCGCAACATCGCGCTACCGCTTGCGCTCAACGGTGTGCACGGGCGAACCGCGCTCGCGCGTGTCGAGTCGATGCTCGACTCAGTTGGCCTCAGGGCGCGTGCCCGGAGCGCACCGAGCGAGCTCTCGGGTGGCGAGATGCAGCGCGTGGCGGTCGCTCGGGCGCTCGTGCATCGACCGTCACTCGTGCTCGCCGATGAGCCGACCGGAAACTTGGATGCGGACTCGGCGCGCGATGTGTTGGCGCTTCTGCGCGCACAACTGAAGCGCGATCGCGCGGCCGGCATCCTCGTCACGCATTCGCGCGCGGCCGCGCGCACGGCGGATCGCATCTACGTGCTCGACGGCAGCGGTCTGCACCTCGAGCGCGACGCGTCTGCGCACGCATGATGCGTAGCACGGCCGCCCTCCTCGAGGCAGGCGTCATCGGTCCGATGCGCCATCAGCTTGGGCGCACGCTGCTCGCGATCCTCGCCATCGCGCTAGGCATCGCGCTGGGGCTGTCGATTTACCTCGTTAATCGTGCGGCGGCGGATGAGATCTCGCTGGCTGCGCGCAGTCTGTATGGGCTCGCCGACTTGTCGGTCGTCGCGACGAACGAAGACTTCGACGAGATGCTCTTTCCGCGCATCGCACGGACGCGGGGCGTATCCGCTGCAAGCCCAAAGCTGGAAGTGCGCGCGAAGCTCGCAGAGCGCAGCGGTGCCATCACCGTGATAGGTGTCGACGCGTTCCGCTACCGAAGATTGCAACCCGCGTTCGCGAGCGCGATGAGCGTCGGCGATGCGTTGAGCACGACGCCGTTCAAGCCGAATGCAGCACTCTTGAGCGCGACCGCAGCACGGGAGCTGAGCTTGGTGCAGGGCGATGAGTTGCGCGTGCAGGTGGGACTCGAGGTCATCTCATTTGAGATCGCGGGCGTGCTGCCTACAGAAGCGTTTCGAGGGTCTGTCGCGCTGATCGATATCGCGACAGTCCAATGGGTGTTCGGTCGCCTGGGTCGACTGTCTGGTGTCGATTTGCGGCTCGCAAGCGGCGTATCTCCATCTGAGGTACGACGCGAGCTCGGATCGCTCGCTTCGGATGAGATCCGAGTCACCACGCCAGGCGAGGCCACGGACGATGCGCTGCGTCTCTCGCGTGCATACCGAGCCAACCTCACTGCGCTCGCGCTCGTCGCGTTGTTCACGGGCGGTTTCTTTGTCTACTCGACGCAGGCACTCGCCGTGCTTCGACGTCGCCGCGAGCATGCCGTTCTTCACGCGCTCGGCGTCACACGATATCAGCAACTCGGGTTCGTGCTCGCGAGCAGCGGTGTCTTAGGTCTGTGCGGCTCCGCGCTTGGCATCGTGCTCGGAACGCTGCTCGCTCGCTTCGGCGTGGACGCCTTGGGCAGCGGCATCGGCGCGGGGTACTTCGCCGGCGATTCCGCGCAGATCCAAGTGAGCGGCGCAGAGTTGCTCGCATTCTGTGCGCTAGGGCTTTCTGTCGCGCTCGTCGGTGCGGCGCGGCCCGCGCTCGAAGCAGCGCGGATTCCGACCGCCGCAGCGCTCAAGGCGAGCGATGTCACGAGTGGCCTGCTGCGCGTTCATCCATGGAGCATTGTGCTTGCTCTCGCACTCTCCATCGGTGTTTTGTTCGTTCCGCCCATCGCGGGATTGCCGTTGCCAGGCTACGTGTCCATCGCGCTGCTGCTCATTGCCACGGTCGCGGCGACGCCTTTGCTTGTCAAAGGCGCGCTTCGCCTACTGCCGCAACATCCGGCCCCGCCGTACGAAGTCGCCATCGCGGAGCTTTCGGGTACGGCTCGCTATGCGGCGCTGAGTGTCGCCGCAATCGTCGTGAGCTTCAGCTTGATGGTGGCGATGGCGATCATGGTGTCCTCGTTCCGGGGGTCGCTCGATGCGTGGACGCAGCGCATTCTGCCGGCGGATGTCTATGTGCGCGTCGGCGGTGTCGACCAAACGGCTCACTTGGATGAATCCACGGCGACGATGCTGGGGGAGTTGTCCGGTGTCGTTCGGATCGAGACGAGTCGACTCGCGCAGGCAAGTCTCGATTCCGATCGACCGCCGATCGTGGTGAGTGCTCGGTCGTTCGATCGCGACGCACTCGATGAGTCGCTCTGGATTACGGCACAAGCGGATTCGTCCGCACCGGACGGAGCGAGCGCCGTGTGGCTGAGCGAGGCGGCCGCGGATCTCTTCAACGTGCGTCCGGGTGAGCTCATCGCTATCCGATTCGACGCCGCCGTGCTGCGCGGATTCGTACAAGGTCTCTGGCGCGACTATGAGCATCAGAATGGCGCCGTCGTCTTGACGCGGGCCGATTACGTTCGGCTGACCGGCGACCGCAAAATCAATACCGTTTGGCTCTGGCTCGACGCGCGTGCTTCCATCGAGGCTGTGCGCGAGCAGGTGCGAAAGAAGCTCCCAGCAGGTATCGCGGTTGATGTGCGTGCGCCGAGCGAGCTGCGGGAAATGTCGCTCGCCGTATTCGACCGCACGTTCGCGATCACCTATGTGCTCGAGATCGTCGCCGTCGTGATCGGGCTGTTCGGTATTGCATCGGGCATCAGCGCGCAGGTACTCGCCCGTCGCGGCGAGCTCGGCGCGCTGCGCCATCTCGGATTCACGCGTGGACAGATCGCAGGGATGCTTGCGATCGAAGGCACCGTGCTCGGGACGATCGGTGTCCTTGTTGGGCTCGCGAGCGGCGTGATCGTCAGTTTCATCCTTATCTACGTTGTGAATCGCCAGTCGTTCCACTGGAGTATGGATCTCTACGCGCCTGGCGCGCTGCTCGCGCTCCTCTCGCTCGTTCTCATCGTGAGCGCAGCGCTCATCGCGGTGTGGAGCGGCCGTCATGCGATGACGAGCGATGTGGTTCGCGCCGTCAAGGAAGATTGGTGATCGGTCACGCGTGCTGAAGGGGATGGAAGTGATACAAGTGATGGAGGCTAGAACGCTGCGAATCGCTCCGCGATCGATTGCGTGGGCTCGCCAACTGCTTGCCATTGTCGCTTACATCGCTTGTATCGCGTTTCTCACCTCAGCCTCGCCAGCGGCGGACTTGCCGGATGTCGTTCCCGGATTCGAGATCACGTTCCCAGCCGACGAGGGCAGTCATCCTGCGTTTCGGACCGAGTGGTGGTACGTGACGGGGTGGCTCACCGACGCGCAGGGCTTCGAGCGCGGTTTTCAAGTCACGTTCTTCCGCAGCCGACCTGGCGTCGATGAATTGAATCCGTCGCGGTTCGCGCCGAAGCAGTTGCTCTTCGCGCATGCTGCGATCAGCGACCCCACGCACGGTCGCCTGTTGCGTGCCGAGCAATCGGCCCGTGCGGGCTTCGGGTTAGCAGAAGCACGCGAAGGCCAGCTCGCCGTACACATTGATGAGTGGAATTTGCGGAAGGACGACGCGGTGTATCGGATCTCGATCGCAGCGAGCGATTTCGCATTCGATCTCGCACTCCGCGCGACACAGACGCCGATCCTTCAAGGCGAGCAGGGTTTCAGCCAGAAGAGTCCGGATCCGGAGTTTGCGAGCTACTACTACAGCCTACCCCAGTTGGAAACCACCGGAGCGCTACGCGTGCATGGCGAACGCTACACCGTGCGCGGGATCGCTTGGTTCGATCACGAGTGGTCCAATCGATTGCTCGACGAGGCGTCGACCGGGTGGGATTGGATCGGGCTCAACCTCGAGGACGGCAGTGCGGTCGCCGCCGCGCGTGTTCGCGATCGAAGCGGAAACGCGCGCTGGGCCGGCGGTACCTGGCGGACTTCAACCCATGTCCGTTCCCTCGGACCGCATGACATCGAATGGTCGCCCGGCCGACGCTGGCGTTCGCCGCGCACTGGTATCGAATATCCAGTCGAATGGCGCGTGAGGCTCGGCGACCGAACGCTGTCGCTCACGCCGCTGATGGAAGACCAAGAGAACGATACGCGCGGGAGTACCGGCTCGATCTATTGGGAAGGCGCCGTTCGCGCGCTCGATGAGAGCGGCGCGCGAGTGGGCAAGGGATATCTAGAGCTGACGGGCTATGCCGAGTGACTTACTTCTTCAGCTTATCCACGAGCCGCGACAACAGCGAAGACTCGTTCTTTTGCATCTTGAAGATGCCGCTTTCGGACAGCTCGACTTCCTTCGCTTCATCGAGCAACTGCTCGGCGAGCGATTTCTTCGACGGCATCTTGTACTTGCCGCTCGTCGATGTTTTCTTCTTGGCGATCGGCGCTGAGCGCTTCGTCGGCGTCGGCGCGCTCTTCGCGGCAGGTTTCGCAGGCAACGTACGATGGGTCGCCGTCTCTGATGTGCGGAAGGAACCGGTTGCGTTCATCTTGAACGAACCGGTCGCGCTCGTGTCCGGACCCGGGACGACTTCCATCGTCACGGTCGGCACACGGGCGCTTCGTACGGTGTTGAGCTCGACGACGGTCGCCTTCGTTTCGGGCTCCGGTTTCTTGGGGAGTGTCGCGTCCTTGAATCGTGCTTGCTCTGCGACGCTGATGCGAATCACGGTTGGGGTACTGAAGAATGTCTTGAGATAACCCGCGACCGCTTCCGCAGACACTGCTTCCTTGAAAAAGCCGAGGCGCAGCGAGTGCACGATCTTGCCGCTACCCGCTGTCGCCACGGAGTACAGTCGATAGGCTTCGAAAATATCGAGGTGCGGCATCGCATCCAGGTTCACCGGCTGCTCGGAGGCCGCGAGCTGAATCGCGAAGACCTTCTCTTGTGACTCATCGTTCAGCTCTTCCGCGGTCAGCGCGCGAATGGTTTGCGTGCTGTCGAGGTCCGGATGCTTGGCGTTCACGGGCATAGCCGGTTTCGCCGGCGTCATCGGAGGCGCCTTCGCAACCGGCGCTTTCGCGGGTGCGGTGGGTGTGCTGCGCGCGCCTGATGCAGCGGGCGCGCTCGGAGGCGCCTTCGTTGCCGGCGCCTTAGCCGCGACGGATGCCGCAGATTCAGACTGCAACGAGAGCTGCGTCGTCGGGATGTCGATCCCTTTGCCGACATGAAATGGTTGGCTGGACGGTGCACTCGCCTTCTGTGTCGGAGGTGGTGGCGGGTCCGACAACGTCAAATCGAGTGCCTTGACGCGCATGCTTGCAGCCGTGTCGTGCTTCGGCTCGATCGTCGTCGAAGGCGCAGTGCGCTTCGGTTCGGGCTTGACGGCTGCTGCCGCTTTGGGTGCCGCGGGCGCACTGTTCTTCTGCGGCGCGGAGGCGCTCTTCAGTGCGGGTTGTTTGCTGGTCGCATCTGTCGGCTCCCAACTGAGATCATCCAATCCTGTGAGCTCGCCGATCGACGGTGCTTTGGTCTTCGCTGTCGCGCTCGTCTCGTGCGCGCGAGGGATCTCGATCGTCGACTTCGCGGCGGGCACGGCCGGCTGGCGGGAAACAGGCGCGGCGTTCGCAGCGGGCGATGGCTTCACCGCTGCACTCGGAGGACTCTTTGCTTGGGTTGGCGGTGCCGCGGGCGTGCTCCTCGCAAGGGGCGGCGCAGCGACCGCTGGCGTGGTCGGGGACGGCACGACAGTCATCGTCGGCTTCGCAGTGCGTGGCGGCACGACGTAGCCGCGAGTGTGTCTGCGATCTTCCTCGCAGAGACACGCCGTGAACGCAGTCGGGTATTGCTCGCGCACTTTCACGAGCACTTCTTCGGCTTCGGATTCGGATTCGAAGAAGCCGAGTCGCAAACGATAACGTGTGCGGCCGTCTTCGACGCGGGTGACTTGATAAAGGCGGTAGGATTCTAGCCCGGGGAGCGACTTGCTATTGAGCTGAACCGGCGCCATCGAGGCGCACAAGTTGATGAGGAACAAGGGTGTGCCGACTTCACCCGTCGGCGCCAATGCGCCCGCGATCGGGCCTGTCGTCTCGACGTAGGCCTTGCTCGTGTTCTTATCCACGTTAACTTCCCCAACGCAGCAGCCGCAAACACACGCATCGAGCCAAGAGCTCGCTCGCAAATCGACCTGACGGGGGAGGCGCTCTATCGCGCCGTGTCACAGCGTTCGCTTTGTTGGGATATCTATTCGTGTGTCGTCCGACGCACGATGCGAACCGACTGTGGCAACCCCGCTGTCTTAGGAGAGTTCTCCGTTAGACCGGAAGCTTTGCGTCCTCGCCTTTCGGCGAGTTTGCCCTGAGCTGGATTGGATGCTGCGCACGCATGAATCGGAAGTCAAGTGAAGAGGTCGCTTTCAGGAGACACGGTATTTCGCGACAGGTATTTTTTGCACGCCGCAGTGGGGTTATGTCGCATGCGGCTGTTGGGGCGACGGTGCGAGTGGCTTTAGACCGCCATTCGCGTCCAGGCTTCTTTGCTTGCGCTGGCGGGCTCGCCTGCCATGATCCGGGGGGCGAGCTGAGAGACGATGTGGACTTGCGCCGCGTCGGACAAGCCGAGCGCGCGCAACGCGCTTTCGAGGCCTTCGATCAACTGACGTCGCTCGTTCTCGGTCGGGCAACTGTCGCGCGCGAGCGCGGCGAGCTCATCGCCGACGCTCTCGAGCGTCTCCGCGATCGAGGGCGCGAACTCGCTCAGGTCACCGCGTAGTCGCGCAGCGAAACGAAACGAGTTGAACGCACACACGTACGCGCGGTGACGCAGCTTCAGATTCTTCAACATTCCCATCGAGTCGCCTCTCGGCTCTAGTCC
The DNA here is from genome assembly GCA_044506405.1 of Lysobacterales bacterium. Lineage (GTDB taxonomy): Bacteria > Pseudomonadota > Gammaproteobacteria > Steroidobacterales > Steroidobacteraceae > Steroidobacter. The sequence continues at coordinate 7,796 of JBIQKP010000038.1, read as the reverse complement.
AGGAGAAAGTTTGGAGAACGTCACACTTAACGCGGTGTGCGCTGTATCTCAAAACGAGACCCCTCGGAGGCGTTGCACAAACGCCTCATGCAGGATCAAGGAGATAGGAGCGCTGCGGCAATCCGACCATAATGCAGTCGCACAAGTGGCTGGACGGCCGAGCTGGACCGTGATAGCGGCTACCAACGCGTCAGGTGAGTAGAAGGTTGCCTATGACAACTCACCGGCAACCTGCAGTCAGCAGGGTCGCTTGCAGAAGCTGGGTTGTGCGCCTGCGGTCGACCTGCAATGTTTCCTGAGACTCAGGCTCTCCCGACGTTGCGGTCAGTCGGTGAGTGAAAGTACTCGCTCTCTTCGGCGAATTGACGCATTAGTTTGCGAAGCTCTTCGAGCCGGCTCTCCGCTGTACTGATCGCCAGACATTCTTCGCAGCTCGGATCGGAACACGGCTGGCGGGAGTACAACCAATATTGAACCGCACCGGCGAGCAGGCCGTCTGCGATGTCCCAGATGTCCGCTTTATCGTCCGTGTCCGCGATTCGATTGCCGAGGTCGACTGCCTTGCCGAAGGCCTCGCTGAAAGGATTGTTCGATTCCTGCATGGTCGTCACTGCCCCGCTGTGTCGGGGGTATTGTAGCCGCCCAAGAAGGCCCCATGAAGTTGTCGGCCGTTGCAGCTTGATCGTGATCCGGCGCACTGGTCTACTGTCATAAGTCACGCAAATGATTGGAGTCACGATGGCCGACGAGCACGCACAAGACCCGCAGATGGATGCGGACTCCTTGTATCTGGAAGAAATGTTTACCGATCGCCGAGTGGGCGCCATTCGTCGGCTCTCGCCCGTCAAAAGCGACGGCAGCCCCGACTCCGCGCGGCCGACGCTGTTCGTGGGGCAGGCGGAGATCATGACGAACATGGGCCCGGTCCCGATCAACTTCGAGATCGAAGGCAAGTCGCTCGATGAAGCGGTCAACGGTTTTTCGGCAGCGGCGACCGCCGCGATCGAACGTACGGTGCAGCAGATTCAGGAGATGCGTCGACAAGCTGCGTCTCAACTCGTCGTGCCGCAAGGCGGGATGCCGAATCTCGCGGGCGGGCCTCCCGGACGCGGCGGCAAGATTCAGATACCGTGACGCCGCGCGCACGTCGCGGGTGACGTGTAATGTGTGAAGACACAAATGAGCTGCCGACGCAGCTCCTGACACGTTACACGTTGCGCTTTACACGGCATGTGCTCGCATTCGCCGCGTGCCTCATCGCGGTTGCGAGTTGGGCGCAGTCTCTCGACACAATCGAGCTCAAGAATCGCTCCGCAGAAGAATTGATTCCGGTGCTGCAGCCGCTGCTCGAGTCGGGCGGTGCGCTAAGCGGGCAGGGCTACACGTTGTTCGTGCGCACGAGCGCCGCGAACCTCGCGCAGCTCCGGTCCGCTGTCGAGCAGCTGGATCGAAAACCGCGTCAACTGCTCGTCTCGGTGCGACGCAGTACCGCGGAGGAGATGGAGCGCGAGCGCGCGCAAGCCTCCGGTACCGTGCGGAACGATCGAGGTTCCGGGAGTGTGAATGAGCATCCAAGCACGCGCACGCGCGCAACGATCAGCGGTTCGAGCAGCAATCTCCAAACGTCCGGCGGTCGTGTGACGAGCGTCAGCGTGCTCGAAGGTTCATCGGCCTTCATTTCATCGGGCACGAGCGTCCCGATCGTCACGATGGTCGGCGGCGGTGTCGGGCGCCAGCGATGGGGTGCCGCATCGACGCAGTATCGCGACCTGACGAATGGATTCCTCGTCACACCGCGCGTGAGCGGTGACAGCGTCGTGCTCGAAGTCGAGCAACGCGCGGATACTTTGCGCGATGGTGCGATCAACACGCAGCAAGTCTCGACTCAGGTGAGTGGGCGCATCGGAGAATGGGTGCAGCTCGGCGGCATCGACAACACTTCGAGCACGAGTCAAAGCGGCGTTCTCAGCCGTAGGCATTCGACGTCGCGCGATTCGCAGAGCGTCTGGATCAAGGTCGACGCGCAATGAATCGATAGGAGTCTCTCGCAGAGCACGCGGGCCGGCCATCACCATGGTCGTCCTCGCGGCTGCGCACTGCTGTCGCCTTCGCGTGCTCTGCGAGAATTCCTTGGTCGGAATAAATTCCGACCTACAAGGGAAACTCGCATATCACGCGTAACCCTGGAGCGTTGTCCGCAAGCTCGATCGTGCCGCCATGGAGTCGCATCACTGCGGCGACGAGGCTCAGGCCTAGACCGCTGCCGACTTGGCGGCGATCGCGTTCCAATCGTACGAACGGTTGCAGAATACGTTCGCGATCCTGTTCCGGAATGCCGGGGCCGTTGTCTGACACCACCATCCGCACGCGCTTTGCCGATGGCTCCACCTCGACAGCAACGCGTCCGCCCGCGGCTACGTATTTGAGTGCGTTCTCGAGCAGATTCACGATGGCTTGCGCGAGCAGTTGACGGTTACCTCTCAGCGTCACGCTTTCGACGCCTGTGTACTCGAGAGCGATCTCTCGCGTGCCCGCTTCCGGCTGATAGAGCTCGACCATCTCACGCGCGAGCGCGGCGAGATCGACATCTTCCGTCACCACATCGCGGCCGCGGCCGTCGGCCTGCGCGATCTGCAGTAACGTGCCCAACGTGCGCTGCACGCGATCGAGCTCTGCGACTGTCGCTTCCATCGTCTCGCGCGAGGCGGGGTTCAGGTCTTCGTGCTGGAGCGCTTCCTCGATGCGCACGCGCGCGCGATAGAGCGGAGCGCGCAGATCGTGAGCTGCGCTATCGAACGTCGTCTGCAGTGTCTCGGTCTGCTGATGAATGCGGCTCAGCATCTGGTTGACGGCTATCGCGAGCTCGTCGAACTCATCGTGCGAGGCCTCGACCGGAAGTCGCTCCGCGAGATCGCCGTTCATGATGCGGCGACAGGCGTCTGCGATCATCGCGACACGTCGGCGAACGCGACGGCTATAGCCGAAGCCGATCAGCGCAGCGAGCGCGACCGACGAGCCGACGCCCCAGAACATCGCTGTGCGAAGGCGCGAAGCGAGGCGGCGACGCTCCAGAATGTCGGTTCCGACGAGAAGACGACGCCCGCCCGGTAAGCGGAATGTCTGCGCACGGACCGGATGTTTCGTGGCGCCCCCGGAATCGCTCGCGTCGATGTCGAATTCGACCCACGTGCCGTACGTCGTGACCTCGCGCGGCCAACCGGCGAGATTGCCGGCGATCGGATAGCCGTTGGACTCCGTCAATAGATAAACCGCGCCCGTGCGGCCCCAATTGTCGGAGCGCCGATGCAGTGTCGAGACGAGATGGATGAGGCCGCCGCGCGTGTAATCGTCGATCAGGCTGTCCACTTCCCCGCGAATGACCGCATCGACCTCACGGTCGAGGACGCGCGCGGTCAGGAAGTAAACAGCCGTCAACAGCAGGCTGATGCCCGTGGCGAACAAGACCACGAACAGCGTCGCGAGCCGGGCGGACGACAACCGCATCGATGTACTCATTCCTTGAGAACATACCCCGCGCCCCGCACGGTGTGAATCAAAGGCTTCGGAAAGCCTTTGTCGATGGCATTACGTAGGCGGCTCATGTGGACGTCGACGATGTTCGTCTGCGGATCGAAATGCAGGTTCCACACGTTCTCGAGCAGCATCGTGCGCGTGGCCACTTGTCCGGGGCGGCGCATCAGATACTCGAGTAGCTGGAATTCCTTCGTCGTGAGATCGATCGCTCGGCCGTTGCGATGAGCGCGGCGCGCCAGCAGGTCGATCTCGAGATCGCCGACCTTGAGGCGCGTGGTCGTATCGCTCGGCGTCGATGCGCGTCGGCGCAATGCCTCGATGCGCGCGAGCAACTCGGAGAATGCGAACGGCTTCGTTAGATAATCGTCGCCGCCCGCGCGAAGTCCGGCGACACGATCATCGACCGTGCCAAGTGCGGACAGAATGAGCACGGGTGTGCGATCTTCCTTCTCGCGCAATGCCGTGATGATCTTGAGTCCATCGACGAACGGCAATTGTCTATCGGCGATGATGACGTCATAGCGATGCGATAGCGCTTTCTCGAGGCCGTCCCGTCCATCGGCGCTGTGGTCGATGCCATAGCCGTTCTCTCGCAATCCTTTCGCGAGATATTCGGCGGCTTCAAGATCGTCCTCGATGAGCAGGAGGTGCATGCGCTGAGATGTAATGTGTAACGTGTAACGTCAGAGTGAGGAGGTGCGTAACCGCATTCTGACGTTACACCTTACACCTCACACGAGCGGAGCTCCCCATACACGAGCGGAGCTCCGTCGCCGGAGCTCCGCCGGGAAACGCTAGTCCCTACGGATCGGGATGAAGATCTGCGCATTCTCCCGCTGAATGAGGAGCGCGACGACCTTCCCGCCGCGCTTTTTCGCCGCGCCTTTGAGCTCTTCGGCCGACTTCACGGGCGATCCGTTTACGCCGAGAATGATGTCGCCGGGTTGCACGCCCGCTGTCGCGGCGGGGCCATCGACATTCTCGACGAGCAAGTTGCCCTGCGTTTGCGCTTGTTGTTTCTCATCCGGCGATAGAGGCCGCACGACCAAGCCCAACTGATTTGCCTGATCCGCACCGCCACCCGTGGAAGCGACGCGCTGACCGTCTTCGCGAATCTGCTCGGGTTTGACCGTGACGCGCTGCTGCTTGCCATTGCGCCAGACTTCGATCGGCACGTTGCTGCCGGGTTTCTTGCTCGCGATGATGCCGGGCACTTGAGATGATGTGTCGATCTCGACGCCATCGACGCTCAGGATCACATCACCGGCCTTCAAGCCGCCTTTCGCGCCGGGCGCGCCGTCCTCCACCATGCTGATCAAGGCACCGCGTGGGCGATCGAGTCCGAACGACTCGGCAAGTTGCGCATTGACGTCTTGAATCGTCACGCCGATGCGGCTGCGCGTGACGCGTCCGTGTTGGATGATTTGCTCTTTCACATTGTTTGCAACATCGATCGGCACCGCGAACGACAGACCCATGTAGCCGCCCGTGCGGCTGTAGATCTGCGAGTTGATGCCGACGACTTCGCCGCGCATGTTGAAGAGCGGTCCGCCCGAGTTGCCGGGATTGACCGCAACGTCGGTCTGGATGAACTGAGGTGCGTAGCTCACATCGCTCGGCATTGCGCGCGCTGTCGCGCTGACGATGCCCGCCGTCACGCTGTTTTCGAACCCGAACGGTGAGCCGATTGCGATGACCCACTCGCCAGGCCGCAGCTTCGACGCATCGCCGATCTTAACGGTCGGCAAGTTCTTCGCATCGATCTTGAGCACCGCGACATCGGTGTTCTCATCGAGACCGACGACTTTCGCGCTGTACTCACGCCGATCGGTCGTCTTCACCGTGACTTCTTCCGCGTCGCTCACCACATGGGCGTTGGTGAGAATGTAGCCATCGTCGCTCACGATGAAGCCCGAGCCTTCGCCCCGCGGCGGAGGAACTTGACCGCGCGGCATCGGTTGGCCGAATCGACGGAAGAATTCGCCAAACGGATCGCCGGGCGGCAGGTTAGGGATGCCAGGCACGCCGGACACCCGTTGCTGCTTACCCACGACCGTCACGTTGACGACCGCCGGGCCATATTGCTCGACGAGCGATGCAAAATCCGGCAACGCAGCCGCACTGGGCGCGGCCACCGCTGGGCCCGCTGCCGCAGCGGTTTGGATGGCGTGTGCACTGCCAGGCAGGTCGCCGGAACAAGCAGCAAACGCGACGCCCGAAGAAACTGCCATCACCGCAGCTTTGAGCCAAGTAGACACCATAAGAGACACCCTCATTGAGTTCGTGAACTCGGGGTGAGACGCAGCAAGCGTGGAGAAGTTTTTTGGATTACAGGGAATTAATCTCGGGAAGGGATAGGGGGTAGGGGATAGGGGATCGTCAGAGCGCACACGGTGTGCGCCTCGATTGCGGGCGCGAGCGCCTTCTGACGATCCCCTATCCCCTATTTCCTTCCTTCTTTCAGTTCTGCCAGCTCGGCTTGCAGATCCGCGACCTGCTCTTCCAGCTTCGCGACGCGTTCAGCGAGTGAGGGGCCCTGAGCGTGCGCCGGCATTGGTTCGGCTACGGGCTCGGGTTCTGCCTCAATCTCGATCGGGCCGCCGAACAGGTGCGCATAGCGCGAGTCGCGACGCCCCGGTTCTCTCGGGAGCTTGACGACGAAGGGGCCGTCCTCGCGCGTCGCGAGCGCCTGGAGCGTCGTTTCCACTTCCGTCACATCGCGGATTTCAGCCATGCGCGCGGCGCGGCCGCGCAGCTCGCCCGGCGTTTGCGGTCCACGGAGCATCAACTCGCACAGAATTGCAGTCGCTTGCGGCGTGAACTCGAGGCTGCCGAACCCGGTGTTGCAGAAGCGGTGCTGATACTTCGGCACGCGACTGCCGAACCCGGAGCGCTCGAGCACCAGGTGCTTCTTGACGAGAGCGTCGATCGTGTCTTGAACGGTTCGTTCGGTCAGCGCCATCGTCGGATCGCGATTGCTCTTCTGGTTGCACGCGTTCGTGAGGGCATTGATCGAGAGCGGATACTGGTCTGGCGTCGTAATCGCCTTCTCGATCAGGCAGCCGATTACGCGAATTTCGGTCGGCGAGAGCTGGAGGTTCATCGTGCTTATGCGAATTGGTTTTGAGGTTATGAAGACCTGATTCTGGCTCGTTGTAGGCCGGGCGTCACTCGCCGCCGTCTTTGGCGCTATCTTGCTCTACAATTCCACCCGAGCCCGCTTATTCTCAGGTCACCATCCTTGCTCAACTTGTCCCTTCCGCTCGAGCCCATCGAGCCGGAGCGTGCGTTCGTTCCGGAAGCACCCGCGCGCCTGCGTGAAATTCCTTACAACTACACCTCGTTCTCGGACCGCGAGATCGTCGTGCGGTTGCTCGGCGAACGGATTTGGCAGGTTCTCGACGAGCTTCGCAGCGAACGGCGAACGGGCCGCTCTGCCCGCATGCTCTATGAGGTGCTCGGGGACATCTGGGTCGTACAGCGCAACCCCTACTTGCAAGACGATCTGATCGATAACGCGAAGCGCCGGCGCCTGTTGATCGAGGCACTGCGTCATCGGCTGAACGAAGTCGAGCGTCGGCGCGACGATTCGGACCTCGAGCGCGATCGCAAAGTCGCCGAGCTGCTGCAAGCGGCCCGCGCAGCGGTCCAATCGTTCGAGCGCGATTTCGAACGCACGATCGATCTACGCAAGCGCGCGCGACGTTTGCTCGTTCGCTATACGCGCGAGGACAACATCCGCTTCGACGCGTTCGCGCGCGTGTCACACGTGACCGATGCGACGGACTGGCGCGTCGAGTATCCATTCCTCGTGCTGTCTCCCGACACGGAAAACGAAATTCCCGCGCTCGTGCGCTCATGCATTCAGCTCGGGCTCACCGTCATCCCCCGTGGCGGCGGCACAGGCTATACCGGCGGCGCCATCCCGCTCACGCCGCTCTCAGTCGTCATCAATACCGAGAAGCTCGAGACGTTGGGTGCCGTGGAAATGAAAGCACTCAGCGCCTCGGACGCTGCTCGGTCAGATGAGAGTGCTTTAGCGCCGACGATTTTCAGCGAGGCGGGTGTTGTGACGCGTCGCGTCGCGAACGCAGCAGAGCACGCGGGATTCGTATTCGCGGTGGATCCGACGTCCGCCGATGCGTCTTGTATCGGCGGCAACATCGCGATGAACGCAGGCGGCAAGAAGGCTGTGCTCTGGGGGACCGCGGTCGACAATCTCGTCTGGTGGCGCATGGTCGATCCGGACGGCAATTGGCTCG
>JBIQKP010000151.1:1331-4968 GCA_044506405.1 Lysobacterales bacterium | reverse complement strand
TTTCGCTGGCCCGATAACCCTCCCCGAAATTCCATCCGTCTTCGTAGAGGTCCGCGGCGCCTGACCGGTATGTTCTTCCATTTACCCTGCCGAGACATCCATGAGCACACGATGCACACACCTTGATGCCGTTCAAACCAACGTGCCTACCTCGCGCGGTTGCGAGGATTGCCTGCGGCTCGGCGATACCTGGGTTCATCTACGTGTGTGCCGCACGTGTGGGCATGTGGGCTGCTGCGACGATTCGAAGAACCGCCACGCTCGAGCGCACTTTCATGCTACTTCGCATCCCATCATCACTTCGATGGAACCCGGCGAAGTCTGGAGCTGGTGTTTTACCGATGAGACCCTCGTGAAGGGCTTGGCTCGGCTGGCAGGACACGACTGATCAATGCCTGTCGCACGTAGGATCTACTTGCTGAAGAGATGACTGCCGGAATTTCCCTGATGGGCTAAGAGGCTTTCCGCCATACGGCCGGCTGCACATCGAACACCCCGCGATTGATTTTCCACCGTCCGAGCGTCTCTCTAAGAACGTCACGTAATCCGCGATGTTTTCTTGCAATTGGCCTGCAGGCCGAATCTCTCACTGGCTGTCTATGTCATGTCCACGCTGGACGAGAAGTCGTGTCAGTCGATTCATCAAGTACCTGACCTGAGCGTCGTGATTCCCGTACGTGATGAAGAGGATAACGTGGAGCGCTTGGCGCTCGAGATTCGCGGTGCACTCGGGTCCAGCCAATCCTTCGAGATCATCTTCGTCGATGACGCGAGCGGTGACGCGACGGTCGAGCGCATTTGTTCGATCCGCGATACAGCGGTGCCGAAGATTCGTCTCCTGCGTCACGATGTCGGCTGCGGGCAAAGCGCAGCTGTGCTAACCGGCGTGCGCGCGGCACGTTCGGAGTGGATCGTCACGCTCGATGGCGATGGGCAGAACGACCCTGCCGACATTCCTATATTGCTGCGAGCGCTCGACGAAAGCGGCGGCCAGCTTCGTCTCGTCATGGGTCATCGTGTGCGCCGCAATGACACGTTCGTGCGTCGCCTGTCGTCGCGCGTCGCGAACGCCGTACGTCGGGGGCTGCTACGCGATGGGAGTCCCGATACCGGGTGCGGCATCAAGCTGTTTCATCGACAGACCTTCCTCGATCTGCCGGCGTTCAATCACATGCACCGCTTTCTACCCGCCCTATTCCTGCGCGCCGGGGCGCCCGTCGCATCGGTTGCCGTCCACCATCGCCCACGGCTCAGCGGTCGATCGAAGTACGGAATCAGGAATCGATTGTGGGTTGGGATCATCGACTTGTTCGGTGTGCGATGGTTGATTCGACGCGCTCCGCTCGCCGCGCATGTTAGCGAAGAATGAGACCCACCATTCCTGGAGCGAACGCCTGCTGCGTGTCGGCAGCGAGACACGTCGCGATCGACAGCTCGATGCGCTGTGGTTGCTGGCGCTCTGTGTCCTATTGATTGCAACGGGGATCGGGTTGCGCGATCCCTGGCCTGCGGACGAGCCGCGCTTCGCGCTCATCGCACGGGACATGCTCGCGAGTGGCGAGTGGTTGGTGCCGCGGGTCGGCGGCGACATGTATGCCGATAAACCTCCGCTCTTCTTCTGGCTGATCGCGGCAGTCCTAAAGCTGACTGGCTCACTCCGCCTCGCATTCTTGTTGCCCTCTTTGTTGAGCGCGGTTGGCTGTGTCCTGCTCGTCTATGACTTGGGGACGCGGTTGTGGCGGCGCGAAATCGGATTAGTCGCAGCGTTGATACTGCTCTTCACGGTGCAGTTCGTGTGGCAAGCGCGGCAGGGTCAAATCGATGCCACCTTATGCTTCTGGACCACGCTCAGCTTGTACGGACTCTTGCGCCACCTCCTCCTCGGCCCCAGCTGGGGCTGGTATGTCGTCGGTTGGGCGGCAGCAGGATTCGGCGTGATCACGAAGGGCGTCGGCTTTTTGCCGCTCTTGATACTGATCCCGTACGTCGTATTGCGAGTACGAAGGTGGCAACCGGAGATCGCTTTCGACCGGCCGCTATTGTGGGCGCTCGGACCGCTGTCACTCTGTTTGGCGATCGGCACGTGGTTAGTGCCCTTGCTGATTGTATCCAACGACAACGCCGCGCTTGCTGCGTATCGAGACGAGATTCTTTTTCAGCAAACGATAGAGCGATACGCCAATGCCTGGCAGCATCAGGAGCCGTTCTGGTACTTCATCGTCAACGTCATTCCGGTGTTGTGGGTGCCAATCACCGTCATGCTTCCGTGGCTCGTTCCTAGGTGGAAAGACTCGCTGAATGCGCGCGATTCGAAGATCGCGCTCTTGCTGAGTTGGATCGTGATGGTCGTCGCTTTTTTCAGTTTCAGCGACGGCAAGCGCGGCGTCTACATTCTGCCGGCAGTACCCGCGATTGCACTTGTATGCGCCCCCTATTTACTCGAGCTCTACCGGCGCAGCTCGTTTCAGCGCGCGATGTATGCAGTTGCACTTTCAGTAGGCATTTTGTGTGCGGGCGCTGCGGCCGCTCTTCTCGTGGCCGAGGAACGACGCGAAGCTATCGTTGGCGATTACGGCTTGGATCCGCTCGCTCCGATTGCGCTCATCGCGGCCGCGGCCATCGCAATCGCCCTCCTCGCCTCGTCGCGACGAGGTGCACTTGCCTATTGCTCGACGCTCGTGACGATTCTGCTCGTTGTCGGCTTCTGGGTGAATCCGGCGATGAACGCGTCACGGTCGGGCGCAGATTTCGTGCAGCGAGTCGAGCGCCTGGCCGATCCTGGGCACGCGCTCGCATGGGCCGCCTTCAAGGAACAGTACCTTCTGCAGTTGGACCGTCCTGTCGTGCACTTCGGTCATGCAAGATGGAGAGAGGCCGAACAGGAAGCCTTCGACGCGGCGCGCTGGTTGAATGAGGATCCTCTGCATCAACTCGTCGTGGATGCGACAGCGATGGAGCGTTGCTTCGCGGCCTCGCATGCGCAGCCTTTGGGCTCGGCGAATCGAAAGCAGTGGTTCCTCGTTCGCGGGGGTGGAGCGGATCCGGTGTGCGTGCACAAAGGGAATAGTCGAGCGGTGTTTGCCTACGCACCTCCTCGGCCATCCGGCCCTACTCTACCGATTGAGCCGGTTCGTGCTGCACAGCGTTGAGCGACGACCTCAGTGTCGCGACGGTAACATCCGAAGGAGCGCGTTATCGTGTCTCACGTAGTGATGGAAGAGCGCGGCAGCCGCATGCAGTGCGATCACGAAGTACCCGGCGGTCGCGAGCGTCTCGTGCAGTTCCTCTGTCCGCTCTGCAAGGATGTCGTTCTGCGCGACGAGCGCTGGGAGCTGCAAGCCGAAGAACGGAATCGCTTTGCCCTCCGCGCTCAGCGTGAGCCAACCGAGTACAGGTAAGACGATCATGAGTGCATACAGCGCGCACTCAACGATCAGTGCAGTGACAGCCTGCCACTTCGGTGGCGGCGGGATGATCGAAGGTGTTATTCCGATGAGTCGAGCTGCAAGCCGCACCCAGATGACGAAGAATACGCTGAGACCGAGCGTGAAGTGCCACATCTTGAGCGCTTCTCGCGGTTCGCTGCCGCGTGGGAAGAACTCGCGCAACTCGATGCACGCGTATACGCCGATGAGTA
>JBIQKP010000151.1:0-1231 GCA_044506405.1 Lysobacterales bacterium | reverse complement strand
CATGGACACCCCCCTCCTCTACGTATTCGGCATCGTCCTCACTCCGTGGAAGTTGATCGGTTACCTCGGGGTTTTTCTATTCGCCGGACGTTGGGTCGTACAACTGATTGCCACTCAACGCGAAGGTGAGCCCGCGTTCCCGGGCATGTTCTGGACGATGAGTCTGATGGGGAGCGGTCTGCTGCTGGCTTACTTTATTTGGGGTAAGAACGACTCCGTTGGCGTGCTCTCGAATCTGTTTCCCATGGCAGTCGCCGTGTACAACTTCGCGATGCATCACCGCGCCGCGGCGAGGCGTGCACGTGCAGCCAGCTCGATGCATGAAGCGCCGGCCTTGCGTAGCTGAATCTGGCTCAGTACCGCCAGAGAATGCCGATCGACGGCACGAGCCGTAACCAGTGGTCGACTTCCTCGTCCAGCACCGGAGCGCCATCCGGTGCGGTGGTGAGCGAGTACTCGATACAGCACTCGTTCTCGCGGGACCATAGATTCGTCACTTCCAGGAAGAGGTCGAGGGCACCGCGGGATAGCGCGTACGTGCGATTGATCCGCAGATCGAGCGCGTTGTAATTGCCAAGCCGGTCGGCGTTGCGCTCTCCAAAGGTCGGCTGCAATCCGCCCTCCGGCGTCTCGAGAAGTCTCAATCGCGTGATCGGCCAGCCGGTATGGAAGCTATCCGCGAGGGTCACGGACCATGCGCCGCTTGCCCAGCCTAGACCAGCATTGATTGCATGTTCTTGATCCCAACTCCGCGGCACGCTCCGTCCGTCGATCACGTCTTTGACTTGAGACCAGGTGTAGTTGATCCACGCGCGCCAAGGACCGTCGGATTGCCATCGAACGAACAGCTCGACGCCTTCCGCACGCGCGCTGCTCGGCGCGATCATGACGCGGTCGAACTCGGTCTCGGGTAGGAGTACGAGCGGATTGAATAAATTCTCGAACCGAGGAGCGACGTCTCTGTATTGCTTCCTGTACGCCTCGATACGCAGGTCCAGCCCTTCGCGCAGCGTACGATCGATGCTCAGAATCAAATGATCTGCATGCTGCGCGCCGTGGAAACGTTCGATGCCGTCCTCGACTTGCAGCTCGTTGATCGCATGCGATTGATAGAAGCGGCCCCAGGTCGCCCGAATTCGGGTTGCGTCGTTCAACGCATAGAGCACGCTCACTCGCGGGGCGATCTGTTCGTGATCGCCGGAACCGTCATACGTTTGCGTATCGACGCGCA
>JBIQKP010000037.1:0-35265 GCA_044506405.1 Lysobacterales bacterium | reverse complement strand
GCGCGATCCATCGGCGGCTTCTGCATGATCTCGATCTGAGTGACGCTCTTCGCGCCGTGACGCATCGCAGTTGCGACGCAATCGGTGCCGGTGTCGCCGCCGCCGATCACGACGACGTCTTTGCCGCGCGCGTGAATCGGGGTCGAATCGGGGCCATCGTCGAGCAGCGCCTTCGTGCTCGCGGTCAGGTACTCCATCGCGAAGTGCACGCCCTTCAAATTGCGGCCGTCCACGGGCAGGTCGCGCGGCTGCGTCGCGCCTGTACAGATCACGATCGCGTCGAAGTCCTTGCGCAGGAGCTGTGCTTCGACATTCTCGCCGACGTGCGCGTTACAGATGAACTTCACGCCTTCTTGCTCCATGACCTTGAGGCGGCGCTCGACGACTTCGCGCTTGTCGAGCTTCATGTTCGGGATGCCGTACATGAGCAAACCGCCAGGGCGATCCGCGCGCTCGAGCACCGTCACGGTGTGGCCCGCGCGATTGAGTTGCTGCGCGGCGGCCAAGCCCGCCGGGCCCGATCCGATCACGGCCACTTTCTTGCCGGTACGCGTCTTAGGCGGTTCAGGCAGCACCCAACCTTCTTCCCAGGCGCGATCGATGATCGCCGCTTCGATCGACTTGATCGTGACGGGCGGGTTGTTGATGCCGAGCACGCACGAGCCTTCGCACGGCGCCGGACACACCCGGCCCGTGAAGTCCGGGAAGTTGTTCGTCATGTGCAAGCGTTCGATCGCTTCGTGCCACAGGCCGCGATAGACGAGATCGTTCCATTCGGGAATGACGTTGTTGATCGGACAGCCCGAGGCCATGCCGCTGATGAGCTTGCCCGTATGACAGAAGGGCACGCCGCAATCCATGCAGCGCGCGGCCTGTTGGCGCAGCCGTTTCTCTTCCATGTGGTGGTGGAATTCTTTCCAGTCGCGCAGTCGCTCTTGCGGCGTGCGGTCGACCGGCAGCTCGCGCAGGTATTCGATGAATCCGGTGGGCTTACCCATTAGTTTTCCGAAGCGGTTAGCGGTTAGCGGTTAGTTTGGACTGCGGCGCGATCGGCGGAAGCAGTGGCGTCACTAACCGCCAACCGCTGACCGCCCACCGCTTCTGTTTATCAGTTGCCGCCGACGCGCGAGAGATCGCGTGCGTTCTCTTCGAACGCGACCATGATCGCCTCATCGCCGGTGAGTCCCTGCTCATGCGCGCGCTTGATGCATCCGAGCATGCGTTTGTAGTCGCGCGGCATGACTTGGACGAAGCGCGGAATCATCTGCTCCCAGTTCTCGAGCACGTGCTTCGCCCGCGCGCTGCCCGTGTACTTGAGATGGCGCTCGATCATCGCGCGCACGGCTGCGATCTCTTCAGGCTCGTCGAGTCCGTTGAGCTCGACCATGTCCTTGTTCGCATTCGTCTTGAAATCGCCGCGCTCATCGAGCACGTATGCGACGCCGCCCGACATGCCTGCACCGAAGTTGCGGCCAGCCGGTCCAAGGACGATGACGCGTCCGCCGGTCATGTATTCGCAGCCATGATCGCCGACGGCTTCGACGACCGCGTGCACACCGCTGTTGCGCACGCAGAAGCGCTCGCCTGCCATACCGCTGATGTATGCCTCGCCGCTCGTTGCGCCATAGAGCGCGACGTTGCCGACGATGATGTTCTCCCAGGAATTGAACTTCGATCCGGCCGGCGGATAGATGATGAGCTTGCCGCCCGAAAGACCCTTGCCCACGTAGTCGTTCGCATCGCCTTCGAGCTTGAGCGTCATGCCCCGCGGCACGAACGCACCGAAGCTTTGACCCGCCGAGCCCTTGAACGTGATCTCGATCGTGTCTTCCGGCAAGCCTGCGGCGCCGTACTTCTTCGTCACCTCGCTGCCCGTGATCGTGCCCACGACGCGATTCACGTTGCGGATCGGCACGACCGCGCGCACCTGCTCGCCGCGCTCGATCGCGGGTTTGCAGATGTCGAGCAGCGTTGTTACGTCGAGCGACTTCTCGATGCCGTGATCCTGCGGGATCTGGCAGAAGCGACCGACGCTCGGATCCGCGTCCGGTTGGTACAGGAGATTGCTGAAGTCGAGGCCTTTTGCCTTCCAGTGGTTGACCGCCTTCTTCGCCTCGAGGCGATCGACGCGCCCAACCATCTCTTCGACCGTACGGAAGCCGAGCTGCGCCATGAGCTCGCGCATCTCCGTCGCGACGAAGCGCATGAAGTTGACGACGTGCTCGGGCTTGCCTTTGAACTTCTCGCGCAAGCGCGGATCCTGCGTCGCAATGCCCGCCGGGCAGGTGTTGAGATGGCAGACGCGCATCATGATGCAGCCGGTCGCCACGAGCGGCGCGGTGGCGAATCCGAACTCTTCCGCACCGAGCAGCGCCGCGACGACGACGTCGCGACCCGTCTTGAGCTGGCCGTCCGTTTCGACCGCGATGCGGCTACGGAGGTTGTTCATCACGAGCGTCTGGTGCGTTTCCGCAAGCCCGAGCTCCCACGGTAGGCCCGCGTGAGCGATCGAGGTTTGCGGCGATGCGCCTGTGCCGCCGTCGTAGCCGCTGATGAGCACGACGTCCGCATGCGCTTTCGCGACGCCCGCCGCGATCGTGCCGACGCCGACCTCGGAAACGAGCTTGACGCTGATGCGTGCTTCGCGATTCGCGTTCTTGAGGTCGTGGATCAGTTCGGCGAGATCTTCGATCGAATAGATGTCGTGATGCGGCGGCGGCGAGATGAGGCCGACGCCTGCGGTCGTGTGCCGAGTCTTCGCGACCCACGGGTAGACCTTTGCACCGGGCAACTGGCCGCCTTCGCCGGGCTTCGCGCCTTGCGCCATCTTGATCTGCACTTCACGCGCGTTGACGAGATACTCGCTCGTCACGCCGAAGCGGCCCGAGGCCACTTGCTTGATCGCAGAGTTCTTCGAGTCACCGTTCGGGAGCGGCTTGAAGCGTTCAGGATCTTCGCCGCCTTCGCCGGTATTGCTCTTGCCGCCGATGCGATTCATCGCGATCGCGAGCGTCTCGTGCGCTTCTTTGCTGATCGAGCCGTACGACATCGCGCCCGTCTTGAAGCGCTTCATGATGCTTTCGATGGGCTCGACTTCCTCGAGCGGAATCGGATCGCTCGCTTTGAAATCGAGCAGACCGCGCAATGTGCAGAGATTCGTCGCCTGCTCGTTGATGATCCGCGAGTACTCCTTGAACGTGGAGAAGCTCCCTGTGCGGACCGACTTCTGCAAGCGATGAATCGATTCGGGGTTGAACAAGTGGTACTCCCCGTCGGAGCGCCACTGATACAAACCGCCGACCGGAAGGGTGTGGCCTTCGGCACGCCGTTCGGGGAACGCGGCGCGATGGCGAACGAGCACTTCTTGCGCGATGACATCCATGCCGATGCCGCCGACGCGCGAAGAGGTCCAGGTGAAGTACTCGTCGATGACGTCTTGGCGTAAGCCGACGGCCTCGAAGACTTGCGCGCCGCGATAGCTCTGGATCGCGGAAATGCCCATCTTTGCGGCCACCTTGATGACACCCTTCGTCGCCGCCTTCACCATGTTCTTGCAGGCGGTCGAGTGATCGATGTTCAGCAAGCGATCGTCGCGAATCATGCTGTCGATCGTTTCGAACGCGACGTAAGGATTGATCGCGCTCGCGCCGTAGCCGATCAAGAGCGCGAAGTGATGCACCTCGCGAGCTTCGCCGGTCTCGAGCACGATGCTGACGCGCGTGCGCAAGCCTTCGCGGATCAAGTAGTGATGGAGCCCCGCGACGGCGAGGAGCGCCGGAATCGGCGCGAACTCGCGATTCACACCGCGGTCGCTCAAGATGAGGATGTTCACTTCCTCTTCTTCGATGAGTCGCCGCGCCATCAGGCGGATCTCTTCCATCGACTTCACGAGGCCCTTCTCCCCGCGCGTGACGCGGAAGAGCATCGGCAAGATGCCGACCTTCAGTCCCGGTAGATCCATGCGGCGCACTTTCGCGAACTCTTCGTTCGTGAGGACGGGCCACTTCACCTCGAGACGGCGGCAATCCGCAGGCTGCGGATTGAGCAAGTTCCCCTCGGAGCCGAGGCGCGTTTCCGCGGAGGTGATGAGCTCTTCGCGAATGCAATCGATCGGCGGGTTCGTGACCTGCGCGAACAGCTGCTTGAAGTAGTCGTACAGCAAGCGCGGCTTGTTCGACAGCACCGCGAGCGGCGTGTCGTTGCCCATCGAGCCGATCGCCTCGACGCCGTTCTGGGCCATCGGTGCGAGCAGCATGCGCTCGTCTTCGAACGTGTAGCCGAACGCGATCTGTCGCTGCAGGAGCGTGTCGTGATCCGGCGCCGGCACTTCAGGCGCAGTCGGCAGATCGTTCAGATGGATCTGGTGATCCTTGAGCCACTGACGATAGGGACGCTCGTGCGTGATCGCGCGCTTGATCTCTTCGTCATCGACGATGCGGCCTTGCTCCGTATCGACGAGGAACATGCGCCCGGGTTGCAGGCGCCCTTTGACGACGATGTCTTCGGAGGGCACATCCAGCACGCCCGCTTCGGACGCCATGATGACGAGATCGTCTTTCGTCACGTAGTAGCGCGAAGGACGTAGACCATTTCGGTCGAGCACGGCGCCGATCATCGTGCCGTCCGTAAAGGCGATCGAGGCAGGGCCGTCCCACGGCTCCATCAAGCTCGCGTGATACTGATAGAACGCGCGCTTCGCATCGTCCATCGTTTGGTGGCCGGACCAAGGTTCCGGAATCATCATCATCACGGCATGCGGCAACGAGCGGCCCGCGAGCACGAGCAACTCGAGCGTGTTGTCGAACATCGCCGAATCCGAGCCGTTGGGATTGATGATCGGCAGGATCTTCTTGATGTCATCGCCGAAGATTTCCGACTCGAAGAGCGCTTCGCGCGCATGCATCCAGTTCGCGTTGCCGCGAACGGTGTTGATCTCGCCGTTGTGCGCGACGTAGCGATACGGGTGGGCGCGATCCCAGCTCGGGAACGTGTTCGTGCTGAAGCGCGAGTGCACGAGCGCGAGCGCCGTTTCCATGAGCGGATCGCTCAAGTCCGCGAAGTACTGCGCGAGTTGCTGCGTGAGCAGCATGCCTTTGTAGACGATCGTCTTGTTCGACAGGCTCGCCACGTACCACGACGCGGCGCCTTCTGCGGTCGTCGCGCGGATCTCGGAGTACGCGCGCTTGCGAATGACGAAGAGCTTGCGTTCGAACGTCAACGCATCTTCGATCGCGGCATTGCGTCCGATGAAAACCTGCCGCATGAACGGCTCACAGGACTTGGCCGTCTCGCCGAGCATCGAGTTGTTCGTCGGTACGGTGCGCCAGCCGAGAACGGTTTGTCCTTCCGACTGCACGATCTGCTCGAACTTCTCTTCGATGCGCCGGCGCAGGGTCGCATTGCGCGGCAGGAACACGATGCCGCAGCCGTACGCGCCTGGTTCGGGAAGCTGAAAGCCGAGCTTCTTCGTGACCGCAGCCAAGAACTTGTGCGGCATCTGCAGGAGCACGCCAGCACCATCGCCCGTGTTGGTTTCAGCGCCGCAGGCTCCGCGATGGTCGAGATTTTCGAGGATCTGGAGCCCTTGTTGCAGGATCTTGTGCGATTTTCGGCCTTTCGCATCGACCACGAATCCAACGCCGCAGGCGTCGTGTTCGTAGGCTGGGTCGTACAGTCCCTGCTTTTCGGGGCGGGTCGTTCGATAACGACGCTGCCCTTCAGTCTCAGTCGTGCTCATAGTTGGCCTATCGCTGTCGTCTTCAAAATCGCGGGTCCGACCGGGGGCGTCTTGCGCCAAGCATCCTTTTACGGTCGGCGGACCACCAGAAATCGCATCGCTGCTCAATCCGCGCAAACCGAAGGGCAGAGTGCATGCAGATCGGGGGCCGTCAGCCGACGGCTCACCGCTTCGGTGATCCGGGGACAGGAGCGCCGACGGCTGGGTCGAAGTTCCTAAGTCACTGATTCAGTTGGGCCGATTCGCACACGCATCCGTGACGCCGCAGATCGCTACGCCGAGGCGGTGCCGTGTTGGTTTGAATACAACCCGTAGGAATGCCAGTCATATTACAGGCGACGGGTTATGCGTCAATGCGGCGACAAGCGAGAATTCCCCGAGCGTTGTCACACGGGGTTCTTAGGGGGCATTCGCGCGACCTGTCCGCTGCCCGGCGCGCCGCCCCGGTGGGCCGTCAGCCCCTGCGCCAGCGCGCCCACGTGATCTTCCAGTCGCCGTCTTCGCGAACGATTGCCACTTCGAATCGGTAGAGATCGCCGGCCAGGTCCCAAGCGCTCTCCGCAGCGGCGTCGCGACCGACCATGGCGACGAGCACGGTTGCGCGTGCTTCATCCTCTGCCCGAAATGTCAGGTCCTCGATGCGCGTGAGCAGATGAATCGATTGGTTCGCGAGAAAGTAGCCGCGGGCGAGACGCCTGAGGTCATCCCGTCCCCGGCTGTGGTCGTCTCGATAGACCTCCGAGATGAGCTCCAGCACATCGCCGACGTCGCGGGCTTCGATCGCGAGCTCCATCTGATCGATGACCGTGCGGACCTGCGCTTCGGGCGAATCGCGCTCGCCGCAGCCGGCGATCATCCCCGCAAGCGCCACGATGCAAAAGAATAGGTGAACCCGAGCCCAGAAACAGGGATCGCAGGTCGAGAAACGTTGCGTGCGACACATGAGCGAACGTTAGCTGGAGAGGGCTTCGCGAAGTGTGTCGATCGCCTCAAAGTACGATTGTCTAGGTGCCGCGGTTTTCTCATGCTCCTGCGCCACGTGTGCCCTTGACCGCCTTCAAGACGCGTGCTCAGATCGCGCCAAAATCACGGACACCGTCGTACGGTGCCGAATACATCTGGCCAAGCCGCCTCATCTGGGCGGTCAACATGCGGGAGTACCTGCTGATGAAATCCCCTAATGCCCGTTCCAAGAGCACCCTCAATGCGTGGCGCTTCGGTGCCGCCACGATCGGCTCGCTGCTTTGCGCGGCCGCCTTCGCGCAGGGCGGACCGTTGTCGATGAAGAAAGGGTCGGGCGGGAGCGAGATTCAAGGGTCCGCGGGTCCGGGCGGATCCCAGGGCGACAGCGGCCTCGAGCATTGCGATCGGCCGATGGGCGCGATTGCAGTCGTCGAGCCGCAGAGCTACGTGACGCAGTCTCTGTCGCGCTATGGCTTGCAGTCCCCGACGGGACTCATTCGCATGATGGTGCAGCAGTCGAATTGCTTCATCGTCGTCGAGCGCGGCATGGCGATGCAGAACATGATGCAAGAGCGTGAGCTCGCACAGTCGGGCGAGTTGCGGCAAGGATCGAACATGGGCGGCGGACAAATGGTAAGCGCCGATTTCGTCCTCACGCCCGCCGTTGTGTTCTCCGAGGACGATGCAGGCGGCGTGGGCGGTGCGCTCGGTGGATTGGTCGGCGGCACGCGCGGCCGCGTGCTCGGTGCTGTTGCGGGCGGTCTCAAGTTCAAAGAAGCGCAGACGAGCATGCTCGTGACGGACTCGCGCTCCGGCGTGCAAGTCGCCGCTGCCGAGGGCAGCGCGCGCAAAGCGGATCTCAAATTGGGGGTGAGTGCATTCGGAAGCGGTCGCGCCGCAGCCCTCGGAGGTTACGCGAATACGAACGAAGGCAAGATTCTCGCGGCGAGCCTGATGGACAACTACAACAACGTCGTGAAGTCGGTTCGTGGTCAACCGAGCTTGCATCGCGACGTCGGTACGCTCGCTGAAGAAGCAGGCAAGAAAACGAAGAGCGGCGCGGTCTATGAAGAAGGCGACACGATCGTGCCGAAGATCGCGAACGTGAAGCTGCACTCGCAACCGAGCGATAGCGCCGGCGCTGTTGCAACGCTCGGTAAGAGCGACGAGATGATCTATATGGGCGAAGAGCAGAACGGCTTCATCAAAGTCGAATCCGGAAAGGGTGGCGGCTGGGTGAAGAAGGTGCTCGTTACGAAGTGAGGCCCTAGGCTGTAGGCCCTAGGCTGTAGGTAGAGGTGCGCGATCCGCACCTCCGTCGGCGGCTCGCCTTAGATTCGCAAGATTCGCAGCCTCTACCTCGGAGCAGCTGACTCGCGAATCACGGCCGCTCTTCGGCACGCGCATGCGCGTGCCCTCCGGCTACAGCCTAGCGCCTACAGCCTACAGCCTACTTCCTAGTCCCTACCGCTACCGCCTCGCTACGCCGCCAGGCCTAGCTGCTTGAGCAGCGGTTCGATCTGCGGCTTGCGCCCGCGAAACTCCACGAACGCATCCATTGCATCGCGGCTGCCGCCTTGCTCGAGGATGCTCGACAAGAAGCGACGCGAAACGTTCGCGTTGAAGATTCCTTCCTCCTCGAACGCGCTGAACGCATCCGCCGCAAGCACCTCGGCCCACTTGTAGCTGTAGTACCCCGCGGCGTAGCCGCCCGAGAAGATGTGCTGAAAGCTATGTGCGAAGCGATTGAACTCTGGCGGCACGATCACGGCGACGCTTCGCCGAACGTCATCCAAGATGCTCATGATGCCTCGCGCACCGTCCGGCTTTTCGCTGTGGATGCGCAGATCGAATAAGGCGAATTCGAGCTGCCGCACGGTTTGCATGCCTGCTTGGAACGTGCGAGTGCCGAGTAAACGCTCGAGCTCTGCAGTCGGGAGTGGCTCTCCCGTCTCGACGTGCCCGGAGATGAGCGGCAACACTTCTGGTCGCCACGCAAAGTTCTCCATGAACTGGCTCGGGAGCTCGACGGCATCCCACGCGACGCCGTTGATGCCCGCGATGCTCGGATAATCGACGCGCGTCAGCATGTGATGCAGCCCGTGGCCGAACTCGTGGAACATCGTGACGACTTCGGAATGCGTCAGCAGCGAAGGCTTGGATCCGCTCGGTGGCATGAAATTGCAGACGAGATAGGCAACGGGGAGCGCCGATTGAGCCCCGAGCTGCTTGCGGCCGACACATTCATCCATCCATGCGCCGCCGCGCTTCTTTGGGCGTGCATATAGATCGACGAAGAAGCCGCCGCGCTGCGAGCCGTCCGGATTCAAGATGTCGTAGAAGGCGGCATCGGGGTGATACACGTCGACGCCCGCGCGCGGCACGATGCGCACGCCGTAGAGCGTCTCTGCGACCTTGAACATGCCGCTCAGGACTTTGTCGAGCGGGAAGTAGGGCCGAAGCTCTTCTTCCGACAGGTCGAAGCGCTGTTGCTTCAGACGCTCGCCATAGAAGCTGACGTCCCACGCATTGAGCTTCCGTTGCGCAAAGTGTTCGAGCTCATCGAGCTCGCGGCGCGCGACAGGGCGCGCTTTCACTGCAAGCTCTTCGAGGAATGAACGCACCTCGGCAACTGAGGTTGCCATCTTCGTGGCGAGCGAATACTCGGCGTAGTTGTCGAACCCGACGAGCGCGGCGAGCTCCCGACGAAGCTCGAGGATCTGTGCCATCAAATCGGAATTATCCCAGCGCTCGGGCGACCATCCTTGATCCGATGCACGTGTGTTCCAAGCAGTGTAGAACTCGCGGCGCAGCGACTCGGATTCCGCATGCATCATCACTGCGACGTAGTTCGGCGCATCGAGCGTGAAGTACCAGCCTTCTTCGTTCCGTTCGCTCGCCGCGGCGCGTGCGCGCTCGACGATCGGCAGCGGCAGACCCGCGAGCTCTTGATCATCGCGAACGTGCCGTGACCACGCGTTCGTCGCATCGAGTACGTTCTCGTCGAACTTCGACTGCAAGGTCGCGAGCTGCTCCATCAGCGCTTTGAAGCGCGCCTTCTTCTCCGCGGGAAGCGCGACGCCGGCGAGACGAAAATCGCGCAGCGCATTCTCGAGAAGCTTGCGCTGTGCGGCCGTCAAGCGGCTGCCCTCATTGCTCAGGATCGTCTCGTACGCGCGATAGAGCTGCTCGTTCTGGGCGAGATCCGTCTGCCAAGCCGTCAGTAGCGGCAGACAAGCGTTATAGGCGGCGCGCAACTCATCGCTGTTGACGACGCCGTTCATGTGTCCGACCGGCGACCAAGTCCGCGACAATCGATGCTGCATCTCTTCGAGCGGCACGACGAGCGATTCCCAGGTGTTCGCGCCGCTTTCGAGCAGGGCAGCGAGCTGCTTACGGTTCTCGTCCAACAGTGAGCGAATCTGCCCCTCGACTTGATCCGCGCGAATCGAGGAGAACGCAGGCAGCAGCAAAGGTTCGGCCATCGTGTGAGCTTCCGGTGGGGTCAAGTACGGCGGGGCGCCGTGTAAAAAATAACGCGCCGGCGAGCCAGCGGCGCATGCATTCTAGAGCACGATCGCGACCAAGCGCGATCGTCTACTGCCTACGCGCGGGTTGCCGCGAGTCGATTGAGCTCGGCTGTCGTTGAATCGTCCGTTGGGAAGAACGATTCGATCGCCAGTTCCGAGAGGGTGATATCGACCGGCGTACCGAACACCGTCGTCGTGCTGATGAAGCTCAACGTGGTTTCGCCGATCTTCAAACGGAGCGGTACGACGATCGTGGTCGGCTCTTCCCGCGAGTGCCGCGTTGAGGCGGGCGCCGGATAGCTGACGAGCTCATCGTGCAACTTCGACAAATCGGTATCGGCGGAGAGCTCGATCTGGCGTCGCAGCCGGTTGAGGAGGTGCGAGCGCCACTGGTGGAAGTTCGCGATGCGCGGCGCCAAGCCTTCTGGATGCAGGCTTAATCGCAACACGTTCACCGGGGGCTCGAGCAGGGGCGGGTCGACGCCGGCGAGCAAGTGCGGAACGATCCGATTCGCGGTCACCATGTTCCAATGTCGATCGATCGCGAGCGCCGGAAACGGCTCGTGACCGCGCAGGACTTGTTCGATCGCCTGCCGTCCCATCTGCAGCTCGGGCGCGTCGAGTGCGTGTTGCGTGAACACAGGCGCGAAACCCGCGGCGACCAGCCATTCATTGCGTTCTCGAAGCGGTACCTCCAGCAACTCGGCGAGGTGTAACAGCATCTCCCGACTCGGATTCGAACGCCCGGTTTCGAGAAAGCTCAGGTGCTTCGCGGAAATTTCCGCCTCGCACGCGAAATCGAGTTGAGTCCAGCGACGCCGCTGGCGCCATTCACGTAATCGATGCCCGACCGGCTGAACTGCGCTCATGCACTGAACGATACCGCACGCGTGCGCCGCGCTCTATTACCTCCCAGGTAATCGACTGAGGGAGGCGGTCTCGCAATCATGCCGATGCCGCTGCTTGGATTCTCATCAATTACACCGCTTGGCGGCGCTGGTGCGGGAGACTGCGATGGATACCTTTCGTTCAATGACCTTTCTGCGACGAGTTCTGCTCATCGATGCGATTAGCAGCGCCTTCATGGGCGCGGCGTTGCTGATGCTGTCGGGCTTGTTCGCGTCACTGTGTAGCTTGCCTGAAACGCTTCTGATGGAAAGCGGACTCGCGCTCGTGCCATTCGCGGCGTTCGTGGGTTATCTCGCGAGCCGGTCGATGCCGCCGCGATCAGGCGTATGGTGCGTGGTCGTACTCAATGCGGCCTGGGTACTCGGTAGCGCGGCACTGCTGCTGGGTGATGCAATCGCGCCGAATGCTTTTGGTTACGCGTTCATCGTCGCGCAGGCCGTCGTCGTCGGCGTGTTCGCGGAACTGCAAGTTATTGGCCTTCGCAAACAGGCGGCGGTCGCAGCTTGACAGATCGAGCAGGAAGGATGGAGGCTGCGAGAGAGGGGAGCGGAAGTCTGCGCTCCCTTCTTGCTACAGCCTACAGCCTAGAGCCTAAAGTCCAGAAAATGACTGTCCGAAGCTTCGATGGCATCAATCCCACGATCGGCGCGCGCGCATACATCGACCCCGCGGCCGTTGTGATCGGACGCGTCACGATCGGTGAAGACGCCTCGATCTGGCCGACCGCGGTTTTGCGTGGCGATGTCCATGACATTCACGTCGGTGCGCGCACGAGCATTCAAGACGGCAGCGTGCTCCACGTTACGCACGACAGCAAAGACTACGCGCCCGGTGGGCGTGCTTGCATCGTCGGTACGGACGTGACGGTAGGGCACCGCGTCGTGCTGCATGCCTGCACGGTCGGCAACTTCTGCTTGATCGGCATGGGATCGGTTGTGCTCGATGATGTGATCATCGGCGACAACGTCATCCTCGGCGCGGGCAGTCTCGTCTCGCCAGGTAAGCGGCTCGAGAGCGGTGGGCTTTACGTTGGCAGTCCGGCGCGCCGCGTGCGCGACTTAAAGCCGCAAGAGCTCGCGTTTCTGAAGTACTCGGCGGCGCATTACGTGAAGTTGAAGGACTCGTACTTGGTGTAGGGCGCGCGAGGAGCGCGCCGGTTTACGGCTGACAGTTGACGGCAAGATCAAGAGGAGGCCTGTGCCTTCTTCTCTGGCCGTCTACCGTCAACTGTCAACGCGCCTTCTGGTGCGTGACTGCCTCCAACACCGGCTTCGTATCGGGTCGCACGCCGCGCCATAAATAGAACGATTCGGCGGCCTGTTCGACGAGCATCCCCCAACCGCATTCCGCGCGGCCCGCGCCGATCGACTTCGCCCAGCGCGTGAACACGGTATCGCCTTTGCCATACGCCATGTCGTAGCACAGCGTTGCAGGGCCGATCGCGGCGCGGGGAATCGGCGGAATGAGATCTTGCAAGCTTGCTGACGTGGCGTTGATGACGAGATCGAAGCTTCGATCTTCGGTGATGTCGGCAAAGCCGCAGCCGCGCAGCGTGCCAAGCATTTCGAACTCACGCGCGAGCTCGAGCGCGCGGCCCTCGTTGCGATTCGCGATCTCGAGGTACTCGGGCGCAGCGCCGAGCAGCGGTCCGAGCACGCCGCGCGCGGCCCCGCCGGCGCCAATGATCAGAATGCGTACGCCTTCGAGCTCGAGGCCTAAGTTGCGAGTGAGATCCGTGACTAAGCCCGCGCCGTCCGTGTTGTCGCCATGGATCGCACCACCATCCATCATTAACGTGTTCACGGCCCCTGCAATCTCGGCTCGCGGGGTGCGATAGCGCGCCACGAGTGCAGCGACTTGTTTGTGCGGGACGGTGACGTTCAATCCCTTGCCGCCCGTCTGGAAGAATGCTGCGACCTCTCGTTCGAACGCTTCAGGCGCCGCTTCAATACGCGAATAGGTCAGGTTTTGGTTCGTCTGCTTCGCGAACATTCCATGAATGAACGGCGACCAACTATGGCTCACCGGATAGCCGATCACGGCATAGCGATCCGGTGCCGTCGTCTCATTCATCGCTATTCACCGCTCTTGTCTTGGAGCCACTGCGCCGCGCGCTTTGCGTAGTACGTCAGGATGCCGTCAGCGCCCGCGCGTCGAATGCACATGAGCGATTCCAGGACGATTGCCCGCTCATCGAGCCAACCGTTGCGCGCTGCGGCCGCGACCATCGCATACTCGCCGCTCACCTGATACACGAAGGTGGGCGCGCCGAAGGTGTCCTTCACACGTCGGACGATATCGAGGTAGGGGAGGCCGGGCTTGATCATCACCATGTCGGCGCCTTCTTCGAGATCGAGCGCGACCTCGCGCAGGGCCTCGTCTGAATTCGCAAAGTCCATTTGATAGGTGTGCTTCGTCGACTTGCCGAGATTCGCCGCTGACCCGACGGCGTCGCGGAAGGGGCCATAAAAGCTCGACGCGTACTTCGCCGAGTACGCGAGGATGCGCGTGTTGCTGTGCCCCGCCACTTCGAGCGCTTCGCGAATCGCACCGATGCGCCCGTCCATCATGTCGCTCGGCGCAACGACGTCGGCGCCGGCTTCCGCGTGCGACAAGGCTTGCTTGACGAGCGCCTCGACCGTGATGTCATTCGCGACATAGCCGTTCGCATCGACAATGCCGTCTTGCCCGTGTGTCGTGAACGGGTCGAGGGCGACATCGGTAATGACGCCGAGCTCCGGGACCGCCTTCTTGAGCGCGCGCACCGCGCGTTGTGCGAGTCCTTCCGGATTCCACGCTTCACGCCCATCGTCGCTCTTGGCGTTTTGTGCGGTGACGGGAAACAGCGCGAGCGCTGGAATGCCGAGCTTCGCGATCGCTTCGCCTTCGCGCACGAGCTCATCGATGCTGACGCGCTCGACACCGGGCATGCTAGAGACCGCCTCGCGACGACCCTCGCCATCGATGACGAACATGGGGTAGATGAGGTTGTCCGCGCTGAGCGAATGCTCTCGCATCAATCGACGCGAGAACGCGTCGCGGCGCATGCGACGCATGCGGGTACGGGGAAATTCGCCGGAATGCATAGGAAGGCTGTAGGCTGTGGGCTGTAGGTTCGACATGGGCTGTAGGCTCTAGGCTGTAGACTGTAGGTCGGAGCCAAGAGCCGCGCGACTTATCGCGCTCTTTTCTGGCTACAGCCTACAACCTACAGCCTACAGCCTCAATTCAAGTATGCCCGAACCCACCCGCTGCACGTGGCCCCTCAAAGGCAACGCTCTTTATCTCACCTATCACGACACCGAATGGGGTGCCCCCGCATGGGACGATCAGACGCAGTTCGAGTTCTTGATCCTCGAAGGCGCACAGGCGGGACTCTCCTGGTCCACGATCCTCAATAAGCGTGAGGGCTATCGCGCTGCGTTCGCCGGCTTCGATCCGGAAAAGATCGCCCGCTTCGGCAAGCGGGACATTGCAAGGCTCCTGAAGGACCCGGGCATCGTGCGCAATCGTTTGAAGGTCGAAGCGACGATTACCAACGCGCGTGTGTATCTCGACTTTCGCGAGCGGAACGGTAGCTTCGCAGACTATCTTTGGAGTTTCGTCGGCGGTAAGCCGATTCAGCACCGCTTCCGCACCACGAAAGAGGTGCCGGCGACGACGCCGGAATCGGATGCGCTCAGCAAGGACCTCAAGAAGCGCGGCTTCAAGTTTGTCGGCAGTACGATCATCTACGCACATATGCAGGCGACCGGGATGGTGAACGATCACCTCGTGAGCTGCTTTCGTTACAAGGAGTGCGTGGCGCTTGCGCAGAAGGCTCGGTCGAAAGCGCGTCGGCGTGCAGGCGCTTGAGCTCGAGAGAACGTCCTCGACGTCTGGGCTCCACACGGTCCGCCATCCGATGAACTATCGACACGCGTTCCACGCGGGCAATTTCGCCGACGTTCACAAACACGTCGTGCTGCTTGCGTTGCTCGATCGACTGATGCGAAAGCCGAAGCCGCTGCTTTACCTCGATACGCACGCGGGCAGGGGTTCCTACGATCTGCGCTCGCCGGAAGCGACGCGCGGCGATGAATGGCGCGACGGCGTTGAGCGGCTCCGCGGGCACGTCCCCGAGAGCGAGGACGTGCGTCGCTACTGTGATTCCATCACACCCGCGCTCGCACAGGCGCGTTATCCAGGCTCGCCGCTTCTCGCGATCGCGCATCTGCGCGAAGGTGATCGCGCCGTCTTCATCGAGAAGCAGCTGGAGGAAGCGTACGCGTTACAGCAATCCGTTCGTAATCGTCGCGGCGTATCGGTCGTGCACGGCGATGGCTATGCAGCGCTCAAGACGTACCTGCCGCCGCGCGAGAGCCGCGGCCTCGTGATGATCGATCCCGCGTACGAATCGCAGCGGGAATTCTCCGATGCGCTACGTGCGCTCACGTTCGGGCTGCAACGCTGGCCCACCGGGATGTTCGCGTTGTGGTATCCGATCAAGGCGACGACGGACGTCGCGCGCTTCCATGCGGCACTTGAAGACAGCGGCCTGCGCAAGCTCCTCGCGCTCGAGCTCAGCGTGAAGCCGAACGACTCACCGATCGGTCTGAACGGCTCGGGCTTCATCATTGCGAACCCGCCGTGGCAACTCGACGCAGAGATGGACGGTGTGCACGAGGAGCTGCATCGAGTGCTCTCGCCCGAGGGTAAGGGGCGCACGCGCGTGGAATGGGTCGTGCCCGAGTGAGGCTAGTGCGTTAGCCAGGCCGAGTGCATTCCGGTAGGTCGATGAAGAAATACTCTCGCAGACGCAGAGACGCAGAGACGCAGAGACGCAGAGATCGGAAAAGAATCAGAAATCTCTTCTCTTTTTTGCCTCCGCGTCGCTGCGTCTCCGCGAGAGTATCTCTTATGTGCGCGCGGGGAGCGGCAGCCGCTAGAGTTCTATTCGAGCTCGCTCAACCAATCGCGCGGACGCAGAAAATCCGCATAGAGCCGTGCTTCAGGTGAGCCTTCTTCCGGCTGCCAGTTGTATTCCCAGCGCACGAGTGGCGGTAACGACATCAGAATCGATTCCGTGCGGCCGCCCGATTGCAGGCCGAACGATGTGCCGCGGTCGTAGACGAGATTGAACTCGACGTAGCGGCCACGTCGGTACAGTTGGAACTGCCGCTCGCGCTCGCCGTAAGCAGTGTCTTTTCGTCGCGCGACGATCGGTAGATAGGCCGGCAGGAAATGATCGCCGACGCTTCGCAAGTACGCGAAACAGCGCTCGAAGCTCCATTCGTGCAGGTCGTCGAAGAAAAGGCCGCCGACGCCGCGCGTCTCATTGCGGTGCTTCAAGAAGAAATAGCGATCGCACCACGCCTTGTGTTTCGCATACGTACCTTCGCCGAACGGCGCGCAGGCCTCGCGAGCGGTTCGGTGCCAATGGAGTACGTCTTCTTCGGACGGATAATACGGCGTGAGATCGAAGCCGCCGCCGAACCACCACACCGGGCCGTTCGCTGCCTGAGCGGAAAAGAAGCGCACGTTCGCGTGCGTCGTGGGCACGTATGGGTTGTTCGGATGGATGACGAGCGAGACGCCCATCGCTTGCCACGGCGCGTTAGCAAGTTCAGGTCGCTGCGCCGTTGCGCTCGCGGGGAGCGACGCGCCGGAGACGTGCGAGAAGTTGACGCCAGCTTGCTCGAACACAGCGCCGGCGCGCAGCACTCGAGTCTCGCCGCCACCGCCTTCAGCCCGTTCCCAGACATCGTGCTGAAAGCGCGCGCGGCCGTCCTCGGTTTCGAGTCCAGCGCAGATCCGATTCTGTAGCTCGCGCAGATACGCGAGCACGGCATCGACGTCGGGACGCTCCGCGGGCATGGTCACTTGCTCGTGGCCGATTTTTTCGCAGGCGCCTTTTTCTTCGCCGCAGTCTTCTTCGTGGTGGTCGCCGCTTTCTTAGGCGCGGTCCTTGCCGCGACCTTCATCTTCGGCTCGGCGTCGCTCTTCGCAGCGCGTTTCGCCTTTGCTGCGGGCTGCGCGGGTTCGGCGACCGCTGCGGGCGCGGCCTTCTTCGGCGCGCCGCGACCAAAGCGGCCCTTGCCTCGCTCGGGCGCCGCTGCAATCAGCTCGCGGCACTCATCCAAGGTCAATGTGTGCGGTTGCCGATCCTTCGGGATCTTCGCGTTCTTCACCCGATCCGTGATGTACGGTCCGTAACGACCGTTCAGCACTTGAATGCCCGCTTCAGGGAAGTCGAGGATGATCCGATTCGCATCCTGCTCTTCTTTCAGGCGAATGAGCTCGAGCGCGCGGGGCAGCTCGATCGTGTAAGGATCGTCGTCTTTGATCGAGACGAATTTCTTCGCACCGTACTGGATGTAGGGGCCAAACCGGCCGATGGCGACGCGGATCGGCTCACCGCCCTCGGTTTGTCCGAGCGTCTTCGGCAGTTTGAACAGCTCGAGCGCCTCGGGAAGCGTGATCGTATCCATGCGCTGATGCGGGCGCAGGCTCGCGAACTTCGGCTTCTCTTCGTCATCCTTTGTGCCGAGCTGCACGAACGGACCATACTTGCCGTAGCGCACGGACACGGGCTTCCCAGTCACCGGATCCGTGCCGAGCTCGCGCGCCTCGGAGATATCTTCGCGCGTGACGGATTCATCGACGTAGTCGACCTGCTGCTTGAACTCCTTCCAGAAGCGATCGAGGACCGGAACCCACTGCTCCTTGCCGTCGGCGATCTCGTCGAGATCGTCTTCCATCTTGGCCGTGAAGCCGTAATCGACGTAGTGCTCGAAATTGCGCGTGAGGAACTTGTTCACGATCTTGCCGAGATCGGTCGGCACGAAGCGTCGATTGAGCAGCTCGGCGTACTTCTTTCCGATCAGCGTCTGAATGATGCTCGCGTACGTCGAAGGGCGGCCGATGCCGTGCTCTTCGAGTGCCTTGACCAGGCTCGCTTCGGAATAGCGCGGCGGCGGTTCAGTGAAATGCTGCTCGGGCCGGATTTCGAGGAGCTTCAAGCGATCGCCCACTTCGAGCGGCGGCAAGATGCGGTCGTTGTCGTCATCGCTCGCATCGTCCATGCCTTCTTTGTAGACGGCGATGTATCCGGGCTTCACGAGCGTGGAGCCGTTCGCACGCAAGACCGCCGCCGCGCCTTCGCGCTGCGCAGCCGTACCGGGAACGAGATCCACCGCGACCGTGTCGTACACGGCGGGTTCCATTTGGCTCGCGACGGCGCGCTTCCAGATCAAGGTGTAGAGCTTGAGCTGATCCGCATCGATCTTGCCTTCCAGTCGTTCGGGCGTGATCGAAGCAGACGTTGGGCGAATGGCTTCGTGCGCTTCCTGCGCGTTCTTCGACTTCGTCTTGTACACGCGTGGAGCTTCGGGGAGCGACTCGGCGCCGTACATCTGCCCGATCACTTGTCGAATCTCTTGCACGGCTTCGTTCGCGAGATTGACCGAGTCCGTACGCATGTACGTGATCAAGCCCACGGCGCCTTCGCCGAAGTCGACGCCTTCATATAACTGTTGTGCGAGCCGCATCGTGCGTTGCGCACCGAAACCGAGCTTACGCGCGGATTCCTGCTGCAGCGTCGAGGTCGTGAACGGCGGCGCGGGATTGCGCTTGCGTTGTTTGCGATCGATCGAGGTGACCGTCACCTGACCGGCGGCGGCGGCCTCGATCGCGCTGCGCACATCCGTCGCTTGCGCTTCGTTCGTGACGGAGAACTGCTCCATCTTATCGCCGCGAAACTCGATGAGCCTGGCGGGTACGGTTTGACCCGACTTCTCGGTGTCGGCATCGATCGTCCAATATTCGCGCGGCTGGAAGCGTGCGATCTCTTCCTCGCGCTCGCAGATCATGCGAAGCGCTGGGCTTTGGACCCGTCCGGCTGAGGCGCCCGGCAGTCCCGCCTTCTTCCAGAGAAGCGGCGACAGATTGAAGCCGACGAGGTAGTCCAATGCGCGGCGCGCCTGCTGTGCGTTCACGAGATCTTGCGAGATGTCGCGCGGTTGACCGATCGCCTCGCGAATCGCGTTCTTCGTGATCTCGTAGAACACGACACGGTGCACGTCTTTACCGTCGAGCACACCGATCTCTTTGAGCAGCTCCGTCAGATGCCAAGAAATGGCTTCGCCTTCGCGGTCAGGGTCGGTTGCGAGATAGAGCGCGTCGGACTTCTTCAACGCGCGCGCGATGGCCTGCACGTGCTTCTCGTTCTTATCCAAGATCTGGTAGCGCATCGCGAACTTGCGCTTCGGGTCGACCGCACCTTCCTTTGGCACGAGATCCCGAACGTGGCCATAGGAGGCCAATACCTCGAAATTTTTTCCGAGGTATTTCTTGATGGTCTTCGCCTTTGCAGGCGATTCCACGATGACTAGATTCTTCTGCTCCATAAAAAAAGAAACCGCGGCAGTCCGCGGTGCATGAGGTCACGGTGTTTCTAGGACACCGTCAGTGCACCGCATCGAGCCTGTTGTCGAACACCAGATCCTCCATCCGCAAATACGCGCTTTCTTGCCCGGGCTGACTGAACAACACCATCAGCACGACCCACTTAACTTGCTCGATATCGATCTGCTTCGCGTCGAGCGCGAGGAGCCGGTCGATGACCAACTCGCGCTGTGTCGCGTTCAAGATCCCGATGCTCTCCAAGTAGAGAATGTAGCCGCGACAGTCGGTATCGAGGCGCGCCTGCTCACTCGGGTCAAAGACACGGATCGCACGCGATGCAGGGATGACGCCCCGGCGTTCCGGCTCTGCAGAGAGTTGCTCGAGCCACTCGAGCGCTCGCGCGACCTCCCGCTCCGAGAATCCGGCTCGTTCCAGCTCGTCCTTGAGGGTGTCGCGGTTCGGCTCGGGGGCGGACTCCAGATCAGCGTCGAAATAATTCTCGAAGAGATAGATGAGAATATCGAGGACGCTTTCCTTCATTTCGTTGCTACGAGCCTCTCTGGGTGGACGAACGGACGTACAGCCCGCCGGGGTGGGATTTGATGCGGTTTTCGAGCTCTAGAATCAACAGCATCGAAGCCACCTCGTCGGCTTTGAACCCTGTCCGCGCGACCAGGGAGTCCACGCCGGCCGGCTCGAAGCCGAGCGCATCTAACAGGATTTCATAGTCTTTGTCCAATTCAGCTCGGGATTCGCCCGCATTCCGCTCCGCAGTTCCCTCTTGAGAGATCGGCGCCAATACCCGCACGATCCCTTGCAATTCGGCGAAGATATCGGCGCCGGTCTCCACCAGCTTCGCACCCTGTCGGATGAGTTGGTGGCAGCCACGTGCCATTGGGTTATGGATGGACCCTGGAATCGCGAACACCTCGCGGCCGTGGTCTCCCGCCAGGCGCGCGGTGATGAGCGACCCGCTCTGTAGTGCCGCTTCGACGACCAAAGTCCCCACCGAGAGCCCGCTGATAATCCGATTGCGGCGCGGGAAGTGGTTCTTGAGCGGCGGCGTACCGATCGGAAACTCGCTCACGAGCGCGCCCGACGCCGCAATCGCGTACGCGAGCGAGCGGTGTTGCTTCGGGTAGTCGATGTCGAGACCCGCCCCGCACACGGCGATCGTCTTCCCGCCGGCCGCCAGCGCACCTTCATGACTTGCGCCATCGATTCCGAGTGCGAAGCCGCTCGTGACGAGGAGCCCGCAGCGCGCGAGATGTGCGGCGAACTCGTGCGCATTCTCGCGCCCGATCGGCGTCGGATTGCGTGAGCCTACAATTGCAAGCTGAGGTAGAGAGAGCACGTGCGGATCGCCACGAACGAACAGCCCTGCGGGTGCGTCGGGAATCTCCGCGAGAAGGCGCGGATACAGCGGCGATCCCCACGCGACGAAGTGATGTCCGTCTTTCGCGAGCCACTCGAGATCGGTCGAGAGATCGTCAGTGCGATGCGCATGAAGCCACTCGATGAGCGCGGCGCTCGCGCCGGATGCCCTGAGCGTGGCGGGCGAGGCGCTCGCAATCGAAGCGTAAGAAGGGTGGTGCTGAAGAAGCGCGTGAACCTGCGCCCCGTCGATGCCGGGCGCGCGCGCCAACAGCAGTGATGCGGAAAGCTCATCCATGAGTTTCATTCTCGCGTGTGGACGTCTGTGCGTGCAGACGCGTGGACGTCAGGGGGCGGGCCTCCCAACGTGAACGCGCCTGTCCATCACACTCTACACGCCACGCCGCGTTGAGCGGCGCGCATTTACGGGTTACCTGCCAAGTCCCCGTGGCGAATTTCGCGGCTCGTCTCCATGACGAGTGCGTAGCTCATGCGGTCGAAAGCTTTGAAGACCATGACGACGCCGATACGCTCGTTCGGCAGCTCGACCTTCTTGCCGCGACCGAGTGCGCCGCCGCCGAGGCCGCCTTTGGCATAGCGATCGCGCACGACGGGCCCGCGCTGGGAAACAGCCAGGATGTGCCCCGGTTCGAGACCGTGGCGCGAGCCGCGGTTGAGGGCGACGACTTGATACTGCCCGATGACCCTTTGGCTCTGCACGGCCATGATCGTGGCGTCGATCTGGCTCTCCGGGGCGCGCGGGACGAATTCCAAATTGACGTCCACCTCTTCCGGGAACAGCTTGTCGCCCTGCAGGGCTTCGCGTGAGCTTTCCCTCAGCATGAGCTTTGCCGTTTCGCCCGTCGTCACGACGGACCCGGCGCCGACGTAGATGCCCGTGTAGCCGAGCACATCGTTGTTTTCGGGGTCGCGAAGCGGCTCGCCAACATGAATGATGCTGTAGCGATCTTCTTCGGCGGCGTTGCTCAGTCCGCGCGCATAAACCTCGTTACCGGCTCCACCGATGATGTGATGGTCACGCATGGCCACCAGGTACGGCGCGGTGCGGACTTGGTCCTTGTCGAGCAGCGTGGGGCGTCCCATGAAGCTCGCGACGATGTCGTACGGCACCGTCGTGATCGCCTTGCTGAGCGGTTCGCGCCGGACCTGCGGGGACAGGCGCTTCGTGCCGCCGCCTTCGCCGCGCTCGGCAATCGTGAGGCGAGGCTGTCCATCGATATAGACGAGCTTCAACACGTCGCCGGGATAAATGAGGTGCGGGTTCTCGACCTGCGGATTGACGTACCAGATCTCGGGCCAATACCAGGGATCGCGAAGGTACATCTTGGAAATGTCCCACAGCGTGTCGCCGGGCTTGACGACGTACTCGTCGGGCGCATCGGACGAAAGGGGGATATTGCTGCCCGTCGCAATCGTGCGCTCGCCTTCCTGTGCGGACAGGGTCGCGGGCAGGAAACCCGCCGCGAAGGTCAAACCCGTTGCCAGGCTCAATACGAGTGCCGACCGAATCGAAGAAGTCGCAGTCTTCATGCGCCGAACAAGCTCCATTCAGGACCCTGAGAACCCATGCCGAGCCTGCGCGCTTTGCTCGTATACTCCGGCTTCAATCCGGACTGGTGGCGCAGGGCTGTCGGGGGCTTCCGTGAGGCGTTTGGGACGCGTCGCAGGAGCACCGGGGCCTACATTAAGTTCAACTCTGATCCAACTTTAGCAGCAGATTTCAAGAGATTGCACGAATGGGACTTCAGGCCGAGACGTGGTTCTCATTCCGGTCGCAATCGTGGTTGTGAGTATGGATTGCGTCCCGGAGCGGTGCTGTCGAGCGGAGCACAGTTGCTGAGAAACCTGCGCTCGAGGGTGAAAGGTCCAGAACCTCGGACCCGAACTCGCCCTACCGGGGACGAATCGGCCTTGAAACTCTCGTATCGGGCAAGACTCTATAGACACGATCCTTCTATCCGTTTTGAATTGCGGCCATGGCTTTACTTCCTATTCTCGAATTCCCGGATCCTCGCCTTCGCACCCGTGCGCAGCCTGTCGAGGCGGTCGACGCCAGCTTGCGTAAGCTGATCGACGACATGTTCGAAACGATGTACGCCGCCCCGGGGATCGGGCTCGCGGCGACGCAGGTGAACGTGCACAAGCGCGTCGTCGTCATCGACGTGAGCGAGACGCGCGATCAGCCGCTCGTGCTCATCAATCCTGAGTTGCTCGAGCGCCAAGGGATCGAAGAAACCGAAGAGGGATGTCTGTCGGTGCCGGGTATTTACGACAAGGTCACGCGCGCCGAACGCATCCGTGTTCGCACGCTCGATCGGGAAGGCAAATCGACAGAGTTCGACGCAGACGGCTTGCTCGCGGTGTGTATCCAGCACGAGATCGATCATCTCGATGGCAAGCTCTTCGTCGACTATCTCTCCGACTTGAAACGCACTCGCATTCGCAAGAAGCTCGAAAAAGAAAAGAAGGATCGCGGCACGAGCTCACGCGCGAAGGTGAGCACGCCCGCCATCTAGGCGCCTGCGACTTCGGTCGCTGCTCGAAGGCTCGCCGCGACCGCGCGGCGATGCTGCTACGATTCGCACCCTCGTTGTCGACCCTGATCGTAGCCGCACGTGTCTTCTTCCCTTTCCATTGTCTTCGCGGGCACGCCGGAGTTTTCCGTCCCCGTCCTCGAAGCATTGCTTCGCTCGCAGCATCGTGTCGTCGCGGTCTATACACAGCCGGATCGACCCGCAGGGCGGGGCCGCCAGCTCGCCGCGAGCCCAATCAAACGCGTGGCCCTCGCGCACGGAATTCAAGTCGAGCAGCCTCCGACCCTGAAGGACGCGGCGGCGGTCGAGCGACTCGCGTCGTTCTCCGCCGATCTGATGGTCGTCGTCGCGTACGGCTTGCTCCTGCCCCAGAGCGTTCTCGATACGCCGCGTCTCGGTTGCATCAACGTGCATGCCTCGCTTCTGCCGCGTTGGCGCGGCGCCGCGCCGATCCAGCGCGCGATCCTTGCGGGCGACAGCGAATCGGGTGTGACGATCATGCAAATGGAGGCGGGCCTCGACACCGGCCCGATGCTGCTCAAGCGTTCGACGCCGATTGCCGAACGCGAAACGTCGGCGACGCTGCACGATCGCTTGGCGGAGTTGGGCGCGCAGGCCTTGCTCGACGCGTTGACCTCATTGCAAACGATCGTGCCGGAGGTACAGCCCGAAGCGGGCGCAACGTATGCGGCGAAGATCCGCAAGGAAGAAGCACGCATCGATTGGTCGCGGCCGGCGATCGAGATCGATCGCATGGTCCGAGCATTCGATCCGTGGCCCGTGGCGGAGACGCGTTGGAACGGCCAGCAGCTTCGCGTGTGGGATGCGCTGCCGCGCGATGCGGGACAAGCCGCGACGCCCGGCCAAGTGTTGGCGTGCACGAACGAGGGCATTGATGTCGCGACCGGGGCAGGCACTCTGAGGTTGACGCGAGTGCAACTTGCGGGACGTAGCGCGATGTCTGCGGGTGAGTTCCTGAATGCACACCGACTCGACGGCGCGGTGCTCGGCACGTGAGCAGCTCCGCAGCCATTCGTGCGCACGCGGCGCGCGTCGTCGCCGACGTCGTGCAAGGGCGTTCGCTCGAAACCGCGTTGGTGATCGATCCGGGCCTGAGCGCACAGGAACGCGGGCTCCTGCGCACGCTCATATTCGACAGCGTGCGTTGGTATCTGCGTCTCGATGCGATGTTGGCGTTGCTGTTGTCGCGGCCTGGACAAACGATGCGGCCCGACGTACGTGCGCTCGCGATCGTTGGACTTTGTCAGCTTCTCTATACAGATATTCCGGTTCATGCGGCCGTGAACGAAACCGTCGACGCGGCCAAGCTTCTGGGGCACTCGCGCGCGGCGGGCGTGATCAACGCCGTGCTGCGACGTTCTCTACGTGAGCGTGCCTCGCTCGTTCCCAGGATCGATGCCGACCTCGCGACGCGCACTGCGCATCCGAAGTGGCTCGTGGAGCGGCTCGCGACCGATTGGCCTGAGCGCGATCGCGAGATATTGGACGCAAATAACGAGCGTCCGCCGTTCTGGATTCGCGTCAATCGGCGGAAGATTTCCGGACCTCAGTACCGGCGCGATCTCGAGTCGCGCGGCGTCAACGTCGCTGCCAGCTTGTTCGCCGATGAAGCGCTGCGATTGGAGCGGGCGGTCGATGTGTCCGAGCTCCCGGGCTTCGGCGACGGGCTCGTTTCCGTGCAGGACGCGGCGGCTCAACTCGCCGCGCATTTGCTCGAACCCGCGGCAGGGGATCGGGTGCTCGATGCTTGCGCGGCGCCGGGTGGTAAGACGGGCCACATTCTGGAGTTGCAGCCTAAGCTCGAATCACTGCTCGCAATCGATGTGTCCGCGGAGCGGCTCGTGCGCGTGGAAGACAACCTGCGTCGACTCGGTCTCGAGGCGCGCGTCCTCGAAGCGGACGTTGCCGATCCCACGTCGTGGTGGGACGGCACGCCGTTCGATCGAGTTCTCCTGGATGTGCCCTGTTCCGCGACGGGGGTCATCCGTCGGCATCCGGACATTAAATTGCTCCGCCGGCCGGGAGATATTCGCGCGCTTGCGGTCAAACAGGCCGAGCTATTGCGTACCAGTTGGTCCCTGCTGCGGTCCGGCGGACGGTTGGTGTACGCGAGCTGTTCGGCGCTGCGCGCCGAAACTACCGACGTGATCGCCGCGTTTCTCGGTACGTTCGCAGACGCTCGTGACGTGACCGAGACATCGTTCAGCGCGCTTGGGTTGCACGCTGGCCCGGGGCCTGGTGCACGAATTACCGCGGGGTCAGCCGGGATGGACGGCTTCTATTATGCTTGTCTCGTGAAAGTGGCCAGCGGTTAGCGGTCGGTTCGGAAGCGGACTGGCCGCAGGGCGACCTCCTTGGCGCCTGTGACTGACCACTAACCGCCAACCGCTTCAGAGCGAGCGGAAGCGAGCGAGAAGACAGAAGGATAATGAGTGGGAGCGAGCCTCAAGTTTTGGCGCAATCTAAGGTCACTGTACTTCGCGAGTGCGAGTCGGACGGTCGTGTTGATCGCCATCATTGCCCTTCCCGCGGCGGCTTGGGGGCAGAGCCGCTTCGACATTCGCTCGGCGTATGTGGAACCGGCCGATGGCGTCTATGAGCTGAACGCCACGATCAACTTCGATCTCCCCGAAGGTGCGCGCGCGGTCATTCGCGAAGGCGTGCCGCTCACGCTGCATCTAGAAATCGTCGTACGGCGCCAGCGCAACTACTGGCTCGATCGCACCGTCGCGACGCTCGATCAGAACTACGAGCTCGTGTGGCACGCGCTCAGCGAGCGCTACCTGGTTCGAAATCTGAACAGCGGCGAGCAGGCGTCATATGCAACGCTCGATGCGGCGCTCGATGGGATGCGGGTCATCAGCCGTCTGCCCATCTTGGATCGGGCCCTCATCGAGCGCGGGCGGCACGAGATCAGTATTCGCGCCAGTATCGACGTGCACACGATGCCGGATGCACTGCGCTTCGTCCTCTTCTGGGCGGACGATTGGCGTCAGCGTAGCGAGTGGTACACGTGGTCTCCACAACTGTAAAGCGCACGGTCGTCAGCGTCCTCGTGCTCATCGGCTCGGGGCTGTGGATTGCCGCGCTTCTCATGATGGCCCAGACGGTGCAGCAGTCCGCGCACTTCAGCGACCTGCATCCGATTATCGTCGGCGTCAACGCCGCCGGACTGATCGTGCTCCTGATCTTGATCGGAGGGCGATTGGCGCAGCTCGTGCGCGATTGGCGCAAGCGCGTCGTCGGCTCCCGCATGGAAGCGCGCATGGTGTGGATGTCGGCAACGCTCGCCGTCGCGCCGCTGCTGCTCGTTTTCTACTTCTCTGTGCTGTTCCTGAATCGCGGCATCGACAGTTGGTTTCATGTCGAAGTGCGCCAAGGCCTGGAAGATGCCCTCAAGCTCTCGCGCGCGGCCCTGGACTTGCGCATCCAAGAGCATCTGGAGCGCACGCACTTGAGCGCGCACCGGCTTGCGGCAAGCTCGCTCGATCCGGTGCTGGCAATCAACGAGCTCAGACGTGAGACAGGCGCGATCGAGCTGACGTTGCTCGGCCCGAGCAGTCGGATCATCGCGACGAGCTCCGAGGGGATCGGAGATCATGTGCCGATCCCGGCCACCGACGAAGTGATGATGCAGGTGCGCCAGGGGCGCGACTACTTCGCGCTCGAGCCTGTTGCGGGCGGCGGTTATCTCGTCCGCACGGCAGTGTCGGTGCCGGTTACGACCCCGGGCGAAGAAGAGTATGTGCTGCGAGCGATCTATCCGATCGAGCGGCGCTTGGGCGAGCTTGCCGATACGGTCGAATCCTCCTACCAACGGTATGGCGAGAAGGCCCGGTTGCGCGAGCCGCTGAAGACGAGCTTCACGTTGACGCTCACGCTGGTCTTGCTGTTGTCCCTCTTTGCGGCGCTCTATGGCGCTTTCTGGTCCGCGCGGCGTCTCGTGCGGCCGATTCAGGACCTTGTCGCGGGGACGCGCGCGGTGGCGAAGGGCGATTTCGACATGCGGCTGCCGCTCACCTCGCACGATGAGATGGGGATCCTCGTGCATTCGTTCAATGACATGACGAAGCGCCTTGCCCGCGCCCGGGTCGACATGCGCCGCAGCCAACAGGAGGCGGAAGCCGAACGCGCGAACCTCGAGGTGATCTTGGCGCGCTTGTCGACCGGCGTCATTTCGCTCGAACCGGATCGAACGATCCGAACCGCGAACCAAGCGGCGAGCTCGATTCTCGGCACGGATGTGGAAGGGTTGATCGGCAAATCGCTGCAGACGAGCAGCGGCCAGACATTGTTCGATCAGTTCCAGACCGCTTGCAGCGCGCATCTCGACACCGGAGAGACCGAATGGCGTGAACAGCTCGTGTTGCAGAGCGAGTCGCACCGGCGCGTGTTGATGTGCGCCTGCACGTCCCTGTCCGGCGACGGCGAGAGCTCGGGTGGGTACGTGATCGTGTTCGATGACATCACCGCACTCCTGCAAGCGCAGCGCGATGCCGCTTGGGGTGAAGTGGCCCGGCGCCTGGCGCACGAGATCAAGAACCCGCTGACGCCGATCCAGCTTTCGGCGGAGCGCCTGCGCCACAAGCTGCTCGGATCGATGAACGAAGCCGACGGCGCGGTGCTCGACCGGGCGACCCATACGATCGTGCAGCAGGTCGAGGCGATGAAGGAGATGGTGAACGCGTTCAGCGAGTACGCGCGCGCGCCGGCCATGAATGTATCGCGCTTCGATCTAAATCAGCTCATCATCGAAGTTACGGAGCTCTACAAGGCACCCGGAAGGGTCTGCCGACCGAAACTCGATCTCGATTCGACGCTGACCGAGATCGAAGCCGATCGTGGACGCATGCGCCAGATCATTCACAATTTGCTTGTGAACGCGATCGAGGCGCTGGAAGGTGTCGAGCAGCCGGAAGTCCACGTGGCGACGCGGGCAATCGAGCGCGGCGATCAGCGCTGCGCCGAAGTCATCGTGGAAGATAACGGTCCGGGATTCCGGCCGGACGTGATAGGACAGGTTTTCGACCCCTACGTGACGACTAAACCAAAAGGCACTGGCTTAGGGCTCGCGATTGTGAAGAAAATTGTCGAAGAACATGGCGGTAAGATCGAGGCTGATAACGCGCGCAATGGCGGTGCGCGCGTACGGATCGAGTTGCCGCTGACCGCAACGATTCGGACGGGCGCCCCGTTCCGCGAGCGGCGTACCGGACCGAGGAGAGAACGTGCATGAGCGCAGCGCGCATATTGGTAGTCGATGACGAATCCGAGATTCGCGGGCTCCTCAAGGAGATCCTGGCGGATGAGGGTTACGAGGTCGATGTCGCAGCGGATGCAGCGGAAGCGCGCGCGATTCGCGCGGAGCATGACCCGGATCTCGTCTTGCTCGATATCTGGATGCCCGACTCCGACGGCATCACGCTGCTGCGGGAATGGGCGCAGCCGAACGGCACTACGCCGTGCCCTGTCGTCATGATGTCCGGACACGGAACCGTGGAAACAGCGGTAGAGGCCACGCGGCTCGGCGCGTTCGATTTCGTGGAGAAGCCCCTGTCGCTCGCGAAGCTGCTGCGTACCGTCGAGCGTGCGCTCGATTCGGCGCGCAACAAGCGGCAGTCTGGCCGATCCCTCGTTCCGCCGTTTCTAGCACCCGTGGGACGCAGTCGGGTGATGCACGCGCTACGAGAGCAGGTGCAACAGATCGCTCCACACGACGCGCCCGTTTTGATCGTCGGCGAAGCAGGCACCGGACGCGAATCCTTTGCGCGTTATATCCATTCCTTGAGCCCGCGTGCGTCGGGTCCTTTCGTGCAGTTGGTCGCAACCGGCGTGAGCGACGAGGGCGCGGCGACCGCATTGCATGGCGCGGAAGATGTGAACGGCATGCATCCCGGCGTGTTCGAGCAAGCCGCGGGTGGTGTGTTGTTTATCAACGGGATCGAAGACCTGCCGCTTCGAGCGCAAGGCATGGTCATGGCCGCGCTCGAAACGCAAACGTTCACGCGCGTCGGCGGGGCAACGCCGGTGAAAGCGAACGTGCGCATCATCGCGTCGGCGACATCGCGCTTCTTGGATGCGGAAGCGAGTGCCGCGATCCGTTCCGATTTGCTGTCCCGGCTCAACGTCATCACGTTGCACGTGCCGCCGCTCAGGGACTACGCGCAGGACGTGCCCGACTTGCTGCGTCACTACGTCGATCGGCTCGTCGACGAGCAGCAACTGCCGTTTCGACGTTTCGGTGTCGCCGCGCAGAATCGGTTGCGCAACTATCCGTGGCCGGGAAACATTCGCGAGCTGAAGAATCTCGTGCAGCGCTTGCTGATCCTCGGTGGCGAGGAAGAGATCAAGCTGGAAGAGATCGAGCGCGAGCTTGCAACCCACGCGCCGACCAATGAGCCGCTCGTGAAGCAGGATCTGCTCGCATTGCCGCTACGCGAAGCGCGCGAGCATTTCGAGCGCGCGTACCTGCAGCAGCAGCTCATTCTGTGCAATGGGAAGGTCGGTCAGCTCGCGAAGCGCGTCGGGATGGAACGCACGCACTTGTATCGCAAGCTGCGCTCGCTCGGCGTCGACTTCCGTCAGTTGGCGGAAGACTAGCTCGGTGAATTGCAGATGGCGGACGGCGGACGGTGAAAGAGCGTTACGCGCACAAGCACCGAGAGTTTGCTTCCGGGTCTCTCACCGTCCGCCGTTCTCGCGCGATCATTCGCCCACGCGAATGACTAGCGCTTCCACTCGCGCTTGCCGCAGCTTGCTCCGCGTCTCTTCGAGCTTGTTCAGATTCGTGATCGGCCCGATGCGGACGCGGTGCCACGTGTCCTTGTCGATCGTCACTTTCTGAATCTTTGATTCCACGCCTTGCATCGCAATGAGCGCGCGCATGCGATCGGCGTCGGCATGATTGCGGAAGGAGCCTGCTTGGAGGATGTACGCGCCCGGTTTGTCGACCGGGCCCGGACCGCGGCCCGCGGGTTGTTGCACGCGGCCGTCTTGCTCAGGGATGACGACCTCGAATTTCGGCAGCATCTCGTAGAAGTCGTATTGCGTTTCCGCTTGTTGGGAAGCGGGCGCGGGTGCTTGCTGCGGGGCAGGTTCGTCCGCGGCAATCGGCGGCGTCTGTTGAGCCACGCGCGCGGCTGGGCGGCGGTCGTACAGATAAACGGCCAGAGCGACGCTCAGTCCGAGCGCAAGACCGACGATGAAGCCGGCGATCCCTGAAAGGCCAGACCCTGACGAGCGGCGTTTGGCGTGTTTGTAGTCTCTAGGCATGAAACTCGAAGCGGTTAGCGGTTAGCGGAGTGCATGAGTCAAGGGCCCACGGCACGGCGGCGGTGGCGCGATCTTCGTCTTTTCTGAAGGAACCGCCAACCGCTAACCGCTGACTTCTTCGTTCCGATTCATTTTCTCTGGGGCGCTGACCCCTAGGATCTTGAGCCCGTTCTCGAGAACTTGGCGAGTCGCTGCAACCAGATTCAGGCGCGCATTGCGCAAGGCGACGTCGTCCACGATGAACGTGTGGGCGTTGTAGTACGTGTGGAACTCGCCGGCGAGCTCGCGCAGATAGTGCGCGAGCTGATGCGGTTCGTTCGCGTCCGTGGCCGACTCCAACACTTCCGGATACGACGTGAGCTTGCGGATCAACGCTTTCTCGTGCGGCTCCGCGAGTCGCGCAATGTTGAGCTCGCCAATCTCGCGATCGTGCGAAAGGCCTTTCTCCGCGAGCTGGC
Organism: Lysobacterales bacterium; assembly: GCA_044506405.1. Taxonomy (GTDB): domain Bacteria; phylum Pseudomonadota; class Gammaproteobacteria; order Steroidobacterales; family Steroidobacteraceae; genus Steroidobacter. The sequence continues at coordinate 4,061 of JBIQKP010000037.1, read as the reverse complement.
GGAAGACGCTGCAAACGCGCGCGTGCGCATACTGAACGTAGTAGACCGGGTTCTCTTCGGTCTGCGCGAGCGCAAGATCGATGTCGAAGACGAACTCCGAATCGGCTTTGCGAGAGACGAGGAAGAAGCGCACGGCATCGCGGCCCACCCAGTCGATGAGATCGCGCACCGTGACGTAGGAGCCGGCGCGCTTCGAGATCTTCACTTCTTCGCCGCCACGCATGACGCGCACCATCTTGTGCAGCACGTAGGCGGGGTACCCTTTCGGGATGCCGATATTGAGCGCCTGCAGTCCGGCACGCACGCGCGCCACCGTACCGTGGTGATCGCTGCCCTGTACGTTGATCGCGTGTCGGAAGCCGCGCTCCCACTTCGTCACGTGATAGGCGACATCCGGCACGAAGTACGTATAGGTGCCGTCGGACTTGCGCATGACGCGGTCCTTGTCGTCGCCGTACTCAGTCGTGCGCAGCCACAATGCGCCGTCCTGCTCGTAGGTCTTGCCGCTTGCGATCAATGCGTTGACCGCGCGCTCCACTTTGCCGTCGGCGTAGAGGCTCGACTCCAGGTAGTACACGTCGAAGCGCACACCGAACTTCTGCAGATCGATGTCTTGCTCGTGGCGGAGATAAGCGACGGCGAACTTGCGAATTGCTTCCAGATCGTCGGCCTTGCCCGTGGCCTTCACGGCCTCACCATCCATCGCATGCACGGTCTTCTTCGCCAAGAAATCCTGCGCGATGTCGTGGATATATTCGCCGTTGTAGGCCGCTTCCGGCCAGCCGGCATCGCCCGGCTTCAAGCCGCGCGCGCGTGCCTGAACCGAAAGGGCGAGATTGTGAATCTGCACGCCGGCGTCGTTGTAGTAGAACTCGCGCGTGACCTCATACCCTTGAGTCTGCAAGAGTGCGGCGAGCGCATCTCCGAGCGCCGCCTGACGCCCGTGCCCGACGTGCAGCGGCCCCGTCGGATTCGCAGAAACAAATTCAACGACCGTTGATTCTCCAGCCGCACGGTTGCTATAGCCGTAGCTCGCGCCAAGATCGAAGATGCGTGCAAGCTCTTCCTGATACGCCTGCGCCGACAAGTGGAAGTTGATGAATCCGGGGCCTGCAATTTCGACCTTTTCGATCAGGTCGCTCGGGGCGAGCGCATCGATGATCGACTGCGCGAGCTGTCGCGGGTTGCGCCGCGCCGGCTTTGCGAGCTGCAGCGCGACGTTCGTCGCGAAGTCGCCGTGCGCAGGATCGCGCGTACGTTCCACGGTGACCGTGGGTGTGATATCGGCCGGCAGGATGTCCGGGGGCAACGTTGCAAGCGCGGCCTGGACGAGTCGTTCGACTGGGTATTTCACGAAGATAGGCGATGATTGGAGAATGCTCGAGATCGAAGTGTACCGTAGCGCGTCAGTCGGTGACTCGCGACTCGCTCGACCCGCTAGAACAGCTCCACCGGATCGACGTCGATCGACCAGCGTACGCGCTTGGCGCTCGGCAGTGCTTCGAGCGTAGGAATCCAGCCCTGTAAGAAGCGCTGAAGAGCAGCATGGCTGTCCGCGTGGACGAGCAGTTGCGCGCGGTGTCGACCCGCGCGGCGTTCCATCGTCGCGGGTGCCGGCCCCAACAACTTGACGCCGCGGACGGCGTCCGTTCGCCCAACCTTGAGCGCGGCGTGAAGAAAGCCCATCGGGTCGGACAGGCTCGTTGCCTCGGCTCGTAGCAGCGCGAGCCGCACGAAGGGAGGCCAGTGGCACATCGCTCGCTCTTCGATTGCGCCAGCGGCGAACGCGTCGTAGCCGCCCTGCAGGAGCTTCACCAATAACGGGTGATCCGGATACTCGGTTTGGATCAGCACTTCACCCGCGCGTTCCGCGCGACCCGCCCGGCCGGCGACTTGCACGATCGTTTGCGCGAGGCGCTCGCTCGCGCGGAAGTCCGTGCTGAAGAGCCCCTGATCGGCATTCAGCACGACGACGAGCGTGACGTTCGGGAAATCGTGGCCTTTCGTGAGCATCTGCGTTCCGACGAGGATGTCGACTTCCTTTCGGTTGATGCGCCCGAACACCGCTTCCAAGTCGCCGCGCTTGCGGATGCTGTCTCGGTCGAGCCGCGCGACGGTCGCTTTCGGGAACGATTCGGCAATGGTCTCTTCGATTCGCTCGGTTCCTTGGCCAACCGGCTTTGCGGGCGCGAAGCACTGAGGACAGGCATCGATGCGTGGGTGCTGCGCGCCGCAGTGATGGCACAAGAGCGCGCCTGCCTGCCCGTGCACGGTCAGATGCGCATCGCACCGTTTGCAGTGGGCGGACCACCCGCAACTCGGGCAGAACAACACGGGGGCGTAACCACGACGATTCAGAAACAGCATGATCTGCCCGCCTGCATCGAGGTGTCGATGCATCGTGAGCACGGTCGGCGTGGCGATGCCTTGCGTTTGCGCGTGCTTGCGCAGATCGATCAGGGACCAACGCGGCTGCTGAGCGTGTGCGGCCGCTCGCGCCGGAAGCGTCGAGAGCCATTCGGGTTTCTGCTGCGCGCGATGAAGCGTCTCGAGGGAAGGCGTGGCCGAGCCAAGCACGATGGGGACTTGATAGCGCTGCGCGCGCACGATCGCGAGATCGCGCGCCGAGTAACGGAAGCCCTCGTGCTGCTTGAACGAAGCATCGTGCTCTTCGTCCACGACGATGAGCCCGAGCCGTTGCATCGGACAGAACACCGCGGAGCGCGTGCCGATCACGATGCGCGCAGTGCCCTCGCGGGCGGCACGCCATGCTTGCAGGCGCTCTGTATCGTTCAGCGCGGAGTGCATGACCGCGATCGGCAGCGGAAAGCGCGCGCGAAAACGCTCGACGAGCTGCGGCGTCAGTGCGATTTCCGGCACGAGCACGAGCGACTGCTCGCCGCGCTCGAGCACCCGCGCGATGAGTTGCAGGTACACCTCGGTCTTGCCGCTGCCGGTGACGCCATACAAGAGATGGGATGCAAACGTTCCGAGCGTTCGTTCGATGCGCTCGACCGCTTGCTCCTGCGCCTCGTTGAGGGCGGGCCCCGATGCGGGCGCGACCGATGACAGCTCGGGCGAATCTGTTCGCTCGATCCGTTCGATGTATCCCCGTTCGACGAGTTTCTTGAGCGCGTCCGTCGTCCCGCCGGCGTTCGCGAGGAGCACACTCGACTCCACAGGCGGATGCTCCAGCAAGTACTGGACGATCCCGCGCAGGCGCGACGCCCTTGCGGGGATCTCCGTGAGGGCATGCGTCCGGCCGACTTCGGTCAGGCGCCATTCGAACCGTTCCGCGCGCAGCGGCGCGCCGTCCCTGAGCGCGACCGGCAAGGCTGCGGCCAGCACCTCACCCACAGGGTGACGGTAATAGTCGGCCGACCAGCGCAACAGCTGCAGCAGGGTCTCGTCGAACGCGGGCTCGCGATCGAGCACCGATTGGATGGCCCGCACTTTCGCGGCGGGAATGTCCGTGCGCTCCCGGTGTTCGAGCGCGATACCGACGACTTGCCGCCGCCCGAATGGCACCCGCACTCGTGCGCCCGGTAGAGGCGGGGCCTCGAGGTCGGCGGGAAGCCGATAGTCGAACGTCCTGCGCAGGGGGGTGTCGATGGCGACGGTGATGTACACAGAAGCGGTTAGCTGTTAGCGGTTAGTTCCGAACCGTATCCCAAGCGCCGTGCCACGTGCATGAAGATCTGTGCCCAGTCTCGTTCCGAGGTCATATTCGCGTCGGGGTCCACTCGCGCTTGCTTTACCGCCAAGTTGACGGTCGATAGTTGACAGCCAGAGGCGCTTTTCGCGCTGTCAACCGTCAACCCGCCTAGTAGGTGCCATCGGGTCATAGTCACTGGGCCAGAGTCCGACTCACCGCTTCTGTCAACGGTACGCGCGCTCGTGCGTTGTAAACCACAGACCATCACATGAGCTTCGGGATGCATGCGCCTGTCTGATACCCTGCCGATCATCGCAATGCGCCTGGACGATGAGCCGGCGTCGAAGGAGCACAGTCTGGAGCAATCGCGCGAACTCGAGCGCTTCTTGGCGAGCGTGGAGAAGCG
>JBIQKP010000150.1:0-5196 GCA_044506405.1 Lysobacterales bacterium | reverse complement strand
TCGTGCGCGACGGCGCGGCGCACTTCCAAGTGGACGATGGGCAGTACGTGCTCGGCTTCGATGTGAGCGTCGAAAAGGGCGTGCTGCGCGTCGTCGAGCGCAAGCCGGACCCGGTGCAGGAGCCGGAGGAAACCGAGGATTGGTTCGCGAAGGGCCTCGCGCTGGAAGACGAAGACTGGCGAGCCGCATGCGATGCCTACGCGCACGCAGTGAAGGACGATCCGACGCATAGCGCGGCGTGGATCAATTGGGGTCGACTCCTTCACGAGCACGAAGAGTTGCGCGAAGCGGAGAAGGTCTATCGCCGCGCGCTAGATGCGGTGGGATCCGACGCGCTGTTGCTGTTCAATCTGGGTGTCTTGCTTGACGACCTCGGGCAGCGAGATGCGGCGCTAGAAACCTATCAGAGCGCGATCGAAGAAGATCCGGCGCTCGCGGACTGTCACTACAATCTCGCGCGCCTGTACGAGTCGATGGGCAAATCGCAGCACGCGATTCGACACCTCGGCCACTATAGAAAGCTGGTCGACGCCAGGGATTGAGCATGGCGATCTGGGTCGGCACGTCCGGTTATAACTATCCCGAATGGAAGGGAGGTTTCTATCCGGAGAAGATCGCCGCTGCGAACATGCTGCCGTTCTACGCGCAGCGCTTTCCGACGGTCGAGATCAACTACACGTACTATCGGATGCCCAACCAGAAGACGCTGCAGAGTTGGGATCAGCAAACCCCGCCTCGTTATAAGCTGACGCTGAAGGCGCCGAAGCGCATCACGCACGATGCGCGCCTGAAGGACTGCGGCGATTCGCTGCGCTACTTCACGGAGACCGCCGCGAAGCTGGGGCCGAAACTCGGCGCCCTTCTGTTTCAATTGCCCCCGAGCTTCAAGAAGAATCTCGAGGTATTCGATGCGTTCCTCGAGTGCCTGCCTGCCGGCGTGTGCGCCGCATTCGAGTTTCGACACGGCTCCTGGTTATGCGACGAAGTGTACGAGCGGCTCAAGGCGCGCAACCTCGCGCTGTGCATTGCGGACAACGAGAACTTCTGGACACCGCACGAAGTGACCGCGAGCTACGCCTACTTCCGCTTGCGCGATGAAGGCTACACGCAAGAGGACATCGTACGCTGGGCACACACCGTGCGCGACAAAACCGCTGCGTGCTCGGACGTGTATGTCTATTTCAAGCACGAGGAAGAGGGCAAAGGGCCCGAGTTCGCCGCCGCCTTCATAGCAGCCTTGTAGGTCGGAATTTATTCCGACACTCTCTCCTTGCAAGACCTGGTCGGAATAAATTCCGACCTACATGGCTTACACGCGCGAAGCGCATGGCGTCAGCCGTACGTAGGCCGCTGCGGCCATCCCTCCGGCGAATCCTCCCACTCCTCTTGTCGTCCATACGGCGTGAGATCGAGAAAGTTGTACGGCGGAAACAACTGATCGAGCCCGCGCGCGTACGCGGAGTACGCGTGGTAGACATTCTGTTCGTCGCGTACGAACACGCTGTTGGCAGGGAAGTCGCCTCTGAGGGCTTCGGCAGGGAAGCCTGCGTCCAGCAACTCTTGTTTCGAGCAGTAGTTGTATTCGATCGGCGCCTTCGTCTCGTCCAATGTCGATTGAAAGTCGTAATGAAACGTCGAAGGTGCGGATGAGTAGAACGGAAACGTCCAGCCGCGGCGTGCCCTGTACGCGGCAACCTTTTCGTAAGGCGCCCGCGCCACGCATGCGAACGTCACATCCCGTTGCTCGAGTTGCGCGAGCCAAGGCACGGAATTGAAGTTCATGTCGGCCGCCCGCGTGCAGGTCGGGCAGCCCGTTTCGAGCGCGTCGATCCACATGAAGTGGTGGATGTAGAGCTGCCGCCGGCCCTCGAACAGATCGATCAGGCGGACCTTGCCGTTCGGGCCCTCAAAGACATAGTCCGTTTCGACCTTCACGACCGGCAACCGGCGACGTTCTGCGTTGAGCGCATCGCGCAGCCGCGTGAGCTCTTTCTCCTTCGCGAGCAGCGCCTTGCGGGCGCGCAGCCATTCCGTGCGCGAGACGATCTTCGGAAGGGGGTATGGAGGCATGTCCACGGCGAGCTCCTCATGTCGGGATTTATGTCCCAAGGACGAGGGAAGCGGCGCCTAGCCGACACTCTGTTGCAAGTCGGCCGGCCAATGTTCCCGACACGGCTGTCGTCTGCGGAGGGTCGGAATAAACTCCGACCTACATTTCGAACAGCGTGTCGAGCGGCGCTGGGCGGCCGAAGTGATAGCCCTGCGCGTAGTCGATGTCCATCGCAAGGAGGCGTTCGCGGATCGTTTCCGTCTCGACACATTCCGCTACGGTCTCGAGGCCCATCTCCGTCGCCATTCTCGCCATCGCGCGGACCTGCGATTCGTATCGGCAGTTGCTCACGATGTGGCGGATCAGCGAGCCGTCGATCTTGAGGCAGCTCACCGGCGATCGATAGAGCGTGTCGAACGTGCGCGCGCCCGAGCGGCAGTTGTCGAGTGCGATACGACAGCCGACGTGGTGCAGGCGTTTCGCCAAGATCGAAAGCGAATACTGATGCTCGATCGCATCGCTCTCGGCGACCTCGAACACGAGAAGGCCGGCGGGAATCGAGCTGTGCTTCAACTCTCGTAGCACGTATTCGCTGAACGTATCGGTGAGCAACGTTTGCGCCGAGATGTTCACGGCGAACTCCGAGCACTTCGTTCGCAGCGCGACGGCGTGTTTTTTCAGCGTCGTCATCAGCTCGCGAATGACCCACTGATCGAGCTCGGGCATCAGTTCGTGCGCTTCGGCGGCGCCGAAGAACGCTTGCGGCGTGTAGAGCGCTTGGCCGTCATTCATGCGCAGGAGAATCTCGTAACGCTCCGGACGGGATCCGTCTTTGAGCGGCGAGATTCTTTGCGCGTAAAGATCGAACGCGTCCTGCCGAAGCGCCAAGCGGATGCGTTCGTCCATCGGCATGTCGCTGCGCATGCCGGCGAAACGCACGACTTTCGGCGGCGGGGGCGCCACCACTCTCGCAGGCGCACTTGGCTTCGCGGGCGTTTTCACGGGCGCGATCGGCGCCGCCGCTTGAGCAGGCCGCGCGACGGTGGCTTCCGGCTTCTCTTCGACGCCATCTTCGCTCGGCGCGCTCGACTGTGCCGCGGCGGCTTGCGGTGGCGCGAGCAACTCGCGCAGTGCCGTCGCCGGAATTTGCGCGGCGATCTGCGCGATCGCGGCGATATCTTTCTTGCCGAAATCGGCTTCGTGCTTGTCGCGGAACACGATGAGCACGGCCGCGAGCGCCTGTGGACCCGCGTTGAGCGGTAGCGCGAGGAGCTTGTACGGGAGCGCTTGCGAGCGGCCGGCGCCGGCTGCGTTCGAAAGCAGCGGTTCCTGCCGCAGCTGCATATAGCGCAGCACGGTTGTTCGAACAGTATCGATCGCGGAGTTGATCGTGAGATCGGACTCGTCCGGGCTGACGCGATGATTCAGCGTGAACGGGCGCTCCGCGGCGATGACGGCGCCGAACGAGCAGTTGAGAGAGCGCGTCGCGAGCGCGAGCGTTCTGCGCAGGATTGCCGGCAGCGGTGTGGAGGCGTCGGGCTTCGCTGTGGCCGCGGGTGATTGCGCGGATTTCGCGTCTCGCTTGAGTTGCGGACCGCTCATCGCCTCTTGCCACGCGTGGCTCAAAATCTGAATGAAAGGGGCGAGCAGGCGCTCGACATGCTCGAGGCGGCGATAGGCTGCGGTCGCCGGCAGCTCTCGACAGACGAGCCCGAGTGCGCCGATCAGCGTTTGAGAAGCGTTGCGAACCGGGAAAACAAAAATCGGTTCGGGCTGCTCGGTGGACCCGTAGGGGCCGGTGCCGTCTTCCGGACCGTGCGCGGCGAATCGCGCCAGCACGAGGTCGAGATGCATGCGGAATTCGGGTTCTTCGACCCCGTCGCTCACCCAGAGCGCGTGGCCCTTCGCGTCGTAAAAGCCGACCCGAAACACGGGCGGCATGAGCATTCGAAGCACTTGGGCGTAGCTGGCAAACGGTAAAACGCCAGCATCGGGCCCGCTTGTTTTGAGTTGCGGTAATGACGCCATCGCGACCCCTTCACTCCCCTGAGGTCAATAATATATGTGTACGCCGCGATTGGAAGCGCGATTAGACAAATGGGCACGACGCGCCGTCCCACTGTCGAAATCCTTTCCGATTCGCGCGCGCCTCGCGTCAAATGCCCGCGAGCACCAAGACCCCCAGAACCGCACAAAGGCCGGCGGCGATTCGTTGCACGAGGCGGATATTGATCTTCGTCGCGGCAATGTCGCCCAAGAGGACCGCCGGGACGTTTGCGACCATCATGCCAAGCGTCGTGCCCGCGACAACGGCGATGAGCTCGCCGTATTTCGCCGCGAGCGCGACGGTTGCGATCTGCGTTTTGTCGCCGATTTCCAGCAAGAAGAACGCGACGAGCGTCGTCGCGAACACGCCGAACCGCGGTTTGCAGTCTTGTTGTTCTTCGAGCCGATCGGGGATGAGCATCCAGATCGCCATCGCGATGAATGAGAGGCCGAGGATCCAGCGCATGACCTCGGTGCTAACGAGGTGCGACAACCACGCGCCGGCAGCGCCGGCGAGGCCGTGATTCAGCAGCGTTGCGATCAAGATCCCAAGGACAATCGGGATCGGCTTGCGAAAGCGCGCCGCGAGCATGAGCGCGAGAAGCTGAGTTTTGTCGCCGATTTCGGCGAGCGCCACGAGGCCGGTGGAAATGAAGAAGGCTTCCATCATCACGAGTCCAGGGCCGAGAGACGCAATTGATCACGCCCATTCCCGGCCCAAACCGGAATGGAGTGATCAAAGGTCTCACCAAACACTGAAGCCGCTTACACCATGGCCTTGCAGCCAAGTCTGTTGATGCAAGCCCGGCGGCGTTGGATGCCGCAGGAGGTTACTCCCCAATGACGCGCGCGATCATACAGGGGCGCCGGACGGGAGTCGAGGCCGGCAGCCCCTGGGAAGGGGTAGGCATTTGGAAGGAATCTCTCGCCGCGAGAGATAATTCCCTTCTACTCGAGAAACTTCGGGATTGCAGCCGCCACGAGGGGCGCCACGTCGATCGCGTTCGTCTCGTGAGGCACGGTGTTCGTCGAGACGACTTGGCCTGCGCCGGCGGCGATCAATGTTTCGTCCGCGCTGTCGGCGAAGAGCGCGTGAACGA
>JBIQKP010000149.1:0-5254 GCA_044506405.1 Lysobacterales bacterium | reverse complement strand
TTCCTGAAAGTCGCGGCGGGACTCGCGCTGATCGCCATCCTCGGGCTTGGCGTCTTGTACGTCATCTATCTGAATGACGACACCCGCTGCGACGCGTACGTCATTACCGGCTGCCACACGATCACCATTCCCGGAGAAATCACGCCTGAGCGATTCGTCGAAATCAGACGATACCTTGTTGAATCCACAGCGCCGAAGAAGACGCTAGTGATTGAGGCTTCCGGGGGTGGCGACGGCTTCACCGCGCTGGCGATCGGGACGCTCATTCACCGGCATCACTGGGATGTCGAAGTCGTCAACCTGTGCATGTCGTCTTGCGCCAACTTTATCTTCCCGGCTGGCAAGACGAAGTACCTCCACCGCAACTCAATCGTCGTATTTCATGGAGGTCCTTACCAGGCGAATCTCCTCGAGTACGCAACGACGGTCGATCGCGAGCTCGCGAACGGCCGCACGCTCACCGAGCCGCTCACTCTCGGTGAGACAGACAAAGAGGGAACGATCACTTTGCGTCCCGGCCAGGAAAGATCACCCGCGGAGCAAGAAGTCCTCGACTTCTTATCGGTCAACATAACGACCGTCACCGACTATGTCCTCGAGATAAGACGTGTCTCAGATCAACTCTACAAGGAGCTGGGTGTCGATCCCGTCTTGCCCACTTATGGCCAGATCGGCATCTATGAGCCCCTCTACAATTCACAGGAGTCTTACGGGTTCATCTATCGTCTGGACTCGTTGCGTCGATTCGGTGTCAGCAATATCGAACTGAAGGATGGCGAATGGCACCCAGAGCGCAATCCCATGTACGAACGCGTCTATGAAGTGACCTATCCGCATGACTAGTGCACGAGCTTCATCAACGCAACACCAACTCGACGCGCCGATTCAACGATCGGCTGTCTTCACTCTGATTCGAGGCCGCGGGTGACACCGGGCCGACACCTACTGGCGTAAGGCGATCCGGAGCGATTCCATATTTCTGTTGCAGCTCCTGCGCGACTGCCACTGCACGGCTGCGTGAGAGGGTGACATTGTGATCGTATGCACCCTGTGTGTCCGTATGGCCGACGACGAAGAAAGAACCTTTCGACGCTTTCAGATGATCCGCTATCACCTGCAGCGCAGGCGCGGATTCACTCTTGATTGTTGCCTTGTCCGTATCGAAGTAAATACCGCTCAGCACGGCCTTTCCGGTTCTATCTAGATCGTTACGCAGCGAGTCGGTGCTGATGCTGACGAGCCCTGATTTCATTTCGTCAGATTCGATGATCTCGATGCCGATGTTCGTTCTGTCGCCATTATCGAGCCGAGTAACGTATATCCCGATTGCAACCGGTTTGCCGTTGTATTCACCCGACGCGCTGAGGTAACGCAGGTCGCCATTGCTGGGGTAAATGCCCACGTAGTTCATCGAGCGGAAGATCGATGCACGATTCGACCTCTCGAACAGCGCGGCGCCGAAACCGCCACCACAGCTTTCTTCGACGCAGCTGAACAACGTCTTCAATCCGGCCTTCTGCACAGCTTGCTCGAAATTGCGGAACACCTGCAGCACCGCCTCGCTGCCGACAACCTTGTAGACGATGCTCGTCACCTTGCCTGAAAAAGGCTGCAAGATGACCGTCTTGCGCTCTTTCGGATTCCGCACGCCGACCGCGAGCGCGCTTTCCTCGAAATCGAGCTGGCGATATGCATCGATGTAGCTTCCTGGATATCGCGAGATCATTGGGTGGTCAGAAGAGCCGGCCTTGTCGTTCGACTGCGCAACTGCCGCGCCCGAAGCAAACGTAGAAAGCAGCATCACCAAGAAGGCAAGCTGCTGAGCCAATACTCGTGCACGGGAAACGTCTATGTTCATCAACTGTCCTGTCCAATGTTGTTAGAGGGTATTCCAAGAAGCCTGACCACGCTCGAGCCGGCCTCGCGCAAACGAGGCGATAGCGTAGACATTTTGGGGCTGCGAAAGAGAACAAATTGAGCGCTCACTTGCAAGCATTTTCCAAGCCGCGCGAAAAGCGTTTCATATGACAGCCGCGGGTTGCTGTGCGGGAACGAATGTGACAGCGTTCGATCGTGCGTCTGTCATGAGGGATACGAGATGGAGCGACTTCGGCCTGCCTTATTCGTGACGCTTTCGATGATAGCGCTCTGCGCCCGCGCCGATTCGACCGCCTGCGATGCGGCGTGCAAGGAGGCGCGGATCAATGCCTACTTCGATAGGCTCTCAGGAGTCTATCGCCAGGGCTCGGCGAGCGCAGATGTCGATCGGCTGTTCGAGCTCCTCGCGCCGAACGTGCGCTACGTACATATCGAGTACGACGCGAGTTTCGAGCGCGCCGAGTGGAAAGAGGCCTTCATTGGAAACTTGGAACGCGGCGCATACAAGAAAGACAAGAACGAGCTGATCGAAGTCACACAGATCATTCATGGCCGGAGCCATTCCGCAGTGGAGTATCGATACGTGCGCCGACGGAAGGACGGAGAACTGGAACCCGCGGACGATCAAGGCGGACTGCTCGCATTGTTTGGGTTTGAGGGCAAGCAGATCGTTTTGATCGAGGAATATTGGTAGGCAGGCGGACCGCAGGCGAAGGGGAAAATCACTGGCGATTGGCTCGCCAGCGAAGAGTGCGGAATGCTTAGCCGAGAATCTGAACTAGAAGCTCACGCCTGGTGCCAGCACCAGATGAAAGAATGTGAGCAAGGCGAACAACGCTAGCAGCAAGGGTACCGTGCTGCCCGGGGGTACCGCTGCATGGACGATGCTCCGCGTGCGCGCGCCGGTCGCCCAGAGCCAACTTCCAGCGATCAATGCATCGACCAATGGCGGCAGCAGAATCTCGACAGGATGGTTAGGCACTCGGAACGGAACGATGAGGGGCACGGCGAGGATGCATGGGAGAAAGCCCAGCCAAAACGCAGAGCGAGCACGGTCACCTGTAGATTCATCAGGAGTGATCATTCCAAGTAGATGAGGCGCGAGCTGTCGGCACACGGCCGCCATCGCCAGCAATGCCGCGCCTGCGGCCACCCAGCGTGCGAGCGGCGAAAAGCCCAAACCCGTCATCGCGCGTCCAACGTCGTTTGCATGTATGAACGCGCCAATCACGACTTGTGGCAGCGCCGAGAGAAAGCCCAGCACCGCCATCCAGAAAACAAACAACCGCAACTCCAAACCGCGTGGCGTACGTCGCGCTAACCAGTACCAGGCCGCAGCGCCTGCGCACATCGTGCCAATAGCTCCGGTGCCTTGTAGCAAATCAATATGAGGATACGTGCCGAGCCAAGTGTGATTGTTGTGAAACAATGTGGGCTCCAAACCGGGCACGAGTATCTTCGGCCAGACGAGAAACACTTCCTGAATAAAGAACGTCAGGTTGAATGCAAGGGCGAATGCAAGCGTGGAGCGCCACGTAACCGGCCAGAAGTCACGAGAAGGGGCAGCGTTCTTCCAAGTGCGCGTGGCCCCATAGACCGCGGGCAATAACGCGAACGCTAGTAGAATCGAAAGTGCGAGGAAGAGGGAGCTCATAACGAGATGTTACCTGCACGGCATGGGTGTTATCTGCCGCCGTGATCAACTGCGGAGGCGTGCGGCTTTCGTGATCAGATAGTTTCGCTCGGGCACGCTCGTCGTCTTCAATGCCGCGGCACGATAGAGCTGTTCGGCCGCGGCGAGATCGCCCGCTCGCTCGAGCAAATGCGCCCGGACGGTGTCGAGTCGATGCCCGCTTTTCAGCCTCGCGTCTTGCTCGAGTGGAGCGAGTAATTCGAGTCCCGCTCGCGGCCCGTTCACCATCGCGACGGCCACAGCGCGATTCAGCGCGACCATCGGATTCTCTGTCATACGCTCGAGCACCGTATAGAGCGCGAGTATCTGCGGCCAATCCGTGTCTTCGGCCTTCTCGGCCTCGTCGTGGACAGCGGCAATCGCAGCCTGCAACTGATACTCGCCGACAGCACCTCGCGGCAGTGTCGCGCTGATGAGCGCAATACCTTCAGCGATCGCTTCGCGATTCCACAACGAGCGATCTTGCTCATCGAGCGGGATGAGATCGCCGTTCGCATCGGAACGTGCTGCTCGTCGAGCGTCCGTCAACAGCATGAGCGCGAGCAATCCAGCCACTTCCGGATCTTCGGGCAAGAGCTGATGTACTTGCCGCGTCATGCGGATGGCCTCATCCGACAGATCGGTTCTCTGCAACGCACCGCCCGAGCTCGCCGTGTAGCCTTCATTGAAGATTAGATACAGAACATGGAGGACTGCGGTGAGTCGCTGCGCGCGCTCCGGCGCTTCGGGCATCGAGAACGCGGCACCGGACATCTGGATAGTTTGTTTGGCCCGGCTGATTCTTTGAGCAATCGTCGCTTCGGGCACCATGAATGCCCTCGCAATCTCGGCGGTCGTCAGACCCCCGATGGCTCGAAGCGTCAACGCGACCGCGGACGCGGTCGTGAGCGCTGGGTGACAACACATGAACAGCAGTACGAGCGTGTCTTGCGGATCGATGTCCGCATCCATGTATGCGATGGGCCCGACGATGAACGGCGTCTCTTCGGCCGCTGAGGTCTCACGATCTCGTCGTGAGACTTCGCTGCGCACATGATCGATCATGCGACGGATTGCAACTTGGATGAGCCAACCGCGCGGGTTCGAGGGTAAGCCTTCGCTGGGCCAGCGTTCGGCAGCAGCGATCAGCGCTTCCTGGACAGCATCCTCGCAAGCGCCGAAATCACGAAAGCGCCGCACGACGGGCCCGAGCACCTGCGGCGCAAGCTCGCGCAGCAGATGCTCGATGCCTGGATCGAGTTTCGTCGATGCCATCTCAGACCGGAGGGCCGCTCATAACTTCGCGCACCTCGACCGGCATATTCATCGGTGCGCCGCCGACGCCGGGCGCCGCCGAGATTTCCGCCGCCAACTCGTATGCGCGCTGCGGGCTTGCAACGTCGACAATCCAATAGCCGGCGAGGTACTCCTTCGTCTCTGGAAAGATGCCATCGGTGATCGGCTTGCCGTCATGGCCCGCTTTGACCAGCTTCGCCTCCGTCGGCGCACCCAGCCCCTCGGCGCTCACATGCTCGCCAGCTTCGCTCAACCGCTTACCGAAACTCCGCATGAACGCGATGTGACGCTCAATGTCCTCCCTCGGCATGTTCGCAAACTGAGCGTAGCCGTCACGCGGGCAATTCATCATTAACATGTACTTCATTGCTCTCTCCTCAAGCTGGCGATCCCGACATGAGCCCGCCT
>JBIQKP010000148.1:0-5313 GCA_044506405.1 Lysobacterales bacterium | reverse complement strand
TCGCCGTATTGAATGAGATGGCCCATCACGGCCTTCACCATGTTCGACGGGATCGCAAAGCCGATACCGATGTTGCCGCCCGTCCCGGAGAAGATCGCGGTGTTCACGCCGACGAGCTCGCCGGACAGGTTCACGAGCGCGCCGCCCGAGTTGCCGGGATTGATCGGCGCATCCGTCTGAATGAAGTCCTGATACGACTCGGCATTCGTGCCGAAACGATCCGTCCGACCGAGCGCACTGATGATGCCGGAGGTCACCGTGTGGCTGAGCGCGAACGGATTGCCGATCGCGAGCACAAAGTCGCCGACTTCGGCTTTGCTCGAATCGGCGAGCGGCATTTGTACGAGGTTATTCGCCTCGACTTGCAGCACTGCGATATCGGACGGCTTGTCGCGGCCGACGATCTTCGCCTTGAGCTGACGATCGTCGAGCAGCGTCACGGTGATCTCATCCGCGTTCTCGATCACGTGCGCGTTCGTGATGATGTAGCCATTCTTCGCATCGACGATGACGCCGGAGCCCGCGCTCTGGAACTGACGCTCGCGCGGCGCGAACTCGGGGGCATCGAAGAAGCGGCGGAAGAAGGGGTCCTCGAGCAGCGGATTGCGCGGGCGCTGCTCCCGCAAGGTGCCGCGGGTCGCGATGTTGACGACCGCAGGCGCAGCCTTCTTCACGATCGGCGCGAGCGAGGGGACCGGTGTGTCGCCGACCTTCGCGGGGAGTTGAGCGGAAGCGGTACCGCTGAATGTGACCGCAGCGGCGCAGATGAGCCCGAGGAGCGTGTGCTTCATGAAGCGTTTTCCAAGTCCGATAACCGAGGGCTAAGCATACGACAGGATAAAGCCCAGCCGAGCGATCAATCCGCGCGACCTGTAGGTCGGAATTCATTCCGACACCGGCCCGACAACGGCTGAAACCGCGGATCGGGTCTCGACCCGATCCGCATGCAGAAAGGGTCGGGCTAAAACCCGACCTACAAGTTAGCTACTACGCACCTCGATACGCCTGGGCTGCACCTCCGGCTTCTTCGCGATCTTCACCGTCAGCACGCCGTTCGTGCATTGCGCGTTGATCGTATCGGCATCAGCGACATCCGGCAGCGCAAAACGGCGGAAGAACTCACCCGTGCTGCGCTCGACGCGGCGGAAGCCTTTCTCTTCCGTGCGCGTCTCATGCGAGCGCCGTCCGCGCAACGTGAGCACGCCGTTCTCCATCGTGATGTCGATGTCTTCCGGCTTTACTCCAGGCAAATCGGCGGTGATCACAAAGCTATCTTTCGTTTCTTGAACGTCGACCGCAGGCATCCAATCGCTCACTGCGCCGAGCGACTCGTCCTCACTGCGGCCGAATTCACGGCCCATGAGGCGGTCCAAATCTTGGTGGAGGCGATTGACGAGCGACCAGGGTTCATAGCGTGTCAGTCTCATGGCATGTCCTCCGTACTGGTTGGTTTGAAGCCGCTTAGAAATTGGCGGCGGCACGGGCGGTTTCAAGATGGCTGGAGGCTGCAGCGGAATGGCTGGGGGCTGGGGACTGGGGGCTGGGGCCAGAATTCAGAACGCCGCGAGTCGGCGCGAGCAAGTTTCGCCTCTTACCAACCTCTTCCTCTGGCTCCAGCCTCCAGCCTCCAGCCCCCAGCCTCCAGGCGGCGCACGCGGGTGCGCTTCGCGCGCGCTCGCGCGTTAACAACCTGTGCACGACCGGTTGAACACCATGTGGAAACCCTGTTCAGATGCTGGCGACAACTCACACAAGATCTTGTGGCCGTCCTGTGTAGGGGTATTCACTCACTGGCAAAAATGTTGAGGGTCAATTTGCCGGTACAGTCTTGTAAATGACTGATTCGTAACCATTATGTAGGAGCGAACTTATTGATCCGTCGTTCTTGACGGCCTTATGACACCCGCATAGGCTTGGCCCCCTGACACAATATCTTGTGGTTCGCGATTAGAGAGAAAGAACTGCCCCGACGCGCGCGTCTGAGGGCAGAGAAATCCGGGGATCGCGATGCCGCGTTGGTCAGGCGGACTGTCGAAGGGCTCTCGCAGGTGCCTTCGTCAGGTGGAGTAGGGGTACGCCCACCAGCAAATCCGGAGCTGCAGGCCGGCATGAATACAAACGCTATTGAACTTCAACCCATGGACGTCAACAGCATTCCTTATCAGGAAGCGTCGATCGACATCTGGGACAAGAAATATCGCCTCGTGGCGAAGGATGGAACGCCGATCGACCGCACGATGGACGACACATATAAACGTGTCGCGCGTGCGCTCGCGGATGTGGAACGGGAAGACGTTCGGGAGGAGTGGTACGAGCGATTCTTGTGGGCCCTGCGCAAGGGCGTGATTCCGGCCGGCCGCATCATGTCGAACGCCGGCGCGCAGGAGCACAAGCCTGCGACCTCGACGATCAACTGCACGGTCTCCGGCACGATCCTCGACTCGATGGACGACATTCTCGCGAAGGTCCACGAAGCGGGCCTCACCCTCAAAGCCGGCTGCGGGATCGGCTACGAATTCTCGACGATGCGACCGAAGGGCGCATACGTCTCTGGTGCCGGCGCCTACACGTCCGGGCCGCTCTCGTTCATGGATATCTACGACAAGATGTGCTTCACCGTGTCCTCCGCCGGCGGTCGCCGCGGCGCGCAGATGGGCACGTTCGATGTCGGTCACCCCGATGCGATGGATTTCATTCGCGCGAAGCGCGAAGCCGGTCGCCTGCGTCAATTCAATCTCTCGCTGCTCGTCACCGACGAGTTCATGCAAGCGGTGAAGAAGAACGACGAGTGGAAGCTCGCGTTCCCCGTCACCGCGCGCGAAGTCGAAGGCGAAGATCTGCACGACAGCTCGAAGTACATCTGGCGCGAGTGGCCGACGACGAAGGGCTACGTCACGAACGACTCGGGGCTCGTCTGCTGCAGGATCTATAAGACCGTGCCGGCGCGCCGCATGTGGGACGTGATCATGTCCTCGACGTACGACTTCGCCGAGCCCGGTTTCGTGCTCATCGACAAGGTGAACGAGCTCAACAACAACTGGTGGTGCGAGAACATTCGCGCAACGAACCCGTGCGGAGAGCAACCGCTGCCGCCGTATGGCTCGTGCTTGCTCGGCTCGATCAATCTCACGCGCTTCGTCGTCGATCCGTTCACCGATCACGCGCGATTCGATTGGGAAGAGTTCCGCAAGACCGTGAAGGTGTTCACGCGCATGCTCGACAACGTCGTCGAGATCAACGGCCTGCCGCTC
This sequence comes from Lysobacterales bacterium, assembly GCA_044506405.1. Taxonomy (GTDB): domain Bacteria; phylum Pseudomonadota; class Gammaproteobacteria; order Steroidobacterales; family Steroidobacteraceae; genus Steroidobacter. The sequence goes on along the minus strand of JBIQKP010000148.1, from coordinate 2,062 downwards.
GGGCAGCAGCGCGATGAGATCACGCGCAAGCGCCGTCACGGCATGGGCTTCTTGGGGCTAGGCTCGGCGATCACGATGATGTGCATGCGCTACGGCTCGAAGAAGTCCGTCGCGTTCACGCAGAACGTTTCGCGTGAAATGGCGCTCGCGGGTTGGGAAGCCGGCCTCGAGCTCGCGCGCGAGAAAGGCCCGGCGCCGATCATGCTCGAAGAGTTCGAAGTCACGCCGGAGATGCTGCGCAAGCGTCCGGAGATGGCGAAGGACGGTTGGCAAGTTGGCCAGAAGATTCCGGGCCGCATCCTGCACGCGAAGTACAGCCGCTACATGCAGCGCGTCGCGGAAGCGGATCGCGAGCTCGTCGATGAGCTCGCCGAAATCGGGGCGCGCTTCACGCATCACAGCTCGATCGCGCCGACCGGCACGATCTCGCTGTCGCTCGCGAACAATGCCTCGAACGGCATTGAACCTTCGTTCGCGCACCACTATTTCCGGAACGTGATCCGCGAAGGCAAGAAGTCGAAGGAAAAGGTCGACGTCTTCTCGTTCGAGCTGCTTGCCTATCGTGAGATGGTCAATCCGCGCGCGATGCCGAACAGCACCGATCCCGCGGAGAAGCTGCCGGAGTACTTCACGACCGCGGACGACATCACGCCGAAGCAGCACGTCGACATCCAAGCGGCCTCGCAGTTGTGGATCGACTCGTCGATCTCGAAGACGGCCAACGTGCCGACCGACTACGACTACGAGGACTTCAAAGACATCTATATGTACGCCTACGAGCAGGGCCTGAAGGGCTGCACGACCTTCCGCTTCAACCCCGAAGCGTTCCAAGGCGTGCTCGTCAAAGAGCAGGACCTGAAGAACACGACGTACGTGTTCACGCTCGAAGACGGTACCGAGCTGAAAGTGAAGGGCGACGAAGAGATCGAATACGACGGCGAAAAACACACCGCCGCGAACCTCTTCGATGCGATGAAGGAAGGGTACTACGGCAAGTTCTAGCGAACTTGCCGAGTGAACGATGAACGGCGGACGGTGAACTGTAGGTCGGAATTTATTCCGACACGTCCGTTGTACGTCGGAATTCATTCCGACACGAACGCTGTAGGTCGGAATTTATTCCGACACTTGCTTGGAAAAGGAACCGCTAGGGGTATCGATCAGGGGATAGGGGATAGTCAGAACGCGCGGACATGCCGCGCACTCGCGGCCTTTCCCCTGGTCGCGAGGCGATAAGCAGCGAAGCTGCTCTGACTATCCCCTAGTCATTTAGTTGCCGAGTGATTGGCGGACGGCTGACAGTGAAAGAGAAAGCCGCGTTCGCCCAGCTGATCACCAACATAGAGGAGAGCGTTCGACAGATAAGCGAGATGTGAAGAGAGAGAGTTCTTTGCTCATCACCGTCCGCTGTCCGCCGTCCGCCGTTCACCACGTAAGCGCCAGAAGCGCGCTGGAGTGCTGGAGTGACCATGATCAAGATCGACAAAAAGATCACCAAGTACCGGGTCGAAAAGCCCGAAGACAAAGCGGCTGCCGAGAAAGCGGCTGCGGTTGCGAAGGCAGAGCCGCGCAAAGAAGACAACGTCGTTTGGATGCACGAGAAGCTCGAGCGTCCGGAGATGCTCGTCGGCTCGACGTACAAGATCAAAACGCCCGTCTCCGATCACGCGATGTACGTCACGATCAACGACATCGTATTGAACGAAGGCACGCAGTACGAACAGCGCCGCCCGTTCGAGATCTTCATCAACTCGAAGAACCTCGATCACTTCCAATGGATCGTCGCGCTCACGCGAATCATCTCCGCCGTGTTCCGCAAAGGCGGCGACGTGACGTTCCTAGTGGAAGAAATGAAAGCGGTGTTCGATCCGCGCGGCGGTTATTGGCAGCCCGGAGGCAAGTTCATGCCGTCGATCATCGCCGAGCTCGGCTACGTCGTCGAAAAGCACTTGCAGCTCATTGGTCTGCTCAAAGCACCCGACATGGATGAGCATCGCAAGAAGCTCATCGAAGAGAAGAAGGCGGAGTTCGAAGCGAAGCAGAAGCAAGTCGATGCGTTCGC
>JBIQKP010000147.1:0-5601 GCA_044506405.1 Lysobacterales bacterium | reverse complement strand
GCGCGCTGATGATGCACGAAGTGCTGATCGCACTTCGCGAGGAGTTCGGGCGCGAAATCGCGACGTTCGAGAATGCGGTCCAATGCCATCACAACTATGCCTCGGTCGAAGAGCACTTCGGCCAGCAAGTGTGGGTGACGCGTAAGGGCGCGGTGTCCGCGCGTCGCGGCGAGCTTGGCATCATTCCGGGCTCGATGGGCGCGAAGTCGTTCATCGTGCGCGGCAAGGGCAATTCGGATTCGTATTGCTCCTGCTCGCATGGTGCCGGTCGTCGTTTGTCTCGAGGCGCTGCGAAGCGGACGTACACGCTTGCGGATCTGAAGGAGCAGACGGCGGGCGTCGAGTGCCGAAAGGATGCCGGTGTGCTCGATGAGATTCCGGGCGCCTACAAGGACATCGACACGGTCATGGCCGCGCAGGCGGACCTCGTCGAAGTCGTGCATACCTTGAAGCAAGTGATGTGCGTCAAGGGGTGAGCGCGGATGTCCTTCCGAGGACACTCAACGTGTCTTCGGACCGCGTGAACGCCGGCACACGGACGTGCCTAGCCGGTCCACGCTCCAGGGACGGCTGCGTGCGATGACCTTGCTCGAAGCCTCCTCCAAGACTGACTAGTAAGCGCGCTGAATCGGGACGAACTCGGGCACTGCGGTTCAACATGGCCACGCGGGCGTGGCGAAAAAGGCAGACGCGGCCCACAAACGGTCTCAGCCGGGCCAGCTGAAAAAGCTACGTAGGTAATGAGCAGGTGCCCACGGTTGCGGATGCAACGAAGGGCTGCTTAAGTGGATCGTTAGGGAAGCGCGTTTCCAAGCCGATGCTCTCTCCGAGTAATGATCGGAGTTCTGCGAACTGCAGGTTCGACAAAACCGTCGGGAATGATTTTGGACAGCGATAGCTGGCGCGAACGCGCGCCTGCCATGGATGGCGAGGCGCACTCTCCTGTCGCCCGCACCATTGCGATTTGCTGTTCACGCTCGTGCGGAACCCGATTACGCGCTGCCCTCAAGAAGCGGTGTCCTCGTGACGTGTAAGCAACTTCCGCGTCGACCGCAAGCTTCGCGACAGACTAGATTGCTAGCTTGGCACTGGTGACGATCAACCGTTCGAGGAACTCGCTATGCTGCATCGATACTTGCCGCTTGCCGCTCTTATATCTGCAATTGCGGCAACCCCCGCTGTCGCCGACGTCGGCTCGATATCGGTGGAGGTCGTCGATGCCGTGACGCGCCGACCCGTGGATGGTGTGACGATTACGGCGGAGTCGCGTGACGGTGAGGCGCGCTCGGCGACGACAGACAAAGGTCGGGCGCTACTCGACAGCCTGGAAGACGGCTTCTTTAGAGTGCGTGCAGAATCGGCGGGATACGTCACGGCCGTCGAGCCCGCTGTCCGAGTACTGGAACAACGGACTGGCCGTCTTCGCTTCGAGCTTCAGCCGGTACCCGCTTCGGTAGACGAGATCGTTGTAACCCGTGCACGCGAGGCAGATCCCTTCGGCGCCGTCTCGAACACATTCCTGAGCCGCGACGAGCTGCGTAACGCACCTGGCAGCGGAAGCGACGTCATGCGTGCGTTGAGCGGCCTACCAGGGGTCGTCTCCAATGGCGAGTTCGCGGCCTTTTCTGTACGCGGCCACGGCCCCAAGAGCAATCTCATCTATGTCGATGGGTTCCCGTTCCGGCAAGTCGTGCACTTCGAGCAGACGCTGGGCGAAGAGGAAGAAATCATCAATGGCGGGCGCTACTCCATCTTTGCCCCCAACGCCGTTGCCGGGGCGGAGTTCTCGCCTGGTGGCTGGAGCGCGGAGTTCGGCGGCCGCGATGCGTCACTCCTGCAATTCGAGGTCGTAGACGGCGCGCCGTCGCCTGTCGGCAGCTTGCGTCTCGATCTCGCCGGTGCCGAACTTCTATACGAGGGACCGAGCGGCTTCCACGACAACACGTCGATGTTCCTGCAGGCGCGGCGCTTCGACTTCGGCCAGTTTTTCGAAATGATCGAGGAAGAGTCTTTGGGTGCGCCGGTTTCCACAGACGTGATCCTGAAGACGCATACACGTCTCGATGATGACGACGAGTTCGAGTTTCTCGCCATCTACGCGCCCGAGGAGTACACGCGAGACATCAACCACATCCTCGCTTCCACCAAGGAGGGCGAGGAGATCGAGGACGTCACGTTACAGAACGAAGACCAGGACCTCGCGCTCATCGGCGGCACCTGGCGGCGAAGGTTTGGCAGCGATGGCGAATGGACAAACCGGCTCTACTACCGGGAGAGTGACCGCGTGTCGACCGAGGGCGAGGCGTTCCCGGACCTGGTGCCGGCGGATACGCCAGCCGACCAGGTTCCGGTGCGCGAGAAACTCCTAACCGTGAAGGAAAAGGAATCGGAATTCGGCTGGCGCAGCGATGTGTCGTTCGGGAACGGCCTTGGAATATTCCGTGCCGGGCTGCACCTCACGAGCAACGATCTCGACTATTCCACCGATCTTCGGGAGGACTGGATACGCTACATCTACGAGTCCGACGATCCGCGCCCCGCAAACGCGAACTACATCGTCTTGCAACCAAGTGAGATCAACTCGATCTATAGCGCAAGCGAAACCAACTACGCCGTTTACGGTGAGCAGTTGTTCGACTGGGGCGCTGCCAATCTGCGTGCGGGCCTTCGCTACGATCACAATGGCTTTGGTGACGAGGACCTCGTGTCGCCGCGCTTCGGCTTCAACTATGCGATTTCGCCTCGGCTCCGATTCTCGGCAACGACTGGCATCTTCTATGGGGCGCCGAGCAACCTCGCGCGTGCGGCCGACCCTGATAACTTCGATCTCGAGAGCGAAAGGCTCACGCATCTTGGCGTAGGTCTCGCCTATCGGCTGAGCGACAACCTGAATCTGCTCGTAGAGGCGTACTACCAGGATCTCGATAATCGGCTCGTGGAGAGTGGCCGTACGAACGGTCTAGTTTCAAACGATGGTGAGGGCACGAACACCGGCGTGGACCTGGTGCTGACGCGCAAGTTCGACCGAGGCTGGTCGGCGGACTTCGTGTATTCCTGGAATCGCTACCGGGTGGACGATAACGACGGCCGCGGCGAGTACAACTGGGACTTCAACCGCGAGCACTTCGTCTCTGTCGGCGGGCGCTGGGAGATCAACAATCGATGGCAGATCGCGGCTCGATGGAAGTATGGCTCCGGGCAACCCACGTACCGCTACCTTGTGCACGAAGACGTGTTGGCGCCGAACCTGCCCGTGCGCTATTCGCAAGAGAGGTTCGACTTGAATGCCGAGCGCGGCGATGCGTTCCACTCACTCGATATACGCGTCGACTACCGTCGTCCGATCGGTCCGGTGGATCTCGTGTTGTTCGCGGACGTGCTGAACGTTTACGGCGGTCCGGCGGGTCTGCAGCCCGAGTTCAACATCCTCACAGGAAAAATCATCGACGAGGAGGAGGAAACGTTGCCGCTACTCGGCCTGACCATCGAGTACGCCTGGTAAAATGCATGACTCCTGGACGCAAGGCGAATGAGCCGGTCAGTGAGATGGCCCAGTGAGAGTGCTCATCATCGAAGATAACCAGCGTCTCTGTCAGGCCGTCGCGGAGAGCTTGCATGCGCAAGGGTTCGCAGTCGATACAGCGGCTTCGGTGACCGACGGACTGCGAATCTGGCGAGCGGCCGACTACGATGCCGCCGTGCTCGATCTCATGCTTCCGGACGGCAGCGGCCTCGACGCGCTCAAGGAGATGCGCGACCGAGGTAACGTGACGCCGGTGCTGATCCTCACCGCGTTAGGTGCGATCGAGGATCGCGTGCGCGGCCTGGATTGCGGCGCTGATGATTATCTTGTCAAACCCTTCGCGATGCAGGAGCTCATCGCTCGCCTGCGTGCGCTGTTGCGTCGTCCCGGTGCGGCACTGGGTCGTGTGCTAACGCTCGGTAGTGTGAAGCTCGATACGTCCGCACGCATCGCAAGCGTCGCCGAGTCGCCGCTCGAACTGACACGCTCGGAGCTGATCGTGCTCGAAGCGCTGCTACGCAATCAGGGGCGCGTGATCTCGAAGGAGCGCCTTGCCGAATGTCTGTACGATTTGGAGCAGGAGCGCAGCGTGAACTCGGTGGAAACGCACGTGCACAGGTTGCGCAAGAAGCTCGCGACCGCGGGCGCTGATGTGTCGCTCCGAACTCTGCGCGGTCTGGGCTATCTTGCCTCCTGATCGCGACCCCATGCGTGCCCCGTCCCTCCTTCGATCACTCGTCGTTCGACTGACCATCGTGGTCGTGCTGGCGCTCGCCGTCAGCTATTTGGTGTTGTACTCCGAATTCCGCGAAGGGCTGTGGGGTCTGGAAGGCCAGAGCATTGCCGTTCAAGTGCACGACCTGCGTGCGTCGATCGTGTCGGGGGTGGGGCCACCGCGTCTCGAGTTACCACCGTCCCTGCAAGCGTTCTACGCTCAACCGAATGCATTGAACGGCTATCAACTGCTGAGCGCAGATGGCACGGTGCTGCAGTCGGGTGGTTTCTCTGCACCTTATCTGCCATTGCCGGCCGCTCGAGGCGATGGACAGGTCGTCCTCCAGCGGGAAACGGATGCGACGTCGGGCAACGGCATCATGGCTGCAACGCTCGCACTCGGTGATCCTCACGGTCGATACTCGGTGCGTGTGGTGCGGAATCTCGAGGATGCGGAAAGCCTGGTTGCCCAGCTCATGCTCGGCGCGTTGGACGAGCTGTATTGGCCGATTGCCCTGCTGCTGATCGCCGCAGTCGGCGTCGTAGTCGTGACGGTGCAGTCATCGCTTCGCTCCCTGCGTGCCGTCTCGCATCAGGCCTCGATGTTGTCGCTGTTCCGTTTGGACGAGCGATTGAATGTCAAAAACCTTCCTCAGGAACTCGTTCCGCTGGTTCAGGCAGTCAATGCCTCGCTCGATCGGCTCGAAGCGGACTATCGCGCGCAGAGGGAATTTACCGCCAACGCCGCGCATGAGCTGCGTACCCCGCTTGCTACGTTGCGAGCACGGCTCGAGTCCCGCCTTCCGGCGCAGGCGCTGGGCGATGTCGCGCTCGAGATCGAACAGCTCGCGCGGCTCGTCGAGCAACTGCTCTGTCTCGCGCGCCTCGATTCACAAGAGCAGTTCCAGTTTGCCGCGTTCGATGCGCACGCCGTTGCGCTGGAAGTGGCTCGAGAGCTGGCGCCTGTTGCACTCGAATCCGAGCACCATGTGACTGCCACGACGCCCGACGCTTCTGTGCCTGCGCATGGGAATGCAACACTGACGCGCTTGGTCTTCCGCAATCTCATCGAGAACGCGATTCAGTACACGCCCTCCGGCACGTCGATCACGCTGTCCGCTGATGCTGCCACCGTGATCATTGCCGATGATGGGCCCGGAATCGATGCACATGCTGCTGCATCCCTGTTCGAGCGCTTCCGCCGCGGTCCCAATGCCTCGCGCGCCGGCGCGGGTTTGGGGCTCGCAATCGCAAAGAGCATCATGGAGCGCCAAGGCGGACGCCTGTGGCTCGACACGAATGCGACCCGCGGGGCGCGTTTCGTGATGGAGTTTCCTGCGCCGAGCCCATGAAGGAACGCTACG
>JBIQKP010000146.1:3217-5669 GCA_044506405.1 Lysobacterales bacterium | reverse complement strand
CCGGCCCTTCGGCGCGCACGGCGGTATCGCGCCAGTGATCCTTGTCTTCGCCGTTGCCGAGCCATTGATCCGCAATCCCATGGCCGAACGTGTAGCCGATCGCGCCATCCACGATCAGGAGCTTTCGATGTGTGCGGTGATTGAAACGGCGAACGTTCCACCAGTGCGGTCGGCAATAGATCGAAACCTCGGCGCCGCTTCGTTGGAGACGCGCGAGCTCGTCTTTGTCCGCGCCCATACCGCCCATCGCATCGATCAACACCCGCACTTTGACGCCTTCGCGCGCCTTGCGGCTCAGAGAATCGACGAAGCGTCGCTCGAGCGTTCCCTTGGTCCACACGAAGCTTTCTAAATGCACCGTGTGCCGCGCATTGGCGATATCGTGTTCCATCGCCGGGTAGAGGGCACCGTTCTGAAGAACCTTACACGCATTCCCATTCCACACCGCCCCACCCGTCAAACCGGCGAGCGTGGAAAGTGCCTCTTCGATTGGGGGCAGCTCGTCGATTTCGAGCTTGAGGTAAGGAGTGCGCCGGCGGTGAGTGAAAATGAAATAAAGCGAAGCCAGCAGCGCCCCTGCCGCAACCAGCAGCAGGCTCATCAGCACGAAATGTTCCTCGTTGTTTACCGATGACGGCAAACGCGCGCCGACGTAGACAAGTTTCCGACGCGATCGGGGCCAATCGTCGTGTGCGTCGCGGATCGCAAGGATCCGATCCCAAGCGAAGTGAAGACGCGAGGGGTCCTCGCCTCCGCGAGGACGACGAACAAAATCGTTCGCCCGTTGCGCTCAGGGGACCTTCGCGGGGTCTCACGGCGTTAACAGTGGACGTAAGAGCTCGCGATCCGCGCAACGTGATGAAACCCCTAACCAAACTCGTGACACTGATGTTCTCCGCTGCCGCGCTAGCCGCGTGCGATAGCGGAGGATCGAACGATAAGACTCCGCCGGCGCAGGACGATGGGCCGCCGCCGCGAGGCTCGCTCGTCGCGGACCCGCCGGAGCGCGTGGATTCCGTTTCGGTGGCGGAGCTTGCAGCCGAGCTGGGTGCGACGATCGAAGGGCAGGCGCTCTTGGAGCTCACGGGACAACCTGCGTGTCGCGTCGACGTGCATCATCTGGAATATCACACCGTTGCGCCCGGCGATGAACCCACTGTCGCGACCGGTGCACTCTTCGTCCCCGCTGGTATCGAATCGCAATGCCAAGGTGAGCGCCCGATCTTGTTGTACGCGCATGGCACGACGACGGAGCGCGGGTTCGACATGGCCGACATCAGGAACGAGGATCGCATCGAGGCGATTCTCATGGTCGCGACCTTCGCAGCGCACGGTTACATCGTCGTTGCGCCGAACTACGTCGGCTTCGACGAGTCGACGGACTACCATCCTTACTTGAACGCCGATCAGTCCTCGAAGGACATGATCGATGCGCTGACTGCAGCACGCAGCGCGCTCCCGACGACAACTGCACCGACGACGCGCGCGAGCGATCAGTTGTTCGTGACGGGCTACTCGCAAGGCGGGCATGTCGCGATGGCGACGCACCGCGCGCTCGAAGCTGCGGGTACGCCGCTCACCGCGTCCGCACCAATGTCGGGTCCTTATGCACCAGCGGCGTTCGGCGATGCGGTGTTCTACGGGCAGGTGAATGCGAGCGCGCCACTCCTATTAACGATGCTTATGACGGGCTATCAGCAAGCGTACGGCGACATCTACTCGACGCCGACCGATGCGTTCGAAGCGCAGTACGCGAGCGGTATCGAATCGCTGCTGCCGAGTACGCAGCGACGATCGGCGCTCTTCGAACAAGGATTGTTGCCGCATGATCACCTATTCAGCGAAACGCCGCCCGATCCGGAATTCGCGGCGTACACGCCGGCCACGGAGCCTGAGGAGCTGGCGGATGTCTTCGCGCTCGGGTTCGGCCCGGATCACTTGATCACGAATAGCTATCGTCTCGCGTATCTGGAGGATGCGCAGGCGAATCCGGACGGCGGGTTTCCGACAACGACGGATGGCTTGCCAGCGGACGCGCCAGCGCATCCCTTGCGTCAGGCGTTCAAGACAAACGATCTACGCAACTGGACGCCCACCGCGCCGGTCTTCATGTGCGCGGGAAGTGAAGACCCGACCGTGTTCTATATGAATACGCAGCTCATGCAAGGTTACTGGGCGGAGAGCGGTGCGCCCGTCACCGTGCTCGATGTGGATTCCGACCCGGTCGCGGACGATCCTTATGAGGACCTGAAAGACGGATTCGATGCCGTGAAAGATCTCGTCGCCGCGGAAGCGATCATTGGTGGTGCTGACGATGGCGGCGATGCTGCGGTTCAGGAGGTTTATCACGCGACGCTCGTCGCACCGTTCTGTTTGTCCGCCGTACGCTCGTACTTCGAGTCGCTCGTGCCGTGACTGCAGGTGCGATTTCAATGAAAGCCGCGCCTCCGCG
>JBIQKP010000146.1:1329-3117 GCA_044506405.1 Lysobacterales bacterium | reverse complement strand
GAGTCGCTCGTGCCGTGACTGCAGGTGCGATTTCAATGAAAGCCGCGCCTCCGCGTCGCCGCGCGATCATCGCTTTTCATGTCAAAACCGCTGCGACCAACGCTTCCGTGTGGATGATTGTCGTGTCGTAGACCGGCAGCGGGACTGTCCCCGGCTGGATGAGCATGCCGATTTCGGTGCACCCAAGGATGACGCTATCCGCGCCGCCCGCCGCACCATCGTGAACGAGACGCTGGGCGACCTGCTTCGATTGCGCGGTCACGATACCCTTGCACAACTCGTCGAAGATGATCGTGTGCAGCGCGATGCGATCCTCCGCTGGCGGAACCATCGGCTTCAAGTTCGCAGCTTCGAGCCGCTCGACGAAGAAGCGGTCCTCCATCGTGAACCGCGTCGCGAGCAACAACGGTCGGTTGCGTCCATCCGCGCGCAGCGCTTCGATTAATGGATCGACGATGTGAAGAAACGGAATGCGAATCGCCGCCGTGACCTGAGCGGCGCACTTGTGCATCGTGTTTGTCGAGAGTGCGATGAGATCCGCACCCGCCTGCTCGAGCCGCGCGGCCTCTGATGCGAGCAACTCGCCGGCTTCGTCCCATCGACCTTCGCGTTGCATCGCGGCGATGGGCGCGAAATCCAGAGACGACAGCAATACGCGCGCGGAATGCAGTCCGCCGAGACGCTGCTGCACCCCGCGGTTCAAGTGTTCGTAGTAGAGCCGAGTGCTCTCCCAGCTCATACCGCCGATGAGACCGATCGTCTTCACGCGGATAGCCCCGGGGACATTCCTCGTCTTCGAGGAGTGTCCCCTAGCGTTGCGACAAGGTACGGGGACACTCCTCGAGCCGAGGAATGTCCCCCTGCTTCAAACGGGCTTGCGGAACTTGAGCGTCATGCGGTCGGTTTCGCCAATCGCTTCCATCTGCTTGCGGAGCTCCGGATCGTTGCGGCTCGTCGCAAGCGAGGGCGGCAAGCGCCAAACAGCGTCTTGCTCGGTCGGCTGATCTTTTGGATTCGCGTTGATCTCGCTAGAGCCGACGAACTCGAAACCCGCCTTCTCGAACGCGGCGATCACGGCGGATTGCTTGAGGTAGCCGGCATCGCCCTTAGCCCATGCGTCGGAGCTCGTCTCGGGCGCGCGATGCTGGACGACGCCGACGACGCCACCGGGCTTCAGCACCGTCTTGATGTCGTCGAGCGCTTTCGTCAGGTGGCCGCCTTGATCCTCGAGCCGCATCAGGTGATGGAGCGCGCGAACGACGAGCACGACGTCTGCCGTGCCCGCGAGATCCTCGGGAAACTCGCCGTAGTGCACAGCGACGACTTGTGCGTCATCTTCGCCGCGCTTCGCGTCGAGCTTCTGCTTGAACTCTGCCGCCCACTTTGCTTTCTCTTCGGGCTTCGGCGCGTAATTACCGAAGCGTTGCCACATCTCTTGCGAGTAGTCCGTCGCAATGACCTTTCCCTCCGGTCCCAAATAGTCCATCAAAATGCCCGCGTACCAGACTTCGCCAGGAATCGTGTCGACGACCGTCATTCCAGGTTCGACGCCGAAGAATTCGAGCGTTTCTTTCGGATGTCGCGCGTCATAGCGCGCCTTGTCCTGCTCGGATTGCGCCGCCAGCACTTCATCGAGCTTGCTGGCCGAGCTCAACGCCGCGGCTTGCTCCGCACTCGGCTCCGGCGACACCGGTGCCGGCGGTTGCCCCTTCGAGCAGGCGAACAAAGCAAGAGCGGCGGTGCCTACGATCAGATGCCTTCTCATATCTATTCCTCAATTTGCCGTGA
>JBIQKP010000146.1:0-1229 GCA_044506405.1 Lysobacterales bacterium | reverse complement strand
GCGGCGGTGCCTACGATCAGATGCCTTCTCATATCTATTCCTCAATTTGCCGTGATTGCGTTGAACATGAACCGCTTCGCGAGCGGCATGCATTCCGGACAAAGGCGCGTGTCGGCCGTATCGTTGTGCTCGGCGCCTCTGATGACATGGAGCTCGCTCGCGAGCCCGACCTTCGCCGCGTGCTCGTGGATGGGAATCGAGCCGTGCAGTCCCGCGTCCGTCGAGCCGATCGCGACTGCTTGATCGCGATCGCCATGAATGCTGATGAGCGGCGGCTCGCCCTTCTCGATCATGCCGAGGTCCGCGACGAGACCCGACAAGTTGATGACGCCGCGAATCGAGAACGGCAGCGGCTCTCCCTCGCCTGCGATGCCGCCGTACTGCTGCAGGATCTTCGTCATGAACTCCGAGACCGCATCGTCGGCGTCGAGATACGCGACGTACATCGAGGTAATCGCGCCGGCCGAATGGCCTCCGATGAAGATGTTGTCGGGATCGACGCGAAAGCGATTCTGCCCCGCTGCATCTTTCACGAAGTAGCGGATGGCGGCCTTCTGATCGGAGAACGCTTTCGCGAGGGCGTTCAAGAAGGCGGGCGGCGAACCGATGTCCTTCGACAAGCGATAGCGATTGATCGCGACGACGTATCCGGCGCGAGCAAGGTCCGCGCCGACATCGTCCATCCAGAAATCCTCGTGCTGCATGAAGGCGCCGCCCGGCGTGAGGATCACGAGCGGGCGCTTCGCCTCTTTGTCTCCCTTCGGTTCGAAGACTCGCAGCGTGAGCTTCTCGAGCTTGCCGGTCGCATCGTTCGTGCGCTCCGCGAACACGATGTCGCCCGTTCGAATGTGATCGTCGAAGACCTGATTGAGGTAGCGCCGGCCTTCGCTATCCGCGGATGCGAGCAGGGGACTACCGAGGAGGAGGGCGGCGATCGCCCCTCGAGCGAGCGTCGAAATGCCAGTCATTCTTAAGATCTCCAGTTCGCGGTGCGCCTGGGGTTATAACACGCTGACGGCGCGGATCGGCAGGCCGCGTGGAGCACCCATCGCGGAGAGCGGGCCACTCGTCGGCCGCATGCGTGTGACACTTGCGCGGCGCCATCGTATAAACATTCATGAGCTCTCGGTCGGCCTCCGCAATGCGAATGTTGCAGCGCCTCTCGATCACGGAGGTGGATTGGGACGCCGTGTATGCCGAGCAGTTGCCACGGATCTACAACTACTTCC
>JBIQKP010000145.1:0-5704 GCA_044506405.1 Lysobacterales bacterium | reverse complement strand
TTGGCGCTCCCAGAGGGATTCGAACCCTCGTACCAGCCTTGAGAGGGCTGTGTCCTAGGCCTCTAGACGATGGGAGCGTTGGGTGAGAGCCCGTGTTTGATGGTGGGCCCTAATAGAGGGTGCGGTATTATACGGCGCGCTTTTTTTCGCTCAAGCGGCGTGTGCTATTGAAAGAAACAAATTTACCCAGTTCCGGCGATCCTGCGAGCAGCCCGAGAGTCATACCGCGTGACGAACACCCGATTTCGCGCGCGAACATCTCATCGAACGCCCTAAAGGTTCTCTATCGATTGAAAGATGCCGGTTATCAGGCGTTCCTCGTCGGGGGCGCCGTGCGCGATCTGCTGCTCGGATTAAACCCCAAGGACTTCGACGTTGCGACGAACGCGCACCCGGATCAGGTCAAGCAGCTCTTTCGCAACTGCCGGTTGATCGGGCGGCGCTTCCACCTTGCGCACGTCCGCTTCGGCTACGAGATCATCGAAGTCGCGACGTTTCGAGCGGCTCACACCTCGATCGACGAGGACAACAGCGTCGATGAAGGTGGCCATCGCGTGCTCGACGAGCGCGGGCGCATCTTGCGCGACAACCTCTACGGAACAATCGAAGAAGACGTCTGGCGGCGGGATTTCACCGCCAATGCGCTGTACTACAACATCAGCGATTTCTCGATTTGGGACTACGTCGGCGGTGTCGACGATGCCCGCGCGCGCGTGTTGCGTCTCATCGGCGATCCTGAGACGCGCTACCGCGAAGATCCGGTGCGGATCCTGCGCGCGATTCGCTTTGCCGCGAAGCTCGGCTTCTCGATTCACCCAGATACGCTCTCGCCGATTCCGAAGCTTGCGTGGATGCTTGATGCGGTGCCCCCCGCGCGTCTTTTCGATGAAGTGAACAAGATGTTTCTCGCCGGCAGTGCGAGCGCCGCATTCGATCACCTATCGAAGTTCAACATCCTCGAACACTTGTTCCCCGACGTCGCCGCCGCGCGCGAGGAAGCGCCGGACAGCGGGGCGATGAAGCTGCTGCACTTGGGGTTGGAAGGAACCGATGCGCGCGTTCGCGAAGATAAGCCCGTGACGCCGACCTTCTTGTTCGCGGTGTTGCTGTGGCCGGCCATTCAGCGAGTTGCAGCGCGAGCGCCGCATCGCGAAGGTGCAGAGTTTCAGCAGCTTCTCGCCGCTTGTGAGGTCGTGATATCGCGGCAGCAATCGCGCGTGGCGATTCCGCGGAGATTCACGCTGCCGCTGCGAGAGATCATCGCGCTGCAACCCCGGTTTGAACGTCTCGAGGGGCGTCGCGTGCTGCGACTCTTGGATCATCCGCGCTTCCGTGCCGCGTACGACTTTTTGTTGTTGCGCGTCGCCGCGGGCGATGCGGATCCCGCGCTCGGTGAGTGGTGGACGGAAATTCAAACGCTCTCGCCAGAAGAACGCGTGGTGCGGGTCGAGCCTTCGAGTAAGGGCGTGCGAGAACCATCAGCGCGGCGTCGACGGCGCAGACGCAGACGACCGCCCGCTGCGAGCATGTGAGCCTCCGTGAGCACATCGCTCTGGACCCCCGCCTACATTGCGCTCGGGAGCAATCTCGACGATCCGCGCGCGCAGGTCGAACGCGGATTCGTAGCGCTCGAGACACTCCCAAGTTCACGTCTCGTGTTGCGCTCGAGGCTGTATGCATCGAAACCGCTGGGCTCGATTCCTCAACCTGATTTCGTCAATGCGGCGGCAGGTGTGCTGACGCAGCTGTCGCCCCGTGACTTATTGCGTTCGCTCAAGCGCCTCGAGGCAGAGCTCGGACGCGCGGCGCCCGTCGAGCGATGGGGACCGCGCCGAATCGATTTCGATCTTATTGCTTACGGCGATGTGCGGGTCGCCGAGACCGATCTCACCATTCCGCACCCCGGCGTCCCGGAGCGCGGTTTCGTGCTGTATCCTCTCGCGGAGATCGCTCCCGACTTGCTCATTCCGAATGTGGGCATCGTGAGAACGCTCGCAACGCGCGCGAGTGCGGAAGGCTTGCAGGTACTCCAATAAGCGTGGCGAAAGAACGGCCTGCGACGATTCACCCGAATTCGTAGAACATGTCAGAGAAGTCAATCGTTTCGACGCCGCATCGTTTGATCGTGGTGGAAGGACCCATCGGCGTCGGCAAAACGAGTCTCGCGCGACGACTCGCGCGCAGCTTCGGCAGCGAGCTCATCCTCGAGCAAGCGGATGAGAATCCGTTCCTCGAGCGGTTCTACAAGAATCCCCGCGCGGCCGCTCTGCAGACGCAGCTCTTCTTCCTATTCCAGCGTACGCGCCAGCTCGAGGACATTCGCCAGCACGATCTGTTCGACACGGTGCGAGTGGCCGACTATTTGATCGACAAAGATCGCCTGTTCGCGAAGCTCACGCTCGACGATGAGGAATACCGGCTCTATGAGCAGGTGTATACACGGCTCGCAGTCGATGCGCCGGTGCCGGATCTCATCATCTATCTCCAAGCGCCAATCGACGTACTGTTGGAGCGCATCGAGCGGCGCGGCTTGCGTTATGAACAGCAGATCGAGCGCAGCTATCTCGAGCGGCTGCAAGAAGCGTATGCACGCTTCTTCCATGCATACGATGCGTCTCCTTTGCTGATCGTGAACGCGGCGCAGGCAGATTTCGTCAACAACGAGCAGGACTACGCTCAGCTGCTCGATCAGGTGATTCGGATCCGGCGGGGCCGGCATTTCTACAACCCGCTCAAGAGCGCCGTTTAGCGGCGGCGCGCTCAGTCACTTCATTCTTTCCCAAGTTGATGTTTCCTTAGCCCTCGTTCATTCTTGGGCGCGTCTTCCGACCGGCAACGTTCATGTACAAACACCTGCAAGAGCGGTACGCGCCGCGTCCTCCAGTCAACGTCGCGACGCTGGTTCGCATGAAGGCGGAGGGCGAGAAGATCGCTTGCATCACGGCGTACGACGCGAGCTTCGCGACGCTCGTCGACGATGCGGGCGCGGACCTCGTGCTCGTCGGCGATTCCCTCGGGATGGTCATCCAAGGTCACGACACGACGGTGCCCGTGACGCTCGATGATGTGATCTATCACTGCCGTGCCGTTGCCCGTGGGCTGTATCGGCCCTTCCTCATGGCCGACATGCCCTTCATGACGTACGCATCGCGCGAGCAAGCGTTGGAGAACGCGGTCAGGCTCATGCAGGACGGCGGTGCGAAGATCGTCAAGCTGGAAGGCGGAGCGGGGCAAATCGAGATCGTCGAGTTCCTCGCGAGTCATGACATCGCGGTGTGCGCCCACTTGGGGCTCAAGCCGCAATCGGTGCACAAGGTCGGTGGCTTTCGCGTGCAAGGACGAGAAGAAGCCGCGGCCAAGCAGATGCTCGACGATGCGAAAGCGCTCGAAGCAGCGGGCGCCGACGTCGTGCTGCTCGAGTGCATTCCTTCCGCGCTCGGCGCCGAGATTACGCAAGCGCTGCATGTGCCGGTGATCGGCATCGGGGCAGGTCCCGATACAGACGGTCAGATCTTGGTTCTTTACGACGTGCTCAACATCACGTCAGGTCGCAAGCCGCGCTTCTCGAAAGACTTCATGATCGGCCACGAGAGCCCGCTCGAAGCGGTGAAGGCGTACGTGCAAGCGGTCAAGGACAAAACGTATCCTGGTCCGGAGCATTGCTTCTGATGGCGCTCGCCATCGCGCGCAACCTGTCGCGTGCTTAATGGAAACGATCGTACGCACTGCTGACTTGCGTCGGCTCATTCGGTCCTGGCGCAGCGCAGGCGAGCATGTCGCGTTCGTGCCGACAATGGGCAACCTTCACGCGGGCCACGGGAGTCTCGTGGCTGCAGCGCGTCAGCGCGCAGCGCGAGTCGTCGTCAGCATCTTCGTCAATCCGCTGCAGTTCGGGCCGAACGAAGACTTCGCTGCGTATCCGCGCACGCCAGACGAAGATCGAAAGCTTCTCGAATCGCTCGACGTCGATGTGTTATTCACGCCGACGGTGGAGGAGATTTACCCGCGCGGACAACAGACGACGGCGCGCGTGCACGTGCCCGAGCTCGAGGACATTTTATGCGGCGCATTCCGACCGGGACACTTCATGGGCGTCGCGACCGTGGTCACGAAGCTCTTGAATCTCGTCCAGCCCGATGTGGCGCTGTTCGGAGAGAAAGACTTTCAGCAGCTCATGATCATTCGCCGTGCTGCCGAAGATTTGTGTATGCCGGTCGAGATTCTCGGTCTACCGACGACGCGAGAGCCGGATGGGCTCGCCATGAGTTCGCGCAACCGCTATCTCACGGCCGAACAGCGTGCGCTTGCACCCCATATCTTTGCGGCGCTCGAACGCGCGCGCGAGGCCTTGGAGAACGGTCGGCGCGATTTCGAAGCGATCGAGAAAGAGGGCATGAGGGCGCTTGCCGCCGCGGGGTTTCGTCCGGATTATTTCGCCGTGCGCGATGCCGAAACGCTCGCCGTGCCGATGCCCGATTCGAAGAACCTCGTTGTCCTCACAGCTGCGCGAATCGGACGCGCTAGGTTGATCGATAACGTTCGAGCGACGCTCTAGGTTGAGTCGAACGGGCGCTGCCTGTGCGTTCGTGGGCTGAAGCAGTTCCTCTCGCCGCGAGATTATCTCTTTATATGGCCTGGACGCTCGATGAGCGCGAAGCCGCTGTGTTGTGCCGTTGCACTGCCCACTCGACGTGCTCTCGCACGAGCGCTGATGGATGCTCGCGACGGCTGGCGAGTGCGCCGATGACCTCGGCGCTCGTGGGTGCGTTGCCTAGCGCGACCGCGATATTGCGCAGCCAACACTCGTACCCGATGCGGCGAATCGCGCTACCTTCAGTCTTGCGCAGGAATTCCTCCTCGCTCCAGGCGAACAGCGCAACGAGCGACGAGCCGTCGAGCGCGTGGCGAGGCGCGAAGTCGAGCTCGCCCGTCTGGCGCGCAAACTTATTCCACGGGCACACGAGCTGACAGTCATCGCAGCCGTAGATGCGGTTGCCGATCGCTTCGCGAAATTCGCTCGGAATCGCGCCGCGCAACTCGATCGTGAGGTAGGAGATGCATCGGGTCGCATCCAGTTCGAACGGAGCAACGATCGCTTGAGTTGGGCACACATCGATGCACGCGCGACATGTACCGCAATGCTCCGTGGCGGGCGCATCGATCGGCAGCGGAAGTGTGGTCAGGATCTCGCCGAGGAAGAACCAAGAGCCCGCGCGCGAGTTGATGACGTTCGTATGCTTGCCAATCCAACCGAGTCCGGCCTGCCGCGCAAAGGCTTTCTCAAGGACCGGTCCGCTGTCGACGAACACGCGATGGCTGCTGCCGGCGACTTCGGCTTCGATTTTCTCCGCGAGGCGCGCGAGCCTTCTGCGCATGACCTTGTGATAGTCGCGTCCGAGCGCGTAGCGAGAGACGTAGCCAAGGCTTGCGTCTTCTAAGACATCGGACGCTCGGCGCGTCTCTGGCGGCAGGTAATCCATTCGCGCGGAGATGACGCGGAGCGTGCCCGGAACGAGCTCGTGCGGTCGCGCACGGCGCAGACCATGCCGCTGCATGTACTCCATCTCGCCGTGACGACCTTGCTCGAGCCAGCGAGCCAATCGAGCTTCGTCGTCCGGAATGCCCGTATCGGCAATGCCGATCTGTTGGAAGCCAAGCTCGCGTCCCCATGCGCGGATGCGATCGGCGAGCTGAGCGTGAGAAT
>JBIQKP010000036.1:0-38384 GCA_044506405.1 Lysobacterales bacterium | reverse complement strand
AAAGCGTCGTGCCTTCGAGCATCACGGTGCCGGCATAGCAGCGCGCCATCCAAAGATTCGGCGCGTTTGGACTCGGGTTGATCCACGTGCGCTCTCCGAGCGGCCAGCCGTATCCCGGATGCGCATGAGGCTCCCATCCTTCCATCTCGATGACTTCGTATTCGACATCGAGCTGCAGCGTTCGGACGAACCAATGTGCGAGCTCACCGAGTGTGAGCCCGTGTCGCATCGGCAGCGAACCCGCGCCGACGAAGCTTTCCCAACCCGGTCGAAGACGCAGGCCTTCGATCGGTCGCCCGACGGGGTTCGGCCGGTCGAGCACCCACACTTCTTTCTTGTGCGAAGCGGCGGCTTCCAACACGTAGCGAAGCGTCGTGATGAACGTATAGATGCGGCACCCCAAGTCCTGGAGATCGACGAGCAGAACGTCGAACGTGTCCATCATCGCGTCGGTCGGTCGGCGTACTTCTCCGTACAAGCTGAAGACGGGGATGCCGTACTTCGGATCATGAAATGTGTCGGACTCGACCATGTTGTCCTGCTTGTCGCCGCGTAAGCCGTGTTGCGGACCGAACGCCGCAACGAGCTTCACGCCGGCGCCGACCAGCGCATCCAGCGAATGGGTGAGGTCGCGGGTCACAGAGGCGGGATGTGCGAGCAGCGCGACGCGCCGGCCCTGCAAGCGATCGCGCAATCGCTTTTCTTCAAGAAGCCGTTCAATTCCGAGCTTCATCGTGCGACTCCGGAAGCTATGGCGAGCGTGAATGCATCAGGATGATGGAAATCAGGTGTCGCGCAAGGATGCGACATCGCCCAGTACGATTTGCGCCCACTGCGTTCCTCGATGACGGCAGCAAGCGCGATGCGCGGCTCGTTCCCTGCGACCGACGCAATGACGTCGTAGTTGACGTCGACTGCGAGCGAGACATGGTTCGCGTCACGGGTGAGATAAATCTGCGGTGTCGCGGGATAGGGTAGACGCTTCATTCCAGCACGGTAGTCTTCGAAATCGTAGGCCGCCCATTGCGTCGAGGGCGAAAAGTTGAGCTCGCAGTATCGCGTGCTCAAGGCGGATCGAGCGAACAGCTCGAAGCATGTGTGTTGCCACAAACCATCCTGCCGGTCGGACGCACGCATCTCGGGCAGCAGGATCTCGTCGGCGTTACCGGAAATGTGATAACGCAGCGCCAGCGCGTTCGAATCTGTCTCGATGAACACATCGAACGAGTCGATCGCGTCGCTGGGCGTCGATGGATGGGGAATGAGCTTGACCTGCATGCGGGCATTGTAAAGGGAAAGTGCTGAGCACTTTGTGAGCTCGCGCGGCGGCCCCCTCCCTCCGCTTCGCAAGGGAGGGAAGTTGCAGAGCATTCCCTTCGCTCGACAGGGGAGGGAAGTTTGCAGAGCATTCTTCTCGCTGGGCAGGGAGGGGGGCTGGATCGCGTTCGTTCGTCGGTTCGCAGCGAAAGCAGTGCATATCTCGTTCGGGTTCCCTCCCCGCCTTGCGGGGGAGGGTTAGGGAGGGGGAAAAATCAGGTTCGCGCCGCCACGGCGGCCGCCTTCGCCTCGAGGTCGCTCCAACGTTCGAATTTCTCGCCAAGCTGCCGTTCGATTTCCTGCGCGCGTTCCAGATCCGCTTTGATCTGCGCGGCACCCTGTTTGTGATAGTCGGGTGCACTCATGCGTTCGTTGAGCTCGCGTTGCGCCTGTTCGAGCGACTCGATCTCCGCAGGGAGGGTCGCGAGCTCGCGCGTTTCTTTGTAGCTCAATTTAACCGGGGCAGAGGGTTTCGCCACCGCGCGTGGCTCCGCTTTCTTCTGCGGCACCGGCTCCGGTGCCGGTTTGCGCTGCTCGAGCCAATCGCTGTAGCCGCCGACATATTCCTGCCATTTCCCATTGCCCTCGGCGACGAGCGTTTGCGTCACGACGTTGTCGATGAACGTTCGATCGTGACTGACCAGGAGCAGCGTACCGGCATACGACTGCAGGGTGTCTTCGAGCAGCTCGAGCGATTCGATATCGAGATCGTTCGTCGGCTCGTCCATGACGAGGACGTTTGCGGGCCGCGCAAAGAGTCGCGCGAGCAGGAGTCGATTCCGCTCGCCGCCCGACAGCGAGCGGACAGGTGAGTTCGCGCGCTGTGGTGGGAATAGAAAGTCGCCGAGATACGTCATGACGTGCTTGCGTTCCGAACCGATCTCGATCCAGTCGGAACCGGGGCTGATCGTCTGCACGACCGACTTCTCCGGATCGAGCTGCTCACGCATCTGATCGAAGTACGCGACCTGCACGTTCGTACCGAGACGGACGGTGCCCGCGTCGGGCTCGATCGCGCCGAGGATGAGCTTGATCAATGTCGACTTGCCCGCGCCGTTCGGTCCGATGAGACCCCAGCGATCCCCGCGCTGCACGCGTAGCGAGAGGTCGCGAACGATCGTGCGCTCACCGAACCGCTTCGTGATTGAATCGAGCTCGGCGACGAGTTTTCCGGAGCGTTCACCAGCGTCCAGCGTGAGCTTTACATCGCCGATTCGCTCGCGCCGTGCGGCGCGCTGTTCACGCAGCTCGTGGAGTCGGCGTACGCGCCCTTCATTGCGAGTGCGGCGCGCTTCGATGCCTTTGCGGATCCACACTTCTTCCTGCGCCCAGAACTTGTCGAACTTCCGATTGGCAACTTCCTCGGCTGCAAGCTGCTCCGCTTTTCGCGTCTCATACGTCGCGAAATTGCCTGGATACGACCGCAGCAAACCGCGATCGAGCTCGACGATGCGCGTTGCCACGCGATCGAGGAACGAGCGGTCGTGCGTGATGACGATCGCGGCGGGTCCTTTGATCAGGAGCTCTTCGAGCCCCAGGATTCCATCGATATCCAGGTGATTCGTCGGCTCATCGAGTAGCAATAAGTCCGGCTCGAGCGCGAGCGCCAACGCGAGGGCCGCACGCTTGCATTCTCCGCCGGACGCTGAGCTAGGCGATCGGTCCGCTGCAACGCCGAGCCGATGCAGGTACTCGTTGAGTCGCGCCTCGATACTCCAACGCTCGCGCTCGTCCGCGATGTCCTGCAGGCGACCGCGCATGCTCAAACTGTCGCGAAGCGTTGCGGCCGGAGGCAAATCGGGCTCTTGCTCCACGAGCACGATCTTGAGCCCATCCGCTATGACGACCTCGCCATCGTCGAGCGCTGCGCGGCCCGCGATGACTTTGAGTAACGAGGACTTGCCCGTGCCGTTACGACCGATGAGGCCGACGCGCTCACCGCGATCGATTGCGAACTGAGCCCGATCGAGCAGCGGATGCAGCCCGTAGGCGAGCTCGGCGTTGCGGAGGGAGAGGAGGGGCATGTTCTTAGGCTGGTGGCTGGAGGCTGGAGGCTGGAGCGAGAGTACAGAAGAAGGCGTGCCATTCGAAGCGTAACAACGTTCGCGACAGGTGTGACCTAGCCTGCGAGTTTCCTGTTTCTGACCCCAGCCCCCAGCCCCCGGCCTCCAGCCGAGTGCGCAGCGCTCAACCGCTCCGCCCGCACGACGAGCCGTTGCAACCTTTCGAGCGCCACTTGCATCTCAAGACCATGAACGCATCGAGCGATGCGCATTGTGAAGGGAAAGGAGAGCTGCCATGACTACGATCAGGAATTTGGTTGTTGCACGAAACGCGATTTGCTTTGCGCTTGCGGCGTTCACCGTGAGCGTGTGGTTGACGTTCGGTGTCGTCACCGCGAACGCTGCGCTCAGCAGCGTCGAGCGTGCAGAGGTCATCGTCGAAGTTGCATGATGCGTCGCGAGCGCTCGTCCGCAGGTGGTGTAGACTGGCGATGTCATGCGCATCGCCAAACCGCTTCTACTCATCACGACACCGATCGGGCTCGCCTGGGGACTCTACGAGGGATGGCGTCTCGCGGGCGGGCTCGTCTTCTTGATGGCAGCGTTGATCTGCGTGATCTCCGTCGCGATGATCTCCATCGTGCGAACGGTACGCAGAGAGCAGCGGGAAGAAGAGGAACGCCGCCGGCGAGCCGAGCACGCCTCGACCGATCAATAGACGCACCCGGATCGCCTTTGGGCTGAGTGAGGCCCAGGCGCATCGCCGACCCTCGCTGTGGATCCTGCTCCTCCCCGCTCACCTATCCGGCGTGTCACGGGCGGTGGAACACCTACGGCTATTCAAGCTCCGCTCCGACACGTTAGAGTGCAGGTCCCATGTGATCATGGTGACCTTTATGTCGACTCGGCTTGCTTTGGCGATCCTCTCGGTGGCTGCAATGGCGGCGGGCTTCGGACCCGCGGCGCAGGCCGCACAATTGGGCGCGTATGTAGGCGGTTCTTACGGCATCACTGAGCGCGATTTCAATAAGGAGCCATTCGATGACTTCTTATTGGAGGGGTTCTTCCCGACGACGACGTTCGTCCCGACTTCACACGAGTCGAGTATCGACACTAAGGATCAGGGCTACACCGCTTTGATCGGGTACCGCATTACAGCGCACCTGGCCGTCGAAGGCATGTTCATGGATTTGGGCGAGATGAACTATCGTGCGACGACTCAGGGCATTTTCGATGAAACAGACCCGCTGACGGTCGAGACGCGAATCACCGGCCGGACGAGCGGTATCGGGTTGTACGCGCTCGGCATCTGGCCGATCAGTTATCGATGGGAGGTCTACGCGCGGGGCGGCGTTCAGTTCACCACGCCGCGGCTCGACGGGCGCATCAACAACGGCATTCTCGATTTCAGGCGCGATAGCGCAGCCGATTTCGTCGCAGGCGCCGGGATTGCGATGACCGTGCTCGATATCTACGGTGCGCGGCTCGAGTACACGCGCGTGTTCGACGCCGGCAAGCAGGCCACCACGGAAGCGGATACCGATCTCATCTCACTTGGGATCATCGTGGCGTTCTGAAACCGTCAATCGTCAGTGTGGCGGCAAATCGTGCTGCCGCCCACAATCACCTCTTCAGGCCGATGCATCCCGACCTCGCTGCAGAGTTGTTCGGGATGTCGTAACCGCCAGAGCGCGAGGTCCGCGCGCATCCCGGTTCGCAAAGATCCTCGATCGTGACTCAGGCCGAGCGCACGTGCCGCATTGCACGTCACGCCTCGTAATACTTCATCCGTCGTCAGGCCGAAGAGCACGCATGCCATGTTCATTACGAGCAGGAGCGAAGCGATCGGCGAGGTGCCCGGATTGCAGTCCGTCGCGAGGGCGATCGGAATGCGCAAGCGGCGCAGTTGCTCGATCGGGGGAAGCGTGTTTTCGCGCAGATAGTAGTAGGCGCCAGGAAGAAGCCCGGCGACCACGCCCTGCGTGGCCATTCTCTCGAGCGATTGCAGCGACGCATGCTCGAGATGATCCGCCGAAAGCGCGCCGAACTCCGATGCGAGCGCCGCGCCTGATAGATCGCTCAGCTGATCCGCATGCAAGCGCAGCGGCAAACCGAGCTGTCGCGCAGTGGAGAAGAGCCGTCGTGTCTGCGCGGGCGAGAACGCGATGCGTTCGCAGAAGGCATCGACGGCATCGACGAGCCCTTGGCGGCGTACTTCCGGCAGCATCTCGTCGCAGAGCGCAGTGACGTAGTCATCTGGCCGACCCGCAAACTCCGGCGGCACAGTATGCGCGCCAAGAAATGTTCTCACGACCGAGACGCCGAGATCGATTCCGATCTGGCGAGCGACGCGCAGCATCTTGAGCTCGGTTTCGAGAGTGAGGCCGTAGCCGGATTTGATCTCGAGTGTTGTCACGCCTTCGTGCATGAGAGAGCGCGCGCGATTGCGCGATTGCGCGAGCAGGCTCGCTTCGGTTGCAGCGCGCGTTGCGCTGACGGTAGACAGAATCCCGCCTCCGCTGCGTGCGATCTCCTCGTACGTCGCGCCGTTCTGGCGCGCTGCAAACTCATTGCTTCGATCGCCTGCGTACACGAGGTGCGTGTGCGAGTCGATCAGGCCCGGCGTGATCCAAATGCCACGCGCATCGATCTCGTCAACGGCGGACCACTCGAACGTCGAGAGCTGGTCTTCGTGACCGACCCACGCGATGCGTCCGTCGCGCACAGCGATCGCGCCGTTCGCAATGTGGCCAATACCTATGTCGCCATCCAGCGTCGCAAGATCGGCGCCGATCCAAAGTCGATCCCAGGCGGTCGTTTGCATATATCCATCCCGAAGCGTTCGACTCACGCACGTGCACCACGCGTGAACACGAACACTACACATAACACGATTCGTTCCGAGCGCCCTATACTTCCTACATGTCGATGCAATCGCGCTATCGCTTTACGACTGCATGGCTGCCAGTGGGATGGCGGCGCAACGTCGTGATCTCCGTGGATCCAGCAGGCGATATCGTCGACGTTGCGGCGGACGATGTCGTGACGACTGCTCGTCTCGTGAACGGCGCGGCCATTCCGGGTATGCCGAACGCGCATAGTCATGCGTTTCAGCGCGCGATGGCAGGTCTCGCGGAGCGGCGCGGAAAATCGACGGACTCGTTCTGGAGTTGGCGCGACGTGATGTATCGACTCGCATCGCGCATCACCCCGGATTGTTTGAATGCGATCGCTGCGCAAGTTTATGTAGACATGCTGCGCGCGGGTTACACGGGCGTTTGCGAGTTTCACTACTTGCACAACCAAGCGGATGGCACGCCTTACGACGAGCAGATCGTCATGTGCCAGTCGTTGATCGATGCAGCGGCGACCGCCGGCATCGGGCTCACGCTCCTTCCGACGCTCTACCAGATGAGCGACTTCGGCGCGCCGCCGACGCCAGCACAGCGAATGTTCACGATGGACACGGATCGATTCTTGTCGCTGCTCGGTAAGTTGCATCCGTCTCCGCAACTCGCCGGGCAACTCGAAGTCGGCGTCGCATTCCATAGTTTGCGAGCGGTGCCCGCAGCGTCGATGCGCGCCGTGCTGGATGCGCACAAGGAAGCGAAGATCATTCACATTCACGCCGCTGAGCAGGAGCGTGAAGTTGCCGCGTGCAAAGAACATCTTGGCAAGTCGCCCGTGCAATGGCTGTTGGACGAGATGCCGCTGAATGAACGCTGGTGCATCGTGCATGCGACGCATGCGTCGAACGAAGAACTGCAGAAGCTTGCCGCGACCGGCGCGGTTGTGGCCGCGTGCCCCACGACAGAAGCGAATCTGGGCGACGGATTGTTTCAGGCCGAAACGTTCGTGCGCGCGGGGGGCTCGCTCGCGATCGGCTCGGATAGTCACGCGTCGCTCGCGCCGGCAGAAGAATTGCGTTGGCTCGAGTATCAGGCGCGGCTTGCACGTAAGGAGCGCAACATCCTCGCGTCCCCGGACCAGGGCTCGGTGGGCGCTTCTTTGTGGAAAGGCGCGTGCGGCGCGGGTGCGCGCGCGAGCGCACGCAGGATCGGTTCGCTCGCACCCGGGTGCCGTGCCGACATCGTCGTGCTCGATCTCAACGCGCCGTCGTTCGTCGGGCGCGTGGAAGACACCATCCTAGACACCTTCGTATTTGCCGCGCCGCGCACGGCTGTTCGAGATGTTATGGTCGGCGGACGTTGGCTCGTCCAGGACGGGCGCCACTTCGCCGAGACCGCTATCGCGGCCGGCTATCGAAGGGCCATTGGAAAGTTGGTGTGAAGCGAACTATTCACGCTCCGCGCGGCACGACGCTGACCGCGAAGTCTTGGTTGACCGAAGCGCCGCTGCGGATGCTCATGAACAATCTCGACCCGGAGGTCGCCGAGAATCCGGATGAGCTCGTCGTCTACGGCGGAATCGGGCGCGCCGCTCGCAATTGGGAATGCTTCGAACGCATCGTGTCCGCGCTGCGCAAGCTCGAGAGCGATGAAACGCTGCTGATTCAATCGGGGAAGCCTGTCGGTGTCTTTCGGACGCACGCCGATGCACCACGCGTGTTGCTTGCGAATTCCAATCTCGTGCCGAAGTGGGCGACATGGGAGCACTTCCACGAGCTGGATCGTCGTGGCTTGATGATGTTCGGGCAGATGACCGCCGGTTCGTGGATCTACATCGGTAGCCAAGGCATCGTACAAGGCACGCACGAGACGTTCGTCGAGATGGGGCGGCGGCACTACGGCGGCGATCTGCGCGGCAAATGGATACTGACGGCTGGTTTGGGTGGCATGGGCGGCGCGCAACCGCTCGCCGCGACGCTTGCCGGTGCAAGCATCCTCTGTATCGAATGTCAGGAAGCTCGCATTCAGAAGCGGCTCGATACGCGCTACCTCGATGTCAAAGCCTCGTCGCTTGCTCATGCGCTCGAGTTGATTCGGTCGCATTGCGAACACGGCCGTGCGCTCTCGGTCGGCGTCCTCGGCAATGCGGCCGAGATCGTGCCGGAGCTCGTACGTCGTGGTGTGAAGCCCGATGCCGTTACGGATCAAACGTCCGCCCACGACCTCGTCAACGGCTATCTGCCGCTGGGTTGGACGGTTCCCCAGTGGATGGAGATGCGCACGCGCGATCCGAAGGCCGTCACAGAGGCTGCGCGCGCCTCCGCGGCGGTTCATGTTCGAGCGATGCTCGAGTATCACGCCTTGGGCATTCCCGTGTTCGACTACGGCAATAACATTCGCCAAGTCGCGTTCGACGCGGGCGTCGCGAACGCGTTCGATTTCCCGGGATTCGTCCCGGCCTATGTTCGCCCGTTATTCTGCCGCGGCATCGGGCCGTTTCGCTGGGTTGCATTGTCGGGCGATCCGGAAGATATCTATCGCACCGATCAAAAGGTGAAGGAGCTCATTCCCGACGATCCGCACCTTCATCGTTGGCTGGATCTCGCGCGCGAACGCATTCAGTTCCAAGGATTGCCTGCGCGCATCTGCTGGGTCGGTCTCGGCCAGCGCCATCGATTGGGACTCGCCTTCAACGAGATGGTCGCATCGGGTGAGCTCAAAGCGCCGATCGTCATCGGTCGCGATCATCTCGATTCCGGTTCGGTGGCAAGTCCGAATCGAGAAACAGAAGGCATGAAAGACGGATCGGATGCCGTTTCCGATTGGCCGCTCCTCAATGCATTGTTGAACACTGCGAGCGGAGCGACGTGGGTGTCATTTCATCACGGTGGCGGCGTGGGCATGGGGTATTCGCAGCATGCTGGCGTCGTGATCGTTTGCGACGGTACCGAAGCTGCTGCTCGTCGCATCGAGCGGGTGCTGTGGAACGATCCCGCGATTGGCGTCGCACGCCACGCTGATGCAGGCTATGAGGAAGCAGTCGCCTGTGCGCGCGAGCAGGGGCTCGCGTTACCGATGCAAGGTTGACGTAACACCTACACGATTTCCTGATGACCTCCGTCTACAAGTTCCATCGCGGCACGGTGCCGCTTCTCGTCAGTGTTCCTCATGCTGGGACGGAAGTGCCGCGGGAAATCGCTCGCCGCTTCACGCTCGCAGGGCAGGCGTTGACGGATACCGATTGGTATGTCGATGAGCTCTACGCGTTCGCGCGCGAGCTGGGTGCCTCTATGGTGGTCGCCAATTACTCGCGCTATGTCGTCGACCTGAATCGCTCGCCGAATTCGCAATCCCTCTATGACTCCTCGCCGACGACGCCCGTGTGCCCGACAAATACGTTCGCGGGTGAGCCGATCTATATGCCAGGCGAGACGCCGACCGCGACCGAAGTCGGCGAGCGAGTCGCGCGATATTGGCAGCCCTATCACTCGCAGATCGAAGCGGAGCTCGATCGCTTGCATGCAGAGCATGGTTTCGTGCTCTTGTGGGATGCGCATTCAGTCGGCAGCGAAGTGCCAGGTTTGTTCGAGGGTGTGCTGCCGGAGTTCAACATCGGGACGCGAGACGATCGATCGTATCCGCGCTCACTGGCCGAGTCGTTGCTCGCGCGCGTGACGGGCGAAGGAAAGTACGGCGCGGTCCTGAACGGCCGATTCAAAGGTGGCTATATCACTCTGAACTACGGGCGGCCTTCGGAACGAAGGTATGCGATCCAACTCGAGTTGGCGCAGCGGGTTTACATGGACGAGCGTGCGCCAAAGACGCTGGACGCGGTCAAGCTGAACGCTGCTGCGCGGATCATCCGCGAGCTCATCGAGTTCGCACTCAAGCAATTGACCGTCGACAACTGACGGTCGTCGTCTTGCGACCGTCAACGTCAACAATCGTTAAGCGGTCCGATCTAACGTTCTGAGCCCAAGGTATCGGAGGCGTTGTCCGCCTCGTTGTCCGCCGGCTGAGGTGGGTTCGTCTCCTGCGACTGATTCTCGCGCTCAGCGGGTACATCGCTCGAGGCAGTACGCGTCCGTCGACGTGATTGATCGCTGGCCGTGTCTGCCTCCGAGGCCGGGTTCGCCGACTCGCTCTCTTCCTGTTGCTGTTGCTGGGCCTGCTGCCGACGTTGCTGCATGGATCGTGTCACGCCAGCAGGACGATCATCGTCGTCGGTCATGTCGCGGCGTAGGCACTCGTTGCGCGCGAGCTCGTCTGCTTGATTACATATCGTCGTTTCTGTCTGCGCCGCGCCTGCGCTCTCCTGCTGTTGCTGGTGCCTTTGCTCAGGTGTCGTGCCACGCGGTCGATCGGAGCTTGGGTACGCGGGTTGAGGTGTCTGCGCTGGTGGGCTCGCGGCGCCGGGCGATGAGGGCTGAGCGCTCGAAGGAGAGGGTGGTTGCGCACCGGGTGTTTGCGAGGGCTGAGCGGCGCTTGGCGACGGCGGTTGTTGACCGGGAGGTGATGTCGTCTGAGTTGAAGAAGGTGACGGCATGCCGGGCTGAGCACCGCCGCCGGCACCGGTTTGTGCGTAGACGCCTATCGAAAGCAGGAGCGCCGCGCTTGCTGTGACCGGTACTCCGGTGAGGATCTTGAATACGCGGGAAGTCATGGCGTGCTCCTGATTCGAACGAGATGCATTTGAAACGGCGGCTTCCCGAGCGAGTTCCGAGCCCTTGGACGTGCTTTCAGCCGACGAAGTGGTCAGCCGGGATGCGAACGTGGATCGGCCCCCTATGGACCTTGCGAGCCGAATCGCGCGTTCAAGGCTATAGGCAACGACCGCTGGAGATGATCATGTCTATCGTGGACCTGGCCGATACCCGAGAGGTCATCACGGCGGCTGCGACCGCCGAAGTACCTGACGACAAGCCTGCCATCTGCGGCACTGTCACCCTGCATTGTGTCGATGACGGCGAGCCGCTGCGCCTTTCGATGCCGATGCTTGACGCTCTGCTCCTGCTCAACTCGTTGCGCGCGATCGAAAGAGAGTTCTCGCTGCAGGTGTGGTCCGCTCAGGTCGGTTGCAGCTTGAATGCCGCGGAATATATGACTGCGCAATTGCAGCAACAATTGGATGAGGACGATCTGATTGCGCCGTCCTCCTTGAACTGACAGGGAACTTCCTGACTCGCACGAGCGACCAAGGATAAACATTCCGAATTCGCGAGCAGAGCGCGACTTGCAGCTCGCCATGTGGTGCTGAGATAACGACGTTGAAGCTGCGCCCTTAACAAATGTGAAGCGAATAGGGCATTCGCTCAAACGATACGCGCTATTGCATTGAACACCGATGCTTTACGTGTGCATAGGTATAGACATTCGCGTAAGCTTTACCGAATAGATATTCGCCGCGCACGATTATAGGATCGCAGTTGTCGGTGCGGTGCTTTGACTGCGCTTCGAACATGTACTTTGGAGGACGATCAAGATGGCACGAGCTAAACAGAAGACACGGTCCACGGTAGGCCGCGCGGCTGCACGCAAGGGGGCATCGGCACGCCGGGGTGCGGGACGTGGCGCGAAGAAATCGGCTCGCGCGTCGAGCGATCGTCAAAACCGCTGGTCCGCGCAGGAAGATCGGCAGTTGCGCACGATGGTGAAACAGGGTCATCCGATTCGCGACGTCGTCAAGGAGCTCGGCCGCAGCGAAAGCGCGGTGCGCCAGCATGTGTACAAGCTGGGTCTCGCGCTGCGCGGAAGAAAGCGCCGCCGCTAAGCGCGGGAGAGAAACGACGCGGCGGGCTTGAAGGCCAACCTTCACCCGCCGCGTTTTACTTCCTGCCGTGTTTTACTGCGGCTTCGTCATCGATCCGTGAATTTTTGCTCGCGCCGGATCGGACATCATCTTCGCGAGACCTGCCTGAACCTTGTTCTTGAGGCCGGTGATCACATGATCCGAGCCTTCCGCGAGCGCGCGTAACGCGGACTCAGCCACTTCTTCGGGATCCTGTTTCGCACTTTGTGCGACTTTCGATTCCTGCATCTCGGCGCGATCGAAAAAGTCCGTGTCGGTCGGACCGGGCATCAGCACGGTCACATTGACGTTTCGATCCTTCAGCTCTTGACGAATCGCTTCGCCGAACGAGCGCAGGAACGCTTTGCTTGCTGCGTACACGGCCATGAGCGGCCCCGGCATGATGCCCGCGATCGACGAGGTGATCAGGATGTCGCCGGTATTTCGGCTCACCATGTCTTGCGCGAACAGCTTGATCAGGTGCACTTGCGAGGTGACGTTCAGGTTGATGAGCGCGATCTCATCGTCGAGGCTCGTTTCGCCTGTGAAGTCGCCCCACACGCCGACGCCGGCGTTGGCAGCGAGGATCTCGACAGGCCGCCCGAGCGACTGCACCGTTTCATATAATTTTTGCACGCCATCGGCGCGCGATAAGTCCGCTTGGACAATCTCCACTTGCGCGTTCGCATGCTCGCTTTGAATCGCGTTGGCCGCGTGCGTGAGTTTCTCGCGGTCGGACGACACGACGATCACGTCATAGCCGACTTCGGCGAGCTTGCGAGCGAGCTCGAATCCGATGCCGCTCGAAGCGCCGGTGACGAGGGACAGCGGCCGGTTTGTTAAAGAAGGTGTAGTGGTTGCCATAGAGGGGGCCTCCTATTGAATGCGTGATCGTGGCGGTGTGTGGCTGTCACGTTGTACGTTCAGCCAGATGCGCGCGGACCTCTCTTCATCTTGCGGTCCGCGCCGTCGCGGTCGTGTTCCTTGTCGCTCGATCTCTTGACGTCTTTATCATCCTCGTCCTTGACGTCGATGCCCGAGGATCCGCCGATATCGCTCAAGTTCTTCCGCACGTCCCCGATCGAGATGCTGCCTTCGAGCGAGCGGGCAAATGCGCTGACGAACGCGTTGCGCAGCACGCTTGCGATCGTTCGCCAGATACTCGTATCGGGATTGTCGATCGTGCCGCTGAACGGCACGCGCGCGCCGACTTGATCTTCATCTTTGTTCTCGACAATGTTCGACGCGAACTCGACGAGGCCTTCCCACGCTTTGCGCAGTAGGCTGTCGTTCTGTTCTTGCGTGCCATAGATGTCGACATCTTGCATGAGCGGCTTCGCGTATCCTTCGAACCGGCCGTCCGCCGCTGCGATTTCCATATAAAGCTGAAACGTGCCCGCCTCGGCGTCTGCCTTCGCGTATTGCCGTAGCCATGGATTCAGATCGGGGAGGTCGACACTCTCCAGTTGAAGGTTCACGTCGAACGTGGGCTGCGCAGCGAGCGGATCCAGACTACCGTTGATGCGGAGAGGCGAATCGCCGAGGACCGTTGCCCGGACCTCGAAGCGCGCGAACGTCTCTTCGTCGCTCTCGACGACATTCGTGAGATTCGAGATCACTGCGTTCAGGCGGTGCGCAACGAGCGCCTCTTCGACTGGGATCTGCGGCGTTCGCAGCCGCACCGTGCCGTCGTGGATCCTGAACGTATTGATATCGAACGGATAGTAATCAGCGAGGAAGGTCGGCCACTTGGTTTCCGTGCCAAGTTGCTGCTCGTCTTCCTCCTTGGCCTGCACGAGGTTCAGTACGGGCCGCCACGCATCGCCTTCCGCGACGAGCGAACCTTTGAGAAGGCTCTTCCATTCGATGGAAACATCGATCCGGTCGCAGTCGAAGAAGGGTTCGTTGTTGCGCTCGTCGGTCGTGCGCACGATGCGGATGCCTTCCACCGCGGCAGCACCGCGCCAAATTCCGAGATCCACGTCTTCGATGCGGCCATCGTAGCCCTCGACCGCTGCAAGCTGTCGATTGATGAAGTTCTCGATGGCGTACGGAAGCGCGATTCGCGCTGCGACGAGGAGGGTCAGCACCACGCCTACAGTCAGAAGGATTTTGTCACGTCGGCGCATGCCTTGACCTCGTTACTCGACAGAACAACGCGGCGCCTCCCGTGGAGGTCCCGATGCTTCGAGCATCCGAGCCGATGGTATGGGGTGGTGTCGCGCGCAGCGCTCGCGCGTGCCATTCGTAAGCTGTTCACGGACAGTCAGTCTCTCTGCGAGCTCGCATGGCCGCTCGAATGTCGTCAAGCCGGAACAATTGGAACGAAGTTGTGATTGTCAGATCGACGCAGTCGATCAGCGCAGCACGATGAACTCACCTCCCAGAATCTTGGTCGTCGAGGATCAGTACTTCATTGCAGTCGATTGCGAGCTGCACCTGCGTACTGCCGGAATGGAGTGCGTCGGTCTTGCCGCAACAGCGGCGAGCGCGCTCGATCTCGCAGAGCGCGAGCGACCTGATCTCATCATCATGGACATTCATCTCGCGAGCCGAGTCGGCGGCATTGAAGCGGCGATCGTGATCTACGAGCGCCTCGGCATTCGCTGCATCTTTGCCAGCTCCCACATCGAGGAGCTCACGGACAAAGACACCGAGCGAGCGCGCCCGCTTGCGTGGGTCGTCAAACCCTACTCCGGAGAGAAGCTCATCACGACCGTCCGGCGCGCGCTCGATGAGCTCGGAAGCGCACAGTCCGTGCCGCAAACGGGGGGTACGGACGGCTCACAACGGGTGCACTGAGGTACGTCATGGCACTGCGTACCCTCCTCGGCGAGTTCTTGTCGTGGGTGGTGTACCCGCTGTGGTTGCTGGCGGGGGCAGGCGACTATCTCGCCCATCGCTTGACGAACATCGAGCGAACGAGCGGTCCGCGCGAATCGTGGCTGCATCTCGCCCAATTCGCATCGATCGCAATCATCTTTTGCTCCGCCGTCCTGCTCGAGATGACCGTTGGCGTACTTGCGATCATGGTGGTCGCGCTCATCGCGCACGCGGCGCTTTCGCTTACAGACGTGTCGTACACGCTCGGTCGGCGTCACATCTCCGCCTTTGAACAGCATGTCCATGGCTTCATGGACGTTCTTCCGTTCGTGGCGGTGTGCCTGCTCGCGCTCATGCACTGGGAGACCCTCTTCTTGCGCGACGCGAGCGGCCCGATGCTGCGATGGAAAGAAAGTCCGCTTACATCGGCAGAGATCGGGCTGCTGCTCGGCAGTTTCTTCGTGCTCGCGGGCGGTCCGCTCGCGGAAGAATGGTTTCGCACGCATCGAGCGCAAGGCGGCGAGCTGCGGGCCGGTGCGAAGTATCGGACTGTCGAAGTGAAATGACGCCGCGCTACAAGCGCAACACAGGTGCTCACCATGCAAAGCGATCTACTGAAACCTCACTCGCTCTGGAGTGCCACGTCAGCTCTGCCGGTTTACGCCCCACTGTCCGCGAATCTCAGTGTCGAGGCCTGTGTAATTGGCGCCGGCATCGGCGGGCTCACCACAGCGTACTTGTTGGCAAAAAGCGGCGTGAGCGTCGCCTTGATCGAAGCGCTGAGTATCGGGGATGGCGAGACGAGTCATACGACAGCGCACATTGCCATACCCGACGACAGCTTCGCGATGATCGAGGAGGAGTATGGGCTCGAGACCCTGCGCTTGGTTGCCGATAGTTTCGCCGCCGCGGCGGATCTCATCGAAACGAACGTACGCACGGAGCAAATCGCGTGTGAGTTCGAGCGTCTCGACGGCTACTTGTTCTCGTGTGCCGAAGATCCGCACGCGGCGCTCGACCGCGAGCTCGACGCGGCACGTCGCGCGGGCGTCGACGTGTACAAGGAAGACACGGTACCGACCAGTGCGATTGTGCCCGGTCCGGTTCTCAGGTTTCCGAGACAAGCACAGTTCCATCCGCTGCACTATCTCGCGGGGCTAGCGAAAGCGCTGGAGAAGAAGCGAGGTGCCATCTACTGCGGCACGCGTGCACTCGATATCGTGGAACACGATGACCACGTCGTCGTTTCGACGCCGACCGGGCGGATCACGGCAGATCACGTCGTCGTCGCGACGAATACGCCGTTCAACGATCGCTTCGCCATGCATACGAAGCAGAACGCGTTTCAGACATACGTCGTCGCGGCGCTCGTGAAGAAGGGCAGCATGAAACGCCTCTTGCTCTGGGACGACGGAGATCCTTATCACTACGTGCGGCTTGCCGAAGGGCATGATGACGAGCACGATCTGCTCATTGTCGGCGGAGCCGATCACAAGACCGGTCAGGAGCCGCATCCGGAGCGGCACTATCAAGCGATCGAGCGATGGATGCGGGAGATGTTTCCGGAGGCGGGTGCGCTTGCGTACCGATGGTCAGGGCAAGTCATGGAGCCGCTCGACGGCATCGCATACCTCGGCCGCAATCCCGGCAGCAAGCACGTGTATGTCATCACCGGCGACTCCGGCAACGGCATGACGCACGCGACGCTCGGCGCGATGATCGTGAGCGATCTGATCTTGGGTACAGCGAATGCCTGGGCGAGCGTCTACGATCCTTCTCGCAAGCCCTACAAGGAGGCGGCCCACTTCCTCAAAGAGCAGGCTAACGTTGCCAAGCAGTACACCGATTGGATATCGCCTGGCGATGACATCGATGTTGCCGCGCTCGCACCTGGCGACGGCGCCCTCGTGCGAAGGGGGCTCAAGAAGGTCGCTGTTTATCGAGACGACCTCGGCGCACTCCACTGTCATTCCGCGAAGTGCACACATCTGGGATGCGTCGTGCAGTGGAACTCGACGGAGAAAACGTGGGATTGTCCCTGCCACGGATCGCGCTTCAGTGCTTACGGCAGTGTGCTGCACGGCCCCGCCGTGAGTGGCCTTGCGCCGATCGAAGACGAGGAATGGCGCGAGCTGGTGAAGCCGGCGAGAAGCGAGGGCGCGAACCTCGACGAGCGTCCGCGCGCGGATTGAGGCGTTAGACTGGCTTCGCAACCATCAGATAGAACACGACAACGAGCGCGGCGAACGCAACGATACCGAGCGCAACCCACAAGCGCAGGTAGCGCCAGTATTTTTCCGGGAGCGCGGCGTCGGCGCGTGCCGATTCCATCGCCATGTCGCGCATCTTGATCTGCATCCAGACGACAGGGAGCCACGCAGCGCCCGCGACCAAGTACAAGACGATGGACCATTTGATCCAAGCGCTCGAGAGCGGGAACCCTGCGAGATGGATGAGATAGAACCCCGTCAGCGGCTGAATGATGATGGTCGGCGTCGTGAACGCCCAATCTGCAATCACGACATGCCGCACGACGACCGCCGTTGCACGCACGTCGCGAGAGAGGCTCGTGAAAAACATGTAAAAGGCAGAGCCCAATCCTGTCCCGAACAAGAGTGTCGAAGAGAGGATGTGGAGCCATTTGACGACGAGATAGCTCATTCAGAAGCGGGCAGCGGATAGGGGGTAGGG
This sequence comes from Lysobacterales bacterium, assembly GCA_044506405.1. Lineage (GTDB taxonomy): Bacteria > Pseudomonadota > Gammaproteobacteria > Steroidobacterales > Steroidobacteraceae > Steroidobacter. The sequence goes on along the minus strand of JBIQKP010000036.1, from coordinate 20,913 downwards.
GATAGTCAGAATGATTAAGTTGCCAGCGCTTACTCGCTAGCCGCGATCTCTTCCTTCTTCCAGTACGTACAGCATATAAATCGCCGCGACCATCGGAAGGTTCTTGAGAATCGGACCATAGGGGTGCAGCCAGAACTCAGGGAGCTTGATCGAGATGATTGCAGTGTAGCCAACGATCAACGCTATTTGGGCGAGCCATAACAAGCGACGTCGGCGAAGCGCGAGCGTCGCGATGCCGAACGCAAGATCCAGGAACGCTGCGCCATATAGAAGTAGAGGCGAGAGTGTGCCGCTGACACCCACGCGCGCAAGCAATGCGTGGCTTTCCTCGACGGGATAGAGTCCAAGCGACACGATACCTGTCCAGATCCAGACCGCCGCGATACTGAAGCGCAGCAGCGGCAAGAGCCAAAGGAGCTGTGCGTGCTGTCGAGTTGTCTGCCGATACCGAGGCTCCACGAATGCGGGGACGTCGCGTGGCGCGTGTCCGAGGAGCGCGCGTGTCGAGGTGGGATCGGCGACATTGCCGGCGTCGAGCATCGCAAGGGTTTCACGGTCGAGCAGTGAGCCCGGCACCCATTGCGCAACGCCGGCAAAGAGACGCATCAACCCCATCGGCACTCCGATGCGGGGTGCACCGCGTAACCCCATTGCGGATCGCAACTGCGCGAGAAAGTCGCGCAGCTCGAGCGGCTTCGGCCCAACGATCGGAACGCGTACTCTGCTCGAAGTGTCTTGCGACACGAGTGCGGCGATGGCCGCCACCACATCGTCGATGTGGACGGGCTGTATCGATTGCGTTCCACTGCCCGGCAGCGGAATGACGGGCAGGCTCGCGAGCATCGTAAACAATCGCGCACTGGTCCCGCCGGGGCCGTATACGACGGACGGTTGCACGATCGTCCAGTTCAACGGAGACGACGCAAGGAACTGATCGGCTGCATGCTTGCTGCGAAAGTAACCGCTTGCGCCCGTCTCGGCGCCGAGCGCCGAGATCTGAATAACCCGCTGCACGCCGGACTGGATGCAGGCTTCAAACAGCGCCCGCGGTGCTTGGGTGTGGATGCGCTCGAACGTCTGTTGACCTCGTTCGCGCAAAATACCGACGGCATTGATGACGCAATCGATCCCGGCGAGCTTCGGAATCCAACTCGCGGCGTCGAGGTCGCGCGTGAAGTCGGCTTCCCTGTGTTGATTGGGATCGGTGGCATGTCTGCGCGCTTCGATTACGCGATGTCCCGCGGCAGTCAGCGCGCTCGAGAGATGGCGGCCGATGAAACCGGAGGCGCCTGTGAGAAGGATGACCATGATTCGATGCGTCGAGCGGATTCTTCAGTGATCGCCAAGAGACGCCTGTGGCGACTTTACTATCGCACATCAATCGCAAGGAACGTGCGGTTGTTGACTGGCGTTATCACCTCAATCGTTCGTTTCATGCTGCTGTCGCCACGTGCCATCACGCGCTCTAAGAGATGCTTGTCTGTCCGGTTCCATGGCGAGCATCACGTCCACGGCCGCGCTCGCGATGTGCGGAAAGGTGGAAGAGGGCGCATCCGCGGGGCCGATCAATGGTCCTAGCCAATGGCTATGGGGCGAATCCGAGGCGTATACGAAAGAGACGACATGGAGGCATACCGCCACCGGGTACGCGATCCATCACCTCATGTCTATTCTGTGGGCGACGCTTTATGAGAACGCGTGTCGTTCCGAGGAGCGCAAAGGACTCGCACACGTTTGCCTGGACGCGCTGAGCGTGACCTCGCTTGCGTACGTCGTGGACTATCACGTCGCGCCGCGGCGTCTACGTCCCGGGTTCAAGAAGCATCTCGGCCCGCGCTCCATCTTCACCGTTTACACGGCGTTTGCGGCTGGCCTCGCGTTCACGACACTCCTCAGGCAGCGACGGACCCTTTCTCGCGGCGAACGCCGCGGATAAAGCGCGCACTGTTCGCGGCGAGAGGCTGCCTATCGGTTCCACGCGACGCTATTGGTTCTTATCCTTGTCCGCATCGACTTCCCGCTCCGCTTCGAGCCAGTCGTCGAGCTCTTGACCGGGCGCGAAGTTGCGTCGCTCGGCGCGCCAGTATGCACGCTCCGCAATTCGAGCCTCGCGGCTGTCCGAGTAAGAGGGAATCTCACGACGTTCGAGCGAGCTGTCCTTGATCACGGCGCCTGCATCGAGATCGCCACCCGCTTTTTCCGGACGCGCTTGCGCGCCCCGCGACGACGAAGTGCTTTCGGATTTGGATGTACGAGGAGGACGAGAGGCCATAGTGAAAACTCCCTGATCGAAAGAATGTGCGCTAGCTCAGGCCCGTATTAATTGCGACTCAGCGGTAAAGGTTCCACGCTTTCAAATCGTGCTGAGAGGCGCAAGGCCCGCAGGAACTTACCTCTGCACGAGGCGTTGCCGGAACGGAGTCACTTTGGTGGCGGCCGCGAGGTGTGGCGATCCGAGCGGTTGCGGTCGACGGCGAGCACATCGACGAGGCTGAGACGCACGCTCGGCTGCAGAAGGCTTGGGGAGATGCACCGGGTCTTTGGGGGTGGCTTACGACGCTCGATCACAAGCGCGTCGCGCATCGCTACTGGTGCTCGCGCTGCTCGCGATCGGCTTCTTCTCGTTCGGGCTGTGGGTTCATCACATGTTTGCGACGGGGCTGCCGCGCCTCGGGAACAGCTTCTACACCGCCGCGAGCATGGCGATCGCGATACCGACAGGTGTGCAGATCTGGTGCTGGATCACGACGATTTGGCAAGGTAGACCACGCTACGTCACGCCGCTCCTGTTCGTGCTCGGCTTCATCGTCATCTTTGTGCTCGGCGGGCTCACAGGCGTGATGGTCGCGTCGGTGCCGCTCGACCTGCAGCTGCACGATACGTATTTCGTCGTTGCACATTTCCACTATGTGCTGATCGGCGGCGGCGTATTTCCGCTGCTCGGCGGTGTGTATTACTGGTTCCCTAAGATCACGGGACGCCTGCTGAGCGAGAAGACTGGGGCAGTGGAACTTCTGGCTGCTCTTCATCGGATGCAAGCCTGCGGACGGATCGATTCATTGCGACGCTGTCCATGATCTTTGCTGTGCTTTGTGTCGTGTTCATTCTGTTCGCAACGCCCGCCGGACTCATTCTTCGCTGCGAACGCTGACCTTCAGGGTTTCGCTCAATCATGAGTACGTGAGCTGCTCACGCCGCGTATCTCGGACTTTAGAGATCGCTCACTCTCCATCTGCTGCTTTGCGCGTAGAGTCCGCCGCGTAGGGGACGCCATGGAAGGGGAATTTGCTACATGCACGAGCGAGCGCATCCCTGCGGAACCGCGCCCCGGTTCTCGTCGACGGTGCTTATGTGAAGCGAGGCGAGCCAATTGCAGATGACGAGTCCTCCGGTCTACTGCGTGGTGAGATCGTGAGAGACGTTCTTGGGCATGAATCGTAAGATCACTTTTCTCGAAGTCGTTCGCCCCAGGCGAGCGGCCTTCGTGCTCGTGGCGCTCGCAATCGTCGCGAGTGGCGTGCTGTTGTTCGCGGCTGCCTCTTCGAGCGTCAATCCGATTCTCTCGAGCGGGCGAGTCTCGCTCAATGATCTCAAACGAGCCGATCCGAATACCCCATTCAGCGTACGGGGCGTCGTGACGTTCGCGAATCACGAGCAGCGCTCTTTCCACCTCCAAGACGATACGGGCGGTCTTCGCATTGAGCCGCAGGGCACCGACTCGCTCCCTCGAGTCGGCCAGCGGATCTCGATCGAGGGCATCGTCGTCGAGGCATTCGACGCGTCGGCCGACCGTAGAAGCGTCTCGATCGATCGCATTCGTCTCAAAGGCATGGCCGAGACAAAGCTTCCGTCTGCGAAGCAAGCAGCGCTCACGGATCTAGGTTCCGCAGCGATCGTGCACGAAGCGATTCGCGTCGAGACGAGCGGGGTCGTGCGCGCTGCTCGGCGCGATGGGGATCATGTGCTGCTCGAGATCGGCGAGAACGGGCGCGGGTTGCCGGTCAGGATCCGCGACGAACAGGGCTCGCTCACGCGTGAGGCGTTGCTCGATACACGCATCCGCGTGCGCGGTGTCGTGCAGGCCGGTTATCGCAGCCCATGGGAAGACTCGTTCGCGAACAAGAACGATCTCGGTGTGCTGCTGCAGGTGCCGGTGCGAGAAGATGTCGAGCTGATCGAGCGCGCTCCCATCGAAATTCCGTTTGCGCCCTCCGTTCGCGCGCTCGTCACGCAACCGGAGTGGGTGCAGCTCGGTCGACGCGTGCGCATTCACGGTATTGTCGTTCGCGCCGAAAGCCCGCACGTGCTGCTCATCGAGAATGGCGGCATCGTCATGCCGATCGAGACGCCGCATGCGGCGGAGTATGAGGCCGGCGAAGCAATCGAAGCAGTGGGTTGGCCGACTCGGCGCCGATTTACGGTCACGCTGCAGCGGGCAGAGGTCAATCGCATCCCGATGCAGAATCTGCGGCTCGGTCCGCCGGAAAGCGAAACCGGGTTGCGAACGATGACGAGCGTCGAAAGCATTCGAATGCTGCCGAACGACCTCGCTCGGCACGCGTATCCGGTCGACATCGAAGGCGTGCTGACGAACGTCCATCATCAGCGCGACTGCTTTTTCATTCAGACGGGCGCCGAGGGCATTTATGTCGATGCGTCGGATCAGGCGCTGAAGGCGCTTCGTCCAGGACAGCGCGTGCGCCTGCGTGGTCTCACCTGGCCTGGTGGCTTCGCGCCCGTCATCACGCATCCACACATCGAGCTGCTCGGTACGGGTGAGCTGCCGCCCGCACAGCCCATCGATCCGGAAGTCGCTCCTTCGGGTACATACGATTCTGAATGGGTCGAGATCGAAGGCCTCATCCGTCCCATTCAGAAGAGCGAATTCGGGTACCTATTCAGCTTGATCACGCCCGTCGGACGAGTCGGCGCGATCATGGTGAACGCCGAAGACGAGGTGCAGTGGCGCTCGCTCATCGATGCGCGGGTTCGTGCGCGCGGTGTGTTTGCCACTTCGTTCACCAGCGATCGCGTACTCGCCGGCTACCGCATCTTCATCGATTCGCCCGCGTCGCTCGAAATCGTGCGTCCGGCGCCGAGCGACGCAGCATCGACACCGCTCAAGGCGATCAGCGATCTGTTGCGGTTCGAGAGCGGCCATCATGAAGGTCGTCGTGCGCGCGTTCATGGCGTCGTCACGCGACGTACAGCGAACATGCTGTACATCGAAGATGCGTCTGGGAGCCTTCGTGTCGAAAGCGATGAGCGCGCTGCTGCGCTCGGCGAGCTCGTCGAGGCGATCGGGTATGCGACGCCGAGCGAGAGCGGTCCGATTTTGTCCGACGCGACGGTCCGCACGTTGGGTGAGAAGCGAGATCTCGAGCCGCTGCTTGTAACGGCCGAGGAGGTATTGAACGGCGACTTGGACAACCGTCTCGTCACCATCGAAGCGCGCCTTCTAAATCATGTGAGCGGCGCAACGCAAACGCTCGTGCTGCACGATGGGCACACGACATTCAATGCCCATCTGAACGACAACACGCCACTCCAAAAGCTGCGGGAAGGCAGTGTGCTTCGCGTCGCCGGCATCTGCGCCGTCCAGCGGCAGCGTCCGCTGTTCCGCGACTTCACCTCGTATCCGGTGTCGTTCCGTCTCATCATGCGCACTGCTCACGACGTGAGTGTCGTGCACGCAGCGCCGTGGTGGAACCTGCGTCATGCGTGGCCCGCACTTGTGCTCCTCACGCTCTCGATCTGTCTTGCGATGCTGTGGGCGGTATCGCTTCGCCGTCGCGTGCAGGCGCAGACCGCGGAGATCGAGGGGCAGCGCACGTTTCTGCGCCAGATCATCGACATGTGTCCGAGCTTCATCTTCGTCAAGGATCGAGGCGGCCGCTTCACGCTCGTCAATCGAGCGCTCGCCGAAGCGCATGCTCGGCTGCCAGAGGAGATGATCGGGAGAACCGATCTCGACATCGGGATGGGTGAAGAGGAGGTGAGTGCCTATCTTCGCGACGATCTCGAAGTGATGGACTCGAAGTGCGAGAAGGTCATCGCCGAAGAACCGCACACCGACGCGAGCGGCCAACGGCACTGGATGCATACCGTCAAGCGGCCGCTGATCGGGGACGACGGCGTTGCGACGCACGTGCTCGGCGTGTCCAACGATGTGACGCTCCATAAGCAAGTCGAAGCGACGCTTCAGAAGGCGCGCGCGGCCGCCGAGGCGGCAAATCAGGCGAAGAGCGAGTTCCTCGCGAGCATGAGCCATGAGATCCGCACCCCCCTGAGCGGCATCCTCGGCATGAGCGAGCTTTGCCTCGATACCGATCTTTCGCGCGAGCAACGCGAGTACATCGAGACCGTCAAACTCTCGGCCCATGGCTTGCTGAATGTGATCAACGACATCCTCGACTTCTCCAAGATCGAAGCCGGCAAGCTCGAGCTCGACTCCGCGGAATTGAACATCCGCGAGACCGTCGATGCTGTCCTGAAGACGGTCGCGCTGCGCGCCCATCAAAAGCGGCTCGAGCTCGCCTGCGACATCGATGCGAGTGTTCCCGAAGTCGCATTGGGCGATGCGAATCGTCTGCGCCAAGTGCTCCTCAATCTCGTCGGCAACTCGATCAAGTTCACGGCGCACGGGGAAGTGGTCGTCACGGCGCGTACAGAGCTGCAAGACGGCGCTCAGCCGCTGCTCCGCTTTTCGGTTCGCGACACCGGCATCGGCATTCCGGCGGATCGCCAGCAGCTCATCTTCAGCCCGTTCGTGCAAGCCGATTCCTCCACCACGCGACAGTACGGCGGTACCGGACTTGGGCTCACGATCTCCACGCGTCTCGTATCGATGATGGGCGGGCGCATTTGGGTCGATAGTGAAGTCGGCAAGGGCAGCGAGTTTCACTTCACGATCGCACTGAACGGCGCGGCGTCATCGCAGTCACTCGCACCGGCCATCTCGAGCTCGTTACACGGTGTGCGCGTACTCGTCGTCGACGACAACGCAACGAGCCTTCGTATCTTGGTGGAAACGTTGACGCGCTGGGGCATGCGGCCAGTTGCGGCCGAGGGCGCGGCGGATGCCCTGGGCCGGTTCGATGCGTGTGCGGGCGAGGGCGACCCGATTCGCTTGGTATTGAGTGACCTCGATATGGCCGCGATGGATGGCCTAGCACTGATTGAGCGGCTGCGCGAACGCGCCGAGACCTCAGCGACGCCCGTGATGATGCTGACGACGGCGCGCCAGAGCGAAGATGCAGCGCGTTGCAGAAGCCTTGGCGTAACGCGCTATGTCGTAAAGCCGATTAGAGCGAACGAACTGCGTGAGGTGCTGAACGATGCGCTCAGGCAAGGGGCAGCGCCCGATAGGACGCTGCGATCCGCGCGGGTTGCGACGCGAGAGAGCGGTCTCAGTATTCTCCTCGCGGAAGACAATGCGGTGAATCAGCTCGTGATGCAGCGCTTGCTGGTCAAGCGCGGCCATCGCGTCACGATTGCCGCGACCGGCAAGGCCGCGATCGAGGCGCTCGAGCGCGATGCTTTCGATCTCGTGTTCATGGACGTGCAGATGCCGGAGCTCGACGGCTTCGATGCGACGAGAGAAATCCGTCGGCGCGAACGAGACGGGCGTGCTCGCATTTCCATCGTCGCTTTGACCGCGCACGCGATGAGCGGCGATCGCGAACGGTGCCTGGAGTCGGGCATGGATGGCTACATGACGAAGCCGGTCAATCCGCGTGAGCTCGACGACGTGCTCAAGGCGTTCGGCGGTTCGGCGCGTTCGCGCGCAGCCGCAAAAAGTGCCGCGACGTAACGGATGGGCGCAACGTGAACGTGTTCAACACCGACCGACCCAAGGATTGGGCCATTGCGCAGAGGTTCAGGGTCACCATCGTCGTGCTCGTGCTGGCGCTCGCGGCGACGGCGCTCGCGTGGCCGCTGATTTCCTCCTCGGGACTGTCGATCGTTCGAACGGAACCCGTCGCCATAAACGACCTCAAGCGAATGCGCAGCGGCGATTTCGTCGAGCTTGGCGGCACCGTCAGCTTCGCCGACGCGAAGACGAACGTCTTCTATCTGCAAGACGGGTCGTCGGGATTGCGCGTCGAGATCGGCGCAGCATCGCTGCCGCAGCCCGGCGAGCGCATCGTCATGCGCGGCCGGATCGAGCGCGAGTACGACGGAACCGTCGGCTTGAGAAGCATCACGTTCCAAGATTTGGACATCGTCAAACGACGCCGTGGTGCACTGCCCGACCCTCAGGTGCTGGCGATTTCGGATCTATTGCGCGGTAGTCAGCAGATCGAAGGACGGCGCGTGCAAACCGGTGGCGTCGTGAGAATGATCGAGCTCGACGACGATCGCTTGACCCTCGAGCTTGGGGATGCAGGTCAGCGCATGCTCGTCACGGTGTTGCGCGCCCGTAGCATCGATGTGAGCTCATTGCTCGATGCGCGCGTCACGGTGAACGGCGCGCTGCAACTCGGGCTCGACCGTGTCGCCGAGACGTTCGCGCCGCACCTTTGGGTGAGATCGCCCGAAGATCTGATCGTGAGCAGTGCTGCGCCCTCGACGCAGCATGTCTCTTCAGTGCACGCGCTACACGTCGACCCCAGGTGGCTGAACGAGGGACATCGGATCTCGTTGACTGGAACCGTGGTTCGCGTCGATCCGAACGGGACGTTGTTCTTGGACAGCGGCGGGCTGTTGCTCCCAGTGGAAGGAAGGCAGCTGCCGGACCTTCGTCCGGGCGAGATCGTGGAGGCGAGCGGCTGGCCGACCCGCCAACGATGGAACGTCGTGCTCGAGCGCGCGAATGTATCGCGTGTACAGGAGGTGCCGGACTCTCCGGCCGCGTTCGAGCCCGCACTCACGAGCATCCAACAGATCCGAGCACTCGACCGTACGGCGGCAGCGCAGAGCCAGCGCATCCGTGTCACTGGCGTGCTCACGTCCGTTCACTACACGCAACAGTTCGCATTCGTACAGGCTGGAGATTCGGCGATCTGGGTGGATGCTTGGGGTCAATCGCTCGCGGACTTCCGACCAGGCCAACTCGTCGAGATCACGGGAATCAGCGCCCCCGGCGAGTTCGCCCCGGTGATTGCGCAGCCGTCGTTTCACTTCGTGCGCACGGCCGCGATGCCCGACGCCCAAACAATCGACGCCGAGCTTGCACCTAGAGGCGCGTACGATTCCGAGTGGGTCGAGCTCGAGGGGCTTTTGCGGCCTTTCTCTCCGAACAGTGGCCATACCGATTTCACGATCGACACTGCCATCGGCGCCGTTGCCGGCTTGTTGATTCAGTCCACCGATCCGTCGCTGCTCGAGACATATGTGGATGCTCGCGTGCGTGTGCGCGGTGTCCTCGCGACATCCTTCACCAGCAAAGGCGTGCTGACCGGCTATCGCCTGTTCGTACACTCGCTCGACGAGATGCAGGTTCTCGAGCAGGCGCCGGATACAGCGGATCTCGAGACGCCAAGACCCATTCGCGAGTTGTTGCGCTTCAAGGCTGAGTTCGATCGGACTCGTCGCGTGCTCGTGCGCGGTGTCGTCACGATGACGCTGCCGGGCAGGCTTTACATCGAAGATGCGACCGGGAGTGTTCAGGTGCAAGTGAGCCGGATGCCCGCGCGCGTTGGCGATGTCATCGAGGCGATCGGCTATCCGCGGCCCGACGATCGCGGCCCGCTGCTTGCGGACGCATCGGTTCGTCTGCTCGGACGTAGAGAAACGCTGGAGCCGCTTACCATCACGCCCGAGGAGGCGATGAGCGGCACGATCGACAACCGACTCGTGAGTATGCAGGCGCGTCTCGTGAGTCAGGGCGCGAGCGCCGCGCAACAGACGATTGTGTTGACCGCCGGAAATACCGTGTTCAACGCGGAGCTCGAGGGTAGCGTGCCGCTCGGGCGGCTTCGCGAAGGCAGCATCGTGCGTATCGTCGGGATTTGCGCCGTACAACGCGAGCACGGGGCGGACCGCTACGGAGGTGACTTCAACACAGTCCCCGAGTCATTCCGCGTGCTGCTGCGTTCCGCCGACGACGTGACGGTCCTGCGGGCGGCACCGTGGTGGAATTGGCGTCATGCGTGGCCGGTGATCGGTGTTCTGGTGCTCTCGATCGCTGCGGCAATGCTCTGGGCGCGCACGTTGCGCACAAGGGTCGTGAAGCAAACCTCGGAGATCGAGAAGCAGAACGCATTCTTAAGACAGGTCATCGATATGTGTCCCAATCTGATCTCGGTCAGAGATCGGGAAGGACGCTACGCGCTCGTGAATCACTCGCTTGCGAAGGAGTATGCCCAGGAACCCGATGAGCTGATCGGGAAGAGCGAGCGGGAGCTGGGCGTGCGCGATGCGGAGGTCATGGAGATCGAGGCGACTGATCGCGAAGTCTTGGCGTCACGTGCCGAGAAGACCATTGCCGAGCGCACTCGCACGACTCGCTCGGGCGAGATCCTTTGGCTCAAGACGGTGAAGCGTCCGATCTTGGACGAGAAAGGGGAGGCGACGCACGTCCTCGAAGTCTCGAACGACATCACGACGCATAAGCAGGCCGAGAGAATTCTCGATGGCGCGCGCAGCGCCGCGGAGAGCGCAAACCGTGCAAAGAGCGAGTTTCTCGCCAATATGAGTCACGAGATCCGCACGCCCTTGAACGGCATCATCGGTATGAGCGAGCTGTGTCTCGATACCGACTTGACGAGCGAGCAGCGCGAGTACGTGCAGGCGCTCAAGCTTTCGGGCGACGGGCTGCTCGGTGTGATCAACGACATTCTCGATTTCTCGAAGATCGAGGCGGGTAAGCTGCAGCTCGAAGCGCGTGCATTCGATCTGCATGAAACGATCGAGTCGGTGACGAGGACGCTCGCGCTGCAAGCTCACCGTCAAGGCATCGAGCTCATGTACGAGCTCGGACCGAGCGTGCCGCGCGTCGTGATCGGCGATGTGAACCGCCTGCGCCAAGTGCTCCTCAATTTGATCGCCGATGCGGTCAAGGAAACTCGCCGCGGCGAAGTGTGCCTCCGCGCGATACTGGTCGGGCAGGACGACAGCCGATCCACATTGCAATTCACGATCGCGGATACGAGCACACGCACGGCCGACGATCCGCCGAACGGCCAATTTCAGTTTGCATCGGAACAGGGTGCAGCGGGCTCGAAGCAGTCGGGCGGGGGCGAGCTCGGACTTGCAATTTCCGCACGCCTCGTCGGATTGATGGAAGGGCGTGTCTGGGCGGATACGGACGAGAAGGGGCGACACCTTCACTTCACAGTAGTGCTCGGCACCGATGGCGCGCAGCCTAAAGCCGCCTCTAGCCTCGGGCGACTGCTGCTTCGCGGCGCGCGTGCGGTGATCGTCGATGACAATGCGACGCATCGCCGTATTCTCGGCGAACGTCTAACGCGCGCGGGGATGCGGCTCGTCATCGCAGCGAGCTCGAGTGAAGGCTTGGAGCGCATACAGGACGGCCTCAGTTCGGGCGATCCGTTTCAAGTATGCGTCGTGAACTACGACATGCCCGTGATGAACGGTGCGTCGTTCGTTCGGCGTCTGCGGGAACAGCGACTCCAGCTGCCGGTCATCATGATGGTGAGAACGAGCGCGCAGCGTGAAAGCGCGGCGCAATGCCGTTCGCTCGATATCGATGCGGTTCTCGTCAAGCCGTTCTCGGAAGAGGATATCCATGCCGCGATCGGGCGCATCTTGAATGAACGCGAATCGAAGAACGAGCATCCATCCGCAGAGTCGAGGGTAGCCAAGGCCTCCGCCGCGCTCGATGTGCTCGTGGCCGAGGACAATACGGTCAATCAGATGGTGATGCAGCGTCTCTTGCACAAGCGCGGTCACCGTGTCGTCGTGGCTGGCTCCGGGAAGGCAGCGCTCGAGGCGCTCGAGACGCAGCGCTTCGACTTGATTCTGATGGACGTACAGATGCCGGAGCTGGATGGCTTGGAGGCGACACGCGAGATTCGGCGCCGCGAACTAGGCGAAGCACAGCGCACCCCGATCGTTGCGTTAACCGCTCACGCGATGAGCGGCGATCGCGAGCGCTGCCTCGCTGCGGGCATGGACGGATACATGACCAAACCGGTCAACCCGAGCGAACTCGATGAGACGTTGCAGCGGTATGCTGCTGCGCGATGAGCAGGCCAGGGGGCGCGCGCGCGAACATGTACCCTCCCCCGCCAAGCAGGGGAGGGGTCGCCAACAGAGAGACTTCGACTAGTGCCGGGCCGCGCGGCCCGAGTTGCGAGCCGACTTGCTGCGGCTGCCAGCACGCGCTTGGCGCGACTTGGCTGCGCCGCTCTTCGAACGTGCGGTCGACTTCTTCCGAGCGGGTGCCGGCGGTTCCTCCGCTTCGATGCCCATCTCTTCCATTAGTGCGAACTTCCGCTCGGCGAGCTGCGAACCCATCTCCTTCAGATCGACCTCGGTCTTCTTGAGTGCGGGGAAGAGCTCGCCTTCCTCTTCCTTCACATGATGCTTGATGTACTCGCCCAAGACTTTGACAGTCGCCTTGAACTGTTCGTCATCCGGCGTCATGCCTTCGATCTTCGCGATCAGATCTTTCGCCGATTGGTGCTCGACGGCGGCCTCGTTGACGAGGTCCTCTTCCTCCTCATCCTCGAACGCTTCCTTTGCGGCCGGATAGAGGATTTCTTCCTCGATCTGCGCATGTACGGTGAGCATGTTGCAGATGCGCTCGGCGAGCTGAGATTGCTCCTGCTCCTCCGCGTCTTCGAACTCATCGAACAGGGCTTCCACCGTGCGGTGGTCCTGCTTCAGCAGCGCGATGGCATCGCGGGGTGCATCGCTTGATCTCTGTGGCGTCGCTCGGGCCATGGCTAGCTCCTCTAATTAATGTGAGTGGCGGGCTGCATTCGTGACAATGGCCGACATCGGCGCGGAGTTCCTCGGTTGGTTGACAGTTGGCGGTTGATGGTCGGAGCCGAGAAGCACTGAATACGAGCGCCTGTCTTTCGGCCTGATGACCAAGCGCAAGTTGCCAGTGGCGACACTTCTCTGGCCGTCAACCGTCAACGGTCAACCCGCAGCGCCGAGCGCGCGCTATGTGGAGCGCGTCTTGACCCATGCCCGCAAGACCTCGGCGACGCTCCATGCCTGCGCGATGCAGCCGCCGGGCGCATACGGGTCTTCCGCATCGAAGATCTCGCTGATGCTTCCGATCCCGGCTTCGCTCAGGTGGTCGCGAAAGCCGTGCAGAACGCGGCGCGCGGCGGCGTGATCCGGGTTCACTCTCAAGATGGCATCTACGTAATGTCCGATCAGCCAAGGCCACACCGTGCCTTGGTGGTAAGCCGCGTCCCGTGCCCGCAGATCGCCTCGGTAGTGCGGCTTGTAGTCAGGATGATCGGCGCTCAAGGTGCGCAAGCCGACGTGCGTGAGCAGTCGAGTGCGTACCGTGTCGAGCACGGCAGGCCATCGTTCGCGATCGAGGATCGGGTGATCGAGCGAGATAGCGAAGACCTGATTGGGTCGAATCGCCGGATCGTTGCCGTCGGGGCCATCGATTACGTCGAAGAGACAGTCCGTTTCTTGATTCCAGTAGCGCGCGTTGAACGCTTCGCGGGCGCGTTCCGCCGCGACTTCGTACTGCTCATGCGGGAGTCCGAGTTTCGTCGCCCAGCTGGATGTCAATTTCAGCGCGTTGTACCAGAGCGCTTGGATCTCGACCGGCTTACCGCGCCTCGGCGTCACGACCCAGTCGTCCACCTTCGCGTCCATCCAAGTGAGCTGATAGCCTTCCGCGCCCGCCGCGACGAGCCCGTCGGCTGCGTCCACGCCGATGTTGAAGCGAGTGCCTTCGGTGTAGTGCTGGATGATCGATTCCAGCACCGGGAAGAGCTGGCGAATGATCATGCGATCGCTCGACGCGCGGACGTAGCGAGCGACGGCGTGGAAGTACCACAGGGTAGCGTCCACGGTGTGGTAGAGCGCCTGACGCTCGCCTTCGGGAAAGAGATTCGGCAGCAGGCCGTCCTTCACGTAGTGCGAGAACGTGCGCAGAATCGCACCCGCCTCTCTGAATCGGCCCGTGCAGAGCGTGAGGCCCTCGAGGCTGATCATCGTGTCGCGGCCCCAATCGCCGAACCAGTGATAGCCCGCATAGACCGTGCGCAGCTCACTGCCTTGCGCCTGGTGCATGACGCTTTCCTCGAGGCGGCTGCCCGGCATCACGATGAACTGATCCGCCGCCATCGTGAGTTGCTCGGCGAAGGCATCTCCTTGAACGCCGGGAGCGAGCTCGATCAGCGCGTTCATGCGGCGCCGTTCCGCCTCGAACACTTGCGGAACGTCGAACTCGATGCGATCCCATCCGTCCGTCGTCGCGACGAACGAGGCGCTTCGCTCGTGCTCATCGAGCGTCGTCGTGAAGTAGCCGGGGCTGTGAGCGCTCTCGAACGGCGGGTCGCCGCGGTCGCGCTCGATACGATAGAAGAACTCGATCTCGTCTCGATCCTGAGTGACGAAGGTGATGCTCGGTCGCATGTCGAGACGGAGCACGAGATCCGAATGTGCGTGGCGGACTTCATGCCGGCCGCGGCTCACCATGACCGTGAAATCGCTCGGTGCGGCGAGCGGCGACTCATCGTGCCGTCTAAAGGACAAATAGGGGCGCACGTGCAGCTCGACTTTGCCGCCCGAGAGCAGCTCGTACCGCATGCACAACGTGTTCTGGTTGTGCGGCATCACGACCGACTTCTCGAACACGTAGTCTTCGAACTCGAAGCGCCACACGGCGATGCGATCGTCCATGCGAAATTGGGTCAGATAACGATGCGACTCGCCGACGACGCGTTCGTTCGCGAACTCGGCGCCGCCGAGGTGCAGGCGGTGTGGGCCGATCACGAGCATCTCGTCGCACCGGGAGATCATGATGTGCCGGCCTTTCGGCTCGGTGAGGTTCGGCACGAACAAGCCGTGGTACTTGCGCGCTGGGATCCCGGCCAACGTGCCGGATGCATATCCGCCGAGCCCGTTCGTGATCAACCATTCCTTGCGCCGCAAATCCGCCGGATCGCGAGTGCGATCCCACGACAGCACGATTTGCCTGCCTTTAATCACGTACACCTCTCTCTGCTTTGAACAGCACCGCACACTGTGCGGGCAAGCACCAACGACCCCGCCCGCCGTCCTCCATCGGCACGATAGTGCCGTGTCCGCCGTAGCGCGCATCTTCGCTAGACCACAGCAGGGACCACGCCTTACCTCGCGGCGGCGCCGTCATCGGCTCGGGAACCGAGTCGAATCTCACTTGCTGGTCCAGGTTCACGATCAGCAGGCGGTCGGTATCGTCCGTCGTAAACCAGCGGAGCACGAACGCTCTTTCCGTCAACGTCGCGCCGTCGAGGCGGTATGTCGCCGGGTTCGAAAGCACGGGATCCTCGCGGCGTAGGCGAAGCAGATCTCGGTGAAATGCCAAGACATTTGCGTGTTTTGCCGTTTCGGACCAATCGAGCTTGCAGGAGCGAAACGTCTCTTCCGCGGCAGGATTCGGCACCATCGCTTGGACGCCTTCGTCTGCGTACGCGCGGAACTGCCCGATGAATTCGCGCCGGCCCTTGTGTACGAGCACTCGCAGCTCCGCGTTGTGGTCGGCGAAGAAGGTGAACGGCGCCGATGCCGCGAACTCTTGACCCATGAATAAGAGCGGTGTTTGCGGTCCGAGCAATAGGACGCCAGTCATCGCTCGGAGGAGCTGAGGCGAAGTTCGCGTCGTGATCCGCTCGCCGATGAAGTGATTCGCGACCTGATCGTGGTTGTCGAGAAAGACGATACAGCTCGCGCTAGGCACATCGCGAAGCGGCGAGCCGCGCGGTTTGTCCTGCCAACCGTAGCGCTGACCTTGATAGAGGAAGCCGTACTTGGCACATGAGACAAACTCTTGTGCACGGCCCGTGTAATCGAAAAGGTACCCGTCGCGGCTGCCTCTCAGCGCGACGCTCGCCGTATGGTGGAAGTCATCGTTCCACATGCCGTCGATGCCGAATCCGCCGCGTTCGGGCGGCAGTAGATGCTCGCTGCATTGAGGTTCGTTCTCCGCGGTGATGACGATGTTTCGCGGCAAAGCGGCCGCCCGCGTTCGTTCCACGAGCTCAGCGAGGATGTGTCGCTCGCTCGAATCGAAGATCGACTGCGTGGCATCGAGGCGCAAACCGTCGAGGTGGAACTCGCGAATCCAGTAGCACGCGTTGCTCAGCACGAAATCGCGCGCGCCGTTCGCGAGCTCATCGTCGAAGTTGAGCGCCTCGCCCCACTCGGTACGGTGACGCTTGCTGAAGTAGTGCGGGCTGAAACACGATAAATAGTTTCCATCGGGTCCCAGATGGTTGTAGACGACATCTAGAATGACGGCGAGCCCGAGCGCATGCGCGCGATCGACGAAGCGCTTGAAGGCGTCAGAGTCGCCGTAAGCATGATGTGGCGCGAAGAGCTGCACGCCGTCGTAACCCCAGTTCCATCGTCCGGGGCATTCCGCGACCGGCATGACCTCGATCATCGTCACGCCAAGGTCGCGAAGGTACTCCAGGCGCTCGATCGCAGCGTCGAACGTGCCGGTGTCCGTGAAGGTGCCGAGGTGCAGTTCGTAGAGGACTTGGCCCGCGAGCGTCGCGCCGCGCCAGTGTGTGTCGGTCCATACGAAAGCATCAGCATCGACGACCATCGAAGGTCCGTGCACGCCTTGCGGCTGATAGCGAGAGCAAGGGTCCGGCCACGGACCTTTATCGTCGACGCGAAGCTTATAGAGCGTTCCGGGTGGGGCCGCGGTGCTCGTGCCGATGAAGTAGCCGTCGCGGTCCCGCTCGAGCGCTAAGCTCGACGACGAGCCCTCGAACTCAACCTCAACGGATTGCGCATGCGGTGCCCAAACGCGAAACGAAGTGTGTCCGTGTGCGTAGTACGCGCCGAGCTCGTGCGTCTGCGGGTGTGTCGTCATTCATCGGGAAGCGGCGGACGGGTGGCAAAGTTCCGAAGAGTGCACACCGCGACGCGCCGAGGCAGAGCAGTCCCGCGGAGACGCGGAGACGCGGAGACGCAGCGACGCAGAGATCAAGAACGATCGATTCTTTGCTTTCCTTCCTACCTTTGCGGCCCTGCACCTCTCGCGAGCCTATCTGATGAACGGTAGGAGGATTGGATGCGGGTAGATGTGCTGCGGCCGCATCCGTTCGTTCAGTCGGGCAGTTCGGCGAGTCGCTCCAACAGCCGCGGGTCGCCCGCGACGTGAACGCGCTCGGCGGGACCGAGCCAGCTCAACGCTTCCTGCAGCGTTTTCGCGTCCATCACTTTTTGCTCGGCCGTGAGCCGATGCGGATCGGGGTGGCCGCGCGTTTCGGCGGGGCGTGGCAAGTTGCCGGTGATATGCGCGAGCATGGCTTGGCGATTGCGAGCCATGAATCGCAATCCTTCGCGTGGCGCGGGAGGGGCAAGCTTCACGAGCTCATCGCGCCGGCGCATGAGCTCGGGTACATGGCCTTCTTCCGGCGTGCGCAGCAATGCGAAACGCCCGAGAACGTTGCCCGCGCGCGCGCTGCCGCTGATCTTCGAGAGCGGTATCGCGAGCAGGAGCCCAGCCAGTGTCGGCGACAACCACGCGAGCAGCGTGGGAGAGAGTAGATAGGCGATCGCTGCGAAGATGAGGCCCATCGCGACGTGTGGCCAATGCACGAGCCACGCCTCGCCCCACCCGGTGATCGCAGCGTGGCGGCGTTGCGGGCCCCAGCCCGAATCGCGCCCGGTGACAATCGAGACGACGTGTTGTGTTTGCACGAGCATCATGATGGGCGCATAGAGTGCGGAGATGACGGTTTCGAGCAGCGTGCTGATCGTGATGCCGAGCACACCGCCGCAGCCCTTGCGAACGCGCGAGACGAACAGGCCGCGCAGCCAGCCGAGCACCTTGGGCGTGAACAGCACGATCATCGTGAAGATGAACAGCTTCGTCATGCGCGGCGCGTCGAACACCGGCCAGTTCGGGAACAACTGAAACTCGCTCGTGAAGTATTCCGGTCGGATGAGCGAGGCCTGCAGCGTGAGTGCGAAGCCAACGAGGAGCAGCATCAGCCAGAGCGGTGAGGAGAGATAGCTCATGATGCCGATGAGGAAGTGAGCGCGGTTCGTGAACGTGAGACCGTTCGCGCCGAGAACCTTGCTGTGCTGAAGATTTCCCTGCGCCCAGCGGCGATCGCGGATCGCAATGTCGACGAGCGACGGCGGACTTTCTTCCCACGACCCTTCGAGGTCGGTGGCCATGCGTACCTTCCAACCGGCGCGGCGAATGAAGGCGGCTTCGACGAAATCGTGCGAGAGCACGTGCCCACCGAACGGCCGACGGCCGGGTAACTGCGGCAAGCCGCACGCTTGCGCGAAGGCGGCGACGCGGATGATCGCGTTGTGCCCCCAATAGTTACCTTCGTTCCCGGACCAGGCGGCGACGCCACGGGCGATCAATGCGCCGTACACGCGCCCCGCGAACTGTTGCACGCGCGAGAACAAACTCGCGCTGCCGATCAGAAGCGGCACGGTTTGCAAAATGCCAAGCTTCGGATCGCCCTGCATACGTCGCACGAGCTCGAGCATCGTCTCCGCCGTCATCAAGCTGTCGGCGTCGAGGACGATCATGTAATCGTAACGTCCGCCCCAGCGCTTCACGAAGTCTTCGACATTGCCGGCCTTGCGCCCGGTGTTGTGCCAGCGGCGCCGATACCACACGGGCATGATGTTGCGCAGCTCGCGCCGCAAGCGATCGACGGCCAGCGATTCGCCGATCCAAGGATCGACTTGCGTCGAGTCGGAAATGATGACGATCTCGAAATACTGCGCGGCATCGATGCGTGCGAGATCTTCCGCCATCGCTTGTAATGCCGCGGTCGTCCGTGCCGGGTCTTCGTTGTAGATCGGCATAACGAGCGCAGTGCGGCTGTTGGCGGGAGATGCGCTCGGGTGTTTCGGCGCAGGAATGAGCAAACCTGCGATACCTGATGACGCCGCGAAGCCGATCCAAGCCAAGGTGAACGAGAAGAAGCACAACATGACGCCTTGCAGGACCGTCATGTCCGAGACACTGACGATCGCAAGCATTTCGCGCACACCGTAGATCGCGATCGCGAGCATGCCGCCGACGGCGACAACTCTCGCGGCGATGACTCTCGCATCGGGCGCGTCGAACGCGTCCGCGGTGGGTGCGTGCGCGAGCTCTTGGACGGGCATCTCGAGCGGCCGCTCGAAGGGCATGCCGCCTCGTACCACGTCGCGATTCTCCGGGGGTGCCGTTCTTAACTGGCCGTCCATCGATAAAGCCATGTTTCCGTCGTGGGCCGCTCGCCGCGCAAGATGCGCATCCTGAGCTCGGCTAGAGTCGCATCTCCGGGCGCGAGCTCGAAGGTCGCGCGAATTCCTTTCGTGAGGCGATTCGGTGTCAGTGTGACATTGGAGATGCGGCCCGCGGAACTGCCCACGTCGAGCTTCAAGCCTTCTACGTCCCGTCCTGCGCCGACGAACTCGACGACGAACACACGACGCTTGCCGTCGCGAGTCGGTCCCGTGCGTGTCGAGGTTACACGGCCGAGTCGCGGCAACACGCGCGGGTTTGTCGTCCAACGAATTCGATAGGAAGTGTGCCAAGGCTTGCCGGGTTGGATCACTTCCTTCGGCTTCCACATCGCAACGATGTTCTTATTCGTTTCCAAATCGGTGGGGATCTCGATGAGCTGGACTTGTCCTGGACCCCACTCGCTCGTAGGTTCAATCCAAGCACTCGGGCGATCTTCATAGCCGGCATCCAAGTCGTGATAATCCGACAGCCGGCGCGATCGCTGCACGAGTCCGAAAGCGCGTGGTGCTTGCGAGGTGAAGGCCGAGATCTGAAGCTGCGTGGGATTGCGCAACGGACGATACACGTGCTCGCCTGAATCGAGCACGATCTGCAATCCGTCCGAGTCATGCACCTCGTCGCGGAAATCGTCGATGCGAGTGCGCTCGGATTCATCGAACAGAAACATGGACGTAAGCGTCGCGATCCCGACATTGTCGAGCGGTTGACGCGGGAAGAGCGTCAAATCGACATCCATGATGGTTTCCGCACCCGGGGTAATCGAAAACCGGTAAGCGCCGGTCGTCGAGGGACTGTCCAACAGCGCATGCACGACGATGCCCGATGCGTTCGCGGAAGGCCGCTCCACCCAGAAGTGCGTGAACTCAGGAAACTCTTCCCCCTGGGGATGGGCCGTTCGTAACGCGAGCCCGCGCGACGAGAGCCCATAGGTTGCGTCCTTCGGCACGGCCTGGAAGTACGATGCGCCTTGGAACGCAACAAACTCGTCCCACGAGGAGCGCGAGTTGAGTCGCGTTTGCAGGCGCATGCCCGACAGCGGGATCGGTGCGTTGCCGAGCAGTTTCGCAACGGCTTGATCCACTTTGAACGTATCCGGCCCGGCGGCGATCTCCCGCGCCATGCCGCTTTCGACGATCGATACTTGGACCGGAAGCGTGAAATGAAACCCCGCGGGCAACACTTCCATCCGAAACGGAACCTGCTCGTTGCGCCAGACCGCGTTCGCGCCGTTCACGCGGATCATCCGGTATTGGTCGTACGAGAGCTGTCGAAGCGGCGAGTTGTCGGGAATGCGCGCGGCCGAGTAGTCGCGCGCGGCGAGCTTTTGCGCCATCTCCAAGACAGTACTCGAAGCGAAACGATAGCGAGTGGGTTGCTTGTCGCCCTCACCGGGGGAGCGTGATACCGCGGCCCCGGCTACACAGCTCACGGTCACCGCGAGCAACAACACCCAATGTCTCAAGCGAATCCTGCCTTCGGCCGGGTGCCAACTTCGCACGCCGCTCGTCGGTCGCACGCGTCCAGCGTATACGTCGTCTGAATTCATC
>JBIQKP010000144.1:0-5753 GCA_044506405.1 Lysobacterales bacterium | reverse complement strand
TGTGCGTCGTTTCGCGCAGCGACTCCATCGTCGCGGAATCGATCGGCGAGTCCACCGAGGTGTCCTCGATGAAATCTCCCAAGTGCGAATCCTCGTCGTCGCCGATCGGCGTCTCCATCGAGATCGGCTCTTTCGCGATCTTGAGCACGCGGCGGACTTTGTCCTCCGGCATCTCCATGCGAACGGCCAACTCTTCCGGCGTCGGCTCGCGACCCATCTCCTGCAACATCTGACGCGAGATGCGATTCAGCTTGTTGATCGTCTCGATCATGTGCACAGGAATACGGATCGTGCGGGCCTGGTCCGCGATCGAACGCGTGATCGCCTGGCGAATCCACCAGGTCGCGTACGTCGAGAACTTGTAACCGCGGCGATATTCGAACTTGTCGACCGCCTTCATGAGGCCGATGTTGCCTTCCTGAATCAGATCCAGGAACTGCAGACCGCGGTTCGTGTACTTCTTCGCGATCGAGATCACGAGACGCAAGTTCGCCTCGACCATCTCTTTCTTCGCGCGGCGTGCTTTCGCTTCGCCGACGGCGACTTCGCGATTGATGTCTTTGACTTCCGCGATCGGCAGGTGCACGCGCTCCTCGAGCTGCTGCAGCTTGAGCTGCTGCTTCTCGATGTCTTCGCGCAGACGCGCGAGCGCGGCAGAGTGCTTACGCTTCGCACGAATGTGCTTGTCGAGCCACTTCGTGTTCGTCTCGTTCTTCGGGAAGGTCGAGATGAAGTCCTTGCGCGGCATGCCTGCATCGCGCACGCATAGGATCATCACCTGCTTCTCGAGGTTACGAATCTCAGCGACGTGATCGCGCAGCTGCAGGATCAGCGCATCGAACATCTTCGGCGAGAGCTTGAGCTCCATGAACTCGGCCGCGATCTTCTTGCGGATCTTCTGCGTCTTCGGATCCTTGCTGCCGCTCGTGGCAAGCGACTTCTGAAGCTGCGGATACAGCTTCGCGAGCGACGCGAAGCGGCGCGCGGCCTCTTCGGGATCCGGACCGGTTTCGAGCGTCTCTTCCTCTTCCGAACCGCCGTCGGCCTCTTCCTCTTCCTCGTTCTCCTCCGGCGCCTGCGCGGCGGCGAGCTTCGGATTGACGGGCGCGGCGATTTCATCCGGCGCGTTCGGGTCGATGAAGCCGACGATGATGTCGACGAGGCGACCTTGGCCGCCCTTCACCTGCTCGTACGCATCGAGGATGTATTGGTACGTCATCGGATACGAAGACAGCGCCGTGCGCACGGCATCGAGGCCTTCCTCGATCCGCTTCGCGATCCGGATCTCGCCTTCGCGCGTCAGCAGCTCGACCGTGCCCATCTCGCGCATGTACATGCGGACGGGGTCGGTCGTGCGGCCGAACTCGGCGTCGACAGTCGCGAGGGCAGCGGCGGCTTCTTCCGCGGCTTCCTCGTCGGCAACGACCGGCTCGGTCAACAACAGGGCTTCGGATTCCGGTGCCTTCTCGTACACCGGGATGCCCATGTCATTGATCATATTGACGATATCTTCGATCTGCTCAGGATCGACGATCTCGCTCGGGAGATGATCGTTGACTTCGACGTAGGTGAGAAACCCTTGCTCCTTGCCGCGCGCGATCAGCAGCTTAAGCTGCGACTGGCGTTCATCCAGGATCTGCGCTGGTTCCTTTTTCGGTGCCAAACTCTTGCTCAAGACTGGGCCCTCACGGGTGGTCGGTGCGGCGGGCTAAAAAGACCGCGCAGTTTACTTGGATCGAAATGCGGGCGCCAGCAACCTTGTCGGCCAACGCACACACCTTAGTCGCAATTGCTGCACCGCGCTTCATGACGCGGCCCGGCTCATGGCGACTCCACGGCCGGCTTGCGGAGCAAAGCCTGCAATTCCACCTTCTCGGCCTCACTGAGGCCTTCTCGAGAGTGCTTGCTCAATAACTGCTCGCGCCGCACAAAAGCTCCTTCGTCAGCGAGCTGTCTGATCGCCCCGGCCAGCTCCTTGGCGGCGCCGGCCGAGTCTGGAACGAGGCATTCCAAGGCCGCTAACTTGGACAGATGCTCTACATCGGGGCGATCTCGCCACCGTTCAAGCAGCGCGCCGGTCGTCGCGCACGGGTGCATTTTCAGGCTTTGGATGAGCTCCAAAAGCAGCGGAATACCGGGGCGGTCCAAACCCGCGATCCCCGCAATGTCGGGGATGTTGTCAGCAATTTGCGGATAATGGACCAACAAATGAATCGATTGGCGAATCAGATTGCGCCGCCCGGTGCTGGTCGGGCGCGGTCCACGATGCCCTACCGGTCGCTCTTGGAGCAGCTCCGGCGGCTTTAGTTCATCGACACCGATCGTTTTCGCGAAGCGCTGGCGGTCCATGCGCACGACCTTCGCGACTTCATCCGCGAGCAGCTCCCGGTAGAGTCCCGCCGGGATGCGCTCAAGCAGGGGCTTCGCGAGCTGACCGAGCTTCGCGCGTCCGTCGACGGTTTGCACGTCGACCTGCGCTGAAAGGTGCTTCAGGAAATATTCCGAAAGCGGCAGCGCTTGTTCAATGCGCGTCTCGAACTTGTCCTTGCCCTCTTCACCGACCAATGAGTCGGGATCGTGCCCCTCGGGCAAGAACAGGAAGCGAATCTGGCGCCCTTCGCGCACCTGACTCAGCGAATTCTCGAGCGCGCGCCACGCCGCCACGCGGCCCGCGCGATCGCCGTCGAAGCAGAACACGACTTCACTCACGACGCGGAAGATGCGCGCGAGATGCTCGGGCGTCGTCGCCGTGCCGAGCGTCGCGACCGCATAGGTCACTCCCGCTTGATGAAGACGCACGACATCCATGTAGCCTTCAACTACGAGAATGCGGGTCAGGGTTCGAGACGCCTGCCGCGCTTCATACAGCCCATAGAGCTCGCGCCCTTTGTGGAAGAGCTCGGTCTCGGGTGAGTTCAGATACTTCGGCTCGCCCTTGTCGAGCACACGACCGCCGAACCCTAGCGTGCGGCCGCGCGCATCGCGAATCGGAAACATCACGCGATCGCGGAAGCGATCGTAGTACCCGGGCGGCCCGTCCTGTCCGGGCTTGCGATCGCGTTCGATGATGAGCCCGACCTGCAGCAACCGAGAGCGCTCGAGTTCCGAGTTGCCCATATGCTTGAGCAGCGCATCCCACGCATCGGGTGCATAGCCGAGCGCGAAGCGACTCGCGGTCTCGCCAGTGAGGCCGCGCTTTTTGAAGTAGTCGCGCGCGCGTTCCGAGCTCGACAGCGCGCGGCGATAGAACTCATTCGCTTGGCCCAAAGCGGCGAAGAGTGCGTCGGTCGCGGACGCGCGCGGCCCTTGCGGCTGCGCCTCGCGCGGGACCTCGAGGCCCACACGCGAAGCGAGATCCTCGACGGCTTCGACGAAGCTCAAGTGATCGTGCTCCATCAGAAAGCCGAGCGCCGTGCCGTGCGCGCCGCAGCCGAAGCAGTGATAGAACTGCTTGTCCGGCACGACGGTGAAGGAGGGCGTTTTCTCGCCGTGGAACGGACAGCACGCCTTGAACTCCTTCCCCTGCTTCTTCAGCGGCACGCGGCTGCCGATCAGCTCGACAATATCCGCGCGAGCGATGAGCTCGTCGATGAAGTGTTGAGGGATGCGGGACATTCAGGCGCGCGGCTGATAGTGATCGTTCGCGGACGGATCCATAGAGCTTAAACGGAATTTCGGGCGGCGAAGGGTCAGGCGTCAATCCGTTCCGCGCAGCGCCTGTAGG
Source organism: Lysobacterales bacterium (assembly GCA_044506405.1). Taxonomy (GTDB): domain Bacteria; phylum Pseudomonadota; class Gammaproteobacteria; order Steroidobacterales; family Steroidobacteraceae; genus Steroidobacter. The sequence continues at coordinate 2,029 of JBIQKP010000144.1, read as the reverse complement.
TCGGGTTCTAACCCGACCAAAACACGGTCGGAATCAGAATTCCGACAAGGATCTCGGGAATCCGCGTCGCAGGGACACCTGCGGTCGGACCTCGGTTTGGGGTCGGGTTGAAACCCGACCTACGACTTGGGCGGACGAGTGTCGGGTTAAAACCCGACCTACACGTTACGCGCCGAGCTTGGCTTTGATCTTGCCGCTCACCGAGCCCATGTCCGCGCGGCCTTGCGCTTGCTGCTTTACGAGCGCCATGACTTTGCCCATGTCCTTGATGGACGCGGCCCCGGTCTGCGCGATCACATCGGCGATGAGCGTGTCGAGATCCGCTTCGGAGAGCTGTTCGGGGAGGTAGGCCTGGAGCAGGTCGACTTCCTTCTGCTCTTTCGCGACGAGGTCGTCGCGGCCGCCCGATTGGAACTGAGCGATCGACTCCTTGCGGGTCTTGATCATCTTCTCGATGACCGCCAACACCTGCGTGTCGTCGAGCGTGATGCGCTCGTCGACTTCGCGCTGCTTGATCGCGGACGTGATCATGCGAATCGTGCCGAGGCGCTCGCTGTCCTTCGCGCGCATGGCGTTCTTCATGTCTTCGGTGATGCGGTCTTTGAGCGAGGACATATCTTTGGGACCTCTGAAACGTTCGCGGCGCCCTTGAGGCGCCGCGGTGGTTCGGTGTGGAGCCGGGTTTTGGGCCCGACCTGCTGTCAGGGTCGGGTTGAAACCCGACCTACAACATTAGTAGGGGCGCGCCGCACGGCCGCGCATGCCGCCCACATCGCGCGTCTGGCGCTTCATGTGGCGCTTCACGGCTGCCGCCTTCTTGCGTTTCCGTTCTTGCGTCGGCTTCTCGTAGAATTCGCGCCGCCGGAGCTCGGTCAGCACTCCAGCCTTCTCGCAGGCGCGCTTGAAGCGACGCAGGGCGGCATCGAAATACTCGTTTTCTCGGACGCGAACGCTCGGCATAGAACCTCTGAATTTCCCTACATCGGCCCCTGGCCGATTCAAGTCATAACCTGTGAAAAAAGCCCGCCTCTCGATGAGGGCAGGCTCAAGAGCCCGCAAGTGTAATGAGGCAGGACGAGAAAATCAAAGACCGGCTGGGGGCTGGAGGCTGGGGGCCGGAGCCAGAAAAGAGGCCAAAGCGCCCATATATCGCCTTTTGTACCTCCGACCTCGTCGGTACTAGAGCCAGAAGCTCGATGTATGCGAGTACCCTGTCGTGCCCCAGCCTCCAACCCCCAGCCTCCAGCCCGTGAGAATCCTCGGCATCGAAACGTCCTGCGACGAAACGGCTGCGGCCGTCTACGACGGCGAGCGCGGTCTTCTGTCGCATCGGCTGTACAGTCAGGTGGCGCTGCACGCGCAGTACGGTGGGGTCGTGCCGGAGCTCGCCTCGCGCGATCACGTGCAGAAACTGCTGCCGCTGATCGATGCGGCGCTCGCGGATGCGAAGAGCACGGCGAGCGACATTTCGGGCGTCGCCTATACGGCGGGGCCGGGACTCGTGGGCGCTTTGCTCGTCGGCGCGTCCGTCGCACGCAGCCTTGCATTCGCTTGGCAGCGTCCTGCGGTTGGCGTTCATCACTTGGAAGGCCATTTGCTCGCGCCGATGCTCGAGAGCGAGGCGCCGGAATTTCCATTCCTCGCGCTGCTGGTCTCGGGCGGGCACACGCTGCTCGCCGAAGTTCGGGGTCTCGGCGAGTACGAGATCATCGGCACGTCTGTCGACGATGCCGCGGGCGAAGCATTCGACAAAACCGCGAAGCTTCTCGGACTCCCGTATCCGGGCGGCCCCGCGCTCGCAAAGCTCGCCGACACAGGCAAACCCAGTCGCTTCAAATTTCCGCGCCCGATGCTCGATCGACCGGGCCTCGACTTCAGCTTCAGCGGGCTCAAGACCGCGGTCGTCGTCGCGACGCGTGGGCTCACGCTCGACGACGAAGTGCGCGCCGATGTCGCGCGCGAGTTTCAAAATGCGGTCGTCGAAACGCTCGTCGCGAAGTGTCAGCGCGCGCTGAAACAAACCGGACTC
>JBIQKP010000035.1:0-38664 GCA_044506405.1 Lysobacterales bacterium | reverse complement strand
TCAAGCTCGTGAGCGGATCGGGTGCGGGCGTCGACGACGAATCCTGGCAGCTCGCTTGGCGGAAACTTCGTGAAAGCTCGCACGCACACCTCGTGGACGAGCACTATTATCGTCCGCCGCAGTGGTTCCTCGAGAACGCCACCCGCTACGACGCGCAAAGCCGCGAATGCCCCAAGGAGGTGTCGCGCGCGACCGGAACCTGCCCCAAGGTGTTCGCCGGGGAGTATGCCGCACACGAGAAAGACCGCCGCTCGACGCTCCGCGCCGCGATCTCCGAATCCGCGTTCATGACCGGTCTCGTGCGCAACAGCGATCTCGTCGTGATGTCGTCTTACGCGCCGCTGCTTGCACGCGCCGACGCCTATCAATGGGCGCCCGACCTCATTTGGTTCGACAACACGCGCGTCTTCGGCACGCCTTCTTACTACGTGCAGCACATGTATAGCCGCAACCGGCCGGACGTTGTGCTGCCCGTCGAGGTCAAGGGCGATCCCGTCGATCTTGAACTGTTGCCGCCGGAGTCGGTTGCCACGTTCCGTGCGGTGCCGCTGGAACCGTTTGCGCCGGAGTTCATTCCGCCGCTGTACGCGGCCGGCGGACTCAACGCGGAGCGAGATGAGATCGTCTTGTTCTTGTCGAATCCATTCCCGGAAGCTCGTGAGGCAGAGGTGAAGCTCAATGGCGCGAAGATCGGAGCGATCGCAACGCTGACACAACTCTCGGCCGACAGCCCTGATGCGATCAACTCGCTCGACGCGCCGGAGGCTGTCGCACCAAAGAATCTCACGCTGCCCGTTAACGGTTCGATCGTCTCCGCACACTTACCCGCGTATTCGCTGACGGTGATGCGCGTGCCGACGGGCAGCGCGCGTTCGAAGCGGTCGTCTAGAGCGCTCTGACGAGCGCCGCGGCCGCAGAACCCACGATCACAACGACGAGAAACGGCGCACGCACCCAAAGAGCGATCGCCGCCGTCGCCAGCGCCGCAATTCGTGCATCGATCACGAGCGACTGTCCTGCACTGAATGTGTTGAGCGCGGTCAGCGAGGCGAGCAAGCCGATCGTCAGCACGCCGGCGACACGCGAGACGTGATCATTCTCCAACCAGCGCGCCGGAACGAGATAGCCAGACAGCTTCGTCGCATACGCGACCGCGCTCCCGAGCAGAATCCATCCCCACAGCGTCATTGCGTGCGCTCCTCAGGCCGCCGCGTTACGCCGTCCGCCGATTCGTCACCGTCGAATCGAGCAGGATCGATGTCGGGTTCGAGACCTTCATCGGCAGGACCGCGACTAAACCATCCCCACATCGCCGCAACGAATGCCGCCACGAGAATAGGCACACCGGGCGGCACGAACGGCACCGCAAGCACAGTGACCAATGCGCACACGATCGCGAGTGCGACCGGCTCGCGCGCGCGTAAGCGCGGCCAGAGCAAGCCCAAAAACGCCGCGACCGCGGCGCCGTCCAATCCCCAGCGCCGGGGATCGCCCATCGCGTCACCGAGCAGCGCGCCGATGAGCGTGAAGAGATTCCAGAGAACGAAGATACCAACGCCCGCGGTCCAGAACCCACGCCGTTGCTCATCCGGATCGATCTGCCCTGCGCCGGTCGCAGTCGACTCATCGATCGTGATCTGCGCTGCCGCGAGCCTGCGCCAGCCCGTCGGCTTCAGCAAGCGATTCATCTGCATGGCGTACACCGAATTGCGAACACCGAGGAGGACCGCGGCGCTGAAGGCCGCGGAACCCGTACCGCCGCCGCCGATCACCCCGATGAACGCGAACTGCGAACCGCCTGTAAACATCAGGAGGCTGAGCGCGACGGTTTGCCACACGTCGAGCCCCGATGCGACGGCCAGCGCCCCGAATGAAATCCCGTAGAGTCCCGTCGCAACGGCAATCGAAAGCGCAATTCTGACGGCAGGCGAGGAAATCAAAGCAAGACCCTCGACGTGCGCATGCGCTTAACCCACGTCGCCACGCTGCAGACGTCCGCCGCTGAGAGCAGTGCCGAGAGACTCACCATCAAGGTGCGACCGATCCACCCTCGCTCGAGGTACATCGAAAGGTCGTCACCTGCCGGCCGGTGCCATCGGGGAGCGATGCATCCTTGTTGATCGTCGAGATGATGATGGCTCGTTGCTCACCGGCCTTGCGGCACGCCCTCGTCGCCAATTTCATACCCACCTCTGGACCACCGCTGTAGGTAATCGTGTTCGTGTTGCCGTGGTTCAACTTCACGGTCGTGCAAGCGCTGCAGATCAGTAGGCATGCGGCGATGAGAATGCGATGCATCGATCACTCCTTGAGACTAACGACGCGCGCCGAGGCGCGCGAGCAACAACGAGAGTTCTTCGGGGCTGATGTAGAAGTGCTCGCACACCCGACCCCACAGCATGGGCGTCGGGACATTGTGGCCGCCACGCTCTCGCTGCGTTTCATGGAGCACCTTCAACACGATCCGCTCCTTACGAGTGAGACCGTCACGGACGTCCGGAATGTTGTCATTGCTCATGCGTGGCCCAAGCACAACGGCATTTGTTGGGAAGCGTGCAAATCATAGCAGTGAGGCTTCGCAGCGATCCATCGCGCAGAACGCGCGCTTACGCTCGAGATGACGATTGAGCACTGCAGCGTGTCATTGCTGACTCTCTCCTGTCGCAGCGCAATCGATACCAAAGAGAGTCTGAACTCTGCGCACGCCGAGCGCATCTCATCAAGCAGCGGGTCCATTCACATCGGTGGACCGCCGACCGGCCGGCATGATCCTGCTGTTGACCGATCTACTAATGATGGTGTGCGACACCGCTCGTATATAGAGCCCTCGTTCCAGCGATTGGGGCGCCGACGCGCTCGAGGAGCAAAGCGATGCACACACCGACAAACCGAATCCTCCGCGCGGCGTGGACCTTCAGCACACTACTCGTTGCTGTATCCGCGAGCGCCGCGGAACTTCCTCGCGATGAGGTCGTCGCCGTGTGGAAACCACAGCGGCTCGTCTTCAACTACCGGAGCGAAGGCAGGCATTACAGTTGCAGCACGCTCGAGTACAAGATCAAGCTGATCCTCGAGCACCTCGGCGCAGACGATCGCCTCGAGCTGAGAAGTTTCTTCTGCCACGACCTCGCCAATCTCGCGCGCTTCGAAGTGGTGATGCACTCGCCGGTCGCGGCGACCGAGGAGAACGTTCGCGCAATCACCGAGTACGACAGCAAGGAACAGCTGGTCGCGCGAGTCAACGGTGTCGCGCTACCGTCTGCCGTGGAGCTCGAAACCTTCCCTGCCGTATGGGCGTCCGTCTCGTTCCGCATGCTCGATCTCGATGCGGGCGACTGCGCGCTCGTGCAACAGCTTCGATCGCAGGTCCTTCCGAAGATGTCCGTGCGCATCGCAAGAGACATCCGCGGCGTCGACTGCGCGCAGGAACTGAGGGGCATTGCCTTCCCGCGGCTCACGGTCCACGCACTCGTTCCGCGAGACGCTCATACGTCTGAGGAGCACTGAGAAGTGCTGCGCTAGAGATCCGAGACCGCTGTTGCCGCCAGCAAGAACGCACCTACACCGTACAACTGCGTGTCCTCGTAGCTCACTTCGTCGGGCCGATCTGAGATCGGCTGGACGTATCCAAGCTTCCCGTCGTCATGCACCGCTTTCGTCAGCGCCGCCCACCCGCTTCGCACCGTGTGCTCATACTCCGAACGCTCGAGCAAGCCGGACTTGATTCCCCACGCAAAACCGTACGTGAAGAACCCGGTACCGCTCGACTCAGGCAGCGATTTGTTCGGATCCGACAGGAGAGAAGGCGGCCAATAGCCATCCGGCTTCTGAAGAGCCTTCAGCTTCGCCGCCATCAACTTGAACAGACGTTCCATTTGCGCGCGGCCGGCATCCTGAGGCGGCAGATGCGGAATCATGCGCGCCAGCCCGGCGAAGACCCAACCGTTGCCGCGGCTCCAGAACACCTTCTCCCCGTCAGGCCCGCGACGCTCGAAGAAGCGGGAATCGCGGTAGTAGAGATGTTCCTCGGTATCGAACAAGAAGGTGGTTGTTGCCACGAACTCCTTCTTCGCGTACTCCGCATACCGCCAATCGCCGGTCGCTTGCGCAAGCTCGATCCAGACGGGCGGCGCCATGAACAGCGCATCGCACCAGCACCATCGCTGCCCGCATGCGACGCCGCGAGGATCGCTGTACTCAGCGTGCTCCAGGCTTACCTTCGGCGGGTACGCGAGAATCGTATCGAACCGCTCCCGCAGCGGGCCGAGCGCTTCCGGGCCTGCACCATTGCGTGCTGCCCAGAGATAAGACGCGGCAATCACGTGATCGTCCGCATGGTAGGTCCGCTTGCCGAGCTGCCATTTATTCGCGAGCCCGCGTGCGATGATGACCTGCCGATACGAAGGTTGCTTCGAACGATCGGCAAGCTCGGTCAGCCCGACGAACAGCGCGCCTTGGACCCAACCGAAGGGATCGGGCGTGTCAGGCGACGTATTGGGCGGCACATAGCCGGCGGCCATCGTCGCGAGCTGATAGTCCGCAACTTTCTCGGCAAGCGCCAAGACTTCGGCCGAGGACTCCGCCCATACCGCCTGGGAGAACCAGGCAAGCGACAGCACACATGCAAGGCACGCCTTGCGTCTGAAGGTTAGAAGCACGTTGCCCCCCGGCTCTCTTCTCGTTTGGCGCCGTCAGTGTAGCCGCGAACGGCTGTGCTCGCGCGCCGTTGTACCGTTGACATGTTCGACGCGCAGAGTCGTTCCACGCGATGCACGCACTTGGTTTACACTGGCATGCGAGTCTTGAAGCGAGGTCGTATAGATGGCTTACCAGAACCGGCTGTATCAGATTCTGTACCCGAACCAAGGGCTCGTTGCTTCGCAGCTCACACCGGAGGCGTTCGCGAGGCATTACCAGATCGGATCGCTGCGCCACTTCACGGGCAAGCTCGTCTTCGCGGAGATCGATATCAATTTCCGCAACGCCTACTTCGACATCGACGCCGGACTCGCCGACCTCGTGCCCCATCCAGATGGATCGCCGAAGCGCACGAAATTCATTTCGTCCTACCGTGTGATGGAGCACATGGATTTCGACGCCATCAAGAGTCTGTATCTGTCGTCCGCCGAAGCGAACGTGCTCGAGCTCAAAGCGCAGGACTACGACAAAGTTCACCAGCCTGGTTTCTTGCGCACCTTCGCGGAGATCGCGCCCTTATCGATGCTCGTCATGAGCCCGATGGACATGCGCGAGTTCGGCAAGTACATCACACAGCCTGGAAACGCCAAGGGTTGCCCGAAGCTGTTCTATACGCAGATCGAGCTCGACGTCGATGCGTTCTTACGCGAGTTCGAAAGTAATCCATTCATGCCCGCACCGTTTCCGTTCCTGCACCCGTCCAAGCTGCGCGATGCGATCCAGCAAATGAAGGTAGAGCCCGAGAAAAAGACGAAGGGTCTCGCGTTGTATTGCCCGCTCGATCAGATCTCTTACAAGTCGGTCCGACACGGCTTCATGTTCGCATCCCAAGAGAAGACGAAGTTCTTCCCGATGCCGAGCCTGCAGCAGATCGAATCAGCGCACTTCGAGTTCTGGAAGGATTTGTAGAGATCGATCAACGGCGCCCCCCCACGAAGGCGGGGATCCATCATCAACGTCGTCGTCCCCGCGAAGGCGGGGACCATCATCAACGTCGTCGTCCCCGCGAAGGCGGGGATTCATCGTCAACGGTCGTCGTCCCCGCGAAGGCGGGGATCCATCATCAACGTCGTCGTCCCCGCGAAGGCGAGGGATCCATCATCAATGTCGTCGTCCCCGCGAAGGCGGGGATCCATCGGGAGAACAAGAACTACGCTCGCAGGCGCAGAGGTCAGAAAGAGAGAACTCAATCTGCTCAGATCTGAGCTCTGCGCCTGCGTCACCGAGAGCGTGCTCGCGTACTCACCAGTACCGCGTCGCCTTGTAGTAGCTGTAGACGCGCTCGCGAAACTCCGTTCCATCTCCTCGCGTCAGCTCTTCCATCGTGTACGCGGGTGCGGCTTGCAGTTGATCCTTCGTGAGATTCACGACATAGCCATTCAAGTCTTCGTCGTAGTCGAGCGTGCTCCACGGCAGCGGGTGGAATTTCTCACCCACCCCTAGGAATCCGCCGAACCCGACGACCGCGAACATGATGTGATTGGAAAGCTTATCGAGCACGATATCCTCGATCTTGCCGATCGTCGCTCCGGCTGGATCCTTGACGCTCGTACCGATGACCTTCCGCGCTCGAATGGCTGTCGTATGACCGCTGGGGGTTGCCATGTGATGCCTCCTCCTAGTGAAGCAGTGGGCTTCGATAAACGAACAATCAGAGGAGCGCGGGCAAGGTTCCGGCCCTGGGCTGTGAGAATCTTCCGATGAGCCAACGAACCCATGTCGAAATCAGCGGCGCCCATTCGTATAAAAGGCGTCGTTGGACATTTGAAGAGGAACGCCGATGAAACAGTATCTGCTCAGCATCTACCAACCTGGCGATGGCACCCCTCCTCCGCCGGAGGTCTTGGAGCCGATCATGCGCAAGGTCTACGCCTTGAACGAAGAGATGAAAGCCGCGGGCGTTCTAACGTTCACCGGCGGCCTGCACCCACCGAGCACGGCGACCGTGTTGCATGCGAAAGGCGGCGAGATGCTCATCACCGACGGACCGTACATCGAAGGCAAGGAACACTTGGGCGGGTTCACGATCATTCAGGCACCCGATCTCGACGCGGCGCTCGCGTGGGGTCGCAAGCTCGCTGAAGCCGTCACGTTGCCGATCGAAGTTCGGCCGTTCCAGTAAGCCCGATCCGGGTCCGACTAGCGAATGCCTCAGATTACGATCGAATCGATCGAGCGCATCTTTCGCCAGGAGTACGGGCGCGCTGTCGCGGTCCTCGCACGTCGATGCGGCAGCATCGACGATGCCGAGGAGGCGGTCCAAGACGCTTTCGCGGAGGCCGTGCAGCGCTGGCCCACCTCGGGACTGCCGCCCAGCCCAGCGGGATGGATCATCACGACGGCCCGCAATCGCGCAATCGATCGACATCGCCGCGATCTGACGCGAGAAGAGCGCGAAGCCCACGCCGAGCTCCTGCAATCTCGAGACGAAGACGAAGAGGAAAGCGTCGTGCGCGATGATCAGCTCCGTCTCATCTTCACCTGCTGTCATCCCGCGTTATCGAGCAGCGCACGCGTCGCCCTGACATTGCGACTGATCGGCGGGCTCACGACGACGGAGATCGCACACGCATTCCTCGTGCCGGAGATCACGATGGCGCAACGGATTGTGCGCGCGAAAGCCAAGATTCGCGCCGCCGGCATTCCTTATCGCATTCCGCAGCCCGCGGACCCCCCCTCGCGGTTGAGCTCGGTGCTCGCGGTCATCTATCTCATCTATAACGAAGGCTACAAAGCGAGCGCCGGCCGGCGGCTCGTACGAGAAGTGCTGTCGAGCGAAGCGCTGCGACTCGGCAGACTCATCGTAGAGTTGATGCCGAAGGAGCCCGAAGCCCTCGGACTGCTCGCCCTCATGCTGCTCAACGAAGCTCGTCGGCCTGCTCGCATGGCTGAGAACGGTGAAATCGTCCCGCTGCCTGAACAGGATCGCGCCCTGTGGAATCGAGCGCTCGCAGCGGAAGGACGCATGCTCCTCGAGCGCTGCATGCGCGATCAGCAACTCGGTCCTTATCAAATCCAAGCCGCGATCAGTGCCGCGCATATGAGTGCCGCGAGCAGCGCCGCAACGGATTGGGACCAGATCGTTCGCCTGTATGACCTGTTGCTCACGATTCAGCCGAATCCGATCGTACAGCTCAACCGTGCGGTCGCAGTCGCCGAGCTGAAGGGCGCGGATGTCGCACTCGAGGCGCTTCAGGCGTGCGAGGGGCTCGAGCACTACTACCTCTACCACGCAATTCGCGCCGACCTGCTGCAGCGCGCGGGGCACGCGGTTGAGGCGCTGGGCGCGTACGACACCGCGATCGCGCGCGCCGAGAACGCTATCGAGCGCGAATTTCTCGAACGCAAGCGCGCGGCGGCAGTGCAGTCCGAATAGGTCAGCAGAAAGTGAGGTGGCGGGCGACGCGCCGCGGAGAGAACGTCTCGAGAGCGGGCCGCAGAGCGCTTGCGCGACTCTGCGGCCGCAGGTCCCCCACCTGCGGCGCTAACTCTAATACTGGCCCATTAGTATGACTAATGCACGTCTTGACATCGGGGGATATGTCAACGTCGATTACTCCGCTTTCTGAGTCGACGATCGAGGACAGCTCATGCGAAGGCTTCAGGCGCGCCCTTGCGATCGTCCGCGCTGACTCTTCCCGTCACCGGCGGCTCGGCTTTCTCGCCTTCGAGCACGGCGCGATAGACGAATCCCGCGATCGCTGCGCCGATCAACGGCGCCACCCAGAACAACCAGAGCTGCGCGAGCGCCCAATCGCCAACGAACAGCGCGGGCGCCGTGCTGCGAGCGGGATTGACGGAGGTATTCGTCACTGGAATCGAGATGAGATGAATGAGCGTGAGCGCCAATCCGACCGCGATTCCAGCGAAGCCCACCGGTGCGCGCCGGTGCGTGGCGCCGAGAATGACGATGAGGAACATGAACGTCATCACGAGCTCGCTGACGAGCCCCGCACCCATCGTGTATCCGCCCGGTGAGTGTTCGCCGTAGCCATTCGCCGCGAATCCGCCCGCTAGATCGAAGCCCGCGCGCCCGCTCGCAATGACATATAGCACGGCGGCCGCGGCGATGCCGCCCGCGAGTTGCGCGACGATATAGGGTGCGAGATGCGCGGCGGGAAAGCGGCCGCCGGCCCACAATCCCACCGACACCGCCGGGTTGAAGTGCCCGCCGGAGATCGGACCGAGCGCATAGATGGCCGTGAGCACCGTCAAACCGAACGCCAGCGATACGCCGGCAAAACCGATCCCCAACTCCGGAAAGGCGGCGGCAAGCACCGCACTGCCGCATCCGCCTAGGACGAGCCAGAATGTTCCGATGAACTCCGCTGTGAGCTTCGCAACCATGACGACCTCCGCAATGAGTGATGGTGCATCGGCTTGAGTCAGCGGCGATTCTGAATAGCTATCGACGTTTCAGCATCGTGAGTTGCCGCATCAACGCTCCGCATCGTCAGCGCGCTCGCGCAAGGAAATACATCGTGCCCGGCGTCGTGCCAAGCTCCACGATCTTGAAGCCCGCGTCTCGCAGACGCCGCGTCCAAAGAAGATTGGCGTCCTTCCGACCGAAGTAGCCGTGCTCGGCCATCATCGGATAGGCGATGCGGATGTAGCGATCCGCATTGATCGTCAGGATGAGCAGATCCCCGCCGGACTTGATCGTCCGGTCGAGCTCCGCAAGCGTCTGAGCGATCCCCTCCTCCGACAGATGATCGATCGCATAGGCACTGACCGCGCCATCGAGCGAATCCGCGCCCAGGGGAAGCTTCCGCATATCGCCGGTCTTGATCTCGATACGATCCGCGACACCTGCCTGCTCGGCGTTCCGCCGCAGTCGTTCAGGTGTGTTTGCCTCGATGCCGAACTGGTCGCTGAAGATGTCGAGCGCGATGACTCGGCTTTGCGGACGCGCCAACAGGACCATCAAGCTCGAGCGTCCCGAGCCTGCACCCGCATCGAGCACCACGCCTGACCCGGCTTCCAGGAACTGTTCGGTCGGCAACTTGACCGGGCGCGTGAAGTTCAGCTCGCCGTGGACGATCCAAAGTCCGACGAGTCCCCATATCGCGGGAATCGACAACAGCACCATTGCCCACGTCCGCCATTTGCGCCGCCAACCGATGACCAAAAGCACGCCAAACAGCGCAACGGGAATGACATGACCGTAGGTCCAGGGCCATGCATAGCCGAAATCGTATGCGAAGAAATCCATGCGCCCTCCGCGCTCGTGCCCCGACCACTCGTTCGAGCGTGCTCAACGCCGTCGCGGGAGCTTGCCTTCGTAGCGAAACACGTCGTCGATCGTGACGCCGAACACAGCGGCGATGCGGAAGGCGACTTCGAGCGACGGCGAGTACTTGCCGAGCTCGATGGCGTTCACCGTTTGTCGCGTGACGCCGATCAACTCGCCCAACTCTTGCTGTGTCATCTCGCCATGCTCGAAGCGCAGGCGCCGTATCGTGTTGCTGATCTCACAATCGCCCATGTCAGGCATCCCGCCTGTGAAGGACGATCGCGGTCGCGTACTTCGCCAGATGAGCGATGACGATCGCGAGCAGGACCGCGTGCGCGAGGTCGCGCACGTTCGCGCCGAGATGAATCGGAAAGATGCCGACCAGGGCGCCGATCGAAAGCACATACGCCGCCACGCGATCCGCCTTGAGCCCGATCAATCGCTCCCGCTCATCTTCCGGCGTGCGCGCCTCGCGCGGCGCGTGCGCCGCGACGACCACGTGCAGCACGATCTCTAACACAATGAAGAGGCCGACGAGCTTGAAGAACATGCGAACGACGTCCGAGTACTCGACACGTCCCGCCATCGCCATGCCGATGCCGGAAAAGTAGATGCCGAACACGAGCAGGATCGACAAGAAGGAAATCCACGCGCTCTTTTCTCTGAAAGACATCGTTCGCGCCTCCCTTTCGAGTGAGGCATAGCGTATGGAATTCTAGACACCATGTCAAGTATGTTTGACACTCTCTTGGAGCGGGAAAGTAGACTCTCGCGGAGAAAAAAGGAGTAGGGTCAATTCAAGGCGCCCGATGTTGAGAACGCACTAGCCCGTTTTGCTTCTCGCCGCGTTCTTTGCCATCCCCACGAGAGACTCATCTTGAACTCAAGGCCGAACGTACTGCCGGTACACTTCCGGTACGGGACCCAACTCCATCAGACGCAGGAACGATGTGGCCTTGGTCGGCGGCCACTCCTTCGACGCGTTCGCGTGCGAAGGAGAATCCGTGAAGGGCATGTAGAGCCGCCGCTCGCGCGCGAGATAGGCGCTGCAGGTTCGGCCCTCGTCGCTTGCGTAATAGCGCTTCGTCTCGCTCGGCGTTCGCCATTCCGAAGTAAACAGCTTCCCTGAGTTCCACGGCTTGCGATGCCGATAGAGTGTGGTCATACGCTCGACCTGCATCGTCAACACGACGCCCGGCGCCCGCTCTACATTCTCGAGCGCACGCGCCTTCCAATTTGGAGCCGGTGAATGCCACGTCGTGCGCGCAACGGCAGGCTCCCAAAGCGCGAGCGCCTCGTTCGCGAACTCACTTGGTGGCGCACATTCCGCCACGGTGGCATCGACAATGTCCGCAACGCGCGCCGGCTCAGGCAAGCAGTACAAGAGCGTACCCACACCGAGCAGCACGCAGGCCGCGCGCAAGACTTGCTTCTGCACTGTGCCCGGCACATGGGCGAGATTGAAGAGCACACCGAGCACCAATCCCGCGACCGCACCGCCGGGCCCCGCGAAGAGCAACCCCACGAGCGGTCCTTGGTTCGCACCCGGATTCACCACCATGGGACCGAAGAACCCCGCCGCGAATCCGACCGCGCCGAGCGCAAGGATCCACGTTCCGACCGAGAGGCGAGCGTCAGAGGTGCTCACGAGAACACTTGATCTCAGAAGAGGAAAATTAGCGCGAGGCTCAGGAGCACGTAGCAGACGATTGCACTCCAGTAGTGGTATGCATGCTCGTCGCGCCGATAGCTCCGCCCCCACGGGCCTGATTTCGCGTACACGACGCCGCGTTCGAGGGAAAGCGCCACATAGAGCGCAAGCAATATGCCCAAGAGCCTGAAGAGTCCGTCCATAGGGGGACCATGAAATCTCGAGGCACCTTTGGCCATGACCCGTTTCACGATTCTGGCCTGCCTCGTGCGTTCTCGACGACGCAGCACGAACCCGTTCACGCCGCTGAGTAGCGCAGCCACCATGACGAGCTGGATATACGCATCTCGACCTTCTTATATGTATGAGCGTTCGCGTAGCCGTCGGCCTCGACCTCCCTTGCGAGATCCCCCTATCGCCCTCCACGCCGCCGCTCTCACTGCCACGTCGAGTCAATTCTTTGAAGAACTCCGTCGCAAAGCGACTTAAGCTTCCGACGACACACGCGTCGCGAGGACTCCAAATTGAACAGCATTCGATTTTCCTGGCGCGGCCTGATCATGGCCATCGCGCTCTCGAGCGCGTTCGCTGCACCGGTGGCGGCGGAGACGAAGAAGATCCTGTTCCTTGCCGGCCCTCGCGATCACGGCGGGCCCGGGCGGCACGAGTACGAGCGCGACCTCAGAACGCTCGCCGAGTCGTTCGACAAGGCTTCCAATCTGAAGAACGTCACTACGCAAGTCATCGTTGGTCAACTTCCGCGCGATCTCGAAGCCGTGAAGGATGCGGCCGTCATCGTGATCAACAGCAGCTCTGATCGCGCGGAAAAAGAAACACATCCCCTCTTCCCGCCCGATCCCACGACGAATCATCGCAGTTACGATGAAGAAACCACGGCGTATCTCAAGGCGCTCGACGATCTTCTTCAGGAGAAGAAAATCGGCGTCGTCGTGTTTCACTACGCGCTCTGGGCCGAAAACTGGCGCGCGCGCGACTACTATATGAAATGGCTCGGCGGCCTCTGGGTGCAGATCGGCTCGAGGAATCCGGTCGATGAATGGTCGATGACGTTCGAGAACGAACGCCACCCGATTCTGAACGGCGTGAAACCCTGGACGTTCCGCGACGAGGTCTTCTGCCGCTTCTTCCTACCGAACGACGCGAAACGCACCGATCTCCTCTTGGGAACGCCAGAGAAGGATTCTGGCAGAATCGGTCCTCAGATCGTCTCGTGGGCGTACGAACGGGAGGACGGCGGACGCGGTTTCGTATTCGGCGGTCAAGATTTCCGCGACAATCTTGCGAACGATAACTATCGCCGCTTTCTCCTGAACGGCATTGCCTGGGCCGCGCAAATCGACATCCCTCGCGAGGGCATCCAATCTCCCACGCCGGACGTAAGCGACACCTCTCCGGCCGTCTTTTTTCGTTGAATGATCACGTTCCGACATGCTCCAACCCCTTCGTTCGACGCTTTGCGCGCTCATCCTTTGCAATTTCTGCTCCGCCGCTCTCGCAACGGAATGGCGTGATTACGGCGGCACACCGGATCAATCGAAGTATGTAGTTCTCAACGACATCACGAAGGAGAACGTCGATCAGCTCGAGGTCGCGTGGATCTATCCCACGTCCGACGAGCGTGCGTATCAGTTCAATCCGATCGTCGTCGACAACGTGATGTACGTGCTCGCGAAGAATAGCTCGCTCATCGCGATCGACCTCGTGACGCGCAAGGAGATCTGGATTCACGCGAACTTGCGCGGCATCACGAACCGCGGCGTCAACTACTGGGAGAGCAAGGATCGAAAAGATCGACGGCTCATCTTCACACTCGAAGACACGCTGCAGGCCATCGATGCGCGGACCGGCAAGTCCATTCTATCGTTCGGTCAGAACGGCGTCGTCGACCTGCGGCAAGGATTGGATCGCGATCCGCGCACGATTCGCCGTGTGAGCTCATCGACACCGGGACGGATCTTCGAGGATCTCATCATCCTCGGCAGCTCGCCCGGCGAAGGTTACTTCTCCGCGCCCGGACACATTCGCGCTTACAACGTCGTCACCGGCAAGCTCGTTTGGACGTTCCACACGATTCCGCGGCCTGGCGAGTTCGGGTATGACACGTGGCCGAAAGATGCGTGGAAATACGTCGGCGGCGTCAATGTCTGGGGCGAGATCACGCTCGATGCGAAGCGCGGCATCGCGTATTTCCCCGTGAGCTCCCCGACGTACGACTATTACGGTGCGGATCGTCACGGGATGAATCTCTTCAGCGATTGCGTGCTCGCGCTCGATGCGCGCACCGGCAAACGGCTGTGGCACTTCCAGATGGTGCATCACGACCTGTGGGACTACGACCCGACGGCGGCACCGCAGCTCATCACCGTGCGCAAGGACGGTAAGACAATCGACGCCGTCGCGCAGGCGACAAAGCAAGGATTCATGTTCGTGTTCGATCGCGTGACCGGCGAACCGGTGTGGCCGATCGAAGAGCGACCCGTTCCGAAGAGCGATGTCCCCGGAGAGCAAGCCTGGCCCACACAACCTTTCTCGACGCTCGAACCTACGGCACGTCAAGTCGTCAAGCCGGACGATCTCACACCGTATCTCATCAGCGATGCGGAACGCGCTGAGTGGCGTGAACGAATTTCGAAGGCACGTACCGGAATGTTTACTCCGCCGGCGCTCGTCGAAGCCGCAATCGTTCCTGGTGCGGTCGGCGGCACGAACTGGGGCAATACCGCAGCGAATCCCGACGCGGGCATCGTTTATCTACTGAATCAGGACTTCCCGTCGTTCTACAAGCTGATTCCGCTCGACGACGATCCCAACGCAATGATGCGTCGCTTCGGCCCGCCCGATGCGGCTTCCGTGCAGCGTGGCGCTGCGCATTACAAGGAGAAGTGCGCGGTCTGTCATGGAGAGGATCGCGCCGGAACGCCGGCCGCGCCGTCGCTCCTCGAAGTCGGCAATCGCATCGGCGCACCGCAACTTCGCCGTACGATCCTCTATGGCATCGGCCGCATGCCGCCGATCGGTCATATCGAGGAAGATCAGATTCGAGACATACACGCGTTCCTCGGCGGCGGTCCTCGTTTCCGGATGCGGAATGATCCGGCCGAGACGCTTCCGATGCCGGCCGGTCCCGTCGTTGCGTCGGGTGGCGCACCGCGCGAGAAGCCCGGCATGGACGCATCGGCCCAGGCCATGAATGCCTATCCCGAGGGCGTCGACGCACCGGCGCAGCGGTACTTCACCGACTACGGTTTAGGTCATCCGTATCTGCTCGCGCCACCGTGGTCGACGATCATTGCGTACGATCTCAATCGCGGCGTCATCAAGTGGAAGAAACCGCTCGGCCAAGATCGCGACGTCACACGCGAAGGCGGATCCAACACGGGTGTGCCCCGCGGATCGCAGCGTCAGGGTATGATCGTGACCTCCACGGGCATCGTCTTCTCGACCGCGCGCGACGGACGGTTCTATGCATTCGACGCGGACGATGGCGAAGTCCTCTGGTCGGCCGAGTTGCCGATGAGTACGGAAGGATTGCCTGCTGTTTACGAGTTAGACGGCCGACACCACATCGTGATCAACGCGACGACTCCGCTCACCTCCGGATTGAACTCCCGCGAAAGCGGCATCGGCTCACCGGAGCCGCTCGGCCGAGGCGGATACGTGGTCTTTTCTTTGCCGAAGAAGAAAGAAGCGCAGACGACTCGTAGATAATGAGCGCTGGCCTTTGAGCCTCGATCATCGAAACATGAAGAAACGAAGCAAGACGCTCGAAAAGCTCGCACGCACGGTGAAGGACGACGAAGAGTTCGTCGATCACATCTGCAACATCGCCCGCGGATTCGCCGCTCACCATGCGCTCGACACCGGAGCCGGCGCACGCGGCGTACGCCGATCGCTCGGCACCTTCGAGAAGCACGCCGCGGCGCTCGCCGACTGGCTCGCCGAATCGAACAAGCGCGGCACACCGGAGCAGGAAGCCCTGGGCTCGATCGTTCCACGCTTGCAGAACCTCGGCGTTGCGTATGTCGATCCGCAAACAACGCGCGCCTGGCTCCAGCAGGCCGCCCGCGCGGCAAAGAAGGCGGAGAGCGCGCTCCAAGGTAAGAAGCTCTCGAACGCACCGCGCTTCGCGGCGACCGCGCTGCGCGCGACGTTCGAACATCACAAGCTCAAGGTGTCCACTCAAGCGACCGAAAAGAAGCAGAGCGATGCCGTCAAGCTCTTCTGCGCGATCGCCAAGAGCGGCGGCGATGCGACCCTGACGCCGATGCAGGCAAGAGAGTGGCTGATAGAATCAGGGAAGAAGCAGACGGCAGCGTAGAGCTCGGACTCAGTCGGTCGCGCCGCGCTAGACGAGTTCATCCTAGTACGGCGTACCATCTCGCCGAACATAGCGATCCGCCTGCGCCGTCCAGCGCAGATCGATATCGGGATAGGTTACCGCATCGTTCGGATCGCGCCCTCCGATCTCGAGCAAGAGCACATCGTGCTTCGAACGATTCTGCAGGTGATGGCCGTCTTCATTGCTCGCTTTGAATCCGACACAGTCGCCTGCATGCAGTAACTGCTCGCCATCCGTCGAGACCAGCACGACTTGACCCTCGAGCACATACACGAACTCGTCCTCGCGAGCATGCCAATGCCGCTGACTCGACCACGCACCCGGCGGCAATCGCAGCAAGTTCACACCGAACTGAGTCAAGCCCGCGGCATCGCCCAACGCCTGCCGCTCGCGAGTCCGACAGGGCTGATCGAACGGTGCCGGGTATCCCGAGCCCACTCGGCTCGCAATCGTGCTGAGATCCAGTTTCTCGCTCATCGGAATGCCTCATTGAGACGCCGCGCTCACTCCTCATCGAGATCGCCGAACTCCGGCGGAACATCGCTGCCGCGCAAGCTCGCGAATGGCGATAGCTTAGATTCGAATAGCTGTCTGGCGGTGGGATCCGCAAGTGCGGCATCGAACGCGACGTTCAGCTCATAGGCACTGACATCGTAACCCGCATCGCGCATCGCTGCGGTGACCGCATCGACATGCGCGCCACCCGCTTGGTAGACGTAAGGCGCGAACTCGGGATCGATCTCGAGATTATCCGGCTGTTCATACGACAGCTTGCACCCTTCGACGTTCGTCGCGTGATAGTTGCGACAGGTTTGCGGGCGCGCCGCATAGATGGAGCAACGCCCCTCGGCAAGGAACGGACATCTGATGTTGCGACGCATGCGCTCCATCTCATCGAGGCCGCTCAACTTTACACTGTTCGCGCGAATTTCCTCATAGACGCGCGCCTTCTGTTCGTCCGTGAACTCACGTTCGATTAAATCCAAGATCCGGAAGACTTCGACCGCCCTCACGTCCACGCTGAAATGACAGCACCAGGTGCAACCGGCTCGACACGCGAGCGCGCCGACATCCGGCGCACACTCGATCCGCTCGTCATGTCGCCGCTGAGAGTGCTCGAACGCACGGATGACGCCTTCGTTTCGAATATCGTCACGCGCGCGCTCGTACTCGCGCGCGACGACGTTGCGAATGAACTCGATGTCGAGAGTGATCTCCATGTTGGAGATTCTAAGATGCGCCCGCTGCGCTGAACATCAGCGCCGCGCTGATCGTTGAGAGCGAATCACACCGGTAAGCCGAGCGCCCTCAGGTCGCTCCTTAGCTTGTCGGCATTCTCGAAGTGGATCGCCTGCAAGCCGACTCGCTGCGCGCCGTCGACGTTGCGTGGGCTATCGTCGATGAAGATCGCGCGCGAGACATCGACATCGAAGCGCGAGATCAGGCGGCGGAAGATCGCTGGATCCGGTTTGATGAGACCTTCCTCGCCTGAAACGAGAATACCTTCGAACCAATGCAGAAACTCGTAGCGCTCGAGCGCCACCGGAAAGGTCTCACGAGACCAGTTCGTGAGCGCGAGCAGTCGCGTGCCGCTGTCGCGCAACTGCTGCAGCACCGCCACCGTTTCGAGAATCGCGCCATCGAGCATCTCATCCCAGCGCAGGCGATAGGCGCGAATGAGCGCTTCATGCTGCGGATGGTGTGCGATGGCCTCGTCGATCGCCTCTTGCCACGTGCGTCCTGCATCCTGCCGCTCATTCCACTCGGGATGACAAACCTCCGCGAGGAAGCGCTCCATTGCATCCGTGTCGTCGCCGAAGAGCTTGCGATAGAGATTACGCGGATCCCATCGAATCAGAACATTGCCGAGGTCGAAAATGACGGTATCGATTGCCCGTCCATTCACCGCATCGACTCTATCCATCCGCTCGCCTACACCTTTAGAGAAGAATGAGCGATAGGATATCAGCAAGGCGCAATGACGAGCGTCACGAGATCTATAGAATGCACACGAAGCGCTAACCACCCGCGGTCGTTTCTGTCCGTCTCGCCCCAGTCCACTCTCGTGCGCCGGATCACAAATCCGGCGGCCCGGCCGCAAGGTATCCCAAATGGGGTATGCGCGCCGTACTCGCGCGACCTACCGTGCATCGATTCCGCGACGCGAACATGCAGCGCGTCGCTGGCTGACATCCGAACGCGAGCGAGGACTCACGATGAATCGATACTCACTACTGGCGGCGCTCTTCCTGGCGAGTGCGCCCTTGGTCGTAACCGCGAGCGACGTCGAAACGGTGGAGCTCAAGGGCGACACGTAC
The DNA here is from genome assembly GCA_044506405.1 of Lysobacterales bacterium. Taxonomy (GTDB): domain Bacteria; phylum Pseudomonadota; class Gammaproteobacteria; order Steroidobacterales; family Steroidobacteraceae; genus Steroidobacter. The sequence continues at coordinate 20,404 of JBIQKP010000035.1, read as the reverse complement.
ACGGTAAGCAGAACACTGCCGAGCGAGATCATCGGCACGTACCATTACGAAGGCAAAGGCGAGCCGATCGTTCAGATCAACGCCGATGGCACGGGCTTGTTTCAGCCGCACGGAATGCCCGCGATTCCGATCGATATCTGGATCGACGTAGACGAAACAGGCGAGCCGCGCCGACAAGTCGGTAACGAACAACGCTATCGCTACACGTTGCTCATCAAGTACGGCGCCGGTGGCGGCGGTAACTATCCTGCGGGATCGTACGACCTCATGGGCGTCACGATGCTGAAGGATCAAGGCATCGCGATCGTTCTCGGCGAGCGCACGAGACAGCTCTAAGAAGTACAGTCTTTCTTTCTTCGTCGCGTCGTCATGCGGCCGCGACGAAGAATCGACTTCCTATGCGTCGGTAGCGTTCTGCGTCGACGCACCTTCGCACGCACGGACTACATTGACTGCCAGTCGCGTGTAGGAACGCGCGTCTCGCGCGGAGGTCTTAATATCTACCCGATGTCGGAACGCTGAGAGCCGACCGCGCGTTTATCGTCCCGCTGAACCTACCACTCAGAAGTTGGTGCGGGGGCGTGTGGCAAAGATTTTACTAGTGGGGCCGTACGATCCCCATTGCGGGGAATTTACCTTCTTGGCTCCGCCGCTCGGAGTGTGGCGCCTTGCCGGCGTGCTGGCATCCGAAGGCGTCGACGTGAAGGTGTTCGACCCGAACTGCTGCGTGGGTGCGCCGGAGCGCGCGCTCGAACGCGAGATTCTGCGCGACACCTATGACGTGATCGGCATGTCCACGACGGGCATGACGTTGAGGTTCGATCTCTCGCTCGCACATCTTGCGCGCCGACTCGCGCCGAATGCGATCATCGTCGCCGGCGGCATGGAGGCGACCTTCCGTCCTGAGCTCATGTTCGAGCTCGGTCCCTTCGATCTCGTCGTGCTCGGTGAAGGCGAGCTGCCGCTGCTCGAGATCGCAGATCGATTGCGCGCGCAACGCCCGCTCGGCGGCATTGCGGGCACGGTCGAACGCTTGCCTGACGGCACCTTACGACGTCTTCCCCGCCCTGCGCTCAACCGTGAGCAGCTTCGAAACGCCATCTTCTCGATCCCGTACGAACGCATGCCTTACGAGGCTTACTGGGACCGCTTGGAATCGGCGTACCGCGTCGGCGCCTTACCCACGAAAGCCGCGCGCGAAGCCTGTCTGGCCGAGATCCGCTCGGTTCGCTTGATCACGCTCAACTATTGTCCGATGGGCTGCACCTTCTGCTCGTCCACGAACTTTCTGCACGAAGCACAGGGCACCGTCGCTTCTATCGCTCGTCTCGATGCGGACGAATGCGTCGCCATGATGGAACGAATCGTTGCGGCGCACCCTAGAGTCCGCACGATCATCTTCCAGGACGACATTTTCGTATTCACGAAGGACCGCCGCGTTCTGCCGCTCTGCGAGGCCATCGTCGCAGCGAAAGATCGCGGTGCGCTCCCGCGCGAGCTGCAGTTCATCAGCACGAATCGGATCGACGCCATGTCGCACGAGCGGCTCGCGGCAATGCGCCGCGCCGGCTTCCGGGTGCTCGGCTTCGGCATCGAGAACTTCTCGCGCAACGTGCTGAACGAATTCAACAAGGGACACATCCACTCGCACATCGAGCCGATGCTCGATGCGGCGCTCGCGCTCGGGATCACACCGTTCCTCGATTTGATCCTGAGCTCTCCACGCGCTTCGCTGCAGGATGTCGCAGAAACGCTCGGCGAGGCCTATCGCTGGCTACGCCGCGGCTGCGAGATCGGAATGTATCCGTACGTGATCCCCTTCTCAGGGGCCGCCTTTGCGCGCGATCCGGCGCTCCGCCCGCATACTGAGTTCGTTCACCGGCGGATCGAAGGGACCTCGATCGAGTGGGATCAAGCGGCGAAGATCCTGCCGCTCGATCCAACGGTGCGCGAGGTGATCCTGAAGATCGAACGCAACTTCGAACGTGCGATGACAACGCTGCAAGAACGCGCATCTCACCTACCCTCTCGCCTACGTTCGCTCGTGTGGATCATGGTTGCGGTTCCAGTGCTTGCCGAGCACGGCTTCACCATTGCAAGCGAGCAGGAAGTCCGCGCCGAGCTCGAGGCGCGTCTTCCGCAACTGCGGAGAGCGGCCGCGGACCGTGCCGTTGCGAACGCATGAAGTTCAACACGCCATGGAGCCTGCTCGCGCCGCTCGGCGTGTGCGTGCTCCTGACCGGCTGGATTGCGCTGTCCGCGGCGAATCTGCAAACGGCCAGCCTGTCCTTACTCGTCTACGGCCTCGCGAATCTCATCGTCTACACGGACGCGCTCGATTTCATCCTGCGCCTGCACGTGCGACGACGGCACATCGCGACGGCACCGACCGAGGAAAATCGACATCTCTCGATCGACCTCGCGGCCACGCTGCCGGCCGGCGCGCGGCAAGTCGTTCCCGTTAGACCCTATGCGATCGTCGCCTCGATCTACAATCTCGAACCGTTGCTCGATGAATTCATGGATGCGTTCGCGGCGTATCGCGATCGAGTTTGGCTCATCAGCGACGGCTCCACCGACGCGACGGTCCTGCGCTTGCGCCACGCCGGCTGGCGCTGTTTCGACGATGGCGTCAACAGGCGCAAGCCCGCCGCCGTGCGCCGACTCCTCGAGCGCTTGCCCGCGCACATCGAAACCGTCATGGTCGTGGATCCGGACATCCGCATTCGCGGGCGCGACGGCGGCAGTCGCATCGATTTCGAGCGTTTCGTTCGAGATTTCCAGCAATCGGGCGCAGCGGCCGTCTGCCCCCGCGTCATGATCGAGCCCGACGGGTTTCTCGCTCGCTTCCAAGCGTTCGAGTACGCGCTTGCCTTCCGCATCGGACGCGAGAGTCTCGCGGACTACAGCATCACCTCGGGCGTCTCTTGCTACCGCCGCGACGCGCTCGAGCGCGCTCTTTCGAAACACTCACATTCTGTCTACGCGGAAGACCTGGAGAATGCACTGATTCTTCTGAGCGAAGGCGAACGCATTTACTACGACGGAAGGCTCGTCGTCAGCACCGAAGGTCCCGGCAACGTACGCAGATGGTTCTCGCAACGGGTCGGATGGTACTACGGCTTGCTCAAGGTCTACACCGAGCGCTTCGGGGAGATATGGAAGATCAGCAAGCGCACACCGTTCTCCATGTATCACTTCGTCATTTACCTCGGCGGTCTCTCCCTGATCTTGCATCCGCTCAAGATCGTGAGCGCCGCATTGTTGGTTCTGAGCTTCGTGAGCGGCTTCGATAATTTGTTCCTCGCGAATGTCCTGCCGCGCAACACCGTGATCAATCCTGCGTACTTCATCGCCGCGATCGGCAGCTATCTCGCGCTCGGCGTGTTCGCACTGTTCACGATCGTGCCGAAGAACGAACGGGCCTATATCGCGCCGATCGTACCGCTCTATCTGTTCTACGCGATCACGCACATCGTACCAATGACAGTCGGTTACGCGAATTGGATCGCACTCAAAGTGTTCGGACGCCGCGTGTACCGCGATCACTACGAACCGCTGCCGAGCGCGAGCACGACGCTGCCGCTCGATGCGAAGACCGATCTCATCAGGAAAGCCTCATGAACGCGCCCAGCGCAAAGGTACTGGCCTCGTCACGCGGAGCAGAGTTGCGAAGCGAGGCGGGACGGTTCGAAAGGGGACAAGAGCTCCCTCCCCCGTCGCACGGGGGAGGGTTGAGGAGGGGGCATCCCGCCCCCGAACGCTACCTGCCCGAGACGTACTGGGAAGATCGAGCGCAACGATTCGCGGCGCGAGGTTCCGGACTGGCGGCGGTGTGCTCGTACGGCATGCCCGAGTTCTACAACCGCATGATTCACGCGAGCCAGCGGCGTGCGCTCGCACCCTGGCTGCATGTCGAGCCTGGCGCTCGGGTGCTCGACGTCGGCTGTGGCGTCGGGCGTTGGAGCTCGATGCTCGCAGCTCGAGGAGCCCTCGTCACTGGCATCGACTTGAGCCCTACGATGATCGCTGAAGCACGCCGACGCGCGGAGACCCAGAACGTCGCAAAGCGCTGCCGTTTTCTCGTTCAGGATCTCGCAGCCCTCGATGCGGGCGAAACGTTCGACCTCGTGCTCGCCGTGACGGTCTTGCAGCACATCCTCGATCCTGGCGCGCTCAGCGCTGCTGTCGATCGAATGGCCGCGCATCTCGCACCCGGCGGCCGCATGGTGCTGCTCGAAGCCGCGCCGCTCGAGATCGCGAGCCGTTGCGACACAACCGTCTTCAGAGCGCGTCAGCGCAGCGAATACCTCGAGCTCTTCTCGCGCGCGGGACTCGTTCTTCGCGCGATCACCGGCGTCGACCCCGCGCCCTTCAAGACTTGGCTGCTCCCCCATCTGCGACAGATGCCGAGATCCTTTGCGCTATCCGCCACGGCACTCGTAACGCTGCTCTCGGCCCCCATCGACATCGTGTTCGGGCGGCGCGCAGTGAAACGGTCGTGGCACGCGGTATTCGTGCTCGAGCGACCGCGAGGAGCGTGACATGGTCAGCCGTCGCTCCGCCGTGTCGATCATCGTGTTCATGCTCCTCGCGCTCTTCGTGGGGCTTGGCTTTTGGTACCAAGTGCGCGAGGTCGAGCCGGGACAAGCGGCGAACAGCGCTGCCATCGAGGTGACGAGCGGCGAGGATCGAGGTCCCGGTACATTGCGAGAAGCACTCTTCATCGCGGCGTCCTCTGATGGCGAAGCGGCGATCTCGCTGCGAGTGCGGAAGATCAAGCTCGCGACTGCGCTGCCGCCCGTTGCGAATGCGCGCGGCATTCACGTCGTGGCTAACGAGCAAGGGACCGAGATCGATGCGAGCGCCTTACCGAACGGCGCCGTTCTCGACATCGCGGGCGTCAATGTATCGATCGAGGGCGTGCACATTCGCGATTGCAAAGGCGCCGCCATCTTGCTGCGGGCGGAACGTTTCCGCATGCAAGCGACAACGATCCAGTCGTGCGATGTAGGTATCGACGTCGCCGAGAACGCGAATCACGTGCTCATCGAGCGCAATCGCTTCGTCAACAATCGCGTCGGCATACGCTTTGCCGCCTCGAACGCGAACACCATGGTCGTGAAGAACGAGTTCGTCGCCCATCGCGATGCTGGGCTCTGGGCGGTGCGCAGCGGACCGGATGAGCGCGGCGCTCAGATCGGCATCCGCGAGAATCGCTTCACGAAGGAACGCATCGGCATTCTCACCGCTAACGTATCGGTGCTGATGGAACGCAACGAGCTGCTCGGATCTGAAGAAGCCGCGATGCAGCTCATGGGCACAGGCGCGATCGCGCGCGGCAATCGCATCAGTGGCGGTGCGGGCATGGGAATCATCGCCGAGAACGCGCGCGGAGCCGTCATCGAGGAGAATGAGTTCGACGGGCTCGCTGCGTACGGAATCATGCTGAAGGGTTCGGCCGATACGCTCGTACGCGCGAACCGCATTCACAATAGCGGTTACGGGCTCGCATTCGTGCTCGGCATCCCTCGCAGCCCGAGCAGCGCGATCGACAACACGATCATCGAGCCGAAGTTCAACGGCATCGATGTCATCGGCGACTCGCCGATCCTGCGCGATAACCAAGTCATGCGCCCACACGCCCTCGCACTGAAGGTCGTCGATTTCGAGCCGGAGCGAGGTCAGACGGTGCACTCTCAGCCGTTCCTCGAAGGCAACAACTTCAATGCACGCGGACTCACGATCGCCGCCAACGAAGGCGGCTCTCGAAGGGAGCCCATAGGGCGATGAACACCGGCGATACCCAACTGTTGCCTGCACCGAGATGGAGCGATCCGCGCGTCCATCTCTTGGACGACACCTGGCTGCTCTCGATCTTCGCGATCCTGCTCGCGACCGTCGTGCCATGGCTCGTGAGCGGACTCGATGTGAACTTCATTGCCGCGTGCCTCGGGCTGCTCGTGCTCGGCGCAATCCACATCGCCCTCACGTTGATCGGCAAACCCGCGCAATCCGGCGAACGCCGGCCCGCACTCACGGCGCTACATATCGCCGGCATCTTTGTCGTCGGTCACATCTGGTTACAAGCCGGCGGACTGCAGAACCCCGCCTTCCTCTTGGTGTTCGTGCTGCCGGTCGTAGGTGCGATCTTCCTGTCGCACTGGCAGCCGTATCTGATGTCGCTGCTCGCAGTGCTCACCGTGGGCGCGATTGCGCTCGCACAAGCGCCCGAGCTGCGATGGTATGCACCCGGCCTCAATACGGCGGGCGCGTGGCTTGCGGCGGTGCTCGGACAACGCGGTGCGGGGGCGAGCGCGCCGTTCGCCGGGTTCTTCGCGCCTTCGGGCTATTACGTCGTAATGCTCCAGGTGTTCGCGATTCTCATGTTCGCGTGCGCTGTTGCGGCCGAATACCTGGGCACGATCTTCGAGCGCCTTCATGAGCATGTCGACGCCGCGCGTGCGGAAGCAGAGCGCGGGCAAGCGTTCTGGACGTCGTTGATCGAGGAGCTTCCGATACCGGCGCTGCTCGTCGACGCGGACACGCAGCAGATTCTGTGCACGAGCCCTTCGGCATCGGAGTACAGCGTCGGCAAGGCCGAAGACGGCGCGAATCTGTTCGAGCGCATTCAGTTCTCTTATCCCGATGTCGTGCAAGAGCTGATCGCCCAAATGGGCGGCACCACGCCGCTCAGCATGATCAAGGTCGGCGATCGATGGCGCGCGACCGAGGTCCATGTGCAACACATGGCGCAGAAAGGCCGACGTTTCGCGCTCGTGACGATTCATGACAAGAGCGACGAGTTCACCGTGCGCGCGGCCCTCGACGTGACCGGTCAAGCAGTGCTGGCGATCGACTCGCACGACCGCATTCTCGCGTTCAACAAGCCCGCGCAGGCGCTGTTCGCTACGATCGATCGAGAGTCCGATGCCTCGCGGTTGCTCTCGCTCAGCGATGTCCCGGTGCGCTGGTGGGAGCCGGGTCTCACGGGTCGTCGCAAGATGCACATCGAGATCGGTCCGCGCATCTATCAGGTCACGTGTTCCGCATCGCCGTTGCCGGGAGAAGCCGAGCCGCTCTACATCGTCACCTTCTTACCGATGGCACGCGCACCGAACGATCGCACGAACGGTACAGGCACCGCGCGCATCGTCGATGCGCGCGCCACCCTCTCGAGCTCATCGAGGGTTTCACCGCCATGAGATCGCATCTCGCTGTGCTCGGATCGATCTCGTTGGCCGTCCCAATGCTCGCCACGCGTGTCGTGGCGGCGGAAGTCGATGCGCGCCCGCCGGATCGCTTGACCCTGAGCGGCAACCGCTCGGAGCTCACCGATACTAAGGACGAAGGCGGCGGCGGCTCGTTGAGCTGGACGCATTACTTCACGCCGGACGTCGTGTTTGGGGTCGGTGCGGAACATCAGTTCGTCGAGGAATCGAAGTGGACGTTCGGTACGCTCCGTGGCGCCGTCGGCTTCGGCGATCCGAGCTCGAAGTCCACGGTCTTCGGCGAAGTGCAGTACGGCGAAGGCGACGATAACGGCCGCGACTTCGACTATGGTGTCGCGGTCCTCGGGTTCACCCAGAGGGTCACGCCCAAGTTCTTCGTGCATCTCGAAAGCCGCCAGATCGAGATCGATACGTCGCACGGCAATCTGCCGAAGCTCGGAGTGACGTATGTCTGGACACCACACGTCTCCACGACCGTGTCCTACGCGCACTCTGTCAGCGGCAACCTCGGCACGGAGCTGACGAGCGCGCGGATCGACTATTACGGACGCCTCAACCTCATCATCGGCGGTGCTTGGGGTACGGCCGATCCCAACGTCATCAACTTGCAACCGGGACTCTCGCTGCCTGCACAGGATCTGAGGGAGGGATTTCTTGGCATAGGTAAGACGTTCTCGCGTGCCGAAGTGGTGTTGCTCGGCGATTATCTGAAGCTCGCCGACAGCGAGAAAGTCACGGTGACGCTGAACGTCACGGCGTTCATCGGCTCACGCGGCCGCTGATCATGAGACTCGCCTTCTTGAAGCGCGGCTCGCACTGGCTACCGACCGTCATGGTCCTGAGCGTCATCGTGCTCGCGGGCGGTCGATTGATCGCATTGAGCGTACAGCAGCGCGCTGAGCAGATGCGGGAATCGGCCGAGACCCTCGTCGGGCAATACGCGAGCGCAATCGAGAAACAGCTTCAAACTCTCGCCGATCGTGCGGTGAGCGAAGGTCGTCGAACGGAGCTCGACCAACTCCTCTCGAGCCTGCAACTGAGCGGGCTGATCGATCCTGACTATGATTTCTCCCTTTCGAAGGTGGATGCCGCAGGACGCCCGCCGCGCGTATTCGTGAGCACGCGGCTCGATCGGTTCGAAGACGGCGTCGTGCGTCGCATCGATGCACCCCCCGGATTCTCGCAGGACTTGCCGAGCGGCTATCTGCAGCTTGCGATCCGGCCGAAAACCGGATGGTATCCGGCGCGCGCGCTCGCCGCGTCGATCGCGCTGCTCGCCGTCGTCGCGTGGCTGCTCGCTTTCGCGACGCATGACCTCGTGCACAGCCTGCATCGTTCGCGAGATGCGCTGTCGCTCGCTCGACGCCAGTTGCAGCTTGCGAATCGCAAGCTCGTCGCCGAGATCGAGCAGCGCGAAAGCCTGCAGCAGAGCTTCGAGCATTCGCGCTATCACGATGCCTTCACGGGCCTCCCGAACCGCCGCTACTTCATGGATCAGCTCGATCGCGCATTGCGTGAGGTTCGAACCCGGCGGCGCAAGAGCATTGCCGTCATGCTGATCAATATCGACCGCTTCAAGCTCATCAACGACACGCTCGGTCACACCGCGGGCGATGAGCTCGTCGTGCAAGCTGCGCAGCGCTTCCAGAAAGCCACAGCGACCTTTGCCTGTATTCTTGCGCGCTGGAGTGGCGATCAGTTCGCAATCCTCGTCTTCGACGTGCAATCGACCGAGGCCGCGCTCGAGCTCGCCGCCTTGCTCCAAGGGGTCTTGCAGCAACCGTTCGAGTTGCGCAAACACCGGTTGAGCGTAGCGGCACGGGTCGGCGTCACGCACATCGAGACGGGACTGCTGCGCGCGGAGGAAGCGGTTCGTGAAGCTGATATCGCGCTGTCGACGGCAAAGCGGCACGAGCATGCGAGCTCGGTCGCCTATCAACCGGCGATGGGCGGCAGTGCCGCGAGCCTCGTCAGCCTCGAGGCGGACCTTCATGTCGCGCTCGAGCGGCGCGAGCTGCATCTTCTGTTTCAACCGATCGTCGATCTCAGGCACGAGCGCGCCGCGGGCGCGGAGTGCCTCTTGCGCTGGCGGCATCCGGTCGAAGGGTTGTTGACGCCCGACAAGTTCCTCGGTGTCGCGGAAGAAGTCGGTTTGATCATCCCCATCACGCGCTGGACGATCGCGCAGGTGTGTACGCTTGCCGCCGAGTGGCGCCAGCGATTGCCGCGAGAAAAGGATTTCTACCTGACCGTCAATCTGTCCGCCGCGGCCCTGCGGGATCCTGAGTTGACGTCATACGTCGCGAAAGTCCTCGATGACACAGGCGCACCGCCGCAGTCATTGAAGTTTGAGCTGACGGAAGGCGGTCTGATCAGCAACCCAGGTGCGGCGCGCGACATCTTGGATCGCCTGCAGGGTCTCGGCGTCGAAATGATGCTCGATGACTTCGGTACCGGCTATTCGTCGCTCAGCTACCTGCAACTATTCCCGTTCAACTATGTGAAGATCGATCGTCCGTTCGTCGATCGCGCCGGCTCCGAGAAAGCGAACACGGCGATCGCCGCAGCCATCGTGCAGATGACATCGAGCCTCGGGCTCAAGTCGGTGGCGGAGATCGTAGAGACGAACGAAGCCGCCAAGGACTTGCAGCAGATGGGCTGCGACTTCGCGCAAGGTTACTTCTATTGCGAGCCCGTCGAAGCCGAAGAGGCCTTTATCGTCATGCGCGGGTCGGACGGATCGCTCCGCGCGGCGAGATCGGCGCACGAGCTCACGCGCGTCTACAGCGACGATTCACCGACGCTCATGCTCGACGATACCCTCATGCTCCCAGCCGATACGGTCGCTCAGCAGATGAATGAGCGAACGTCGCAGAAGCAGGTGGATGGTTGAACGTTGGCGGTTGACGGTTGACGGTCAGAGTCCACTTGCTCGAGAGATCCCTCCTGATCTCCACTAATCATCCTGCTGGGCACTTCGGCCAGCGCCCAAGATCTCGTCTGGCCGTCAACTGTCAACCGTCAACTGCCAACGGCCTTGGTCAGCGCGTGGCTTCGGCGTTCACCGTCATCTGCTGCTGCCTCGCATCGCGAATCGACTCGGCCAGCTCGAGGACGGCTGTGGCGTAGAATGTGGAGCGGTTGTAGCGGGTGATCGCCTCGAAGTTCGAGAATCCGGCGAAGTACTGCGACGCTTTGCCGGGGGCCGGCAACTCGACGAGGGAGCATTCGCCTTCCGGCAACGTCGAGCGCGAGAACTTCACGCCCTTCTCCTTCAAGCCCGCGACCGTATGGATCCGTTGCAGACCGCTGACGAGATCGTCGGCGCCGGCGGGCAACACGACCTTCACCGTGGGAGGCTCCCCGGCCACCCACCCGTAGGCACTCAGATAGCTGGCGATGCTGCCGATCGCATCCACCGGGCTGCCAACGAGGTCCACGGCGCCATCGCCATCGAAGTCGACCGCGTGCTGACGGTAGCTAGAAGGCATGAACTGCGGCAAGCCCATTGCGCCCGCGTAGGAACCCTTCAAGCCCAACGGATCGATGCCCAGTTCGTGCGTTAGGAGCAGGAACTGCTTCAGCTCCTCGCGAAAGTAGTCCTGACGGCGTGGGCCGTCGAACGCGATCGTCGTGAGCGCGTCGACGACACGGAACGAGCCGGTGTTTTGCCCGAACAACGTTTCAACGCCGAGGATGCCGACGATCACTTCCGCGGGGACGCCGTATTGAGCCTCGGCGCGACGCAGCTCTGCTTCATACATCTCCCAGAAGGCGGTGCCGGCCCCGATGCGCGCTTTCGTCAGAAACTTCGCGCGATAGGCTGGATAGGACCGAACCGGCTGCGCAGTCTTAGGGCGCTCGGGCCCAATCAACCGTGCGACCGTTGGCTGGTAGCGCGCAGCGCCCAACACACGCTCGAGCTCCGCGGCATCGAGGCCGTACTCCGCTTCCATCGTCGCGATGAAAGAGCGGACTTCTTCGCGGGACAGGTAAGCCGCATGGGCTGAATGCGCGGGTAGAGAACCCGCAAGAAGGAAGAACGCCGACAACCACCCCGCACGCCGCAGCCCCTTCATGCCTTCCGTCCCCATTCTCGTTCGACCCAGACGCTCAGTGAGAAAAGTAGTGTGCGAAGGCTGAATCGTTTTCGGCCAGCGCACAATCATCGATTGGATGCCTGCGAACATAGTTCGCTCTTGCGCGCGGCGAAGTGACGATGATCACAGTGTCGACGCATCGATCGATGCAGTCGAAGGGTCTTGATTGCGAACCCCGTTGTGTCTCAACATCCGTCGCATCGATGGATCAGGATTCGCCTCAGCGCGATCGAGGCCCTTAGGCTCATTGCTTGCGTGCGAATCGGGGTTATCTTCATGAAGACGACGCGCGCTGAGCTCGAGCTCGGCGCAGTCACAACGAACACTGTTACCGGGTCCGCACGCGTCGGACGCTCACGCGTGCGTTCTGCCAAGAGAACTAGAATCTCGCCATGCTCCTGACCAAGCTCTTCCGTAAACCGACCGACGCCCGCCCCCGCTTCGAACAGGATCCCTCGCTCGCCGAGGCGCTCGCCCGACGGGTCGAATCTATCGATTTCCAACCTACCAAGGGCTTCCTGAAGGACCGGCAACAGCCCAAGCGGGCCGCGCGCCCGCCGAGTTGGACCCGCAAGTAGCGCGTCTCGCGTGAGAATTGCAGGGACACTCCTGCAGAGACGCACTGCGCGCTGCATTAGCATTAGGATGGGCGCGAGGAGCTGCTAACTCATCGCTCGATCACCACTCGGATGCCGTCGAGCAGCATCTGGACGCTGATCATCACGAGCACCATACCCATCAGGCGCTCCATCGCCGTGAGACCGCGCTCGCCGAGGATGCGATAGAAGAAGGGTGCCGCGATGAGGATTGCGGCCGTGAGCGCCCACGCGATCGTCATCGCGATCCAAAGATCCATGCTCCCGCTCGGTGCGGCTCGCTGAAGTAGCAGCAGCGCCGCCATCGCCGAGGGCCCCGCGATCAGCGGTACCGCAAGCGGCACGACGAGCGGCTCGCCCTCCGGCGCGTCGCTATAACTTCCCGTCTGCGGAAAGATCATCCTGAGCGCGATGAGAAACAAAACGATCCCGCCGGCGATGCTGATTGTCTCCTGCTCGATGTGAAGCAACCGGAGCGCGTGATCGCCCAATAGCAAGAAGACGAGCAGCACGACATACGCGATCAACACCTCGCGAATGACGATCGCGCGCCGGCGCTCCTGCGGTACGCGCTTGAGCACCGAAAGAAAGATCGGCACGTTGCCGAGCGGATCCATGATGAGGAATAAGGTCACGACCGCCGAAAGCAAATCATTCATCGCATTGAATCCTGTCGATACATCGGGCGCTGAACGCCTAGAAACCTAACCGCACGGACGCAGCTGCGCTCGGCACTCGCGCACGGAGCGTTCGCAGCACGGTCCAGATCATTCGTGATGGTGTCCGGCCGTGTCCGCGACACGACCGTTGCACAGACAACGCGAGCCCTTCCCAGTGTCCGTTCGGACACTCGCGGACATTCTTCGCCGATCTTGCTTGATTCCACGGTCGCTACTTTACGAGCGCTGTTCCGAGATCGATAGTGCGCCTGCACGCGTGATGTATACAGACACACTGGCGGTCACATGAAGACATCATTGGCACGAACGCATCTGCAATGGATCGTTGTGAGCGTCTTCGTCTTGAACGCCGATTCGGCGTTCGCCTTGTCTCCCAAGGGAAGTCAGGATCCGCCGATCGAGGCGATATGGTACGTGCAGACGCTTCCGTTCGAATATCACAGCATGAACACCTATTTCGACTGCGAGGCCCTCGAGCAGAGACTGCGCTCGATGCTCGAGCTCATGGGAGCACGCCAACCCGTCGTGGTCCACAGTAATTGCGGAGATGTCCCGGCGAAACAAATCCGAGTTCAGATCGTCGTCGCAACGCCAGTGCCCGCCACCGACGAGAACGTGCGTGCGGCCACGCACTTCGATTCCAAGGACGAGCTCGTGGCGCGCATGAGAGGAATCTCTCTTCCGACCGCTGCGGACCTCGAGCGCTTCCCCGCCCAATGGCAGCGGCGACACGTGCGCATTTCTCAGAGCGATTGCGATCTCATGCGAGGCATCCACGAGCAGATCGTACCCAAGCTTTCGATGCGCTCGATGTCGAGGAAGGTCAATTGCCCGCGCATCACCTCACTTCGGACCCGAATGCAGTACGAGACGCTGATTGCAGTGCCTGCCACGACCGGATAGGTGCACCGCAGCGTCCGGTCCTAACGCAATGCGAGCCCGCGTTTCGCCTCCCGCTATGCTTCGCGGCAACGTGAGTTAAAAAGGACTTGCGCCCCGCTCGATGCGGCGCTCTTATTGGAGCACTTGGGGGAAGTATCTATAGGTTCCCTTCATGGTGCGTCCTGGCCGGATCGAACCGCGAGTCGTACAGCGTGCGTTAGCAGGCGCTGTCTCCATGGTGTTGCACGTCGCGGTCGCCATCGCCTTCCTGCTGCCGGGCGATCGGAACGACGGGGTGTATGCCGGCGATACGCCGATCACACAGCTACTCCTGGTGGAGGCCCCGGACGCTCACGCGCAAGACGGCGTTGAGTTGTCGCCCATCGAGCCCGCGTGGCCCGCGCCCGAGATCGACCAACCGCTCGCGCGCATCGAGATCGCGACCGCCCCTGCCTCGGACACCCAAACACTCGAGCCTGTCGCCAGCGCAATCGCGGCGCCAGAAGAGGCGCTTCCGCTAGTAACGATCGTTCCACCCGTTCATACGCCTTCGACTTACGAGATTCCGGCCGCGGAAAGGGCTGCGCTCTCGAAACGATTGGCGAAGCTGGCCGAGCGGCTATCGGAGGCTTCTGGGGCGCGGGTCGAGTGGGAACAGAACGGCACGCTGTATAGCGCGAACTTGATTCTGCAACGGGCCAATGAAGGAACGGCACTCGATCGCGTGCTGGCGGAAGTCAGCGCTTCTCATCGCGGCAAAGCCGTCACGACGCGCGTGTCTCTGAAGCGGCTTCCTTTCTCGCAGTTCACGCACATGGTCGATCGCTGGGATCCCATGGTGCAGTTTCACGACGATGAGATCGTCGGGCGCGTCCACAGCAACTCACCGTTCAATCTCGCGTACGACGCTCGGACCGCGCCCAGATTCTTAGGCAAAGTGACGACCGCCGCGCGCACGTTCCACACGGACTCGATCGGGCGCCGGCGCGATTCGGATATTTTCAAAGGCGGGATCGAGACGCGCGCAGGCCGCATTCACCTACCGAACGCGCTACAGCCCTTCGAGTGGGCGCCACGCGATGAGAACGCCCGAGTCCACGAGCTTGCCGACGATACGAGCATCGTGTTCGCCCGCGACGGCAGTTATGTCATGCAGACGCGCGGCACCTCGATCGCCGAGCACATCGATGGTGCCGCGGCCGCGGAGCCGGTGTACTTCATCGCGCGGCCAGGGGTGACGCTCTACGTACAAGGTGTCGTCTCCGGTAAGATTCTTGTCTACTCGCCGCAACGGATCGTCATCGAGCGCGGTCTCATGTATGCGCGCGATCCGCGGGAAGATCCGGCATCGGAGGACTACTTGGGCCTCGTCTGCGACAGATACATTGAGATTGCGCCTCCGAGCGTCACGGGCCCAGGTGACCTCGTGATCGACGCGGCCATCTTCGCGGGCCGGCGCTTCGTCGTGACAAATATCAATCATCGCCGCACGGGCACGCTGCGAATCTATGGGAGTCTTTCGGCAGGCAGCATGTCGGCGAGCGAGCCGCGCTATGCAACACGGCTCGAATACGACCGCCGCTTCGATCAGCGACGTCCGCCCGGCTTTCCCTCCACGAATCGCTACGAAGTCGCGAACTGGGATGGCGAGTGGACGGAGGTCCCAGAACGTATGGCTGTGGAAGCTTATTAACGAGAGACGAGCAGGCGATGCGTACGCACCCCTTTTTCTTTCTCATAGCCTCGCTCGCGGCACTGACGGGTCGAGCGGATGTCATCGAGGGCGCAACCGCCACGCAGCCCATCGGCGTTCCTGAAGAAGTCGTCGTGGCGGCGCCCGAGCCGCTTTACGTGGCCCCCACGCTCCGCGATCGGATCGGTCGCGTCTGGGCGCCGGTCTATCTCAACGGAATCGGCCCCTTCCGGCTCGTCCTCGATACGGGCGCAAATCGTTCGGCCGTCACACCGCCCATTGCGATGAGGATCGGCGTACCGACGATGGCAAGCACAGCACGATTGCTCGGCGTGACCGGGTCCGCGATCGTGCCGATGATTCATGTCAACAGCATCGAAGTCGGCGACCTCTTGCTCGATCGGCGCAAGGTGGCCGTCATCAACGAAGCTTTCGGTGGGGCCGACGGCGTGCTCGGTGCCGACGGCCTGAGCGACAAGCGGGTTTACATCGACTTCATGAACGATGAGATCAGGATTCAACATTCTCGCCGCCGAGCCGAGCGGAAAGGATTCACACGAGTCCCCGTCGAGCTACGCCACGGTCACCTGTTGATGTTCAATGTGAGAGTCGCCGGCGTGCGCACGAAAGCGATGTTGGACACGGGCGCACAAGTGACGATCGGCAATGAGAGCCTTCGCGAGGCGCTCGCAAAGCGGTACCGACGAGGAATCACGCACAGCATCGTCGGCGTCACGCTCGACGTTCAGGAAGGTGAGGCTTTCGAAGCGCCGCCCGTCGCGATCGGCGATGTGAACATCAACGGCATGCGCGTAACGTTCGCCGATTTCCGCATCTTCGACGCATGGAACATGACCGGCGATCCGGCCTTGCTCATTGGCATGGATGTCATCGGCTTGCTCGACACGCTGATCATCGACTACAAGCATGAGGAGCTCTTGCTTCGCACGCGCGACAAAGCGAGCGCCAAGCGCGCCGCAGCGCGACAGCGTTCCCGGCTGTAAACACCTCGTTGCGCGCGAGATCTTGAGATCGGCTCGTTAGCCGCTGTCGGACTGCTCGGTTGCTTTCGCTTCTTCGCCTTCGGTCGGCGAGAGCGTCGGGACGCTGGGCAGCTTCGGTAGAAGCTGCTCGACCATCAATTTCGGCGGAATGTTCGAAGGCTCATCGGGACAATTCGCGCGCCGCACGACGCGGGCGCCGATCTTCTTGAATATGCTCCTCGACATCTGCTCCATCAGCTCGCATTCCTCGGGCTCGAGCCGAATCGTCTTGCGAGAGAGCTCGACGACGCGCCGTTCGGCCTCGAACACGACCGGCTCGCCGATGCCTGAGGAGGGATTGACGCGTGAAATGAGCTCGCGGCGAGACTTGTCCTTCTGCAGCTCGGCTTGCACTTTCGGCGTCATCTCCACAGGCAATTGGGCGCGGATATCGACGCGCGTCGACTGGACCGGACCCACGCTGCGACGGCGCAACGGGTCGGAGGACGACAGGTTCCCGTCGTCGTACGGATGCTCGAAAGGATCGACGGAAGCGCTCCAACGACCGGATGGAGATCTCACTGTCCCTGGTCCGTCCAATGTGTCGCCGCGCCGATCGATCGGCATTGCGACGGCGTCGCACCCGTTCACGCGCACCTGTAAATCCTGACTCGCACCGAGCACGCGAAGCACCGACGCGACGCGCCCACGGATGTCGCCGCACGACAGCACGTAGTTGGAGCTTCGGTAGACGAACGAAAATTCGTGGAGCTTCAAGACGGCCATCGTCTCTGGCTCGGCCGCACCAGCTTCGCCCACCGCCATGAGCGACGCGGAGAGCACGAACGCGGCAATCCGCCGGCCCCCGACGCGCGATTTCGACCCCTGCGAAACGATCGCTTTCATGTACGCCATTCTCTGCCACGGAAGCGGAAACGCAAGCTCGGCATTTCGCAACGCCACTTGTTGGACGCGCCCTGTCCATTGGGGATACTCCTCGAGTAGAGGAATCTCTCCCTCCGCCCCGCTCTCGGTCGAATCGGAGCCGTGATATCGTGCCGACCGCCATGAAATACGCCGCTATTACCGGCTGGGGCAAGTGCATGCCGCCGGCCGTTCTGGACAATGCAGGGCTCGCGACGTTTCTCGAAACGAGCGACGAGTGGATCACGAGCCGCACCGGCATCAAGGAGCGCCGTATATCGCACGTCCCCATGACGGTGCTCTCGCACATCGCAGCCGCACGCGCCTTGGCTTGCGCCGGAATGGACCCGAAGGATCTCGACCTCGTCGTGCTCGGTACCTGTTCGGCCGACGAGACCGTGCCGAACACGGCATCCGGTGTGCAGTTCATGCTCGGCGCACACAATGCCGCCGCGATGGACGTGAACACGGCGTGCACGAGTTTCCTCTATGGCCTCTCGAGCGCCACGGCAATGGTGCGCACCGGCGTCGTGCGTAACGCGCTCGTCATCGGTGTCGAGGTCATCAGTCCGTATATGGATTGGGACAACCGCAATGTCGCCGTTCTCTTCGGCGACGGCGCGGCGGCCGTCGTGCTCGAAGCCTCCGATGAACCTTCCGGCGTCATCGCCGAGAAGCTCGGCTGCGCCGCCGATGCACGCCACACTCTGCGCGTACGCGGCATGGGCACGATCTACGGCAACAACGGTCTGCAACTCGGCGACACTCGTTGGGATTTCGATGGACAAGAGATCTTCAAGCGTGCGGTCCACGGGATGACCGAAGCGTCACAAGCGGCATTGGAACGCGCACGCGTCGCTGCCGCGGACGTCGATACCGTGGACCTCGCAATTCCGCATCAAGCGAATCTGCGCATCATCGAAGCGGTCGCCAAACGCGTCGGGCTTCCGATGGAATCGGTTTATCTGACCGTGCAACGCTACGGCAACATGTCCGCGGCAACGGTTCCCGTTGCGCTCGTCGAGGCCGTTGAAGAAGGCCGCGTGAAGCCGAGCTCTCTTTTGCTGACGCCCGCGTTCGGCGGCGGCCTCACTTGGTGCGCGCACGTCATTCGATGGGGCGAACGCGTGACACCGCTCGGGCTGAGCGATCTCGAATTACCGCCGTGCGACAAGACCGGTGTCGAGCTCGTACAAGAGATCATCCGCCGCAAAGGGAACACGACGAGCGGGTTCGACGCGCCGCTGCCGACGCGCTGAGCGCTACCGCCGCCCTAGCGTGCGTTCACGGGACGCTCGCGCTCACTTCGATGTCTTTCAAGGCACTGTCGATCGCAGCTCTAAGCGCTGGCCCCCGCATCTTCGCCAGGTCACGAAGCGACTTGCCGCGTCCGATTCTCTCCGCGATTAGATAGCCCACGTAATAGCCGCTGCGCGCAGGCAGATCCGCATCCTTCTCCTTGCCGAAGAAAAAGCGCGCGTACGTATCTTCAGCGATCGAGTCTAAGTTCGCTCTCAATTCGCGGGCGAGCCGCGGGAGCATGACCTGCGCTCGCTCAGGCATGTCGAGCGGCAACCCGAACAGATTGACCCCCTCTGCCGACGGATTGAGTGATTTCGCCACGTACGTCGCGAGGCCTTCGCGCCACAAGTTGATGTAGAGGGCCTCGGCCTCTTCGTTCAGGAACTGCGAGTGGTAGATGTGGAACAGCTCGTGATGGAAGAACGGTTGCGGGTCGACATCCTCGCCATAGACATACGCGATCATATCCACACCGAAGAGCAATGCCTCTTTGCCTGCCACGTTCCTGGTGGCACCGTCGAACCCACCCAACGAGCACAAGAAATAGACCTTGCCGTCGTATTGCATGTCGGGAAACACAGCCTTGAAGCTGCTTTCGAACCGCGGTAAGTCGGCAGCAATCTCTGCCGACACTTCTCTCATCGTCGCGATGTGCGAGGAGATCAGCGGCAGCCAGCGCTCGTAACGCTCATCGAGCGCCGCCTCGAACGGCTTCTCTGTGTCGAGGTTGATCACCTCCGCCGTGTAGACGTCAGGATAGCGATCGACGAGCATCGATCTCACGAGTTGCTGCTGCTCGCTGACCGGCAACTCGCTCGCCTTCGACCAGAAATCCCAGAACGCGGGCATGAGGTCGATGACTTCGTACGATGCGGCGTGTTCGGATCGCTGACTCGTATCTGTCGCGCACCCACAGCAGAACGCAACGATCGCGAAAGCGAAAACAGACTGCAGGATGGCGGATCGCATGAGCGCCCTCACGAAGAATGCTGAGCTTTTCGAATCACGCATGCAATCGATCGATAGTTCCCGAGCTCGGCTGGCGCGGTGTAGAGTGCCTCATAACTCACAAAAAAGGTTGGCGCACGAACGCGCTCGATGGACACACTCTGCATCTTCATCGCCGGGTTCTCGACCGTGGCGGCGGCGCTCTTGCTCGTCACTTACCTTTGGCTGCTCGAGCTGCCGAACAAGGCAATCTACTCGGTCTTGTCCTGCGTGGTGCTATCGGCATCGCTCGCCTGCATACAGACCTATCACCTCCTCTATTTTCTCGGGGGCCCAGAACCGCTCACTGTGCCCTACTACCGCCTAGCGCTTTTCGTCGCACCGACGAGCTTCTACTTCTTCGGCCGATGGGTCTTGTTGCCCACGGAACCCCTCAAACCGCTGATGCTGCTGCATCTGTTGCCGATCGCGTTGCTGTTCGTGACGCGGCTCGAGGTCGCACTGCCCACGCTCTTTCTGTTCGGAGCCGGTTACTCCGTCTGGCTTTGGAACTTGGTGCTCGGGATCAAGGCGCGCCGTAAACAAGTCCGCTTTCAAGTGTTCTTCTTCGCGCTCATGGCAATCCTCGCCGTTGCGGTTCTGATCCTAGGGTTCTCCCTTCCTTACATCGACGCCGACTGGTTCTACTACTTCTATTGCCACGCTATCGCGCTCGCCTTCGCGATCGTCATCGCGGCCTTGATCGCCAAACCGGACTTGATGCAGGACATGATGGAAGCGGCTCGTGTGCGCTACGGAGCCTCCACGCTGCGAGAGCTCGATGTCGACGCGTGTCTCGCGAAGCTGGAGTCGCTGATGACGGTCTCGAAGCTATATCAGAACGAGAGCCTCAGCCTTTCATCGCTCGCGGGAGAGCTTGGCATCTCGAGTCACCAGCTCTCGGAGCTGGTGAACACCCGTCTGGGCGTGGGCTTCTCGCGGTACATCCGCGAACGCCGAGTTGCCGCCGCGAACTGATTACTAAGGGAGGATCCTCTCATGCCAACATCACACAGAATCGTTGA